>NZ_JBXXZI010000010.1:0-96252 GCF_057369555.1 Comamonas sp. FUJ_7
TCAGGATAGTGCTCTCATCAGGCGTGGCACTGCCATGACAGGCTAGCGAATTCCCGAAACAAGGGCATGTCATGCAGTGCTTCTTCCATCGCTGGATCGCTGAGGTTGAACCACTGCTGCATGAAGTGAATGCGTAGCAGCATCTCCACAGGAAATGGAGGCCGCCCTTTGCGACCTTCAGGTGCATATGGCGCAATCAAGTCCACCAACTCTTGCCATGGAACGACTTGCTGCATCTGCTCCAGGAATTCGCGTTTACGTGTTTTTTTGGTGGAAAGGTTCAGGCCAAGATCAAATTGCTGCATAGGCCGGGATGCTGCCGCACCCGGCACGCATGTGCAAGCACATGCGTTGGGGACTTATGCAGAGGTTCCTTAAGCTCGACCTCATACTAAGTAAGTTCATCCTCCAATCAGACCGAAATGCGTCAGCTTTCAACGATAACCGAAGTAGCAAGGTGTCCAATTGGAGTGGTGAGCTGTCCACGAAATATTGGAACGGGTGTCCACATAAAGTGAAATCTGCAGCCGAGCAGTTCTTACTGCGCTGGCGAATAGGCTTGTGCTTCGATCTCTACGCCTACGCCGAATGCCAGTTTGGCCTCCACGGTGCTACGCACTGGGTATGCACCCTCTTTGAAGTAGGTGCGGTAGACCTCGTTAAATCGCTCAAAATTTCCAAGATCGCTCAACCAGATGGTGGTTTTAATGACCTGATCCATTGAACTTCCTGCTGCTTGTAGGCTGCTGGAAATTGTGGACAACACAGCATGTGTTTGTGCTTCGATGCTATCCAGCAGTGGTTTGCCATCTTGCAGCGGAATTTGCCCCGACAAAAATACGAAATCACCAATACGGATTGCCTTGGAGATAGGGAATGCTGCCGGGCCTTGGAAATATTCTATGGATTTCATACGGTGCTCTAAGCTGAATGCACCGGACTAATTTCGACATCTCTACGGTATGCCTGCGGAAGTCCGACACGGATTTAAAACGCTGGATTGTAAGATAATTTGCATATATGCAAAAACTGGCTATCATCCCGCACAGCTGATTTTTAAAAGCTAGATTGCTCGGCTTGAGTCGGCACTCCGTGCATTTCCCTGCTCATCTAGAGAGTGCGCATGGCACACCCGACGAGCATTAGGCTGGTCTGATATTTGCATATATGGAATTTTGCTGTGTACAAAAGTCACCAATAAGAGTGATCACTAAGCTTTATCAGGTAACACACCCGATGCGATTCATTCGCGTATTCGGGGCGTTTTGAAACTCTTCGGGATTCAAGGATTCAATATGAAAAAAGCGATGCATGTCCTTCACACGACATCGACTCGTCCACGCATCGTGGGTCGCGCACTGGCAATTAGTCTGGCGTCTGCCGCGAGCTTTTCGATAGCAACAACAGCGCACGCGCAAGAGGTGGCTTGGCCACAAAAACCCATCCGTTTGATTGTTCCCGCTGCGGCTGGCGGCGGCTCAGACAACATCGCTCGGATATGGGCAGATTGCATCGGCATGAAGGTAGGTCAACCCGTTGTTGTCGACAACCGAGGTGGTGCATTCGGCATTCCTGCGATCCAGGCGCTAAAGCAAGGGGCTGCAGATGGCTATACCTTGTTCTTTGCTGGCATGTCGCACTTTGCTATCACGCCGTATATCTATGCTAAACAGCCGTACTTCCCAGAAAAGGACTTTGAACCCATTTCTTTGCTGGTGACCGCTCCCTACATTCTGGCAACGAACCCCAATTCCAAGATTTCAGCTTTTGGTAATATTCCCAAAGCATCTCAGGCAACAGACGGCGGCTAGAATTTCAGTTCACCCGGCAATGGCTCGCCTGCACACTTGATGCAAGCTATTTTGTCCGCCAAGATGCAGACGAAATTTACCCACGTACCGTTCCAGGGGGAGCCTGCAGGCATTACCGCTTTAGCGGGCGACCAAATTGACCTCGGCTTGTTTGTGGCAAGCACTGCTTTGCCGCAAGCCGTAGCCGGAAAAATCAAACCACTGGCGGTGTTTGGCGAAAAGCGGATGCCTGAGATTCCCAACGTTCCAACCATTAATGAAGTTCTGGATGCGCCAGAGCTTTCCCGTGGCAGCTGGGGTGCTATTGTTGCGAAAAGCGGAACGCCTAGCGCCATCGTTAACAAGCTGCACGAACAAACCCAGCAGTGCTTGCAAGATCCTGCGTTAGTCAAACGATACGAAGCAGCTAAGCAAGTCGTAATTCTGGGGCCAGTGACTGAGCTGAAGAAGTACGCTGACCGTGATACAGCGATGTGGAAGCCCATCATCCAAAATCTTGGTGTGCGTAACGAGTAATTTCTGCACTCCCATAAAAATACCGGCTGAAAGCCGGTATTTTTATGGCGTCCTTAGTTTGTAGCGTTCTTTGCGTTAGCGTCAGCTTGAAACGTGTTTGAGTGGTGATGCCTCGACGCCCCCACATATTTGAACCGCACAGAACTTTGGAGTCCGATGAGGCCATTTAGCTGGTAGTGCATCAGTGTCTGCGCATAGACTGATGGCGTAAGCCCTCCAAGCGATCTCTTAGTCCACTGCTCGCTGTGTTCCCGGTGCCAAGCTTCAACGGGGGATTCGTGAACAAATGCGCACGAAGGGATTCATCGCGTAATCGTCCGGGACCTGACAGCTAGCTAGCCCGATCCGTGCTAGCTTCGTCATCTGAGTGTTGATACCAGTTCTAATGACCACTCGTTCCAATGTTTTGGGGACAGTGCGCTGAATTTTTTTGGGCGGCTCAGAACTCAACTTGGACAGTTAGCTACCGCTGCGAAGCAGACCATCGTAGTCAAATTGAGAGCGGAAGCAATGGGTCGAGGTTGCGTGAAAACCGAGTCATGAGCAAAGCAATTAGGACATCACGTTTTCAGAACCATCCAGGTCGATGGTTGTGCTGTCGGCAATGGTTTTTACTACTCAAAGAAACCTGATGTTTACGTGTTTTCACACAGCCTCGGTCGATTGCAGTCAGCTGCCAGTGACACAGCTCGCGCCGACTTCATTGAGAACACTTCTGCTTAATAGACTGAAATTCAATAAAAACAGCCTGTAGCCTAATCACTGAGAGCGATTAATGCTATTTAATAGATAGCAATCCTTGTTTTCAGTAGCGCCCCGCCACGGCGACTCGCATAGTCTCAATCTGGCTCTGCCGCAGTTCCAAAGCTTGCTCAGGCGCGCAGGTGGGGCCGCTGAGCATGAATAGTGTGTACCCATCTTCGCCGCCCAGGGCGCAGGCAATGGCCGGCGTGGTGCTGGGGATTCGGTTAGTGATTTCACCCCCTTCGCGCACGCGCACAAACTCTGGAGTGGAGGGGGACGCGACCCACAGCGCTCCCTCTGCATCAAGGCTTATGCCGTCGGGCATCAAGTGGCCCAGGTTGGCCCAGACGCGGCGGCCGCTCAGGCTGCCATCGGCGGCAATGTCAAAGGCCGTGAGCCGGTGTGCTATGGTCTCGGCGACGATCAGTGTTTTGCCATCGGGCGTGATGACGCTGCCGTTGGGGAACATCAGCTCATCGGCCACCACGCGGGCGCTGCCGTCGGGCTGTACCAAGATCAGATTTGTTGTGCAGGGCGGCGTGCTGCTGAAGACATCAAAGCCAAAGTTGCCCACATAAGCCCGGCCCAGAGCATCCACTACCATCTCGTTGCAGTGGGCGGGTGCAAGCTGCGAGAGGTCGGCGTGTAGCACCAGGCCTTCGGGATCTTGACGTAGTATGCAGCGCCGCTGCATGGAGACAAGCAGCAGGCGGCCATCGGGCAGCCAGCCCAGGCCTGATGGCCAGTCATCGAGCTGCAGCTCGGTGCGCAAGTCGCCGTTGCTGCCGATGCTGCACACGCGCTGCGCATACATATCGGAAAACCAGAGCCTGCCAGCATGCCAGCGCGGAGCTTCGGCAAAGGCAAGAGCTGTGGTGAGGGTGCTCAAGGATTCAGGCATCATCAAAAGTAAAAAGGCATGACGAGCCTTGCGAACTCGTCATGCCTTGGGTGAAGCAGAAAATCAGATCGCACGGCCTGCTGCGTGGCCCGAGTGCATGGCGCCTTCGATATAGCCCAGGTCGTTGCAGTCACCAATGCGGCGCAGAGGAATCTGGGTGATGGTCTGCAACTGATCGGCGACGGTGGAGTCGGCTTCTGCACCAATGGCCAGCACCACGGAGTCTGCGGGCGTGCGGTGTTCTTCGCCGTTCTTGTCGGTCCAGACGACTTCCTTGCGCTCGATCTTGGTCACGTTGGACTGCATCAGCAGCTTGCCGTGGGCCTTGACGGCGTCATAGACGCGCCAGCGGCGCACGATGGCGAGTTCGGTGCCCGGATGGGTGCCGGGGTCCAGCACGGTGACTTCACGGCCGCGATCGAGCAGGAACTCGGCCAGCTCCAGTCCGACCAGACCTGCGCCCACAATGACGACCTTCTTGCCCAGTGGCATCCACAGCTTGGACAGGTTCTGAATGGCTGCCGTGCTGTCGGTCACCTTGAGCATGCCGCCGGCCTTGAACAGCGCGCGCTCGGTCAGGCTGAGCTTGGCTTTGGCAATTTCGTCGGCGCGGTCGCCGGTCATCAGGCGGCGCAGCTCGTCGCCACTCCACACGTGACTCTGGTCTGCGCCTTCGATGGCGGGTGCTGCGCGCTTGGCGCCGGTGCCCACCAGAATCTCGTCGGGCTGCAGCTCGTTGATCAGCTTGGCATCCACGGTGGTGTTGAAGCGCACCTGGATATTGGGGTGATCCATCTGCTTGACCAGATAGTCCAGCAGGCGGCCGTTCTCTGGGTAGGCGAGAGCGGCAAAGAACAGGGTGCCGCCCAGGCGGTCACTGCGCTCGGCCAGAGTCACGCGATGGCCGCGCAGGGCGGCGACACGGGCGGCTTCCATGCCCGAGGGGCCGCCACCGACGATCAGCACATGCTTGGGCTTTTCGGCGAAGGTGATGGCCCTGGTCGCTTCGTGGCCGGTCTGAGCGTTGACCGCGCACTTGATGCCCTTGTTGATGAAAATCTCGCTCACGCAGGCATAGCAGTAAATGCAGGGGCGCACGCTCTGGGCGGTGTTGGCTTGCAGCTTGTTGGCAAGGTCGGGATCGGCCAGCAGCTTGCGGCCCATGGCCACAAAGTCGATCTCGCCATTGCTGATGGCGGCAGCGGCTGCATCCAGCTCCCAGCGGCCTGCCGAGATGATGGGAATGCTCACGGCCTTTTTGATGCCGATGGCGAATTCGCGATAGGCATTTTGCTTTTGCGGAATCGGTGCGTCGGTAAAAGCCGTGCCGGTGGGCAGGCGTGCATAGGCCGAGACGTTGATAGCATCCGCGCCCAGCTCTTCGCAGAGCTTGGCAGTCTTGAGAGCCTCGTCCATGGTGATGCCGCCGGGCGTGTGCATTTCTTCGGCGTCAATACGCACCCAGATGGGGAAGTCCGCGCCCACGCGTTCGCGCACGGCGGTCAGCACCTCGCGCAGCAGGCGGCTGCGGTTTTCATAGCTGCCGCCATATTCATCGGTGCGGCTGTTGAAGAAGGGCGAGAGGAAGTTGGCGATCATGTAGTTGTGCGCACAGTGCACTTCTACAGCGTCAAAGTTGGCCTGCTTGGCGCGCAGGGCGGCGGCGGCAAACCATTCCACCATTTGGGCAATATCGGCCTTGTCCATCACGCGGTAGCGGTCGGGGTGGGGGCCCACTCCCACAAAGGTCGAGAACTCCTTGGGCGTGACGGTGCGCATGGCTTCAGCCACGGGGCCGTTGGGCGGAATGGAGGACACCCACATCTCACGGCCGTGGGTGCGGTCGTTGGCGGCGACCTTGCCGCTGTGATTGATCTGGATGGCGACCTTGCCGCCGTGCGAGTGAACGCGGCGCGTGACTTCGGCCAGACCGGGGATGAAGTCGTCGTTGGAGATGCCCAGCTGGTGCGGCTCGCTGGTGCCTGTGGGCCAGGAGATGGCGGCCGTGCCCATGATGATCAGGCCGGTGCCGCCCTTGGCGCGCTCTGCGTAATAGTCCTGGGCGCGTTCGCCGCAGACGCCGTCGGTGCCACCGTAGTTCTCGCCCATGGGGGCCATGATGATGCGGTTTTTCAGCTCCATGGTGCCAATACGGCCCGGCTGCAGCATTGATGCGTGGGGATTGCTCATTTTGTTTCGCTGTCTCCTATAGTTGTCGGCCGAGTTCGGCCCCTTCCTCGATGGCGCGCGCTGCGTCAATTTTGTGAGCATTGCGCGCGCCTCCAATCACGGTGTGCGCAATGCTGTGTTCTTGGAGTCTGGCGGACCAGGGGTCGTGCGCATCCTGGCCGGCACAGATGACGATGTTGTCCACGCTCAGGCAGCGCTGCTCGCCGCGAATGCGCAGGTGCAAGCCGTTTTCGTCAATGTGGATGTACTCGGCGTCATTGAGCATGCGTGCATTTTTGCTCTTGACGCGGCTGCGCCGTATCCAGCCTGTGGTAGTGGGCAGGGTGCTGCCCATGGGGGACTTGCTGCGCTGCAGCAGCCAGATATGGCGTGGAGACTGCGTTTTCTCGCTGGCCTGAATGCCGCCGCGCTGCTCACGCTGCAGGTCTATGCCCCATTCGCGGCTAAAGGCCAGCACGCTGCCGTCGTCGGCTTTGTGGTGCGCCAGCAGCTCGGCCATGTCAAAGCCCAGAGGGCCGGCACCCACGATGGCAACGCGCTCACCCACAAAGCGCGGGCTGCGCAGGGCCTCCAGATAGTCAATGACTTTGGAGTTGTTTTCGCCCTCAATGCCACTGCGCCTGGGCGTGACGCCCGTGGCGACGACCACATGATCAAACCCCTTGAGCGCCGCGATGTCGGGCGTGGTGTTCAGCCGCAGCTCGATCCCCAGGCGCTGGATTTCGTACTCGAAGTAGCGCAGCGTCTCTCCCAGCTCCTGCTTTCCGGGCACTTTCTGTGCCAGAAAGAACTGGCCGCCTATGCGTATGCTGGGCTCGAACAGCGTGACCTTGTGACCGCGCTCGGCCGCTTCGCGGGCGCAGGCCAGACCCGCAGGGCCCGCGCCGAGCACGGCGACCCTGAGGGGCTTTTTCGCCTTGCCCTGAGGCCATTCCCACTCGCGACAGGCCCTGGGGTTGACCATGCAGCTGACTTGCTGGCGCGTGAAGATGCGGTCCAGGCAGGACTGGTTGCAGGCAATGCAGGTGTTGATGGCCGTGTTCTGGCCGGTTTGGGCCTTGCGCACAAAGGCAGGGTCAGCCAGAAAAGGACGGGCCATGGCCACCATGTCGGCATGACCCTGGGCAATCAGATCGTCGGCCACTTCGGGCGTGTTGATGCGGTTGCTGGCTGCCACGGGTACCTTGACGGCGTGTTTGAGCTGCTCGGCCGCCCAGCTGAAGGCAGCGCGCGGCACCATCATGGCAATGGTGGGAATGCGCGCCTCATGCCAGCCCACGCTGGTATTGAACAAGTCCACGCCCGCAGCTTCGAGCTGGCGGGCCAGGTCCAGCACTTCCTTCCAGTGGCTGCCATGCTCGACCAGGTCCATCAGCGACAGGCGAAAGCTGATGACGAAGTTGTGGGGCAGTGCGGCACGAATGCCTTGCACAATGCGCAGCGCAAAGCGGCTGCGGCCTGTGGCATCGCCCCCCCATTCATCGGTGCGGAAGTTGGTCAGTGGGGCCAGGAACTGGTTGATCAGATAGCCTTCGCCGCCCATGACTTCCACGCCGTCATAGCCTGCCTCATGGGCCAGACGGGCGCAGCGCACATAGTCGGCGATGATTTGTTCAATCTGCTCGCCACTGAGTTCGCGCGAGCTGCGGTTGCTGAGCTTGGAGAGCACGCTGCTGGGCGAGACGCCGCCGCTGCCGTGGTCGTAGCGGCCCACATGCAGCACCTGCATCAGAATGTGGCAGCCCTCGGCATGCACGGCCTCGGTGATGACGCGGTGGCGCGCCGCCTGCTCGTGGGTGCACAGCGTGGAAAACTCGGCGTGCTCGGGCATGCCAAGAGCATGCTCGTTGACGCCAAAGCCGCCGGTAACGATCAGCTGCAGACCTTCCCTGGCGCGCTCTACATAAAAAGTCGCCAGCTTTTCAAAACCCTGGGCCTGATCTTCGAGACCGGTGTGCATGGACCCCATCAAAATGCGGTTTTTCAGGGTCAGATGGCCGATACGAATGGGCTGAAACAAAGAGGGGTACATGAGAAGCGTAATGAACGAAGTCTTGCGCCAGTGTGAGATGCCCACAGTAGTTTTTCCATGGGGGAATCACATCGTCCGTTTGCATGTAGTGCGGCGCGCTGGCTTGGGCTTTGATGTGCGTCGCCAACAACCCAAGAAACAAGGAAGAGACAAATGAGCACTATCGTCATGAGCGGCTGCGCCACCGGCATTGGCGCGGCCACCCGCAAGGCCCTGGAAGCCGCTGGCCATCGAATCGTCGGTATCGACATTCGTGATGCGGAGGTGATTGCGGACCTCTCCAACTCCCAGGGCCGCAAGCAAGCCATTGCCGATGTGCTGGCCCAATGCAGCGATGGCATGGATGGTCTGGTGCTGTGCGCAGGGCTGGGTCCGCAGACCAAGGTGCTGGGCAATGTGGTGTCCGTGAATTACTTTGGTGCGACCGAATTGCTCGATGCCTTTTTGCCAGAGCTGCAAAAGAGCAAGAATGCGGCTGCCGTGGTGATCTCTTCGGTGGCATCGGCCCACTTGGCATTTGACAAGAATCCGCTGGCCGCTCCTTTGGAGGGCGGCGATGAGGCCAAGGCGCGTGCCATTGTTGAAAATGCGGGTGAGCACGGCGGCAATCTGGCCTATGCCGGCAGCAAGAATGCGCTGACGGTGGCCGTGCGCAAGCGCACTGCCGCCTGGGGCAAGGCCGGTGTGCGCCTGAACACCATTGCGCCCGGCGCCACGGATACCCCGCTGCTGCAAGCCGGTCTGGATGATCCGCGTTTCAGCGAATCCATCAGCAAGTTCGTGCCGCCGCTGGGCCGCCGTGCCGAGCCTTCCGAGATGGCTTCCGTTATCGCTTTTTTGATGAGCCCGGCCGCGGGCTATGTGCATGGTGCGCAGATCGTCATTGATGGCGGCATTGATGCGGTGATGCGTCCAACGGCATTTTGATTCCCCCTGAGCCGCTTTGCGCCTTCCTCCTCTCTCGCTTCGCGCAAGGGGAGCGATGGCCTTGCTGCGGGGCGCCCCTTGCTGGCCATCTCTTTGCTAGGCCGCTGTGACTTTGAATGGTGCGTTTGAAGTGCCGCCCGATTGGAGAAGAAATGAATACAGCAGAACATATGACCGCCGTGGTGCAACGCTATGTGGCGGCACTCAACGCCGGCGATTTGGAGGGCATTGTTGCCCTGTATGCCGATGACGCCACGGTGGAAGATCCCGTGGGCTCGGAGCCTCAGCGCGGTATTGAGGCCATTCGGGCGTTCTATGCCAACTCGCTCAAGCTGCCGCTGAAGGTGGCACTGACGCAGGAGGTGCGTGCCGTGGCCAACGAGGCGGCTTTTGCCTTTACCGTGAGCTTCGAGTACCAGGGCCGCCAGACCGTGATCGCGCCCATTGACCATTTCCGCTTCAATGAGGCCGGCAAGGTGGTCAGCATGCGGGCGCTGTTTGGCAAGGCCAATATCCACGCAGCCTGAGATGGGCGTCTAACGAGTCGCCATACCGGCTGGAATGTATGCCGGTATGCTCCTGAATTAAAAGCTGCTTGCGCTTGATTTCATTGAATTTCAGATGGATTTATATCTGAAATCAATGCTTATCAAGAGCAGGCAGCTTTCATTTTGATAGCGATGTCAGGGCTTGAGTGCGGAACGCTTGAGCTTTGTGCCCTTGATCTCGGGGTGGAAAGCTAGAGGTGAAAGTCACCCGCTGCCTCGGGCTGGTAGAGCACTTTGGCGATGGAGATATGGCAGGTGCGGTCATCCAGGCGCCAGTCAATCTCGTCGCCTTCGCGGTAGCCCAGAATGGCGGTGCCGACCTCCGAGAAAACCGACAGCTTGCCGGCACTGCTGTCGGCATCTTCCGGATACACCAGGCCCACGGACACTTCACGGTTGTCCAGATGCAAAAGGACCTGCGAGTTCATGGTCACCACATCGCGCTCTATCTGCTTGGGGTTGACCACGGTGGCTCGCTCGATCTCGTGCTCCAGATTGACCACGTCCGACTCATACTCCATCAGCACCAGATTCCTCAGGCGGTTCTGGTCGATCTCCGTGATGCAAATGTCAGAGGCCTTGCTGCGCGCCTGGGTGTGTAGTTGCTGCAGATAGCGCTCACTGCTCAGCGTGAAGGTTTTGAGCGAGACACTTTCGTGGTCCAGCTCAAAGCCGCAGCGCATAAAGGCTTTGATAGAGCGCGTGTTACTGCTGTGAATCTTGGCGATCAGCCGCTCGGCCCGCATCTCGAAGAAGGCCAGCTTCATGCCCTCGCGCAAAGCGCTGGCTCCGAGCTTGCGGCCCCAGTTGTCACGGTCGCCAATGACCAGCACGATCTCGCAGTCCGTGCCCGTCTTGATCAGGCGCACAAAGCCCACCGGTGCATCGTGGCGGTCGTAGGCCATGAAGAAACGCCCGCCCTGATTGAACAAATGGGTCAGTATCGGCAGCTGCACGCGGCCAATGACCTGCTCGATAAAGCGGGAGACGTGGCGCGAATCGCTCAGGTAGCGGGTGACGTTGTCGTCCTCCAGCCAGTCCATCAGATTCAGCGCATTGGCCCGGGTGATCTCCGGGCACAGGGAAATGAAAGGCTTGCTCATATCTTCACCACCACTGGTTGCAAGAATGAAAGCCTTTCATGGCCACGGCCATGGCCATGACGGTTCTTTCGACACAGCCGGTGATTCTAGGTCGCAGGGCGCTTTGAGACCTTGCGCGGCGTTTTATCTCGCACCTCATTGAGCTGTCTTTGGGCGAGCTACAAAAAGTCCGTGCCTTGTGAAGCGCGAGTTACCCAGTGCAGGGCAGCGATGACAGCGCTAGGGAGTGGGGGGGGAGTGCGCTGGAGTGGCAGCTTATGGCGCCGCTACTCCATGAGAAGGCCGAGGTGCTTTCATTGAACCAGTGGTCCGATCCCGTTTATTCACCCTTGAACACGGCCGGGCGCTTTGCAATAAAGGCATTCATGCCTTCCTTTTGATCCTGCGTGGCAAATAGCAGCTGATTGGCTTTGCGCTCCATCAGCAAGGCGGCATCCAGCGATGCATCCATGCCGGCGATCACCACTTCCTTGATCTGCTCCACGGCCAGTGGCGGCATGTGGGCAATGAGCTTGGCCATTTTCAGCGCCTCAGGGATTACCTGATCGTCTGGACAGACTAGGCTGACCAGACCCATGGCATAGGCTTCGTCGGCGCTGATGGGTTTGCCCGTCAGCAAGATGCGCATGGCCTGGAACTTGCCCACGGCGCGTACCAGGCGCTGGGTGCCGCCGATGCCGGGCATGATGCCGATGCGAATCTCGGGCTGGGCAAAGCTGGCGCCCTGGCCGGCAATGATGATGTCGCAGTGCATGGCCAGCTCCGAGCCACCGCCAAAGGCATAGCCGCAGACGGCGGCAATGATGGGCTTGGGGCATTTCTCGATGGGCGCCCAGACGCGCTCGGTGTGGCGCTTCATGATGTCGATGGGCCCGCACGAGTCCATGCTCTTGATATCGCCACCAGCGGCAAAGACTTTCTCCCCCCCCGTGAGCACGATGCAGCGTACGCTGTCATCACTGCCCAGTTGCAGAAATGTCTGTGACAGCGCGGCCTGCAGCGACAGACTCAGGGCGTTGGTGGCCTGAGGGCGGTTCATCTGCACAACGACGACGCCGTTTTCCTCACGCTGAACCAGTAGCTCCTGCGGGTCAGATTCTTTGTTTTCAATAGCAGTCTGTGGTTGAGTCATAAGGAGCTCCAAGGTTTCTAGCTGAGGGGGATGGTCGTTTTCCAAGAGGGGGGATACATCGTCCTTTTGGACGTATCTGCTGCGGGTGCTGAAACCTAAATTTGCAGCCATGGATACGAATAACGACTTTCAAGATCAGGTAGTGCTGGTCACCGGCGGTACCAAAGGTATCGGCAAAGGCATTGCCCAGGCGTTTCTGGCAGCCGGAGCAAAGGTGGTGGTCTGTGGCCGACAGGCTCCCGAGACACTGCCTGAAGCTGGCGGGCGTCAGGCCGAGTTTGTGGCCTGTGATGTGCGCGAGGCCCAGGCCGTCAAGGAGATGGTCGATGGCGTGCGCGAGCGCCATGGTCGTCTGGATGTGCTGATCAACAACGCCGGCGGCGCGCCCCATGTGGACGCTGCCACGGTGTCGCCACGCTTTCACGAGAGCGTGCTGCGCCTGAACCTTTTCTCGACGCTGCACGCCTCGCAGGCGGCCAATGCCGTGATGCAGCAGCAAGACAGTGGCGGCGTGATTGTCTGCATTGGCAGCATCAGCGCGCTGCGTCCCTCGCCCGGCACGGCGGCTTACGGCGCGGCCAAGGCGGCAGTGCTGAATCTGGTCAGCTCTCTGGCCGTGGAATGGGCGCCCAAGGTGCGGGTGGTGGCCGTGAGCCCCGGTCTGGTGCGCACCGAGCAGTCGCATCTGCATTTTGGCGACGAAGCGGGTATTGCTTCCGTGGCTCAGACCATTCCTGCAGGCCGCCTGGCCGAGCCTGAAGACATTGCCAATGCCTGTTTGTATGTGGCGTCCAAGCGCGCTTCGTATATGAGCGGCACCAATTTGCTGCTGCATGGTGGCGGCGAGCGTCCGGCATTTCTGAGTGCTTCGAACTCGGATTCCGTACAAAAAAACCACTGAATTTCAAAGGAGACAATCTTGACTGATCAAGACTGGATGGCAGAAGTCCGCACTTACGTCGGCAAGCAGTACGGGCGCGTCTATGCCTGGGATAAGGTCAACGCCCCCATGATTCGCCAGTGGTGCGAGCTGATGGGTGTGGCCGTGAAGACCAACAAGGAAGGCAAGACCATTGCGCCCCCAGCCATGCTGCAGGTCTGGTGCATGGAAGGTCCGGTTCAGAACAACTATCCGCCCGGCTCCACGACCGAGAACCCTTACGAAGTGCTCAAGCTGATCGAGGCGCACAACTTCCCCTCGACCGTGGCGGTGAACTCCGAGCTGACGTTTGAGCGCGATGTGGTGGAAGGCGAAGACCTTTACTACACCACGCGCCTGGAATCCATCAGCGAGGAAAAGACCACAGCCCTGGGCACGGGCTACTTTGTCACGCAGATCATGGATTACTTCTCGATCAAGGCCAAGAATGGCGAAGACGAGAAAGTGGGGCAGCTGATGTTCCGCGTCTTCAAGTTCCGCCCAGCACAAGTGCACACACCTGCACCCGCAGCCGCCGGTGAAGCCGCTATTCCCAAGATCAAGCGCCCTGCGCCCGGTGTGAGCGATGACAACCGCTTCTTCTGGGAAGGCGTCAAGCAGGGCAAGCTGCTGATCCAGCGTTGCAAGGGCTGTGGTGATCTGCACCATCCGCCCGGGCCCGTGTGCCCCAAGTGCCACTCCTTCGAGTGGGACACGGTGGAGTCCAGCGGCAAGGGCGAGGTGTATTCCTTCGTGGTCATGCACTACCCCGAAGTGCCTCCCTTTGAGTACCCCAACCCCGTGGGACTGATCGAGCTGGAAGAGGGCGTGCGCATCATCTCGCAGCTGATCGGCGTCAAACCCGGCGATGTGAAGATTGGTCAGAAGGTGCAGGTGGAGTTTGTCACCTTTGATGGCGATCTGACCCTGCCCCAGTTCCGTCCCGTGGCCTGATTGAGGGAGAAAAGTCATGGACTTTCAACTCAGTGAAGATCAGCGTGCGTTTGCAGACATGGCGCAAAGCCTGTTTGCCGACTACTGCACGGACGAGAAGCTGCGCGAGCACGACACCTCGGGCCAGCCCTATATGCAGGACTTGTGGCAGCAATGCGTGGCAGCCGGTCTGCACAGCATTCTGGTGCCCGAGTCGGCAGGTGGCCTGGGCCTGGGTGCAACCGAGCTGCTGGCGGTGCTGGAGCAGCAAGGCCGTGCACTGGCACAGGTTCCGCTTTGGCAACAGCAGGTGGCAGCCGCTGCGCTGGCCCAGTTTGGCGAGGGTGCGGATGCCGTAGTGCAGTCCGCCATGGAAGGCGAGCTGATTGCGCTGTCGCTGGAGTGCGTGGTGGCCAGCCGTGGCCCCGGCCTCAAGCTGCAGGGTAATGCACTGACCGGCAAGCTCAATGCCGTGGCACTGGGCGCCCAGGCGCCCGTGGCGCTGGTGGCTGCGCAGACGGATAGCGGCGCGCTGAAGCTGGTGCTGGTCAATCTGCAGGCTGCCGGTGTGCAGCGTACCGAAGGCATGCGTCAGGACTACTGCGGTGTGGCGGATATCTCCTTCAACCAGACACCTGTGATGGATGTGCTGCGCGGTCGCGCGCTGGACTGGGTGAGCGAGCAGGCCATTGCCTGCATGGCCAGCCTGCAGCAAGGCGTGACGCAGGAGCAGCTGCGCCGCACGGTGGAGTATGTGACCGAGCGCAAGCAGTTCGATCGCCCCATCGGTAGCTTTCAGCTGGCGCAAGGCCAGATGGCCGACGGCTACATCCTCATGCAAGCCCAGCGCAGCGCGTTGTGCCAGCTGGTGTGGCGTCTGGATGCCGGTCTGCCCTGCGTGCCGCAAGCCCACGCTGTGCGTGCCCAGTCCAACGAGCTGGGCCTGAAGGTCGGCCGCATGGCGCAGCACCTGCATGGCGGCATGGGCGTGGACGTGACCTATCACATCCACCGCTACATGTTCTGGAGCCGCGCTCTGGCGGCCGAGTTCGGTGGTTCGAACTACCACCTTGAGGCGCTGGGCCAGTGGCTGGCTGATAACGACAACCTCGGCTGGAAGTACGACCTGCCTGAAGACCGCTAAAGGAATACATACATCATGGCTAACCAAAACATTCGCTTTGAATCGGTCAACGTCGGTGACGAACTGCAGGCCGTTAGCGTGCCTATCACCGTGCCCCTGATTGCCGGCGGCGCGATTGCAACGCGTGACTACTTTCCCGGTCACCACGACCGCGATGCGGCGCGTGAGCTGGGCTCCCCCCATATCTTCATGAACATTCTGACCACCAATGGTCTGGTGCAGAGTTTTGTGGAAGGATGGGCCGGCCCCGAGGCGCGTCTGATGGATCTGAAGATTCGTCTGGGTGCTCCCAACTACCCCGGTGACACCATGAAGTTCACCGGCTCCGTGACCGAGAAGAACGATGCCACGCGCAGCGTGCAGATCACTTTGAAGGGAACCAACTCCATGGGTTCTCACGTCAGCGGCACTGTGCAAGTGGCGCTGTCTTAAAACAAGAAGCGGAGACATTCCTGTGAACGATATGAATATTTCCGGCCGCGCCGCCATTGTGGGTCTGGGCGCTACTGAATTTTCCAAGAACTCCGGTCGCACTGAGCTGCGTCTGGCGATGGAAGCTACGCTGGCTGCTCTGGAAGATGCGGGCATCGACCCCCGCGAGGTGGATGGCTTTTCCTCGTACACCATGGACAAGGTGCCCGAGTACGAAATTGCCCGCCTGCTGGGTTCGCGCAAGGTGAGCTTTTTCTCGCAAATCCCTCACGGCGGTGGTGCAGCCTGCGCGCCCGTGCTGCACGCTGCTATGGCTGTGGCCACAGGCATCGCCAAGACCGTGGTGGTGTACCGCGCCATGAACGAGCGCAGCTGGTATCGCTTTGGTACCGGTGACTACAACTTTGGCGACAAGCCTTTCTTCGACAGCGTGAACTACGGTTGGTACATGCCTTACGGCTTTCACACGCCTGCAGCCTGGGTGGGCATGTTTGCCCGCCGCTACATGCATGCCTATGGCGCAACCAGCGAAGACTTTGGCCGTGTAGCCGTTGCCGTGCGTGACTTTGCTGCTACTAATCCTGCAGCTTTCTTCTACGGCAAGCCCATCACGCTGGAAGATCACCAAAAGAGTAAGTGGATTGCCGATCCTCTGCACCTGCTGGACTGCTGCCAGGAGTCCGACGGCGCCGTGGCCATGGTCATCACCTCCAGCGACCGAGCCAAGGATCTCAAGGCCAAGCCTGTGTACATCAAGGGCGCAGCCCAGGGCATGAGCGAAGGCCAGCAATCCATGACCTCGTTCTACCGTAACGACATCACCGATCTGCCGGAGATGGGCCATGTGGCCAACCAGCTGTGGAAGCAAAGCGGCCTGACGCCCGACGACATTCAGACCGCAGTGCTGTACGACCACTTCACACCGTTTGTCATGACCCAGCTCGAAGAGTTCGGCTTCTGCAAGCGCGGTGAGGCCAAGGAGTTCGTGCGTGCCGGTATGCATGCCCGTGGCGGCCGTCTGCCAGTGAACACCCACGGCGGTCAGCTGGGTGAGGCCTATATCCACGGCATGAACGGCATTGCCGAGGGCGTGCGCCAGGTGCGCGGCAGCTCTGTCAATCAGGTGGACAACGTGCACAACGTGGTGGTGACCGCAGGTACGGGCGTTCCGACCAGCGGTCTGATTCTGGGCGATCGCGCCTGATCAAAGGGGGCAACCATGTTTATTGATTTGACCCCGGAGCAGCACGCACTGCGCCTGAAGTGCCGTGACTACTTCCAGACCCTGATGACTCCCGACCTGAAGGCTCGCATGCGCGGAGCTGAGGGCGGCGATGAGTTTCGCGAAACCATCCGCAAGATGGGGCGTGACGGCTGGCTGGCCATCGGTTGGCCCAAGGAATACGGCGGCCAGGGCCTCTCGGCGACTGAGCAGCTGATCTTCTTTGAAGAAGCCAATATTGCTGGCGCACCTCTGCCTTTTGTGACCATCAGCACGGTGGGCCCAGCCCTCATGGAGCATGGAACAGAGGCGCAGAAAAATGAGTTTCTGCCCGGCATGGCCACAGGCGACATCATTTTCGCCATTGGTTATTCCGAGCCCGGTGCGGGCTCTGATCTGGCGGTGCTCAAGACACAGGCCGAGCTCAAGGGTGACCTGGAAACCGGCCACTTTGTGGTCAATGGCCAGAAGCTCTGGACCTCGGGCATCGAGGCGGCTGACTACGTGTGGCTGGCCGCGCGTACCAGCCAGGAGCTGGCTCGCCACAAGGGTATCTCCATCATGGTGCTGGACACCAAGGCCAAGGGCTTTTCGCACACGCTGATCGAGACCGTGGGCAGCTACACCGCTGCGACGTACTACGACAACGTGGAAGTGCCTGCCACGCGCCTGATCGGTCAGCTCAACGGTGGCTGGCGCCTGATTACCTCGCAGCTCAACCATGAGCGCCTGGGTCTGGGAGCCTGGTCCGACAAGGTGTTTGCGCCTTTCACCAAGGTGCTGCAGTGGGCCAAGGCCAAGGATGAAAACGGCCGTCGTGCCGTCGATCAGGCCTGGGTGCGCCACAGCCTTGCGGAGTGCTATGCCCGCATTGAAGCCATGCGCTTGACCAACTTCCGCATTGCTGCAGGGCTGGAGGCGGGAACCATGGACGTCAGCCTGGCATCGGCGACCAAGGTCTATGGCTCCGAAGGCGTGATTGAGGTACTGCACCGTCTGATGGACATCGTGGGCAGCAGCTCTTTGGTGCGTGGCGATTCGGCTGCAGCTTTCCTCATGGGCGAGCTGGAGTTTGAAGTGCGTGCCGCGACGGTGAACACCTTTGGTGGTGGCACCAACGAGATTCAGCGTGAGCTGATTGCGCAGTTTGGCCTGGGCATGCCAAGGGCACAGCGCTGATTAATTGAATGCAATGACGTTTGGCCGATCCCGGCAAAGACAAGAAACAAGGAGACAGGGATGACCACAGCTACGATGACACGCGATGCCACCGCACCCAAAGTGCAGCTGGTCTCGCGTGAAGAAACCCAGCGCAAGCTGGATGGTCGCAGCGCCGTTGCCATGAAGTACATGGCCAACAATCCAGAAACGATCGCCGATCGCTTTGAAGAAAGCGCGCAGCGACTCGTAGACCGCCCCTTTTTGCTGGAAGGCGATATCACCTACACCTATGGTCAGCTCAATGGCCGTGCCAATCAGGTGGCTCGTGCCTTGCAAGCTCAGGGCGTGCGCAAAGGCGATGTCGTCGCCATGTCGCTGGAGAACCGGGCCGCCTTCTTCTTTGTCTGGCTGGCGATCAACAAGCTGGGCGCCATTGCAGCCTTTATGAACACCTACATTCAGGGTAAGCCGCTGGTGCATAGCCTGAATGTGACGAATGCCAAGTTTGTGGTGGTGGGCGAGGAGTGCGCATCGCTATATGCAGCAACGCAGGACTTGCCCGCGCTGACTTATATGCACTGGCCAGATGCGGAGCGCCCTGCTGACCCGGCGGTGCTGGCGCAGTTTGGCCCCAGTCTGGAGCAGCTGTGTGCAAATCTGGACACCAGCAACGGCCCTGCCGAATGGCGCGAGGGTTTGGTGGGCGGAGATACGGCCCAGTACATCTTTACGTCCGGCACCACAGGTCTGCCCAAGGCAGCGGTGGTCAGCCATGCGCGCTGGCTAATGTCTGGCGAATCCATGCAGGTGCTGTGGGAGATTACTCAGGACGATCGCTTCTACTGCTTCCTGCCCATGTACCACGCTGCAGCGTCTATGTCTGCAACGGGTACCGCCTTGTGCGCTGGTGCCAGTGTGGTAGTGCGACGCAAATTCAGCCGCAGCGAGTTCTGGGCCGATGTGCGCCGCTATGGCATCACGTTTTGCCAGTATGTGGGAGAAATTTGCCGCTTTTTGCTGAGCGCCGAGCCAACGCCCAATGATCGTCAGCACACATTGCGCAAGATGTCTGGCACGGGTATGACACAGGAGATATGGCAGCAGTGGTCCGAGCGCTTTGGCAGTAACTTCCAGATCTTTGAAGGATGGGGCAGTACGGAAGCCAATGCAAGCACCATCAACGTGGACAACCGTATCGGCTCCTGCGGTCGTGTGCCGTTTTGGGAAAAAACCAACCTGCGCCTGGTGCGCTACAACCAGGAAACGGGCGAGCACATTCGCGACGAAAACGGTTTCTTGCAGCTGGCGGGCGTGAATGAGCCGGGCGAGGCTTTGGGCATGCTGATGCAGCATCCGGGCGTGATGGCGGGCCGCTTCGAAGGCTATACATGCGCCGAGGCGACTGAGAAAAAGATTCTGCGCAATGTCTTCCAGGAAGGTGATGCCTGGTGGTCGTCTGGCGACTTGCTGCGCTGCGACGAAGATGGATATTGTTGGTTTGTAGATCGTATTGGCGACACCTTCCGCTGGAAGAGTGAGAACGTCTCGACCATGGAAGTGGCCGATGCACTGGGTGACTTCACTGGGCTGGATGCGGTGACTGTCTATGGTGTTCAGGTACCAGGTCATGGAGGTCGCGCAGGCATGGCGGCATTGGTCATGCAGGAAGGGGCACAGTTTGATCCCAAGGCGTTCTGGAGTCTGGCGCTCAAGCGTCTGCCGCGTTACGCAGCGCCTTTGTTTGTGCGCCTGATGGATACCCCCGACATGACAGGCAACTACAAGCTGCGTAAGGTCGACCTGCAAAAACAGGGCTATGACAGCACGCAGACCCGTGACCCCCTGTTTGTACGCAATGACAAACTGCAGACCTATGTACCGGTGACAGCAGAAAGCGTCGAAGAGGCCTTGCGTGCATAGGGATGCGGTCAAGGAGCGTGAGCGCATCAAGCCACCCGATGTGCTGAACTATCCGTTTGAGCCGCCAAAGCCGGACGGCAGTCATGTGGAGATTGTGCCCGGCCTGTTGTGGCTGCGCATGCCCATGCCCATGGCGCTGGACCATATCAATGTTTACCTGCTGCGTGATGGCGATGGCTGGGCATTGGTGGATACCGGGCTGGGTATTCCCAAGACCTTTGAGCTGTGGGAACAGATCTTTACGGAAAAGTTGGCAGGCCAGCCCCTGACCCGTGTGATCTGCACCCATTGCCACTACGACCATGCGGGTGCTGCCTGGTGGCTTCAGGAGCGTTTTGGCGTTCCGCTGTACATGACGTATGGCGAATTCATGATGCTGCGCTCTTTGATGGGGCCGCCGCCCGATCCGCTGCCGCAGTCACATGTCGGCTTCTATGCGCGAGCAGGAGTGATGCAGGAAGAGCTGGAAACCATGATCGGCGCCATGCGCAAAGACCCGTTCATGCCCAAACACCCCAGCCACTATCAGCGTATCCGCCCCGGGGAAGTGCTGCAAATTGGTGAGCGGCAATGGCGCGTGGTGCTGGGGGAAGGGCATTCGCCCGAGCATGCCTGCCTCTATAACGAAGCCGAAGGCATCTTGCTCGCAGGCGATCAGGTGCTGCCGCGCATTACCTCGAATGTGATGGTCAGCCCCATAGAGCCGGAGGGCAATCCGCTTAAATACTGGATGGAGTCTTTGCAGCGATTGCGTCAACTACCGGCTCAAACGCTGGTGCTGCCTTCGCACCAAGGTGTTTTCTATGGCTTGCATGAGCGGCTGGATCAGATTCGAGAGCACCACGAGCATGCCTTTGTTCAGATCAAAGAGCATCTGGAGCAGGTTGACAAGGCTACAGCGGTTGAATTAATGCGGGTGATGTTCCCCAAGCTGCGCGGCCCGGTCGACCGCCTGATGGCATTAGGGGAAACCATTGCGCATTTAAACCTGCTTCAACAGGCTGGGGAGCTGTGCAGCCAGACCGGCACAGACAAAATTGCATATTTTTCGTTGGCGTGAAGTGAGAGAGCGATGACGGAACTGGAAACATTCAAACAAGAAGTCGCGGCTTGGCTGGAAGAGAACTGCCCCGCCAGCATGCGCAGGCCTATCGTCTCGGAAGAGATGGTGTGGGGTAGCTCCAAGCTGCAGTTCTTGAACGAGGATCAGAAGCTGTGGTTTGAGCGCATGCGCGATCGCGGCTGGTTTGCACCTTCTTGGCCCAAGGAGTATGGCGGTGGTGGACTCTCCCCCAAGGAAGCCCGGGTTCTGGAAACTGAGATGGCGCGCCTGGGTTGCCGCCAGCCCCAGTACAACCTGGGCGTGTGGATGCTGGGGCCAGTACTGCTTGAAGTGGGCACGCATGAGCAAAAGCTCGAGCATCTGGTGCCCATGATGCGTGGTGAGCAACGCTGGTGCCAGGGCTTCTCAGAGCCCAATGCCGGCTCCGACTTGGCCAGCCTGAAGACTTCGGCGCGCAAAGTGTCAGACGAGCAAGGCGAAGCCTATATCGTCAACGGCGGCAAGATCTGGACTTCGGACGGAGACAAGGGCGATTGGATGTATGCACTGGTACGAACCAGCACCGAGGGCAAGAAGCAGGACGGCATCAGCTTTTTGCTGATCGATATGAAGAGCCCTGGCGTAACAGTCAAGCCCATCGAGCTGATCAGTGGCAAATCCAGCTTCTGCCAGGTGTTCTTTGATGATGTGCGCGTGCCGGTGCGTCAGTTGGTGGGCAAGGAAGGCGAAGGCTGGTCGCTGGCCAAGAAGCTGCTGCTGCATGAGCGTGCGGCCATGTCCAAGTTCACGGAAGGTGGCGCTCCTTCGCACGATGCGCTCAAGACCGCCTTGCCTTATATGGTGGATGAAAACGGCCACGTGAATGAGCCGGTGCTGCGCGACAAGCTGGCCAGCGTGTTGATGGATGCGCAGGCCTTTGCCCTGACGCACCGCCGCGTGACCGAAAAAGCGCTGGCACGACAGGATGTGTCCGGTCCCTCCAGCATCATGAAACTGGTGCAGACCGAGCAGGAAGTCGCCAAGTACGAGCTGTTGGAGCAGACCATGGGCCTGCGCGGGCTGGGCTGGGAGGGTGAGGACTTCAGCGCTGAAGAACTCGATGTCTGCCGGGCGTGGCTGCGATCCAAGAGCTACACGATTGCCGGAGGCAGCTCTGAGGTGCAGCTCAACATCATTGCCAAGCGGGTGCTGGAGTTACCTTAACCCGCTGAGGTGCTGCGCGCCTTCCCCCTTTATCGCTTCGCGCAAGGAGGGAATGACGCCCTCGCCGTGATGCGGCTCTTGCTCGGCGTCCCTGGATTGGGGCAAGCAGTCGTGGCTCAAGGCGATGCCTGCAAATAGAGAAATGAATTGGAGACAAGAATATGACCATGCTTTTGTCGCAAGAGCAGGAATTGCTCAAAGACAGTGCCGTGGCCTTTCTGGCTGAACAGGCACCTGTAGCTCAGCAGCGTCGTCTGCGTGATGAGAAGGTGGAGCTGGGCTTTGATCAAGGGCTTTGGCAGCAGATGGTGGAGATGGGTTGGCCTGTTGCCGTGTTGCCTGAAGAGCACGATGGTTTGGGCGCTGGCTATCTTGGAATGGGGGCAGTGTTTGAAGCCATTGGTCGAAACCTGTCGGCTCAGCCATTGTTGAGCCAGGCGGTGATGGCCCCTGAATTGTTGATTCGTGCGGGCTCCAGTGCTCAGCAGGCCAAGTGGCTGCCTTTGCTCGCCAGCGGTGAGGCACGCATTGCCTTGGCTCTGGATGAAAAGTCAGGTCGGCACCTGCCTGAACGCCTGGCGACGATTGCCGTGCAAAACAGTGCAGGCTGGAGCTTGAATGGCGAGAAATTCTTTGTGATTGACGGCGCAGGCGCAGATGCTTTTGTCGTGCTGGCAGCGTCTGGCGAAGGGGCTCCCGGTCTGTGGCTGGTGCCAGCCAAGGCGAGCGGAGTCAGCGTGCAGCGCACACACATGATCGACAGCCGAAACATGGTCAGGGTGCGCTTTGAGAATGTGGCGTTGACGGCCGAAATGGCACTGGTGAACATGCCGGCGCTGGAGGCACTCGATGAAGTGCTGGACCGTGCACGTGCCTGCCTGTGCTCCGAAGCCTTGGGCCTGATGCGTGAGGTATTCGAGCGCACGATTGCCTATCTCAAGGAACGTGTGCAGTTCGATGTGCAAATCGGCTCTTTTCAGGCGCTGCAGCACCGGGCCTCGCGTTTGTATGTCGAGCTGGAGTTGCTGGAGAGCTGTGTGCTGGCGGCGCATGAAGCCATTGATGCAGGCAAAGAGACCCAGGTGGCTGAGCTGGTGAGCCTGGCCAAGGCCAAGGCCTCGGACTTGTGCGAGAAGCTGTGCAATGAAGCCGTGCAGCTGCATGGCGGCATTGGTGTGACGGATGAGCTGGATATCGGCCTTTTCTTCAAGCGTGCGCGGACTTTGCAGTTGCTGCTGGGAGATGCTCGTTTCCATAGGGAACGCTACGCTCAACTGAAAGGGTTCTGACAATGACAAAAGAGACAAATTCCGCAGCCTCCATCGGCGACAAGATCAAGGCCATTACTGCACAGCTTACATCGCCCGGCGCACCGTTTGAGTTGCAGACTATGGAACTGCCCGATGGAAGAGTTGTCAAAGGCTATCGCAACGCCTTTCAGACGCTGCCGCAACTGATCAACGCCGGACGCGCTCATGGCGCGGCGGAGTTTATGGTTTATGGCGAGGATCGCTGGTCATTTGACCGCTTCTTCAGTGCTGTTGATGCTGTTGCCAGCCGCATGCAAAAGCAGCTGGGGCTGAAGGCAGGGGATCGTGTGGCGATTGCCATGCGCAACCGTCCTGAGTGGGCGGTTGCCTTTGCGGCTGCCGCCTTGGTAGGAGCTGTACCTGTTCCCGTCAACAGTTTTGGACTGGGCAGCGAGCTGATGTCCAACCTGGACGATACAACGCCAGCATGGCTGATTTGCGATGCCGATCGCTATGAGCGTGTCAAGCATGCAGTGGCCGGTTCGGCACTCAAGATCGTGGTAGTTGATGGCGAAGGCGGGGATGTGGCCTGGGCTGACTTGTTGTGTGCTGATGAAGGCTACGTCACGCCGCAGCAGCAGGGCGCAGATACGGCTCTGATTCTGTTTACCTCCGGGGCCACCAGCCGTGCCAAGGGGGTGGAGTCCACGCATACAGCGGTGTGCCAGGCCCTGTTCAATATTGACTTCATCGGTGCAGTGGCGGCCATGACATCGCCTGATGCCATTGCCACCATCATGGCCCGCCAGCTTCAGCCGACCACATTGTCTGCAGTGCCACTGTTTCATGTCAGCGGACTGCATGCACAGCTGCTGATCAGCTTACGTCATGGTCGTCGCTTGATCTTCATCCATCGCTGGGATCCTGCCCAGGCGCTGGAGCTGATTCGCAAGGAAAAAGTGACCCAGTTCAACGGCGCGCCCAGCATGGTTCAGCAGCTGCTGGCATTGCCGGGGTTCGAGCTGCCCGAGAACTCTGGCAATCTTTCGGGAGTTGGCTTTGGTGGCGGCGGTCTTCACCCGCGCTTGATTGAAGAAGTCCTGCAGAAATTCAGCGGTCGCATGTCGGGTATCGGCTTTGGCCTGACCGAGTCGAATGGTGTGTGTGCGGGAAGCTCTGGCCTCATGTTCGAGGTGAATCCGCGCAGCTCAGGGGTTCTCTCGCCCATCATCGATGTGCGCATTGCCGATCTGGACGGCTCGGCGCTACCGGTGGGAGAGCCTGGAGAGATTTGGCTCAAGGGTGTGAGCATCATGCAGGGTTACTGGGGCGAAAAAGAGGCTACCGAAAAGGCCATGCATGATGGTTGGTTCAAGACCGGAGATATCGGTGTTCTAGATGCCAACGGCTTTCTCACCATCGTGGACCGCATCAAGGATGTAATCAACCGCAGTGGCGAAAAAATTGCAGCGGCAGAGGTCGAGGCATGTCTGCTGCAGCACGAGCTTCTGGATGAGGCTGCGGTCTTTGCCATGCCCCATGAGGTGACTGGAGAGCAGGTGGTGGCAGTCGTGGTGGGCAAGCCCCAGTCCACACTGACGCCGGAAGACTTGCGTGCATTTGTGGCGCAGCGCTTGGCGGGCTACAAGGTCCCCAATCAGATCGTTGTGCGTCACGAGCCGCTGCCTCGCAACCCTGCTGGGAAAATGCTCAAGGCATCAATCCGCAAGGAGTGTGCGCACCTGATGCGTTGATGTGGTTTTGGGGGGCGCTGCAAAGCAGCCTAGGACTTTCCCCAGCCTCATGACAAAGCCTGCTTTCGCTTTGCGCGATTGCAGGCTTTTTCTATGGGGAAACCATGGGGAAAGCGGGGGGCTATTGCCTATGTGGACTAGATCTTTAGGGTCTGTCAGTAGTCTTCTCAGACGATGGGTGAAAGGGCTTGCTCAAGCAGTATGCGATTGCCTGAAAACGGCAAAACCATTGGGGTAGCGGCGGGGCAACGTACCTCGTTTGTAGCACCCATAAAAAAAAGTTCTAGAACCTAGGAGACATAGATGAAGTTTGCAAAAACCAAAACTCCACTGGCTATTGGTGTGGGTTTGATGGTGGCTACATCGGTATGGGCAAAGGTGCCGGCGAGCGAGGCGGACAAGCTGGGCAAGGAGCTGACTTGCGTTGGCGCCATCAAGGCTGGCAACAAGGAAGGAACGATTCCCGAGTTCACCGGCAAGTGGGTTGGAGCACCTGCAGGTGTGGCGCATGAGCAGTCCAGTGGCAAGCACCCTGTGGACATTTATGCCGACGAGAAGCCGCTGTTTGTGATCACCGCTGAGAACATGGATAAGTACGCTGACAAGCTCAGCGATGGCCAGAAAGCCATGTTCAAAAAATACCCCAAGACCATGCAGATTCCGGTCTACACGGGGCACCGTGATTTCCGTTATACAGACGAAGTCTGCGCTATCGCCAAGAAAAATGCGCTGGAGTCCGAAGTCGCTGATAACGGCCTGAGTGTGAGAGGTAGTTTCGGGGCAATCAACTTCCCGATTCCCAAGAACGGTGTTGAGCTGGTGTGGAATAACTTGCTGCCCACACGTGCATACACAGAGCAAATTGTCCGTGACATGGCCAATGTCATGTCTGATGGTTCCATTGCCTGGGGGCGTCAGGAAAATTTGAACCTGAGTATGGATAACAACCCCGCGAATGCCGGTAAGCCGGTGGAAGGGGTGATGGCCTATACCCGTACCAGAACCCTGGCTCCGCAGCGTGAGAAGGGCGGCGTTACGCACTCGGTGGAACCCGTGAATTTCGCTAAGGATAAACGCTTGGCATGGTCCTACGACCCGGGTACCCGTCGCGTGCGTCAGGTGCCTGAATATGGCTTCGATCAGCCTATGAGTGGAACCGGCGGCAAGATGACGATTGACTCTGATCGTTTGTCCAATGGCTCGCCTGAGCGCTACAACTGGAAGTTGCTGGGCAAGAAGGAGATGTACATCCCCGCCAACAACTACAAGATCCACCAGCCTACAGTGAAGTACGCCGACCTGCTCAAGCCCGGCCATGCCAATCCAGACTTCATGCGCTATGAGCTGCGCCGTGTCTGGGCGGTGGAAGGTTCTTTGAAAGAAGGTTACCGCCATATATACGGTAAACGTGTGATGTTCATTGATGAGGACACAGGACAGGCGGTTGCAGGCGACTACTACGATGCACGTGGTCAGCTCTGGCAGCATGCCTTCATCAACTATTACTACTCCCCAGATATCAAGGCGTGGCATGCAGGAACGTCCTTCTATCACGACCTGAACTCCGGCGGATACATGGGCTACAACTTGTTCCAGGAGCGTCCCAAGGGCCCAATCCTGAACAAGGGTGACTTGACACCTTCGATGTTCACACCCGAAGCCGCACGTAATGCAGGCAACTAAGTTTTATCAACGAGCGACGACTATGAAAAATAAGATGAAGAAACTCAGCCCCATTGCAGTGGCTACACTGCTGTCCTTGGGCATGGGTGCTGTTCAAGCGGGGGAGACTATCGAGCTGGGCGATGGTCTGAAGTTTGACTGGCGTCTGAACGTCAGTTATGGCTTGGGCGTACGCCTGGATAACCCATCGCCGGTTTTGAACTCCGACGGCAATAACAACTTCAAGAAGGGGGCGCTTACTGCCAACCGTCTGGGCGCTGTCTGGGAGAGCAAGCTGTCCAAGGGTAACAGCGGCTTTGTGCTGAACGCCAGCACCTTCTATGACGATGTGTACCACCATCGCAATGACAACCCGAATCAGTTGATCAGCACGGGTGGTGTGCCGAACCGTTTTACCCCGGCAGCCAAACGCTACGGCGGCGGCTATTCGCGTCTGCTCGACACCTATGCCTACACCAGCTTCAACATGGGCGAGAGCCGTGCCACGGTGCGTGTGGGTAAGCAGGTCGTGAACTGGGGCGAGTCCATGTACTTCGCCAATATTGCGGCAGCGCAGGGGCCCAGCGATGCGGCCAAGGCGGCCTCTCCAGGTGCAGAAATCAAGGAAATTCTGCTGCCTGAAGACCAGATCTCTGCATCTCTGGAAGTGAACCCCAAACTGTCGTTGTTGGCGCATTACCAGTTTGGCTTCCATGAAACACTGCTGCCTGCCGTGGGCATGTACACCAGCACGGCCAACGTGGTCGGACCTGGCAACTTCTGCGCGGCACCTAACGCTGGCACATGCCCTCCTGGCCTGGGTTACCAGGGTGACATTCGCCCCAGCAGCTCTGGACAGTGGGGTGTGGGTGGTCGCTATCGTGTGACCGATGAAACGGAAGTGGGCATCTACTACCTGAACTACAAGGATCGCTCTCCCAGTGTGATCTTTGGCGCAGATGGCTACCGCATCAAATATTTCGATGACATCAAGATGCTGGGCACCACAGTCAGCACGACTTTTGGCAAGTTCTCGGCTTTTGGTGAAGCCAGCTATCGCAAAGGCACGCCTGTGACCAGCGGTGGCAAAGTCTTGCGTGGCGATATTGTTCAGGCCAACGTTGGCGGTATTTACAACATTGGCCGCACGGGCATTGCTGACGACATGTCTCTGGCCGCTGAAATCTCCGGTTCTCGCATCATGGATGTCGACGGTGGAAGTACAGACTCTGCAGCACTGGGCAACAAAACCAGAAACTCTCTGGTCGCTGGCGCCACCCTGACTCTGGGTTACCCCGGCATTTTTGAGGGTTGGGACTTGTCCGTTCCCATTAGCTATCAGAGCCAGCTGCGCGGCCGCTCGACCGTTGGTACCTTCGGCGGTGGCCAAAGCGACAGCCGCCTGAGTATTGGTGCCACCTTTGTTCGCAAGAGCAACTTCTCCATCAACGTGGCTTACATCAACTACCTGGGCAACCCTTCGAACGATGCTTTGCGCGCTCGCCCCATGGCGGACCGCGACCAGCTGTCCGTGACGGCCAAGTACTCGTTCTAATCAGCGCGAACGAGCCTATCTCACAAAAGCCCGGCTCTCCGGGCTTTTGTGTTTGTGAGGAAAGCAAGCCAATGCAAATACTGACTCGGAAATGGTCCCGGCCCCTGGGAGCTGCGGCCCTGGTACTGATGGGCAGCACGGCATTTGCCCAGCATCTGTTCGATGCCTTGCCGCCACTGCCCAAAGTCGCGCCCCTGATGCCACCGACCGAACTGTACGGTGACACGCAAGGCGAAATTCGCTTCAAGTCCAGCAGCCCTTATGACCTCGATGTGCTGCTCAATCAGCCCGCCAAGGCCGAGGCGACCATGGGCATGGGCAAGCTGTTCTTGCCCAAGGGGGCCAGTGCAAAGAGGCAGGTGCCAGCCATGGTGGTGCTGCCGGGAGGTGCGGGAGCCATTCCTGGGCGGGAGAACGAAACGGCCCAGATGCTGGCCGACAACGGCATTGCGGCCTTGTTGGTGGACAACTTCAAGCCGCGTGGCATCAGCGAGGAGATGCCTTATGCCCTCAAGGTCATGGGCACCTCGGAGTTCGACGCGGTGGCCGATGCCTATGCCGCGCTCAAGGCCTTGAACAAGCACCCGGCCATTGATAGCTGGCGCATCGGGGTGATGGGCTTTTCCAAGGGCGGTATTGCCGCGCGCATGAGCATGGATGCCCGCATTCGCGACAAGCTGGCGCCGTTCATTCAGCCGTTTGCATTGCATGTGGATTTTTACGGGCCTTGCTACGCGCTGCTGCAGTCGCGCAAGACCACGGGCGCGCCCTTGCTGAGCTTCCGTGCTGGCGAAGATGCGTCAAACGATCTGGTGGCCTGTGCGCAGCAGGAAAAAATCTTGCGCGAGGCGGGCTCTGAAGTCAGCACCGTGGTCTACGCCAAGGCCGGACATGACTGGGAGAGCAACAAGCCGCGCGAGATGACGAACCGGCCGTATCTGGCCGGGGCCGGTTGCATCATTGAATTTAACGACAAGGATTTTCCGGTGTTCAACGGCCAGCCGCTGATTCCGGCTGGGGCGCAGACGGATCGGCAGACGCGCTACAAGATCCGGGTTGAGAGCGGCAAGGCGCTGGGAGACTGTGTCAAGGTGGGCTACTTGGCAGGCCGTGATGAAACCGCGCGTAGTCTGGCCAACAAGCAACTGCTGCAATTTCTCAAAGTAAAGCTGGTGCAGTAAGGCAATCAAAAACAATAAACAGGAGCTGCTAGTGCTTGTTGGTTATGGATTTCAGATGGTTTTATGCCTGAGATCAATGATTGACTTGCGCTTCCAGCTCCTTTTTTTGATGCTTTGAGAGCAGAAAAGAAAAAGCCGCTCAGCATGGGCTGTGCGGCTTGAGGAGGGGCTCAGAACGTGTTGACGTTCTCAGGCAGCAGGCTGAAGCACGCTGCGGTCTCCGATTTCCAGCAGCATGGTCATGCTGCGCTTTTGTATCCGCCAGCCCTCGGGCAGCTGGACCCACTCGTCTTCATAGAAGCCAATGGCGTCATAGCGCAGATGCGCTCGTTCGCCCAGGCCCTGATGGACGGCCCGAACCTGAATCTTGCTGCGTGGGCGCAGAGGATTGCTGGCGTCGACCTCCAGGTTGCCCAGCAGGTGCTGGGTGGGGCCGCAGCCGCCCAGGTGGGTGCTGATCATGCGGCGCACTTTGGGCACACCTTCGCAGATGTAGCTGCCGCCATAGACCGTGGTGCAGTCAGGTGTGAACACCTGCTGCAGCAAGTCCCAGTTGCGGCTGTCGCATGCCGTGGCATAGCGAGTCAGGGTCTGGGCCAGAGCATGCTCCAGAAGGAGCTGCTCCAGTGTGCTTGCTGCAGTCTTCATCACACTTTGCCGTTCACGGAGGACTGGGGTTCGGGCTTGAGCATGCCGCCGGTGTGGCTTGCGCCGCCCGCGCTGCTGCTGCCGGCTGCCGCCTTGGCGGGCTGCTTTTGCAGGCGCTTGATGCGGGCCTTGGATTCAGCCGTGCCCACATTGAGCCAGTAGGCCATGGCGGGCAGCAGGAAGATGGCACCCAGCATGTTCACCAGGAACATGAAGGCCAGCAAGATGCCCATGTCGGCCTGGAACTTCAGGGCCGAGAAAGCCCAGGTGCCCACACCGATCGACATGGTCAGCGCCGTGAAGATGGCCGCATTGCCGCGCTGGCGCATGGCTTCGTAGAAAGCCTCGCGCAGCGTGATGTCGCGCTCGCGCAGCTCATGCTGCATGCTCTCGAACAGGTAGATGCCGTAGTCCACGCCCACACCCACGCCCAGCGCAATCACGGGCAGGGTAGGTACCTTCAGGCCAATGCCCAGCAAGGACATCAGTGCATTGCACAGGATGGAGACGATGGCCAGAGGCACGATGATGCACAGCACGGCGCGCCAGCTGCGGAAGGTCCACCAGCACAGCAAGGTGATGGTGGTGAACAGGGCGCCCAGAATCTGGATTTCGCCCTTTTCCACGGCTTCGTTGGTGGCGTAGGCCACGCCTGCGTTGCCGCCGGCCAGCAGGAACTTGACGTTAGGCGTCTTGTCGGCCGCAATGAAGTCGCGCACTTCGTTGACCACATGAGTCAGTGTCGAGCCCTCATGGTCCTTGAGGAAGACCTGCATGTTGATGACCTTGCAGCCTTCGGTGTTCAGGCCCAGATCGGGAGACAGTGCCTTGGTGCCCGAGCGCAGAGCGGCTTCCGTGCGCTGCAGCGCGGCCCAGCGGGGGTTGCCTTCGTTGTTGCTGGAGGCTGCAATCTTGGACAGCCCGGAGACGGTGGACACGGATTGCACGCCATCGACACGGCGCATACGGGTTTCAAAGCGCTCGACCGCGTTCATGACCTGCCAGTTCAGGCAGCCTTCGTCGAGGTTGGAGGTCTCCACAAACACCGACAGCACATCCATGCCGATGGAGTAGTTGCTGATGATGTTGTCGTTGTCCAGGTTGTAGCGCGAGTCTGCGTGCAGCTCGGGCGCGCCTGTGCCAATGTCACCGGTGCGCAGGTGGCGCGACTGATAGGTGCCGGCAGCCAGAAGAGCAAGGGAGAAGATCAGCGTTATCGTGGCAGGGCGGGACTCGGCCATGGCCGAGACCTTCCACCAGGTGGGGTTGCGTCCGTTGACGTTACCGGACTTTTCTTCCATCGCCTTCTTTTCCAGGCGCAGATTGGCCAGCAGGGCAGGCAGGAAGACCTTGTTGGTGATGATCATCAGCAGCACGCCCAGGCAGGCGGTCACGCCCAGCTCGTGCACGATGGGGATGTCGATCTGCATGATGACCATGAAGCCCAGGGCGTTGGCCAGCAGGGCCAGTGTGCCGGGGATGGCCAGCTTGCGAATGGCGTTTTCAGCGGCCAGCTTGGCACCCAGGCCGTCGCGCATGTCCTGCTTCCAGGCGCCGGTCATCTGCACGGCGTGAGAGACCCCGATGGAGAAGATCATGAAGGGCACCAGAATCGACATGGGGTCGATGCCATAGCCGATCAGCGGCAGCAGGCCCAGCAGCCATATCACGGGCAGCAGAGCCACGGCCAGGCCCACCACGGTGAGGTTGGTGGACTTGGTGTACATGCGCAGCATGATGGCGGTGATGACAAAGGCGATGGCGAAGAACGTCATCACAGTGGTCAGGCCGTCCATCACATCTCCGAGCACCTTGGAAAAACCAATGATGTGAATGGAGATGTCCTTGCTTTCAAACTTGCTGCGAATCTCTTCCAGGCGCTGGGCAACCTTGTGGTAGTCCAGCTTCTCGCCGGTTTTGGGGTCGACCTCCAGCAGGTCGGCGCGCACCATGGCGCTCTTGAGGTCGTTGCTGACCAGAGAGCCAATCTGACCGGACTTGGCGACGTTGGAGCGCACCTTGGCCAAGCCTTCCTCATTGGCTTCAAAGCGCGAGGGAATGAGCACTTCGCCCACATAGCCGTCTTCGGTGATCTCGATGTACTTCACGTTGGGGGTGAACAGCGAGTACACCTGACCGCGGTTGACGCCTGGGGTGAAGAACACCTCATCGGTCACGCCGCGCAGGGTTTCGAGGAACTCTTCGTTGTAGATATCGCCTTGCTGGCCCTTCCACTCCACACTCACCAGAATGCGGTTGGCACCGGAGAAAGTGGCAGAGTGCTTGAGAAACGCCTCCATGTAGGAGTGGCGCATGGGAATCAGCTTGTTGAAGCCGGGATCCAGGTGGGTGCGCATGGCCGACACGGCCAGCAGTGCCGTGGCAATCAGCGTCAGCACGATGATGGATTTGCTCCACGAGATCAGCCAGCGCGCAGTGGCGGCAATGAACCGGTTCAGCAAGGTGGTGGGTTCGCTCAGAGTCATTGAGTTGCTCCTGGCTCAGCCTGTGGGGCTGCCTTGGCTTGTTGTGTGGGATGGAAGGGTTGCACGCCCGCGTCGCTGGATATCCAGCCGCTGTCCGGGCCCGTCAGCACAATGTCGGTCAGCGTGGCACGGCCCTGGGCTCGCTCCAGCGTGAAGTTTTTGCCGCCGTCCTTGCTCAGGCCCAGCATGCTTCCCTGGCCGACCAGGACAATGGTTCCGTCCTTTTCCTGTGCGTGGCCGAAGAAGGAGACCGGTGCAGGAATGTTGGATTTGACCCAGGCCTTGCCCGGGGCGGACTGCACAAAAGCGTTGCCGCGCATGCCGTAGATCAGCCAGCCACCTTCGCGCGTGGCCATGGCGTTGTAGAAGGAGCCGTTGTAGAACTCGGGCTCGATCTGCCAGCTCTGGCCTTCGTCATCGGACTTGATGACCAGGCCGCGTTCGCCCACGATCAGCCAGTGCTTGCCGTCTTCACTGCCGCTGATGCGGTTCATGTGCTTGTCTTCGACTTCGGCGGGCAGGCTCAGGGTTTCCCAAGTCTGACCATTGTCCTTGGAGGTGATGGCGCGGCCGAAGGCACCCACGCTGATCCAGTCACCGGAGGGCAGGCGGGCAATCGACATCAGTGGCTCGCCGTTTTCTTTGGAGAACGCCATTTCCTCCCAGGAGCTGCCGCCGTCCTTGGTGCGCAGAATCCAGCCTTCGTGGCCTACGGCAAAGCCGGTTTTCTTGTCGGGGGAGAAGGCCACGCTGATCAGCAGCGCCTGGCGGTTTTCGCTGAGCGCGGCAGACTTCCAATGCGTGCCCTTGTCATCGGAATAGAGGATTTCGCCAAGTGCTCCAGCAGTCAGCAAGCGGTCGCCGACTTGTGTGATGGCATTGAAGTGGGTGCGTTCAATACCTGTGGTGGTGGGTGCCAATGGTGGTGGGGTGCGATGTGCAAAGGCCAGCGCAGAGGCAAAGGCCACCAATGCTGCTGCGCCGATACCGACGGCTGTTTTCACGTTGTCTCCTTGTTGATTCGTGCACGCACGTACACGTACTGCAAACATGGGAGGAGGTTCTTGATTTGGAGCTCTAGCAACATCGTCCGAATGGACGTTTGCTCCGAGAATTAGGGGTATGTACGGGGGCTGGTTTTTTAGTCTCTACAGACGATGGATTTGGCCTGCTTCATTTACACAATGAATACACACTTTCTTGGTAAGGGAGACATATGGGTTTGCAAGGAAAAGCAGCGCTGGTAGGCGTTGCACAGTACAAGCCGGAGAAGTACGCAACGGCGCCGCGCATGTTCCACCTGGAGCAGGTGGCGGACCTGACGCTGCAAGCACTGGAAGACGCGGGCATGGAGCTGTCCGAAGTGGATGGCCTGATCACCAGCGGCGCGCACTTTCATGAAGCCAGCAGCTTTGTGCCGGCCATGGCGGGCGAATACCTGGGCATTCCGCTGAACTTTGCCGAGGTCGTGGACCTGGGTGGTGCCAGCTCGGTGGCCATGGTCTGGCGTGCTGCAGCGGCCATTGAAATGGGCCTGTGCAACACCGTCGCTTGCGTGCTGCCAGCGCGCATGACGCCGTACTCGGAATATGACGACCACTTCAAGGAAGTCATGAAAAGCAGCCGTTTTGGTGGGCACAGCACGCGTTTTGGTGCTCCTGAGGCCGAGATGGATCTGCCCTACGGTCACATGGCGCAAAACACCGGCTACGCCATGATTGCCCAGCGCTACAAGGCCGTCTATGGCTACGACCCGGCCGCCCTAGCGCGCATCAGCGTGGATCAGCGCTTCAATGCCTGCCACAACCCCAATGCCATGTTCTACGGTCAGCCGATCACGGTGGACGACGTGCTGAACTCGCGCATGGTGGCCGAGCCCCTGCGCGTGCTGGAAATCGTGCTGCCCGCAGCCGGCGGCGGTGCCATGATCGTCACACGCGCCGACCGCGCCAAGACGACCAAGAACCGACCCGTCAGCATTGTGGGCTGCGGCGAGCATGTCAGCAGCAAGTCGCCTACCTACATGGCAGACATGCTCAAGACGCCCATCGGCCCGGCATCTGCCAGGGCGTTCGAGATGGCAGGCATGAAGCCTTCGGATATGCACATGGCGCAGATCTATGACTGCTACACCATCACCGTGATGCTGTCGCTGGAAGATGCAGGCTTTTGCGAAAAGGGCAAGGGCATGGACTTCCTGCGCAACAACGATTTCACCTTCAAGGGCAACTTCCCCATGAACACCCACGGCGGTCAGCTGAGCTTTGGCCAGTCCGGCACGGCGGGCGGTATGTCGCAGGTGATCGAAGCGGTGCATCAGATTCAGGGTCGTGCGGGCGAGCGTCAGCTGGGCCGCAATGACCTGGCCTATGTGTCCGGCACCGGTGGTGTGATGAGCGAGCAGGGCGCCTTGATCCTGCGGGGAGCATAAGAACATGGCTTGGAACAAACCTCTGCCCCGTCCCACGGAAATTTCTGCACCGTACTGGGAAGGGCTCAAGGCCCACGAAGTGCGTATTCAGCAGTGTGACCGTGGGCATTCAATATTTTTCCCGCGCACCCATTGCCCTGTCTGCGGATCTCGCTCTCTAAAGTGGACCAAGGTCTCGGGTGAGGGCACGCTGTACAGCTTCACCATTGCGCGCATTCCCACCATGCCCGAGTTCACGGATGAGATGCCTCAGGCGCTTGCCGTGGTCGAGCTCAAGGAGGGCGTCCGTATCAACACCACCATGGTGGGCGTGGATCCTGAAGCGCTGAAGATCGGCATGGAAGTGCGCCCGGTGTTTGACGATCGCCCCGGCGAAGTCACGCTGCTGCGCTTTACCGACCATGCCGGTAGCTACCCTTCGGTCATCAAGGCCGAAGAGGAGGCTGCACCTGCTGCCGCAGTGGAGGAGGAGAACGCAACGCCCAAGCGCAAAGTCTCCGTCAAGGACATCGAGGCCATGAAGTCGCTGGTGTCCGAGGAGTACAGCCCCTGGTCCAATGAGTTCGCGGTGACGCAGGAAGTCATCAACGACTTTGCCAAGCTCTCGGGCGACGACTACTGGATTCACACCGACCCCGAACAGGCGCGCGAAAAGAGCCCGTTCGGCACCACCATCGCCCACGGTGCGCTGGTGCAGGTGCTGACCAGCCAGCTCAAGATTCCGCTGGACTACGAGGTGGTGGACTTCAACAACATCGTCAACTACGGCTCTGACCGCCTGCGCTTTCCGACGCCTGTTCCCTCGGGCTGCAAGATTCGCGCCCGTGCACGGGTCAAGTCCGTGGAGCAGATCAAGAGCGGCGTGCAAGTCATTTTGGAGATCAATATCCATGTAGTGGGCCAGGAGCGTCCGTCGGTCATCAACGACCTGGTCATGCTCTACATGTAATTAGCGAGCTCGAAAGACTGCCATGGGTATGACCCCCAAGCCTTGGAATATGGTCGTACCTATGGTGGCTGCCAGCCTGGCGTCCACCATTGGCGGTCTTCCGCTTAATACCTAGCCGGTGCTGCAGGGCAGTCTGGCAGACAGCTTTCACTTGCCGCCCAAGCAGGTGGGCTGCTTGGCTCCTTTTGCTTTGGCGGCTATCTGGTGGGCACGCTGGGCGCTCCGGTGTGTATGAATAGGCTCAACTGGCGCTGGCTGACCGCGTTGGGTGCCATTGGGTGCCCAGCAGGGGCGCCTTTGCTGAGCTTCTTGCTGCCCATAAAATGCCGCTCAAACCTCGGGGAAGTGGTTGCTGGGTAAGCGCATTGTGCTATTCAATTGATATCTCAAGAGCTTTGTCTGATTTGAGCTCTCTCGGCTGAAGCAAAGAAGGGTAATGGTTTGCTCCCTAGTGTTGCACCCTAGGTAGATACCTGCTCATTAAAACGGACGATGTTTGCATTTTTGGCATGGCGATACTCGGAGCAAAGGGGACAAAGAGCCTCAGCTTTCAAGGAGACACCGATGAAAAAGCCTTTCCGCCTGATCAATGTTTTTCGTAGCCTGATGATCGGGGCCGCTGTGCTGGCGGTCTATCTGCCTATCAAGAATCTGCCTAGCGCTGGGACGTCCGATGTTGGCGAGGCGCAGTCCAACCAAGCCAAGCTACCCCAGGGCATTCAGGTTGCCAGTGCACAGAACTCCTGGCAGGCGGTATTTGCTGCAGGCTATTGACGCTTGACGGTGTGATGCCCAGCTCCGAGGCAGGTGGCCGGTGGCCACATGCCTCATGTGCAGGTCTTTTCTGATTTTCTGATATTGATTGGAGCAATTCCGAGTGTCTCGGCATTGCTCCTTTCTTATTTGATAGCTGCTTTCTCAATACTGAGAGGCTTTTGGGTCTGCTTTGTTGATGTTTTTCAAACGGCTGGCCAGCGTTTTTGTCCATTACGGGCGAAAAAAAAGTCCAGAGCCATTGGCATGGCGCTGGACTGAACTTGAAGTGGAAATGAAAAACTGACAGCCGGATCAGGCGGCCACGGCCTCCTTGCGGTTACGGACCATGGTCAGGGCGGTGTCCTCGATCATGTCTTCTTGGCCGCCCACCATGCCGCGACGGCCCAGCTCCAGCAGCAGCTCGCGTGCGGGGATGCCGTACTTGGCTTCGGCACGCTTGGCAAACAGCAGGAAGCTGCCGTATACGCCTGCGTAACCCAGGGTCAGAGCATCGCGGTCAATGCGGATAGGGAAGTCCATCAGCGGCACGACCAGATCTTCGGCCACGTCCTGAATCTTGAACACGTCCACACCGGTTTCGATCCCCATGCGGGCGCACACGGCGACCAGCACTTCCATGGGGGTGTTGCCCGCACCGGCGCCCAGGCCTGCGGCAGCAGCGTCAATGCGGTTGGCACCGACTTCGACAGCCGCCAGAGAGTTGGCGATGCCCATGGCCAGGTTGTGATGGCCGTGAAAGCCCAGCTCGGTCTCGGGGTTCAGAGCCTGGCGCACGGCGGACAGGCGCTCCTTCACGTCATCGGGCAGCATGTAGCCGGCCGAGTCGGTGATGTAGATGCAGTTGGCGCCGTAGCTTTCCATCAGCTTGGCTTGCTTGACCAGACCGTCGGCGCTGTTCATGTGGGCCATCATCAAAAAGCCCACGGTGTCCATGCCCATCTTGCTGGCCATGGAGATGTGCTGCTCGGAGACATCGGCCTCGGTGCAGTGCGTGGCCACGCGGATGGTGGACACGCCCAGGTCGTGGGCCATCTTCAGGTGATCGACGGTGCCGATGCCGGGCAGCAACAGGGCCGAGACCTTGGCCTGCTTCATCAGCGGGATGACGGTGGACAGGTATTCCTCGTCCGTATGGGCGGGGAAGCCGTAGTTGACCGAGCTGCCGCCCAGGCCGTCGCCATGGGTGACTTCGATCAGGGGCACACCAGCAGCGTCCAGGCCGCAGGCCACGGACTTCATCTGCTCCAGCGACATCTGGTGGCGCTTGGGATGCATGCCGTCACGCAGCGTCATGTCGTGAACGGTGATTTTTTTGCCTTTGAGGGACATGTATTTCTCCTAGGGTCAGGCGGCAACAGCAGCTTCAGCCAGCTCAAAGCGGCCAGCCAGGATTTCTTCGGCAAACATCTCGGCCGTGCGTGCAGCGGCGGCGGTCATGATGTCCAGGTTGCCGGCGTACTTGGGTAGGTAGTCGCCCAAACCTTCGACTTCCATGTAGATGGAGACGCGGTTGCCGTCGATCACGGGGCCGTTGACCAGCTTGTAGCCGGGGACGTATTTCTGCACTTCCTTGATCATGTCCTGCACGGACGCTTCGATCTCTTCCTTCTTGGGCGTATCCACGGTCAGGCAGTGGATGGTGTCGCGCATGATCAGCGGAGGCTCAGCAGGGTTGATGACGATGATGGCCTTGCCCTTTTGTGCGCCGCCAATCTTTTCCACGGCACCGGCTGTGGTGCGGGTGAATTCGTCGATGTTCTTGCGGGTGCCGGGACCGACCGACTTGCTGGAGACGGTGGCCACGATTTCACCGTAGCTCACGGCCTGCACGCGGGACACGGCTGCCACCATGGGGATGGTGGCCTGGCCGCCGCAGGTAACCATGTTCACGTTCATGGCCTTTTCGGCAACCTTCTCGGCCAGGTTCACGCTGGGCACGCAGTAGGGGCCGATGGCGGCGGGTGTCAGGTCGATCATCAGCACGCCCAGCTCATTGAGCTTGCGGCTGTTTTCGGCGTGAACGTAGGCGCTGGTGGCGTCGAAGGCGATCTGGATGCCGTCTTCCTTGACGAAGGGCAGCAGGCCGTCCACACCTTCGGCGGTGGTCTTGATGCCCATTTCGCGGGCACGCTTGAGACCGTCGGATTCGGGGTCGATACCGACCATCCACACAGGCTCCAGAATGGGGGAGCGCTGCAGTTTCATGAGCAGGTCGGTGCCGATATTGCCGGGACCGATCAGTGCGCACTTGATCTTTTTTTGCGTCATGGTTTCTTACTCGGTGAATTGAATGGAACAAGTACCCATGCCTTCGATGACCATATCGAAACGGTCACCGGCGGCGGCGGGCACCAGGGGGGCGAGAGAGCCAGAGAGAATCACTTCACCGGCTTTGAAAGGAATGCCAAAAGCGCCCAGGGTGTTGGCCAGCCAGGCCACGGCTTCGGCGGGGTGGCCTTGCACGGCACTGCCCAGGCCCGAGCCTGCAGGCTCGCCGTTCTTGGTCATCTGCATGGCAGCGGCGGCCAGATCCAGCGCGGCAGGATCGGTGTGCTGCTTGCCAATGACAAAGACGCCGCAGGAGGCGTTGTCGGCCACAGTGTCCTGAATCTTGATCTTCCAGTCGTTGATGCGCGAATCGACGATCTCGAAGCAAGGCGCAACCCACTCGGTGGCGGCCAGCACATCTTCCTTGGTCACGCCTGGGCCTTGCAGGTCTTTCTTAAGCATGAAGGCGATTTCGCCCTCGGCGCGGGGCTGGATCAGACCGGCGGCCTTGAGCGAGACGGCAGCGCCATCTTCAAACTCCATGCTGTCGGTCAGAAAGCCGAAGTCGGGCTGGTGCACGTTCAGCATATCTTGCACGGGCTTGGAGGTCACGCCGATCTTCTTGCCTATTACGCGTTCGCCCGATGCTTCGCGCAGGCGCAGCATGTGCAGGGAGATGTGATAGGCGTCCTCCACCGTCATCTCGGGGTGGCTGTCGGTCAGCGGTGCCAATGTCCTGGCGGTGCGCAGCGCCTCATACAGGCGCTGGCCTTGCTGTTCGATGAATTGTTTGTCACTCATGGCTCTTCAACCGTTTTTCATGAAGTCGATGCAGGTGCGGTTGAACATCTCGCGGTGCTCTACCTGTACCCAGTGGCCGCACTGGTTGACCAGCACGACGCGGCAGTTCTTGATGCCCTTGGCCAGCTTGTCTGCGCCGCCCACGGGGTTGAAGGCGTCCTGCATGCCCCAGAAGCCCAGCACATTGCACTTCAGCTCGGGCAGTTGCTCGGTCATATTGGGGATGTACAGGCGCTGGCGCGAAGCCTCGGTCTGGGTCAGGGCGATAGGAGCGCGCTCGTTGATGATTTCGTCGGTCAGCAGCGACTGGTCCACCACTTGCATGCTCATGACGGCACGCATGGCTTCGGGGCCGGTCTTGCCTTGCTTGTAGACGTTGAACATATTGGCAATGCCGGGCATGGCCATATAGGTTTCAAACTCTTCCACGCCGCCTGGAGCCATAAGGATCAGGCTCTTGACGTCTTCGGGGTACTTGAGCGCATAGCCCAGTGCCACGGCGCCGCCCAGCGAGTTGCCCAGCAGCGTGATGTTCTTCAGCCCCAGCTGGTCCACCAGGCCTTTGACGCCGGCAATGAAGAAGTCCATGTCGTACTGCTTGGGCTCTTCGGTCTTGGAAGACAGGCCATAGCCCAGCAGGTCGGGAACGATGGAGCGAAAACCCGCAGCCGCAAACTCGGGGTAGTTGCCCTTGAAGTTGCTGTAGCCGCTGGCACCTGTGCCCGCGCCGTGCAAAAAGATCACGGGATCGCCAGAGCCTTGCTCATGGTAGTGAACGCGCTGAGGGTGACCGGCCACATTGCCGATATCCACATACTTGCCTTCTGGGATGGAAAATTGGCTCATCTCTGTTCTTTATGGTTGGAGTGGAAGGCGAAGGCTGTCTCCTGCCTTCGGGTGAGGAATCGTTGACGGCTCGTCTCTTCAGGCCTTGGCTTGCCAGAGCTTGGGCAGGCCGGGGTCTGTGGCCGCAATGGCTTTCTTGAGCAGGTTGCGCAGCGTGGCGGCTTCTATTTCGCCCAGGCTGTCGATGAGGTCGGTTTCTACGGCCTTGGCTGCGGCCAGCACATGCAGGATGGCTTCATTGCCTTGAGGGGTCAGTTGCAGCGATTCGGCGCGTTCGCGGCTTTCTTCCACCCAGCCTTTGCTGATCAGCGACTGCAGCGCCACGGTGCCGATGTCGGTGCCGGTGTAGGCCATGTGAGAGGCAATCTCGGCCGGCGACTGGGGTTGCTGAATGCTCAGCAGCGACAGCACATAGAAATCTGCGTCCGTCATGCCGTAAGCCGCCATGGGCTTGCGCAGACCGCTCAGGAATTGGAAGTGCGCACGCCCCATCAAATAGCCGATGAGGTTTTCTGAGTAAGCCGTGTTGGTGTCGGCTGCAGGTTCGCTGGCCACTGCGCCCGCCATGCGTGAGGCCAGGGCATAGCCGCCAGTCACATACAGCAGCGGGGGACGGGGAGTGGCGTCATAGCCGGTGACCTCGCCCACAAAGATGATGTGGTCGCCGCCGTCATACTGAAAGGCTGTCTTGCACTGAAAGCGTGCGCTGCAGTCCTGCAGCAGCGGGGCATGGCCTTCTTCCGAGTCCAGGGGCAGGCCCGAGAACTTGTCTTCACCAGCGCGGGCAAAGCGGTTGGATAAGGCTTCCTGCTCGTTGGAGAGGATGTGCACATTCCATGTCTGGGCATTCTGGAACACGGGCAGGCTGCGGGCGTTCTTGGCAAGACTCCACAGAACCATGGGGGGTTCGAGCGAAACGGAGTTGAAGCTGTTGGCGGTGATTCCTACAGGCTCACCATTCTCGGCACGGGTGGTGACGATGGTGACCCCTGTGCCGAACATGCCCAGGGCGCGGCGGAAGTCTTTGGGGTCGAAGGTTGCTGCAGTACTTTGCATAGGGTGAATTTCTCCTTGCTGCAAGAGTGCTGCTAATGGGCTTTTGCTGAATCCTTCACATGGACTAGCAGAGAGAAAAGGGGCTCGGTATTTGTCCTAGGTCGATGTTTTTGGCTGCACTTAGTCAGCCCTCTGAGATGGATCTTTGGGGCTTGTTTTGTCGTTAGTCTGATCGGACGATGAGCACAAAATTGCATGGTGAGAGCATTTCTGTCATAGGCGAAAAAGCCTTGCCCACCACACCACTAGCCGTCCGGTGGAGCGGCAACTGGAGACCTGAATGAACACAATGACAGACAACTACCTCACCCCCGATGCACTGGCCGTGATCGAGCGTGCCAAGGCTCTGGCCCCTAAGCTGGCAGCCCGCGCGCAGCAGGCTGATCGTGATGGAGCCATCAGCGATGAGACCATTGCAGAGATGGCCGAGGCAGGACTGTTCCGCGTGCTGCAGCCCAAGCGCTGGGGCGGCTACGAGATGGACCCGCGAGTGTTCTACACCGTACAGATGGAGCTGGCCAAGGGCTGCATGTCCACTGCCTGGATCTATGGCGTGGTGGGCGTTCACCCCTGGCAACTGGGTCTGTTCCCTGCACAGGCGCAGGACGATGTCTGGGGCAAGGACTCCGGAGTGCGCATTGCCTCGACCTATATGCCCACCGGTAAGGCCGAGCCTGTGGAAGGAGGTTTCAACTTCAATGGCCGCTGGAGCTTCTCCACCGGCTCCAAGCACTGCGACTGGCTGTTCCTGGGCGGCTTGCTGCCCAAGCGTGACGGCACACCAGGCCTGGAGCATGTGACCTTTTTACTGCCAAAGTCGGACTACCGTATCGAAGACAACTGGGATGTGCTGGGCCTGCGCGGCACGGGCAGCCATGACGTCGTGGTGGAAAATGCTTTTGTGCCTGCGCACCGCATCCATTACACCAATGACCATAGCGATGAAGGCTGCCCCGGTCGCAAGGAAAACACCAGCTGGCTGTTCCGCATTCCCTTTACCCATGTGTTCCAGCGTGCCGTGTCCACGGCTTGCCTGGGCGCACTGGAAGGCACGATCGAGACCTTTACGCAGCGCGCCAAGGATCATGTCGGCAAGCACGGCAACAAGATGGCCGAGGATGTGAATGCCCAGACCGCGGTGACTGAAGCCACTATTGCGCTGGATCAGCTCAAGCTGGTGCTGTTCCGCAACTACGCCCGCATTGTGGATGCCGCCAAGACCGGTATTCAGCTGTCTCTGGAGGAACGTCTGCTGCAGCGTGCGCAAGCCTCGTATGTGCCCAAACTGAGCGCCTATCACGTCAATGAAATGATGCGAGCCTGCGCTGCCAGCGGTACGTTCAAGAACAACCCTATCGAACGCGTGTTCCGTGACATCCACCAAGGTCGCACTCACATTGCCAACAACACGGACGCTTACGTGCGCGCTTATGGCTCACATGTGCTGGGCATCCCCAATCAAGAGCCTTTCGTCTGATCGGCCCTGATTGAGAAAAAGCGGCGGCAACCGGTTCAAACGGTTGTCGCCGCATAGCTGCTTTTGAGACAGACCATCCAATACAAAAAATATTCCGGAGACAAGGTATGGCAGAAAAAGAATATGACCTGATCGTCGTGGGTTCCGGCGCAGGCGCCTTACTGGGCGCCATTCGTGGGCAGGAGCAGGGACTCAAGACCTTGGTGGTCGAAAAGACGGATCTTTTCGGGGGAACCTCGGCCTTGTCCGGCGGTGGCATCTGGATTCCCGTCAACTACGATCAGAAAAATGCCGGTGTCAAAGATGATTTGGAAACTGCTTTCAGCTACATGAAGCGTTGCGTGCGTGGCATGGCCACCGATGATCGTGTGCTGGCCTATGTGGAAACGGCTAACAAGATGGCGGAATACCTGCGTCAGATTGGCATTCCTTACCGTGCCATGGCCAAGTATGCGGACTATTATCCGCATATCGAGGGCTCCAAGCCTGGGGGGCGCACCATGGACCCGGTGGACTTCAATGCAGCGAAATTGGGTTTGGCTGCGCTGGAAACCATGCGTCCAGGCCCGCCCGGAAACCAGCTGTTTGGTCGCATGAGCATCAATGCGTTCGAGGCCCACTCCATGCTGTCGCGTGAATTGAAGTCTCGCTTCACCATCATCGGCATCATGCTCAAATATTTCCTCGATTACCCATGGCGTAACAAGACCAAGCGTGACCGTCGTTTGACGGGCGGTCAGGCATTGGTGGCTGGTTTGTTGACTGCGGCCAATAAGGCAGGTGTAGAGATGTGGCGCAACTCTCCGCTCAAGGAGCTGGTGCAAGATGCCTCGGGCCGTGTCACGGGAGTCATCATTGAAAAGAATGGTCAACGCGTGCAAGTCAATGCCAAGCGTGGCGTGCTGCTGGGTGCCGGTGGCTTTGAGCGCAACCAGGAGATGCGTGACCAGTATCTGAATAAGCCTACCAAGGCTGAATGGACGGCCACACCCGTGGGGGGCAATGAAGGCGATGCCCACCGTGCCGGACAGGCCGTGGGTGGGCAGCTGCACCTGATGGACTGGTCCTGGGGTTGCCCCACTATGGATGTGCCCAAGGAGCCGGCGTTTCGCGGCATTTTTGTCGAGCGCTCGCTACCCGGCTGCATGGTCGTGAATGACAAGGGACAGCGCTTTCTGAACGAATCCGGCCCTTACCCTGAGTTTCAGCAAGCCATGCTGGCCGAACATGCTAAGGGCAACGGCGGCGTGCCTGCGTGGATTGTGTTTGACGCCAGCTTCCGGGCCCAGAATCCCATGGGCCCTCTGATGCCTAGCTCGGCCGTGCCTGACAGCAAGGTGCGCAAGAGCTGGCTCAACAATGTCTATTGGAAGGGTGAAACATTGGCGGACCTGGCGGCCCAGATTGGTGTGGATGCAGCGGGGCTGCAGGACAGCGCACGCCGCATGACCGAATATGCCAAGACCGGCAAGGACCTGGACTTTGATCGCGGCGGGAATGTTTTTGACCGCTACTACGGCGATCCTCGCCTGAAGAATCCCAATCTAGGTCCCATCGAAAAAGGTCCGTTCTATGCCATGCGCCTGTGGCCAGGTGAGATCGGCACCAAGGGTGGCCTGCTGACAGACCGCGAAGCCCGTGTGCTCAATAAGCAAGGTGAGGTCATCGAAGGCCTGTACTGCGTGGGCAACAACTCTGCCTCGGTAATGGGTCCTGCCTATGCGGGCGCAGGCTCCACTTTGGGGCCAGCCATGACGTTTGCCTTCCGTGCTGTCGCGGACATGTTGGGTAAGCCGTTGCCTTTGGAGAATTCCCATCTGCTGGGTAAAGCGGTCTGAGGAGCTTGATATGGCGACGAATTCCAAAAAACACATCAGCACTATCAATCCAGTGGGAGCGGCACTGGAAGTACAGTCTGCCGATGAGATCCAATGGGCGGATAGCTCAGATGTGGTCGTAGTTGGCTGGGGAGGGGCTGGGGCCAGCGCAGCTATCGAGGCGCGTGAGCAGGGAGCCGAGGTCCTGGTCATTGATCGTTTCAGCGGTGGGGGGGCCAGCGTTCTATCGGGTGGAGTGGTCTACGCCGGGGGGGGGACCAAGTACCAAAAGGAAGCAGGCTTTGAGGATTCCCCCGAGGCCATGGCCGCTTATCTTAAGCACGAAGTCAATGGGGTGGTCAGTGACGAGACCCTGGCTCGTTTCTGCCGTGATAGCGTAAAGAATCTGAACTGGCTAGAAAAGCAAGGGGCGACCTTTGCCTCCACCATGCCTGCGTACAAGACTTCGTACCCAGCCGACGGTATGTATTTGTACTACTCAGGCAACGAGGTGGTCCCCGCTTATGGCAACCCGACGCTGACCACTAAGCCAGCTCCGCGAGGCCACCGGGTTGTGGCCAAGGGGCAGTCGGGCGCCACGTTTTTTGCTGCGCTCCAAAAGTCCACCTTGTCGCACGGCGCACGTACGCTGACTCAGGCGCGCGTGCAACGACTGGTACGCGAGAAGGAAACGGGTCGGGTCGTGGGTGTTGAGGTCATGGTCTTACCAGCAGGCGATGCGCGTACAGAGCGTCATAAAAAGCTTGATGAATTGGTGGCGAAATGGCGTCTGTATCAGGCACCACGCGCTCAGGCCGCTCGTCGTGAAGCGGCTCAAATTGAGAGCGAGATTGGCGAAAAGCGCTATATTCGCGCTCGCAAAGGCGTGGTGCTCTCTACCGGCGGCTATATCTTCAACTCAGAATTGATGGATCAGCATGCGCCTGCCTACAAGCCAGGCTGGCTGACCGGAGCAGCAGGATGCGATGGCTCAGGCCTGCGCCTGGGCCAGTCGGTTGGCGGAGTGGGTCATGATTTGCACAATATTTCTGCCTGGCGCTTCATTACTCCTCCCTCGGTATGGCCCAAGGGGATAGTGGTCAATACTAAGGGTGAGCGCTTCTGTAATGAGCAGGTTTATGGTGCCAAGCTGGGCTACGAGATGATGGAAAAGCAGGGCGGCAAGGCCTGGCTCATTATTGATAGCAAGCTGCGCAGGCAGGCCGCCTGGCAATGCCTCTTTGGAGGGCTGTGGGCCTTCCAGGCCATGCCCGCGCTGGCGCTGATGTACAAGGTGGCTATAAAGGGCAAGTCTGTGGCCGATCTGGCCAAGAAGCTCAAGATGGATGCAGCTGTGTTGCAGCGTCAGTTTGACAGCGCCAATGCTGCGGCCAGGGGGGAGGCAGAGGACCCCATGGGCAAATCTCAGGATATGCGCCATGAGTTCAAGGGCGGCTCTCTTTTCGCGATCGATATCTCCATCAGTCAGAAGATGTTCCCGCTGGCAGTTCTGAGTCTTGGTGGCCTCAAGGTCAACGAAAGCAATGGCGCGGTGATCGATGCAGCGGGAAGAGATATTCCCGGCTTGTACGCAGCGGGCCGCACGGCAATCGGTGTGGCTTCGTCACGCTATGTCAGTGGTCTGTCGTTGGCAGACTGCATTTTCTCTGGCCGCCGAGCCGGCAAGGCCGCGGCCCAGGGCGAAGCCCAGGCTGCGCAGCAGGCCTCTTCAGTCGCTGTCCCAGCGGCTGTGGAAGCCGTGATTTCCTGACCCCGTAGATGTGGGGGCGATCAAGGGCTGGGGCGCCGGGCCTTGATCGCACAACAAAAGTGAGAGTGAGTAAGGGGTAATAAAAAAATGAGCAGTGAAGCCACAACCAGCGCATCGCGTTATCACCCGCTACGTGTGCGAGCAGTGATTGACGAGACGCACGATACCAAGTCCATTGTGTTTGATGTGCCAGAAGCCTTGGCGGAGCAATTCAGCTATCGCCCGGGCCAGTTTCTGACGTTGAGGCTGCCTATCGAAGGTCGCTATGTGCCCCGCTGCTACTCCATGTCCAGTGCGCCGACTCTCGATGATGCGCTGCGCGTCACAGTCAAGCGCGTGGACAAGGGGCGTGGCTCCAACTGGGTATGTGACAAAGTGCGCGTGGGCGACTCCATTGAGCTGATGCCGCCTTCCGGCCTGTTCTCTCCCAAGAATCTGGCGCAGAACTTCCTGCTGTTGGCCGGCGGCAGTGGCATTACGCCGGTGTTCTCCATTTTGCGCACGGTGCTCAAGCAACACCAAGGCAACGTGGCCTTGTTCTATGCCAATCGTGACGAGCGCTCGGTCATTTTCAAGAAAGACCTGCAGCAGTTGGCCGCAGAGTACCCGGATCGTCTGCAAGTCGTTCACTGGCTGGATTCGGTGCAAGGCGCCCCTTCCCAAAAGCAGCTGTCTGCCTGGGCCAAGCCATGGGTAGGGGATGCAGGTCAGGCTTTTATCTGTGGGCCTGGTCCTTTCATGGATGCCGCCCAGACGGCAATGATTGATGCAGGAATGCCTGCCGATCAGGTTCATGTAGAGCGCTTTGTCTCTTTGCCCGACGAAGAAATGCTGCAGCAGATGCAGGAGGCAGCTGCCTCGGAGGAGGCGGCAGTCGAAGAAGCCGTAGTGCACCTGCGTCTGGATGGCGAGGAGTACGAGTTCACCTGCAGCGGTAACGAAACCATTTTGGAGGCGGGCCTGCGTGCAGGTGTCAATGTGCCGTATTCCTGCCAGGCGGGAATGTGCGCATCCTGTATGTGCCAGGTGCAAGACGGCTCGGTCCACCTGCGACACAACGAAGTGCTCGATGCCAAGGACTTGTCCAAGAAATGGACTCTGGCCTGCCAGTCCGTCCCCACCAGCGAGAAGCTGCGCGTCAAATTCCCGGAGTAATAAATGTCGAATACCAACCAGAATGCGTTGCCGGAGTCTTCTCTGACTTTGCCCGGCATGCTGGCCCATGTGGTCAGCCGCTTTGCCAGCCGTGCCGCGATTGTCGAAAATGGTCAATCCATCAGCTATGAACAGCTGCAGCAACTGAGCCGTCAGGCCGCTCGAGCCTTGATGACGGTGGGAGTGCAGGCCGGCGACCGCGTTGCGCTGTGGGCTCCCAACCTCAGTGAGTGGATTGTGGCTGCTTGCGGCGTGCATGCCGCTGGTGGAGTGCTCGTTCCGCTCAATACCCGTATGAAGGGCGCAGAAGCCGCTGACATTCTGGAGCGCAGCCGCGCCAAAGTGCTGGTATGCGTAGGGGATTTTCTCAATAACTACTACCCTGACTTGCTCAGTGGCTTGCGCCCCAGCACGTTGGAGCAAGTCGTGGTTTTGGGTGACAAAGTCCTACCCAGCGCAGACTTGAGCTGGGCGCAGTTCCTTGCCAAGGCGCAAGGCACGACGGCTGAAGCCCAGCAGCAGCGTGAAGCCCAGATCAAGCCTGACGATACAGCCGATCTGATGTTCACCTCTGGCACCACGGGGCGTCCTAAAGGCGTGATGTGCGGGCATCGTCCGACGATCCTAGCGTTCAAGGCTTGGTCGGATGTGGTGGGGCTGACAGAGGGTAGCCGCTATTTGATCGTCAACCCCTTCTTTCACACCTTTGGCTACAAGGCAGGCTGGGTTGCAGCTTTGCTGCAAGGCTCCACGGTTTATCCCGAGCAGGTGTTTGATGCCGAAGCCATCTTGCGCCGCATTGAAAGCGATCGCATCAGCTTCATGCCCGGCCCGCCCACGCTGTTTTTGTCTATGCTGGCCCACCCCAGGCTCAAGGAGTTTGACTTGAGCTCGCTGGAGTCATCCGTTACTGGTGCATCGACCGTGCCTCCCATTCTGATCAAGCGCATGCGTGAAGAGTTGGGTATCAAGAACGTGACTACGGCCTATGGACTGACCGAATGCGGTGGCTGTGCAACGCTGTGCGATCCCGCTGACGACGTGGAAACCGTTGCTAACACCTGCGGCAAGGCCTTGCCTGGCACCGAAGTTCGCTGTGTTGATGAGCAGGGTCAGTCCGTGGCTGCGGGCGAGGCGGGTGAAGTGCTGCTGCGTGGCTATCACATCATGCAGGGCTATTTTGAAGACGAAAAGGCCACGGCAGAAACCATTGACGCCGATGGCTGGCTGCATACAGGGGACGTGGGCGTGCTCGACGAGCGCGGCTACCTGCGCATTACGGACCGCCTCAAAGACATGTTTATCGTGGGCGGCTTCAATTGCTACCCGGCAGAAATTGAGCGAATCCTCTCCAATCACCCTGACGTGGCACAGATTGCCGTCATTGGCGTGCCGGATGAACGAATGGGCGAAGTGGGCTGTGCCTGTGTGGTTGCGCGCAACGGCGTGTCGTTGGACAAGGATGCCTTCATTGCCTGGTGCCGAGCCAATATGGCGAATTACAAGGTGCCTCGCTTTGTCTTGCAACTGGACACTCTGCCTGTCAATGCCTCTAACAAGGTGCAAAAACGCGATCTGCAGCAAATCGTCAAGGCGAAGCTGGAATCCGCAGCGCAGCCTGCCTGATCAAGGAAAACGACTAAAAGCTGCACGGCTTCTCAAAGCGGCTTGAAATCGTGGCTATAATTCGAGTCTGCTCTGTGAGGCGTACAGCTTTTCAGAAGATGCGGGAATAGCTCAGTTGGTAGAGCGATACCTTGCCAAGGTATAGGTCGACGGTTCGAACCCGTTTTCCCGCTCCAGATTTTGAAAAGGGAAGCAAAAGCTTCCCTTTTTTATTGCTTCGGTCTTATGGCTGGTGCAATACTTCTCGCCAGTGCCCTGTACTGGTTGTGAAGTGGGCCTCGATGGTGAAATTGGTAGACACTGCAGACTTAAAATCTGCCGCCCCTAACGGAGCGTGCCGGTTCGATTCCGGCTCGAGGCACCAGAATTAAAAAGCCTGCTATCTCTTGCATAGCGGGCTTTTTTGTTGGCGGCCCGATTAGCCGCTTGTGCCCAGCAGCTATGCGTAAGGTGGGAAAATCCTCTTCACTGTGATGCTGGCTCTATGGCTTGGCAAGCCGGGTGCGCTGCAAGAAGCTTGCAACAGCCCAGGCTTCGGCACCATATGGCTCGCAGTTCTGTCATGCTGATGGAGCCTGCACTCCAAGAGAATAAAGATGTCTGTTTACAACGCTGCTTTTGAAATTCATGTCCACGGTCAGATTCTGCTCCGTGCGGATGTCACGTATGAGCAGTTGCAAGATGCACTGCGCCCTTTGTGGGCCTATGCAGGTGCTCGCTCCTTGACGGATGGTGAAGCAAGCCTTTACGAGGAAGAGCCGGGAATCCAGTTCAACGACAAGGAGCATGTGCTGCAGATGTGCTGGACGGTGCGTGGTGACGATGATTTTCGCCAGGCTCTGGACGATATGTGCATGGGGCTGAATGAACTGGCCGAGCAGGGTGCTGCCATTGAGGTGACCTTCTACGACACCGAGTTTGACGAAGAAGAGGCACCTGCTGAAGCACAAAGCCGTGATGATTTCCTCATGCTGTTTGTCGGCCCCAACCCTGCAGCCATCATGCAGGTGCAGCGTGACCTGCTAGTGCAGGACGTCATCAACATGATGGAGCGCCACTTCGACAGTGCTGAGCTGGGTGGTGTGGTGCAGGAAATCGACAAGCTGTTTTCCGAGCGCTTTGAGGCGCTTGTCAGCTCTCTGGAGCTGGGCAAGCCGCCGCGCGGTGGCTCTGGCGGCTCTGCCTCTGGTCATGGTGGCAACCGCCGTCCACGCCACCTGCACTGATCACTGTTGCTGAGCTGAGCTCTCTTCAGCCCTCCGCTGCGCTGCAGTTGCCGCTTCGCAGGGTTTGCTACTGGATATGAAACCTATCCCCACGCCCAAGTACACGGGCTCCGTCACCGCACAGCTGCGCAAGGACAAAGCGGCGGCTGCGTCGCCGCTGGCTTTGCCTTATCTGGCCAGCTATGCGCCTTCTTTGCAGCAGCAGGCGCTGAACTGGCTGCACAGCGGCAAGGCCGTTGACTGGTTGTTGGGCAAATATCCGCAAGCCCATGCTGTGCGTACGGACCGGGCGCTGTACGACTATGTCGACGAGCTCAAAGGTGAATATCTGCGCAATGCCGGCCAGTTGCACAAGGTGGCTTACGACAGCAAGATTCATGCGGTGCGCAATGCGCTAGGGCTGCACACGCGACGTGCCATAGCCCATGGTGGAAAGCTTAATGCCCGGCATGAGATCCATGTGGCCGCCATGTTCAAGCAGGCCCCCGATGCTTTCTTGCGCATGATTTGTGTGCATGAGCTGGCTCATATTCGTTTCATGGATCACGACAAGGCCTTCTATCAGCTGTGCATGCACATGGAGCCTGCCTACCATCAGCTGGAGTTTGATGTTCGCTTTTATCTCAGCTATCTGGATACGGGCGCCGAGCCCCTTTGGCGCTGATCAGCTGGCAGTGGCTGCGCTGACTGGACTGGGCACATCGACATGCCGGCAGCAATGGGCTGGCAGGTCTAGCCAGCGCTGGACCGCTGCCTGCAGGGCGCTCAGTCTGCCGGTGGTCATGAGCTGAATTTGCGGGGCCTGGGCCAGATCTCTGGCGGCATCCGTTTCCGGTGCGAGCAAGTTGCGCTGCGCCAGCATGCGCCGGGTCTGGCGGGCGACAGGGGCACCTGTGTCCAGAAACTGAATGTCTGGTCCCATCAGGGCGCGCAGGTCATCTTTGACAAAGATGTAGTGCGTGCAGCCAAGCACCAGCGTATCCATTTGTCCCGTTTTCTGGCCAAAACTACCTAAAGCGCTTGTGTACTTTGCGCAGAGTGCTCTGATCTCGGTAGCTTCCGGATTGTTGGGCAGCTCCTGCTCGGTACTTTGCTCAATCGCCCGGGCCAGACCGTCGCAGGCCTGCAGATGGAATTGCGCTCGCTGCCCATGCTCGGCCACTAGGCGTGCCACGCGCTGACTGCTGATGGTCGCGCGGGTAGCCATCACACCCACATGATGGGTCTGGCTGGAAAAAGAGGCCGGCTTGAGGGCTGGCTCTACGCCGATCAGCGGCAGCTGCGCCATGCGCTCGCGCATCAGCTCCACCGCTGCGGCGGTGGCGGTATTACAGGCAATAACCAGAATCTTGATGTCGTGATGGGTCTGCAGGTACTGCGCAATCGCCAGGCTGCGCTCCTGCACGAAGGCATCGCCGCGCGCGTCGCCGTAGGGCGCATTGCCACTATCGGCCAGATAGACAAAGCGCTCCTGTGGCAGCTCATGGCGCAATGCCTGCAATACGCTGAGACCGCCCACGCCGCTGTCAAAGATACCGATGGGAGATTGAGGGCTGGGCATGGCGCGGGCTGGACGGTGCAAGTGTGGGCAGGAGGGGGTTAGGTCGGTAAGTATGCGCCCCTTGGTGTTGTGAGCACGCTACTGGGGCTTTGGTGCAGTGCGCTGCTATGAGGGCGCAGTGTTCACAGAGGGTCTTGTCCGCTCTGTGCGGTGGGCAGGCCGCACAGAGAGCAAAACTCATCCTCATGCGCGACCTCGTGGCCTGCCGGGCAATGCTTGGTGCGCAAGAGAAAGGGACGTTGCCAGGTAGAGTAGAAGATGCAAAACGCCAGGCCGTAGAACATCATCCAGTGGCCGGAGAAGGCACGCAGGCCTTGCTGGTTGCTCATCTGTTCATGTGAAATGCTCAGGAAAAAGTTGCCGATGGCATAGGCAAACAGACCGTAGCCTGTGTAGCGCATCCAGGTGGGGCAGCCGGCCAGAACCTTTTTCCAGGAAAATTTCAGTCGATTGCCGTTGTTGATGCGCTGCGCAATCAGCACGGCAGGCGCCCAGACCAAGAAAATTCCCAGCATCATGCCCGCCATGAGCTGACCTATCTGGTCATCGGACAGAAGTGCGGCAAAGCGATCACTGCTTCCTGTCAGGGCAAAAAGGTGCATCAGCAGGCTCAGGCTCAGGCCCAGACCGGCGATCAGCATCAGTGGCAATAGAAAAAAACGCATATGAAGGAAGGTGGAAAGGTAAAAAAAGGAGCTGAGAGCGCTTGCCAGTAAAAGGTTTCAGGTGCTTATAAAGCCAGATTCCTTATATGGAAAGGGGAAGGTGCTCATTTATTCTCTTGGCATCGCCAGTCGCACACTTTCAACCCTCATACCGAAGTAAGTCTGGCGTACAGAAAGCAGGGCGGGCATAGGCTGCTCTGGCAGGCGCTCGAACCTATCTTCAGCCACACAGAATTCGAAAAAAAGATAGTTAATGTCTTGCAGCTTGAGCTGGTGGCTGCAGGATCGGCGGCCGGAGCCGCGCTTTTTCTCGGCCATGGACTCCAGGCTGCTTTCTGAACCCATCCAGTGGGTGTAGACCATGGGCCAGCTCACGGCCAGGTTCAGCCAGACGATCAAAATGGTAAAAGCCACGCACATTGGAGCCATCAGCATGCGCTTGACGGGGCCATAGTCCAGCCAGGGGCCGGCGGGCTTCCATTGACCGCTCTTGTATGAGCGGCGCAACCACAGCAGGCCCGCGCCGGTCAAAAAGACAGACAGATACAAGGCCCGCAGCTGCCAGGCATCGCTGGGCACAAAGCTGCGCCACAACATGGGCGGCAGCGCCCCAAGCATGAACAGCAAAAGAAGGCTGATCAGCCATTTCTGAGAGCGCGAGGTGTTGGGGCTCCATAAGACGTTCATCGTTTCGTCTTTCTGATCGAGGCTGCAATGCGGTGTGTCTGCCGCGTGCTTGCGGTGTGTCTAAGAGGGGGGCTGCTATTCGTAATATTCTCAGGCGCTGAGCATTGCGGTGGCCAGCGCCTTGTCGCCGGTAAAGCGCGATAAAGCGTCAAGCACCCGAAGTCTGCCTTGGGGCGTGAGTCCGTCTTGCCACCAACGCACAGGCCTATGCCTATAGGCCCGACGGATTCGTGGATGATCTCGCCCCATGCGCCTATCTGCGCGTAAAAGTCGGCTATTTCTTGCGGCAAGGCATGAGGCTTGCCTTGCCATTGGCTTCGGTCCTGAGGGCGTAGCTCGCCCCAGGGCAAGAGCAACTGGCGGATTTCATCACTGCTGTGCATCTGAGTGGGCTGTGAATTTCACAATATGGAGTTCATTGAGCAGCTTGCCGTGCCGGCTGGCGGCCAGCTGGCGGTGCCAAGGCAAAGCCGCCGCGAACTTGAAAATGGGGTCAGCGAGGCTGAACTTGCGAGGAAGCCGCTCCATAGCTTGCTAATGCGAGAGTGCCTGAATATATTCCATCAGCCATATGTCTGGCGATCAGGCTGCTTGGATTAGCTGCTATGAAAAAGTGATTGATGCGGCCATGGTTGGCAGCTGCACACTCGCAGAAGCTGAAATTGCTCAGCCGGGGTTACACGGGGCCGGGCACTCTGTACGACGCTATTTCGACACCGGCCGGTTGCTTCGTGTATGCATGGCTTGGCAGACGAATGAAGTTTGGCAAGAATGACTGAATCTGAGCGCGCAGTTGCATGCACAAGGGCCGAAGTCCGCATTGACGGACTTGATTATTTGCATCTAACCCGCTGTTTTGATGGATTTTCTGTCCTCAATTGAAGGTGAAAAGCAGTCTAAAGTCTGTGAAATGCTCAGGTTTTTATAGCGGTAGAAATGATGCGACCCTCTAAAATAATCCGCCCATGCCCTTGATTTACCTCATCCTCCTCCCCTTTGCAGGCAGCCTTTTGGCTGCCTTGTTGCCTGCAAATGCGCGCAATACGGAATCCACTCTTGCAGGTGTCATTGCGCTGATATGTGCAATACAGGTGGGAATGCTATTCCCGGAAATGGCCGATGGTGCCGTGCTGAGGCAGGAGGTTTCCTGGCTGCCGGCTTTAGGCTTGAATCTGGTGATTCGCATGGATGGCTTTGCCTGGCTGTTTTCCATGCTGGTCTTTGGCATAGGGGCGCTGGTGGTGCTGTATGCGCGCTACTACATGTCGCCCACGGATCCGGTACCGCGCTTTTTCTCGTTTTTTCTGGCCTTCATGGGGGCCATGGCGGGTGTGGTGCTATCGGGCAACATCATCCAGCTGGTGTTCTTCTGGGAGCTGACCAGTCTTTTCTCCTTCTTGCTGATCGGCTACTGGTATCACCGCAAGGATGCACGACGGGGCGCGCGCATGGCCCTGACGGTGACGGGAACGGGCGGCTTGGCCATGCTGGTGGGTATGCTGGTGCTGGGTCATATCGTGGGCAGCTATGACCTCGACAATGTGCTGGCAGCGGGGCAGCAGGTTCGCGATAGCCACCTTTATCTGCTGGCATTGGTTCTTATCTTGCTTGGTGCCCTGACTAAAAGTGCGCAATTTCCGTTTCATTTCTGGCTTCCCAATGCCATGGCAGCGCCGACTCCGGTGTCGGCTTACCTGCATTCGGCGACCATGGTCAAGGCCGGTGTGTTCTTGCTGGCGCGACTTTGGCCGGTGCTGGCGGACACGGATGCCTGGTTCTGGATGGTCGGCGGCGCTGGTGCGCTGACACTGCTGATTGGCGGCTATTGCGCGATGTTCCAGCATGATCTGAAGGGATTGCTGGCGTATTCGACGATCTCGCACCTGGGTCTGATTACCTTGCTGCTGGGCCTGAACAGCAAGCTGGCCGCAGTGGCCGCCGTTTTTCACATCATGAATCACGCGACCTTCAAGGCTTCGCTGTTCATGGCGGCCGGCATTGTCGATCATGAAAGCGGCACGCGCGATATACGGCGATTGTCGGGACTGCGTTTCATGATGCCTATCACCGCCACGCTGGCCTGTGTGGCGAGCGCAGCTATGGCGGGCGTGCCTTTGCTCAACGGCTTTATCTCCAAGGAGATGTTTTTTGCCGAAACCGTTTATCTCGATGCGGCTCCCTGGGTAAAGACCGTGCTGCCTGTGGCGGCGACCGTGGCGGGCATGTTCAGCGTTGCCTATTCGCTGAGGTTCACGGTCGATGTGTTCTTTGGCCCCAAGGCCACCGACCTGCCGCATGAGCCCCATGAGCCACCCCACTGGATGCGGGTGCCGGTGGAGCTGCTGGTACTGGGATGCTTGGTGGTGGGTATTTTCCCCGCCTGGGCGGTGGGCGGCTTTCTCGCGGCAGCGGCTGCGCCAGTGGTGGGCGGTAGCTTGCCCGAGTACAGCCTTGCCATCTGGCACGGCTGGAATATGCCGCTCATCATGAGTCTGGTGGCGCTGGTTGGAGGTATTGTGCTCTACACCATGCTGCGCTGGCAGCGTACGGCCGGTCACTTTGACACGACCCCTGTGCTGGGGCGCATCAGCGGACGTCAGATCTTCGAGAACCTGCTCGCTCGCATCACTTGGCTGGGGCGTGCAGGGCGGCGCAATCTGTCCACACGCCGCTTGCAGTGGCAAATGCTGTGGCTGATCTGCATTGCCTTGGCCGCCGCCGCGTTGCCGCTGTGGCTGTGGGGCATGAAGCTGGGCAACCGCGGCACTTTGCCGGTGTCTTTTGCTTTTGTGCTGCTGTGGGCGATTGGCTGCCTTTGTGCACTGGGCACGGCCTGGAAAGCCAAGTATCACCGTATGACGGCGCTGATCATGCTGGGCGGTACAGGTCTGTGCACGGTGTTGACATTCTTGTGGTTCTCCGCGCCTGATCTGGCATTGACTCAGCTGGTGGTGGAGGTGGCGACGACGGTACTGATTTTGCTGGGCCTGCGCTGGCTGCCCAAGCGAGACAAGAATATGCGCACGGCAGACAACGCCGATGCCCGTGCCAAAGCGCGTCGCCTGCGTGATCTGGTTTTGTCGTTGATTGCCGGTGGCGGCATGGCCTGGCTGGCCTTTGCCATGATGAGCCGTCCTTTCTATGAAAGCAGCTCTACCTTCTTCCTGGAGAACGCCCTGGGCGGCGGCGGTGGTACCAATGTGGTGAACGTGACGCTGGTGGACTTCCGAGGCTTTGATACCTTTGGTGAAATCGTGGTGTTGGGCATTGTGGCGATGGTCATCTACGCACTGCTCAGGCGCTTCCGTCCAGCACGTGAAGCCATGGATATCCCCGAGCAGCAGCGCTATGTCCCTGGCGACTTGCAGACCGACTTGCTCAACCCGCGCAATGCCAGCGATACGGCGGTGGGCTACCTCATGGTTCCGGCGGTGCTGGTTCGCTTGCTGCTGCCTTTTGCGACGCTGGTGGCTGCCTATGTCTTCATGCGCGGGCACAACCAGCCTGGTGGCGGGTTTGTGGCAGGTCTGGTGTTTTCGGTGGCCTTGCTGCTGCAATACATTATTTCCGGCACGCATTGGGTGGAGGCGCATTTGCCGCTGTATCCGCGCCGCTGGATTGCGGCCGGTCTGCTGTTTGCATTGGGAACAGGTCTTGGGTCGCTGGTTGCTGGCTACCCCTTCCTGACCAGTCACAGCTTTGATCTGCATATGCCCCTGATTGGCCATGTGCACATTGCCAGCGCCACTTTCTTTGATATTGGCGTGTTTGCGCTCGTGGTGGGCTCCACCATGCTGATTCTGACGGCGATTGCTCACCAGTCGGTGCGCGGCCATCGTTTCCACGCGCGTTTGCTCGAAGAGCAAGAACAAGAGGCCAAAAAGGCGGAGGCCGCGGTGCAAGCTGCTACGGCCCAAGCACTGGCCCGGGGAGGTATGTAATGGAAATTATTCTGGCCATTGCCATCGGTGTGCTCACCGGATCGGGCGTCTGGTTGCTGCTGCGTCCGCGCAGCTATCAAGTCATCATGGGCCTGGCTTTGCTGTCGTATGCGGTCAACCTTTTCATCTTCTCCATGGGGCGCCAAGGACTTTCCATCAACAAGGTGCCGGTACTGCAAAACGGTGTCCCCACCGATTTGTCCCACTATGCCGATCCCATGCCACAGGCATTGGTGCTGACGGCCATCGTCATCGGCTTTGCCATGACAGCGCTGTTCCTGGTGGTGTTGCTGGCCTCGCGCGGCTCCTCAGGTAATGACCATGTGGATGGCCTGCATTCGCGCACCGAACAGGAAATGCTATGAGCGGCTGGATTGATCGTTTGATGCCGCATCTGATGCTGGCCCCCATCATGCTGCCCATGCTGACGGCAGCGCTGATGCTGTTTTTGCGGGAAGAGCGCCAGCGGTTGAAGCTGGGCATGAATATTCTGTCCACCAGCGTCAGTCTGGTGATTGTGGTCATGCTGCTGAGCTGGACCAACCAGGCTGGCTCCACGGTCACCATGGCGGTCTATATGCCCGGCAATTGGCCCGCGCCGTTTGGCATTGCGCTGGCACTGGACAGGCTCACCGCCTTGATGCTGTTGGTCACTTATGTGGTGGCTCTGGGGGCATTGGTGTTCTCTGCTGCGCGCTGGCACAAGGCAGGAGTGCACTTCCATCCGCTGTTTCAGTTGCAGTTGATGGGCTTGAGCGGGGCTTTCATCACCGCAGACCTGTTCAACCTGTTTGTGTTTTTCGAGATCATGCTGGCGGCCTCTTATGGCTTGCTGCTGCATGGCTCTGGCAGTACACGCATTCAGGCGGGGCTGCACTACATCGCGATCAATCTGGCAGCGTCTTCGCTGTTCCTGATTGGGGTGTCCATGCTCTACGGCATCACGGGCACCCTGAACATGGCGGATCTGGCCCGCGCCATTCCGCAGGTGCAAGAGGCCGACCGGGGCTTGCTGCACGCCGCAGCGGGTGTGCTGGGAACGGCGTTTTTGATCAAGGCCGCGCTATGGCCGCTGAACTTCTGGCTGGTTCCCGGTTACAGCGCCGCCACGGCACCGGTAGGTGCGCTGTTCGCCTTGATGACCAAGGTGGGCGTCTATGTCATCTTGCGGCTGTGGACGCTGATGTTCAGCTCTGAGGCTGGAGCGTCGGCGCTGTTTGGCAGCACCTGGCTGATTTTGGGCGGCATGCTGACCATGGCGTTCGGTGCTATTGGCATGCTGGGCTCGCAGCGACTGACCCACCTGGCCGGCTTTGCGGCCATTCTGTCATCGGGCACGTTGCTGGCTGCGACGGGCTTTGGACAGAACTTGCTGACCGCGGGCTTGCTGTACTACCTGCCGGGCTCGACCCTGGCGGTGGCTGCCTTGTTCCTGATTGCTGATGTGGTTGACCGCTGGCGTGTCGATGATGATGCGGGCGAGCCCTATGAGGACGATGAGGCTCCTTTCCTCAATGCCGAGCTGCTGCCGACCCAAGGCTTCAATCTCGACGATGACGAGGAGCTCATCATCGGTCGTCCCTTTCCGGCAGCTGCAGCATTTCTGGGCCTGAGTTTCATGGCCTGCACTTTGCTCATCTCAGGGCTGCCGCCTTTGGCGGGCTTTGTCGGCAAGTTCGCCATGCTGACCAGCTTGCTCAACCCTCTGGGCATCGGGCCATCCAGCGGCATGAAGGCTGGCGCGTTGGGTTGGACCATGGTGGCTTTGCTCATCATCACCGGCCTGATGGCCTTGATTGCGCTGACACGGGCAGGTATTCGGCATTTCTGGGCCAATCCTGAGCAAGGCGCGCCGTCGCTCAAGGTGGCGGAAGGCTTGCCCATCGGAATGCTGCTGGTCTGCTGTGTGCTGCTGACGGTCAAGGCTGATGACGTCATGCGCTATACCCAGCGTGCCGCCAATGCACTGCATTCGCCCGATGTTTATGTACGCACCGTCATGGGCCAGACTCCAGTGCCGCCGCCCAAGGACAAGAAGGCTCAGGAAGCGGCTGGTGTTGAGGGGGCAGCCCGTGCCGCAGCACTGGAGATGCAGGCCGAGCCAGTGGCCGGTATTGAAGCCGAGGCAGAACCAGACGCTGCAGCACCGGCAGATATCGCCAAGAAAGAAGAGCGTCCATGAAAAAGTTCATGAAATCGATTTTTCCTGCGCCGCTGCTGTCGGCGGCCTTGCTGGTGCTGTGGCTGCTGCTGAACCGCTCGATGAGCGCTGGGCAGATTTTGCTGGGCTTGATTCTGGGGCTGTCCATTCCTGTGCTGCTGCGTGGCCTGCGCCCTTTGCCGGTGCATGTCAGTCATCCTCTGACCATCTTGAAGCTAGCGCTGCGTGTGGTGTGGGATACCTCCGTGTCCAACTTCAACGTGGTGAAGTTCTTGCTGTTTCCACGCCTGCGCCGCCAGAAAGCGGCCTTTGTGCATATTCCGCTGGAGTTGCGCGACCCCAATGGTCTGGCTGTGCTGGCCATGATTGTTTGCATTACCCCCGGCACGGCCTGGGCGGAGATTTCGCGTGACCGATCCATGCTGCTCATCCATGCGCTTGAAGTGGGAGAGGTGCAGCAACTGGTGGACCATATCAAGCAGCGTTACGAGCGACCGCTGATGGAGATTTTTGAATGAACCCCTGGTTTTATTGGGTGTTGATGGCTTCCATGGGCATGCTGCTGGCGGCCATGGGCTGCTCGGTGCTGCGCTTGCTCAAAGGTCCGCATGCACAGGACCGTGTGCTGGCGCTGGACTGCATGTATCTCAACGGCATGCTGGCCATGCTGGTCATGGGCATTCTGTATGACAGCATGCATTACTTTGAGGCAGCCTTGCTGGTGGCTCTGTTCGGCTGTGTGGGCTCTACCGCCATGGCCAAGTTTCTGCTGCGTGGTGAGGTGATCGAATGAGTACCGAAGTCATGGGCGTTGACCTGCCTTTGTGGGCGCAGATTCTGGTGGCGGCTCTGGTGTTCGGTGGTGCGCTGATTGCGCTCATGGGCTCCATGGGGCTGTGGCGGCTCAAAAGCTATTTCGAGCGTGTTCATGCACCGTCCATCATCGCCACCATGGGCTGCTGGCTCATCATGCACGCCACCTGGATTTACTTTTCTGTCAGCGGGCAAGGCTTTGTCATGCACTCGGTGCTGATTGCCATCTTCATCGCTGTGACCGTGCCTATCACCACCATCTTCCTCATGCGCGCAGCGCTGTTTCGCTCTCGCCGTGCGGGCGAGAACGTGCCTCCTACGCTCAGCAATCTGGTGCTCAACGAGCCGCTGGAGGAAGAGGAAGCGGCCGAACTCGAAGAGAAGCCATTGGCTGCCAAAAAATGAAAGAGAGCCGCTGCTACTGTCCGGGGTAGACGTCTTGCGCTAGATTGGCAGTCATGCTCAATATTTTTGCCATTTGCCTGGGGGCCAGCTTGGGCGCCCTGTCGCGCTGGGGGCTGGGGCTGTGGCTGAGCGTCGGGGGCACAATGCCCTGGGGTACCTTGGCAGCCAATCTGATCGGAGGCTATCTGATCGGCGTTTTCATCGCGCTGTTTCAGTCCGTGCCTCAGCTTGATCCAGCCTGGAAGCTGGCCATCATCACCGGCTTTCTGGGGGCGCTGACCACGTTTTCCAGCTATTCGGCGGAAGTCATTGGCTTGCTGCAGCAGCAGCGCCTGCTCGCGGCGGCGGCCTGGGCTGGCGTGCACCTGCTCGGTTCTTTGTGCATGACGTATCTGGGCTTGCTGAGCTTTGGAGCCTGGCTGGGGCGCTGAGCACCTGGCACCATTGCGCACTATGGCGACAAACTGCTTCATCGCGCATGGGTGAAATACTCTGATGGGCTATAGCTTTGTGAGCGTATAGTGCAAGCATCATCTGCACTACAGGTGTATTTGATATTGAAGTGTTTGACGGATGGGCGGTCAGTGCTACTAAATCTTTATGGATGAGTGGCCCGTATTGCCCAGCATTCCAAGAATTGAGGCGCCATGCAAATTTCTTCACCTCTGTCCGATACCGATCTGGCCAATGCTTGGGCAGAACTGCACAACCAGGCGCATAACGGCAAAGAGCTGGAACCTCAGTCGAATCGTCTGGCTTTTGCCGACCCCGAGTTCATGTTCCGTCGCGAAACCCGTGGCATCCGCATGCAGCTGGAAATGCTCAAACCCGATCTGACCCAGATCGAGCGTGGCATCGAGCATACGGTGGTGGTGTATGGCAGCGCCCGTTTTGTCGATATGGAGCAGGCGCGCAGCCAGCTGGAAGAAGCACGAGCCAGCGGTGATGCGCAGCGCATGGCGCTGGCCGAACGGGGCATGCGCAACGCCGAGCGTTATGAGGCCGCCCGCGCCTTTGCCCGCATTGTGGCTACCGAAGGCATGAAGCAGGCGCCTAGCGAACGCTTCTACATTTGCACCGGCGGTGGCCCCGGCATCATGGAGGCCGCTAATCGCGGTGCGCATGATGCGGGAGCGCCCAATGTGGGGCTGAACATCTATCTGCCCCATGAGCAGCATGGCAACCCCTACATCACGCCGGAGCTGAGCTTCAAGTTCCATTACTTTGCGCTGCGCAAGATGCATTTCATGATGCGTGCCAAGGCGCTGGTGGCCTTCCCCGGCGGATTTGGCACCATGGACGAGCTGTTCGAGGTGCTGACACTGGTGCAGACCCACAAGAGCAAGCCTGTGCCCGTGATCCTGTTTGGCACGGAGTTCTGGAAGCGGGTGCTGAACTTCGATGTGCTGGTGGAAGAGGGCACCATCTCGGCCAAGGATCTGAACCTGTTTCGCTATACCGACGATCCGGCCGAGGCTTGGTCGTTCATTCAGCAGTTCTATCAGACCGGCTGGAACAACGCATAAGCGAGCAAACCATGCAAAAAGCCGCCGGAAGACTTTCTTTCGGCGGCTTTTTTTGCTCATGAATATGTAGCTGCTAGCGCTTGATGGATAAGCGTTTGAGTCTTTTTTTGCTTAAACTCCGTGCAGAGACTGCTCGGCCAGTTGTTGGGCGCGTTCGATAGAAATGCCTTCATGCTGATCGATGACCAGGGCGTCGCTTTCCTCATCGCTGCGGTGCAGCAAAACAAGTGGGCGAGTGCCATTGGCCTGAATGTGCACATCGGCAGGGCGTGACTTTTGCGTGGGATAGACGGCAATCAGGTTGGATAGCCAGCCAAAGAAGATGGGTCTTCGGGCGGCCTGTCATAGGAGTCCAGATAGCGGTGAAAGCTGGCTTCACTGGCCGACACCCTGAGGCCCCAGAAAAAGGGCTGGTCCACGCCGTGAATCGGCACTTTCAGAATGGCGCGCACAAAGTATTGCGTGCCTTCGGGGTGGGCGATGACGCAGAGGTCGTCGCTCAACTCGGCCCATTCCTCGCGTTCTTGCTCGCTCAGGCGTCGGTAAGGGGAAGGGGGCGTCGAAGGCAAAGCTTGGCGATCCTTCGTGGATCTCATCCCACTTGCGGCACCGGTAGGCGAAGATGACAGCCATGCTCTGTGGCTTCAGTGCTTGCGAAAGACCAGCGTGCGGTTATTGGCCGGCATGGCCTGGTCGAGTTGTAGAACCATTCCCTGCTCTTGGGCCAGAGCGGTGATGGCTTCAAAGTCGCGGATGCCGCTGGCTGCATCACGCTGGCGCAGCCAGGCATCAAAGGCCCGATTGCTCTCGCTGGCGAACTGGCCGTTGTAGTTGAACGGGCCGTAGATGGCAAACACGCCGCCCTTGGGCAGATTCTGGCCCACCAATGCAAACATGCGCTGCACCAGCGCCCAGGCCACGATGTGGCAGGTGTTGCTGGTGAAGACGGCATCAAAGCCAGGCTGCGAGGCACCTGCGGGCCAGGGGCTGTCAGACAGGTCAAACACCAGAGGGTCTCGCAGGTTGGGTGAGCCGTGCGCGGCATGCCAGGCCTGAATGCCGGCATGGTTTTCAGGCAGGTCACTGGTCTGCCAGATCAGGTGCGGCAGGCGAGGCGCAAAGTAAACGCTGTGCTGGCCGGTACCGGAGCCGATTTCCAGCACATGCTGGCGCTGCTGAAAAGCAGTTTCCAACACTTGAAGAATAGGGCCCTGATTGTTTTCGCAGGCCTGTGAAAAAGGCAGGTTGGAGTAGGTGTTCATGAGTGTCGACAAGGGCTGGCGATGGTCGCCATCATGCCAATCTTGGCGACATCATTAGTGGAGATGGCGAAAAGACACACACAGGCTACAGACCCGGTAGGTGTAGGCCTGGCTTTGGCAGGCCTCACGCCTGCATGGTGTCCGTGGCTCTGCTTGCAATTGTGCAATGGCTCCCCAGTAGCCTTGCAGGTACTTGCTTCGTGTCTGCTCAGCCAGAGCCGGCCATTGAGAACTGGGCAGGCTCAGTGAACCGGGTGGGATTTTTCTGGCGAACTGAGGGTCTCGGGCTGCCTGCACGGCTTGCATGCCATGCAGATTGATCCAGCGAGGATCGTAAGAATAAGGCGCGTGTCTGTCCCATTCCACGACCCCTGTGATCAGAGCGCTGGCTTTTTCCAGGTCTTGGAACAGGTAGCGGCTGATAGGAGGCCCGAAATTCTTGTTCATGACACCCAGTGCTTGCGCGGCCGTAGCGTCGCTGCAGCGGTTGGCGTCGAATCGAGCGCGCAATTGTCCCGCATAGAACCAGAAAGCGGCCTACTTATGTTGCCCTGCTTTGAGCAGCACTTGCGAGAGCACATACAGGACAGGCCGCTGAAATTGTCCGGGGCTGGCACGTACACGCTGCAGCGTGTGCTGCTGTTGCTGTGAACTTCCCCGGGAGAGGAGACGCAGAGCCTCTTGCCCCAGCCGGGTGTCAATCTGTGTGTACACCCCTTGCGGGGGGAGCGTGGGGGCAGAGGGCGGGAGCGAGGATTTTGCAGGGGCAATGGGAGGCTGTTCTTGCCCACCCGGATGCCTAGCTCCAGCAAGCCTATGGCGTGGGCTGGATTGGCTGCTGCGACGATACGGTAACCCTGCTCAATCAGTACCATGGAGATGGCTTGACGCACGGCTTCATCATCCTTGATCAGCAGCACGGAGCCGGCAAAGCCTTTGGCGGTTGGCAAGCGCAAGGGTGCATCTGTCTCTTGCACTTCCTCGGGTTATGCGCCGCTGCCAGCCGGTGCTGAAGCTCAGGCTGGTCTGCTGAACATCATCAGGGTGAATCTTGGCCATGTGCTCTTGATGGCCGAGCTGTGTTACTTCAGGCGCACCTTAGGCGTATTTCTTGGATGCTCTGTTGGTCCAGAAAATCTCTCCATTCATCGAGCAGGCCCAGGTGGTGTAGGGAAGGCTGCTGAGCGCATCCTCTGCAAACCCAGGGGAGCGAGAAAACTCTAGGCTGAACAGCTTATAGAGCAAAGCGAGTTGCAGGCTGCCATCCACATGCTGCAGCTGCACGGGGAGCAACTCTATAAGGCTGTCCCATTGCGGTAGTTCACAGCTGATAGCTTTGAGCTCTCGGCAGCACTGCTCCATGGCGGACTGTACGGATGAAAAATCCTGCAGTGGATTTTTCCCGCTCTTGAGCTGAAAGTCCTTGATGGAGAGCTCAAATGCCCGGTTGCCGTAAATGACTGTCAATGTCTCTGGATCGACAAAGCCGACTGTCTCACGGGAGTTGGCAAAGTAACCGACAAGCTCTGCGAAGGGTTAGACAATCATGGTGGTCAAAGTGTTGAGTCTGCAGGGGCGTGCTTTATGGGCGCTAACAGCTCAGTATGCTTCATCCGGCATGACCGCTGACGGCGCAGCAGTCACAGAAGGGGCGGACTCATACTTAACTTTTCTTGGCGGCTGTTCTCGACGTATCGTGCTTGATAACAGGGTCTCAGGGCTGATACCACTGAGGCTTGCGAACGGAGCGAACTTTCAGCATTCCTTCATCAGAGCTGTCAGGCTTGTCTTTGAATGGCTCCAGCTCGCCTATAAAGTCAGCCTGTACTTCCTTGGTGTTGTCTATGCTGATGCCTGCGTCCTCAAAAGGTTGAACCGCAGCCTCTGACATCAGCTCTGCCAGCATGACATGCTGCTCTGGGTTGGCATCGGCCTCCTTGAGCTTCCCGCAAGAGTAGAGCAGAACATGATTGGAGCGAGAGTGGCCTGAGGACATGGGCAAAAGAATGCATGCCCTGATCATGACTGGTGAAGTGAACTGTGCGAAGCTGCGTTTGGCCTGTTCAATGCTTATCTGGGGCGGCTCGGCACCATGTGCTGCGCTCCAGGTCAAAAAACTGGTACATGCCAAGGTGGCGCTAAGAAAGTGACGCAGCATATGTCTCGTTGGATTTCTGTAGAGCTTTGGAAGGGGGCCTCTCTTTGCGAAGCCAAGTGGCCGAGCTTTGAGGGTGAAACAGCATGAAGCCTACAAGAGCTTGAGGCGTGCCGCAAATTTTGGTCAGTACGTCTGTACATTGGGTGCCTCCAAGGGCTTAGAGGCTTAAGTGTGAGGGTCGGATGTTGCACCATGTAATGTGACTCTGTTACTTGGAAGAGGAGGAGCGATTGCACCGGCGCGAATTCCTCACACATGCTGCAAACTTCCTAAGACCACTCAAAGGCAGCTGCCAAGTCCCCTTGGAGAACATGCTGGAACGGTGCGTCCCAATAAAAAACCGCCCGAAGGCGGTTTTTATATTGCAAGGTGCAGTCTGCGGTGCTTATGCGCCGGCCACAGCAATGCCCTTGAATTCGCCCGTAGCAATCTTTTCTTTCCAGATCGCAGGGCCGGTGATGTGGGCGCTGGTGCCGCCGGCATCCACGGCCACGGTCACGGGCATGTCGACCACGTCGAATTCGTAGATGGCTTCCATGCCCAGGTCTTCAAAGCCCACGACCTTGGCGTGCTTGATGGCCTTGGAGACCAGGTAGGCTGCGCCGCCCACGGCCATCAGGTAGGCACTCTTGTGCTGCTTGATGCTTTCGATAGCGACAGGGCCGCGCTCTGCCTTGCCCACCATGGCGATCAGGCCGGTCTTCTCCAGCATCATGTCGGTGAACTTGTCCATGCGGGTGGCGGTGGTGGGGCCAGCAGGGCCCACGGCTTCGTCACGCACGGCATCGACCGGGCCGACGTAGTAGATGATGCGGTTGGTGAAGTCCACGGGCAGCTTTTCGCCCTTGGCCAGCATGTCCTGAATGCGCTTGTGGGCAGCGTCGCGGCCCGTCAGCATCTTGCCGTTAAGCAGCAGCGTGTCGCCGGGCTTCCAGCTGGCGACTTCTTCCTTGGTCAAAGTGTTGAGGTCCACCTTCTTGGACTTGTTGTAGTCGGGGGCCCAGTCGATCTTGGGCCAGGTGTCCAGCGATGGGGGATCGAGGTAGACGGGGCCAGAGCCATCCATCACAAAGTGGGCGTGGCGGGTGGCAGCGCAGTTGGGGATCATGGCCACGGGCTTGGAAGCCGCGTGCGTGGGGTACATATTGATCTTGACGTCCAGCACGGTGGTCAGGCCGCCCAGGCCTTGGGCGCCAATGCCCAGGGCGTTGATCTTTTCGAACAGTTCCAGGCGCAGCTTTTCGACGTCGTCCAGCTCGGCACCGCTGGCCGCTTTTTGCTGCAGCTCGTACATGTTCAGGTCTTCCATCAGGCTTTCCTTGGCCAGCAAGACGGCTTTTTCTGCCGTGCCGCCAATGCCAATGCCAATCATGCCGGGAGGGCACCAGCCCGCGCCCATGGTGGGGATGGTCTTGAGCACCCAGTCGACCAGGTCGTCGCTGGGGTTCATCATGATCATCTTGGACTTGTTCTCGGAGCCGCCACCCTTGGCCGCCACGGTCACTTCCACGGTGTTGCCGGGAACGATCTGCACGTTGATGACGGCAGGCGTGTTGTCCTTGGTGTTCTTGCGCTTGAAGTGGGGGTCAGCCACCACCGATGCACGCAGCGTGTTGTCGGGGTGGTTGTAGCCACGGCGTACGCCTTCGTTGATAGCGTCTTCCAGGCCCATGGTGAATCCGTCCCACTTGACGTCCATACCCACCTTCAGGAACACGTTGACGATGCCGGTGTCCTGGCAGATAGGGCGCTGGCCGGTAGCGCTCATCTTCGAGTTGGTGAGGATCTGCGCCATCGCGTCCTTAGCCGCAGGGCTTTGCTCGCGCTCATAGGCGCGGGCCAGGTGCTGGATGAAGTCCGGCGTGTGGTAGTAGCTGATGTACTGGAGGGCACCTGCGATCGAATCGATCAGGTCCTGCTGGCGGATGGAGGTCGTCATCGTGAAGCTTCTCGGGGTTGCAATGAGTACGCGTTTGGTACGCATGGGGGAGCGTACGGTAAACCCTGAGATTATGGTGCCAGATGCCAAGCTTTGCAGCCCATAACCCGCAAGTCTTATATATGACTCAAAAGCAGGACCGTACTGTCAGTTGCTCAATGCACCCATGATGGATGCTGAAAAAACGGCCTGGGCATCCTGCTTGTCGCCACGGGCCCAGGCCAGCAGGTGTTCTGCGGGCATGGGCTTGGCATAGCGGTGCCAAAGTCGTTAATGGAGAGGTAGACACCGATATGGCGCAGCTTTTCAAAGGAGCGGTGCGTGGCCTGTGTGTCTTCCATGGCCACGGACTCGGTGATCTCGCACAGCAGTTGATGGGCTTGGAGCTTGTGGCGCTGCAGGGCCAGGGTGATGCGCTCGGCCAGACCGCTTTCACGCAACTGGTGTACAGAGATGTTGATGGCCACGCGCATGTGCAGTCCCAGATCGCGCCATTCGGCGAACTGGCGGCAGGTTTCCTCCAGAACCCAGTTGCCCCGGGTGGTTGATCATGCCAAAGCGCTCGGCCAGGGGAATGAAGATATCGGGCGCGATCATGCCGCGCTCGGGGTGGTGCCAGCGCAGCAAGGCTTCGACACCAATGATGCAGTCGCGTTCGCCGTCAATCTTGGGCTGATAGTGCAGCAAGATCTGCTGGCGCTGTATGGCGTGACGCAGGTCGTTTTGCAGCTCCAGCTGCTCGGCGGCATCGCTGCCCACGTGGGGCTCAAAGACGACAAAACTATTGCCGCCGTTGCGTTTGGCGGCATCGTCAATCAGTTGATCGTGGTCTCCATAGTCTGGATAGACCACGATGCCGATGGAGCAAGTGATTTGCAGCTCCTTGTTGCCCAGCTTGAAGGGCTTGCTCAGGCTGTCGATGATGCGATTGGCCACGGCCATGCAAGCTGCCGTGTCATGGGGGTCTTCAGCAGCAGCAAAAATTCATCGCCACCCACGCGGGCCACCGTATCGCTGCTACGGGCCTGCGAGAGCAGGCGGTTGGGTAGACCGGTCAGAGGGTCGGCAAAAGCGCGCTGGCGCAGCTCGCTATTGGCCAGTTGCAGCTTGGCATTGCTTTCCTGCAGCGACTGGTTGAGCTGAAAGGCGGTGGATTGCAGCCTGGCATCCAGCAAGGTGCTGAACAGGGCGGCAATCAGCAGCATGCTGGTGATGATGATGGACGCCAGCTCGGGGCCGTTGAGTGCCCCGGCGCTGAGGCAGACCGAGCCGCTGGCATAGATGGCTGCCGACATGCCGGTGTAGTGCAGGCCGCAGATAGCCGCACCCATGACAACAGCGGCCAGTGCCTGCATCAGCCACAGTCGCTTGCCCGAGAGGGTAAACAAAAAGCGAAACAGATTCAGTGCTGCGGCGGAGGCCAACACGGCAATCAATGCCGATACCGTGATGAGGTGCCAGTCCCAATGAATGGGCAAAGACATCTCCAGCGCCAGCATGCCCAGGTAATGCATGGCGCAAATGCCGCCGCCCATGGCAAGCGAGGCGAGCAGAAACTGTGGCCAGCGGTATTGATCGCGGGCAGCAACACCAAAGGCAATGGCCGACGCCGCCACGGCAGCGGCCCAGGAGGCCAGAGTCATCGCGCCGCCGTAGCCCATCACCATGGAGCCGACCAGCCACCAGATATGGCCCATGTGGCCCGTGGCCGTGTGGACGCTACGAGCTAGGCCCAGCGTGACAAACTAAGTATGGCGATGACGATGAAGAGTCCAACGGTTACTAGGTCATAGCTGGATGCGAGGAAGCTGCCTAGAACAGGTGGAAAAAATTCGGAAAGTATTGAGATGAAAAATTCAGCCTGGCTGAGCGGTTTATATGCCCTTGGGTGACTTAGAACCGCGAACAGAACCCTTGATGTGGTGTTGCTTTGCCTTTCGTACTTTTGATACTGCCTTGGGCCTTACGCCTTGTCTCAAGCGCAAATCTGCGACTTGCTGAGTTTTATTAACGGGCCTTAATGTAACTATCTATTTCAAGCTTTGAAGGGGCAAGGGTGAGGAATTGGCTTTTGTTAACGGTCATCAGTGCTTGACCTGTATCGTGAAGATCAAGCCGGTATGCTGTTTCGCGTCAAAAAAAGCCCTCAAGCCTTTAGCATGCTTGGAACGCCTGCCTGTGTTGCCTGTATTGCAAGGAGCTTTCATGACCGATATTCGCCAGGAAAAAGATACCTTCGGCCCCATTGATGTGCCGGCTCAGCGGCTGTGGGGCGCGCAAACCCAGCGCTCGTTGCAGAACTTCGACATCAGCGGCGAGCAGCAGCCACGCGAAATGATTGCCGCGCTGGCCCAGGTCAAAAAAGCGTCGGCTACGGTCAACCATGCACTGGGCCTGCTGGATGCTCAAAAATGCCAAGCCATCAATGCCGCTGCCGATGAGGTGCTGGCGGGCCTGCACCCTGACGAGTTTCCGCTGGTGGTCTGGCAAACCGGCTCTGGCACCCAGACCAATATGAATGTCAACGAGGTGCTGGCCAACCGCGCCAGCGAAATCCTTGGCGGAGAGCGCGGCCAGGCGCGACTGGTGCATCCCAATGACGATGTGAACAAATCCCAGTCCAGCAATGATGTCTACCCCACGGCCATGCATGTGGCGGCGGTTGGCGCCATTGAGCACAAGTTGCTGCCAGCCATGGCCCAGCTGCGCGCCACCTTGCAGCTCAAGAGTGAGGCCTTCAAGGACATCGTCAAGATTGGTCGCACTCATTTGCAAGATGCCACGCCGCTGACGCTGGGCCAGGAAATCTCCGGCTGGGTGGCCCAGCTGGCGCATGGAGAGAGCCATGTGCGTGCTGCGCTGCCGCATCTGTATGAGCTGGCGCTGGGCGGAACGGCCGTGGGCACAGGCCTGAACGCACCCAAGGGCTATGCCGAAGGCGTGGCTGCCGAGCTGGCCCGGCTGACCGGCTACCCCTTCATCACCTCACCCAACAAGTTTGAGTCTTTGGCCAGTTGTGACGCCTTGGTGCATGCGCATGGTGCTCTGAAAACGGTAGCTGCCAGCTGCATGAAGATTGCCAACGATGTGCGCTGGCTGGCATCGGGGCCGCGCAGCGGGCTGGGCGAGCTGTCGATCCCGGAGAACGAGCCGGGCTCATCCATCATGCCGGGCAAGGTCAACCCCACGCAGTGCGAAGCCATGACCATGCTCTGCGTCCAGGTCTTTGGCAATGATGTGGCCATCAACTTTGGCGGCGCTTCGGGCAATTTCGAGCTGAACGTGTTTCGCCCCTTGGTGGCCCATAACTTTTTGCAAAGCGTGCGACTGCTGGCCGATGGCATGGTCAGCTTCAACGAGCACTGCGCCGTGGGCATTGAGCCCAACCGCGAGCGCATTGAAGAGCTGGTGGGGCGGTCACTGATGCTGGTGACCGCACTTAATACTCATATTGGCTACGACAAGGCGGCCTTCATCGCCAAGAAGGCGCACAAGGAGGGCACAAGCCTGCGCGAAGCGGCTCTGGCCAGCGGTCATGTGAGTGCCGAGCAGTTCGATCAGTGGGTGGTGCCGCAACAAATGGTGGGTAATTTGTGAGCGCCATCCGCAGGTGAATCAAGGAACTCAGCATGAAAGAATGCTGAATTCCTTTTTCTTTCAGCGGTAGCTGCTATGAAATTGAAGATGCTTTCAAGGAATGACACAGCGCATAGCGAAAGCAGATCTGGCTGATGATCCCAGCGGTACACAGCACGGCAAAGGCCGACAGGGCGGGGTTCTGCCCCAGACTGGCGGCCAATGTGCAGATGCCGCCGACCACCATCTGGATGAAGCCATAGACACCGGCGGCCGATCCCGTCAGCTCGGGGCGTATGCCCAGAGCCTTGGTCAAGGCGGCCGGGCTGGCCAGGCCGGAGCCCAGGGCAAACAGCGTCATGAGCGAGACGGCCAGCCAGACATTGAGCTGCTGCATCAGCGTCAGCACCAGCAGCACGGCCACGCAGCCCAGGCTGAGCAGGTTGCCGCCCAGAATCAGCTGCTGCAGCGGCCGGTGGCGAATCAGCTGGCGTGCCAGCACATTGCCCAGGGCCATGCCGACCATGATCAGCCCCAGGTAAAGGCCTAGCTCGGCTTTGCTGCTGTGGAGCTGGTGAATGAAGATAAAAGGCGCCGCTGCAATAAAGCCATAAATGGAGGTGGTGGCACTGCCGCCGCCCACAGCAAAGCTGAGAAATGAACGAGAGCCGAGCAGGCTGCGGTAGTCTGAGCCGACGGTGCGCCAGTTGAGCTGGCCCGTGGGGCGGCCGGTTTCGGGCAGTTGGCGCCATACGCACAAAGCGGTGATCAAGCCCATCAGCGCCAAGGCCGCAAAAATGGCGCGCCAGCCAAAAAGAGCATCAAGCCCCGAGCCGATGGAGGGCGAGATGCCCGGGCCGACCATCATCATCAGATTGAGCAGGGCCAGGCTGCCTACGGCGTTTTCGGGCGTCGCCGTATCACGAGCAATGGCGCGGCCCAGAGCCAGTCCGGCGCAGCCGCCCAGAGCCTGCAGCAGGCGAGCGCCTATCAATGCGTTGGCGCTGGGCGCCAGAGCCGCTGCCAGGCTGGCAGCGGTGTAGATGATCAGGCCGGTCAACAGCACGGGCCGACGTCCGAGGGCATCAGACATGGGGCCATAAATCAGCTGACCCAGCGCCATGCCGACGATGTAGACGGTAATGGTTTGCTGCATTTGGGCGCTGCTGCTGCCAAAGTGCTGAGCCGCATCGGGCAGCGCCGGAATGAACATGTGCATGGCCAGCGTGCCGCCAATGGTGACCAGGGCCAGCAGCCACAGGGGCGCTTTGATGAGAGGAGAGGCGGGGCTTTGCATGGAGAGCGATGAAAGAGGAGGACAAGGAGCGCAAGGCTGACGAGCGAGGCTGGGCTTTTCGGCGGGCCGGTAGCCTGTAGCCAGTCAGGCGCTTGGAGCAGATGCCAGTGCGGTGGCTTCCAGTGCGGCCATCTTGTCCAGCATGGTGTCCATGGCGCAGAGGGCCTGGTCCAGCAGCTCCTCGGGCATGCCTTGCATGACTACGCTGCGCACCTCGGTGACAACGGCTTTCACGGACTCCACCTGGGCCAAGCCTGCAGGCGTGAGCTGGATGCGCTTGACGCGCCGATCGGCATCGTCCAGACGCTCCACCCAGCCCTGGGCCTGCAGGCCATCAATGAGGCGCACGATGGAAGAGCTGTCCAGCGCCAGCGCCTGAGCCAGATCTTTTTGGCGCATGGGGCCCTCACAACGCTCCAGATGCACCAGCGGCAGCCACAGTGCCTGCGTCAGGCCCAGCGGAGCCAGCAGCCGGTCCAGCGTGCGGCGCCATTGCTTGTTGACCTGCGCCATGACAAACATGAGTTGACGCTGGCGGCTGGAGAGTGGGATTGAAGTCGTCATAAAGGTTGCAACAAACTAATTTGAATGCCAATTATTTCAATGACATTGATTTGTCTTGCAAAAAGGGTTTTTGGGCTGCTTGCCGTGGTGCAGGCAGAGCCAGCAGGCAGGACTTTTTGCCCAGCAAAAAGGCGACCGCTTCGGGTCGCCTTTTTCATGTTCGCGGTGTCAATGTGGTTGTGTACGGGCTTACAGACCCAGGGACTTCAGCAGATCATCGGTGTCGCTATGAGATGCATCGGTGTGAGCAGCAGCGGCTTGACTGGACTGGGCCTGATGGGTTTGTGCCATGACAAGGTCGGGATCCGGCTTTTCCTGGGCGTCGAAGTCCTTGATCTTGATGAACTCCATGTGATCGACCGCCATCTCCAGGTAGAAGATGTTGTTGTTGCCCGTGTAGAAGGTCACGCGGCGGGCCTCGGGGGCGTCCAGGTTGGCGTCCACACTCAGGTTGACCTGTTTGTTCAGGCGGATCATCTTGGGCTGGCTTTGCGAGATATGGGTCTGCAACTCGCGCTGCACCTTGCTGGTGAAGTCACCGACGACCTGGTTCATCAGCTCACCCATAACGTTGCTGACGTCGTCCGAGGTATAGGCGTTGGCCAGATCGCTCTCGGCTATGCCCATGGACAGCAAGTAGCTGCGGTACAGCTCCATGGCGGCTTCGGCCGAGAAGTTGAGGATGATGAGCGCCGAGAAGCCGCCGTCGATCAGCACAAAGCAGCCGATATCGGGCTTGAGGCTGGTTTTGGTGATGCGCTGCACCATGCCCGAGTACTGGATCGGACACTGAGCGGCGACATGCAGCACGCGCGAGACGGAGTTGCACAGAGCAATCAGCACATCTTCAGTGCCGTGAATGATGGGGGCGGTTTGTGGGCTCATGGCTGCATTGGTTCAGGAGATGTCCGATTATGGATGCAACACTTTGTTGCATTCAGCGGTCTGCTGCAATGAGACCCCTGCGAGGTCTGTTAACGTGCCTGCTTTTGAAAAAACAGAGGTATGCATGCAAAGCAAGCTGTGGCGCTTGGCAGCCTGTGCCATCGTGGTGACGAGTTTGAGTGCCTGCTCCACCATGTCCGGCATGACCGACAAGGTCTCTCAGACTTGGGACAAAACCTGGAGCAGCCTGACCGGCAAGAAGTCGGCTGAGGGCGGGGCGGTGCAAACCAGTGCTGCTGCGGTGGCTCCTGCGGGCCTGAAGCCCAGCACGGAAACCGGCCGCTGGCAGGGGCTGTACAGCCTGGAGGCAGAGGAAGGGCGCTTTCAGGAGTGTGAAACGGGCCAGAGCATTGCGGTCTTGCCCGAGGGCGACAGTGTGCTGCTGGAGCAGGCGTATCTGAATACACGCAGCGCCACCACGCTGGCCATGCTGGCAGAGGTGCAAGGCCGTGTGGTGGAACGTCCCGTGCCTGACCCCGTGCTGGCCCGCCAGGGGCAGACCATGCTGGCGCTGCGCGTGGAGCGCTTTGTCACGCTGTCCAGCAAGGCCGCGTGTCGCAATGCCAAGGCGAACTGGTAGCGGGTAATCAGTAGCCGGTCATCAGCGGTCGCTATTTATTAATTTTGATAGCTTCCATCGCTTTATCCGTAAGCTCTGGAAGCTGTTTTTACTAATTATTTTGCGGCCGCACGGGCTTGTTCGAGCCAGCCATCAAAGCGCGCTTGGTGGGCTTTGATCCAGCCGTCCACATGGCGGTTGATGTCCGCCATGCTGCTCTCTCCCTGGCGCATGCGCATGTTCTGGGCGTTGATGTCTTCAATGGACAGTTGCATCACGGAAAACAGCTTGGCGGCTGCGGGATTTTTCTCGGCCCAGGCCTTGTTGGCCAGTATGTATTGCTGGTTGAGCTTGAAGCCATAGTTCTTGCCATTGGCCAGCTGTGTCTGATCGTCGCCCTGAGCGTTCGGGATATTGGGCACTTCCAGCCAGCTCACCTCTTTGCCGGGGCGCAGAACGGTGTTGACCCAGAAGGGCGTCCACACGTAGTAAAGAACGGGCTTGCCGGCTTTGTAGCGGGTGATGGTGTCGGCAATTAGGGCCTGATAGTTGCCTTGCTTGTGGTTGATGCTGGATGAAAGATCCAGCCCCTGCAGGTGTTTGTTGATGGCCAGCTCGCAGCCCCAGCCGGGGTTGCAGCCCGTCAGGTCGGCCTTGCCGTCGCCATCGGTGTCGAACAGTGCGGCCAGCTTTGGGTCCTTGAGCTGCATGATGCTGGTGATCTGGTACTTCTCGGCCGTGGCCTTGTCGATCAGATAGCCTTGCACGGCATTGCGCGAATAGACGCCCGCGCGGTAGTAACTTTTGTCGCCCCCATTGTTTTCGTAGAAAGCCTGGTGCAGTGGCATCCAGTGGGTGGCGGTAAAAGTGGCATCGCCCTGCGCGATGGCGACATGCTGGGTGCCATTTTCCAGACTCTTGATGGGCTGCACCTGGTAGCCCAGTTTTTCCAGGGCTCTAGAGACCAGCAGGGTCTGGAACATTTCCTCGTCCACCGTGCCTTTGAGCGGCTGCACCATCACGCCTTTGCCGGGTTGCTGGGCTGTGGTGGCGGGCTGGGCCTGTACGGTACCAATACCTATGCTCAACAGCGCTGCGGCTGCCATGAATCTGAGCGTGGGGCGGCTCAGGCTTGCTGGATGGAAAGGGGTGACCAAAGTGGTGCTGCTCATAGATTGCTCCTTGGGTGTTGGGTGCCTACCCCGAAATCGGCATGAAAAAGCGCAAGAGAGGAATAAAAAAACGGCGCCCGAATCGAGTTCGGTGCGCCGTTGGTTCATCAGGACTTCAGTGCTGCGGCCTTGGCCTGGGCAATCCATCCATCAAAGGTTTTCTGGTGGGCCTTGATCCAGGCATCGACATGGCGGTTGATGTCCGCTGGCTTGCTCTCCCCTTCGCGCAGCAGCTGGTTCTGGCGGCTGATGTCGTTGATGGGGATCTGCATGATCTCGAACAACTTGCCGGCAGCCGGGTTTTTTTCTACCCAGAGCTTGTTGGCGACGATGTATTCATTGTTCAACGGGAAGCCGTAGTTGCGGCCGTTGGGCAGCTTGGTGTCCGTGCCGGCCTGCACGCCGGGCATGGACGAGTAAGGTACCTGCAGCCACACGACTTCCTGACCGGGGCGCAGCACATTGCTGAGCCAGTAGGGCGTCCAAGCGTAATACAGTACGGGCTTGCCAGCCTTGAAGCGCGCCAGCGTATCGGCGATCAGGGCTGGGTAGTTGCCCTGGGTGTAGGTCACGGTGCCCTGCAGGCCAAACTCCTTGATCTGGTGGGCCACCACGGCCTCGCCGCCCCAGCCTGCGTTGGGGCCGATCAGGTCGGCCTTGCCATCGCCGTCGATATCGAACAGGGCTGCCAGCTTGGGGTCCTTGAGCTGGTCAAGGTGCGTGATCTTGTGGGCTTCGGCTGTCTTCTTGTCGATCATGTAGCCCTGAGCGGCACCTGCGGAGTACACGCCCTTGCGGGACAGCTTGGCATCGCCGCCGGCCTGCTTGTAGAACTCGGCATGGTGCGGGTTCCAGTGGTTGGCCATGAAGGTGGCATCGCCGTTGGCCACGGCGACGTGGATCAGCGGGTAGTCCAGCTCTTCCCAAGGCTTGACGGTGTAGCCCAGCTGCTGCAGCGCCTTCATGACCAGCAGGGTCTGGAAGTTTTCTTCGGCCAGTGCGCTTTTGACGGGAAGCACCGTAATACCCTTGCCGGGCAAATTCGGATCGGCAGCCCAGCTGAATGTGGGGCCCATGCTCAATGCCGCAGCGCCTGCGGTGCCGAGCAGCAGCTGGCGCCTGGTGTGTTGGGAATGGTTCATGGTCTGCACAGATTTGCTCATTGCGCTTGTCTCTCCTTGTTAAGGCAGGGCATTTGCCCGGTGAAAAAAAGGCGGCCACCGAAGTGGTCGCCGCTTCTATGGGAAGGGAATCAGGACTTCTTGGCGGCAGCCAGCGCTTGATTGATCCAGCCGTCGAAGGCCTTCTGGTGGGCCTTGATCCAGCCGTCGGTGTGGCGCTCGATGTCGGCGGCCTTGTTCTGGCCCTGGCTCATCATGTAGTTCTGGGCGTTGATGTCGCCCACGGGCAGCTTGATGATTTCAAACAGCTTGGCGGCTGCGGGGTTTTGCTCTGCCCAGGCCTTGTTGGCCACGATCTGCTGGTTGTTGGCGATAAAGCCGTAGTTCTTGCCGTTGGGCAGTTTGGTGTCTGTGCCAGCCTGCTCGCCGGGCAGTGAGGAGAACGGCACTTCCAGCCACACTACGTCTTTGCCGGGCTTGAGCTCATTGCTCACCCAGTAAGGTGTCCAGGTGTAATAGAGGATGGGCTTGCCCGCCTTGTAGCGAGTGATGGTGTCGGCCATCAAGGCAGAGTAGGTGCCTTGCTTGTGGGTGACGCTGTCTTTGAGCTTGTAGGCGCCGAGCTGGTGCTCGATCATGGCCTCGCAGCCCCAGCCTGGCGTGCAGCCCGTCAGGTCGGCCTTGCCATCACCATCGGTATCGAACAGCTTGGCAACCTCTGGATTCTTGAGCTGACCCAGGTTGGTGATTTTGTGTGCGTCGGCTGTCTTCTTGTCGATCAGATAGCCTTGGGCGGCATTGGCCGAGAACACACCCTTGCGGTAGAGCTTGGCATCACCGCCGGCATTCTTGTAGTAATCGGCGTGCAGCGGGTTCCAGTGGTTGGCCATGAAGGTGGCGTCGCCATTGGCCAGTGCAATGTGGGCTGTGGGGTATTCCACTTCCTTCATGGGTTGCACGTCGTAGCCCAGCTTTTGCAGGGCCTTCATGACCAGCAGGGTCTGAAAGCTTTCTTCGGCAATCGAGCTCTTGAGGGGCTGCACCTTGATGCCCTTGCCGGGCAACTCATCTGCCGCAAAAGCGCCGGTGCTGACCATGGACAGTGCCATGGAGGCGGCGGCTGTGCTGGCAAAGAGCCAGCGACCCAGGCTGCGCTGGAGGCTTGGCGTGTTGTGAGAGGCGTTCATATATTTTCCTTGTTCTTGTTTCTCATGCGTTTCAGGCAGAGGCGGGCTTGGAGGAGGGCTGGTTTTGCTCAGGAGCAGGCGCCACACGCTTGTTGCCCAGGGTACGCATGAGCAGACCGACAGGCCCGGTGGCCCACCAGCGGGCGCTGCCGCGCTTGGGCTCGCCCATGGCCTGGGTGATGCGGTCCAGCACGATGGCCAGCAGCACAATGCCCAGACCGCCCACGGTGGCCAGACCCATGTCCAGACGGCCAATGCCGCGCAGCACCATCTGACCCAGGCCGCCCACGGCAATCATGGAAGCAATCACAACCATGGACAGCGACAGCATCAGTGCCTGGTTGATACCCGCCATGATGGAAGGCATGGCCAGGGGCAGCTGGACTTTCCACAGCAGCTGCATGGGCGATGCGCCATAGGCGCGGCTGGCTTCGATCAGGTCGGGGCGCACCTGGCGGATCCCCAGGTTGGTGAGGCGAATCAGCGGTGGCAGCGCAAACACAATGGTCACGATGACGCCGGGCACGTTGCCGATACCGAACAGCATCACCACGGGCACCAGATAGACAAAGGCTGGCGTGGTCTGCATGGCGTCCAGCAAGGGGCGGGTCCAGCGCTGGGCACGGTCGCTGCTGGCCAGGAAAATCCCGGCGGGCAGACCGATCACGATGCAGAAGAACAGCGAGGTCAGAACCAGAGCCAGAGTCACCATGGCTTCGGACCAGATGCCCAGCAGGCCCACCAGCAGCAGTGAAATGGCCGAGCCAATCGCCAGCTTGCGCCCGGCAAACTGCCAAGCCAGCAGGGCAATCAGCAGCACCAGTGCAGGCATGGGAATGGTTTGCAGTACCTCGGTGACGCCGTTGAGCGTGGCATCGATAGGGGTGCGGATGGCCTGAAAGAAGGGTCGGAAGTGATCCACCACCCAGGTCAGGCCGTTGTTGATGGAGTCCTGCACTGGCAGGCCTTCGGTGGTGATCTGGTGCCAGAGCTGGCCCAGGCCGTTGCCAGACTCGGAGATATCGGCGGAAGAGGGGGTGCTGAGCCAGTCGGAGCTGCTGACTGCGTCGGAGGCATCGCCGCTGCCGCCCCAAGGATCAGCGCTGGCTGCGGAGTCGCTCTGGGAAGAGGCGGCCCAGGGATCTGCGTCGGTGTCGGCGCTTGTGGCGGTGGCAGCACTGTCAGCGGGAAGCTGTGGCTCGGATGCTGCTGCCCATGGATCGTCAAAAGCGGCGCTGCTTGCGTCGGCGGTGGTGTTGTTCAATGCGTTGTCGTTCAAATCGGCTCCCTCCTTTTATTGCACTGCATGCTGGGCAGCGGATGTGTCTTGGGCGGGCTGGAAGTTTGGGTCCAGCTTGACGGGCGGAATTTCCTTTTGAGGCGGCGGCACGGGAGGAGTGGCGCGGTCCAGGAACTTGAGCATGGTGGTGCGGCTGATCACGCCCAGATATTTGCCGTCGTCATCGACCACGGGCAGCGGATAGGCTGGCGTGGCCACTGCGCCGAACAGCTCGGCTACCGGCGTGCTGCTGGCAATGGGCTGCACGTCGGGAATAAAGGCATGCTTGAGACCCAGCATCCCATCGTGACCATGCAGCGCATCCTGCAGCGACTGTGACGAGACCACGCCGAGAAAGCGCTTGCGGGCATTGAGCACATAGGCGTAATCGCGGTCCGAGTCTTCGAGCAGACGCAGTGCGGCACGGCAGCCGCGGTCGCTGTGTTCGGAAATCACGGTCAGCGCCTGGCGGGCGATATCGGAGGCCTTGAACACTGCAGCCGCATCCACGCCCTGGATAAAGGTGCGTACATAGTCATTGGCCGGGTTGCGCAGGATTTCATCGGGCGTTCCCACTTGCTGGACCATGCCGTCCTTCATGATGGCAATGCGGTCGCCAATGCGCATGGCCTCGTCCAGGTCGTGCGAGATGAAGACGATGGTGCGGCGCTTGATCTCCTGCAGACGCAGCAGCTCGGACTGCATTTCGGTGCGGATGATGGGATCGAGTGCCGAGAAGGCTTCGTCCATCAGCAAGATGGAGGGGTCGGATGCCAGCGCACGGGCCAGGCCTACGCGCTGCTGCATACCGCCCGAGAGCTCGTCAGGATAGCTGGCGCCCCAGGCCCCCAGGCCCACTTGCTCCAATGCATCCTGCGCTTGCTGCTGGCGGGTGGCACGGTCCACGCCGGCCAGCTCCAGGCCAAAGGCCGTGTTGTCCAGCACGCTAAGGTGGGGCATGAGTGCGAACGACTGGAACACCATGGAGATGTCCTTACGGCGCAGAGCTCGCAGCTCCTTGTCGCTGAGCTCATTGATGTCCTGGTTGTCTACCAGAATGCGGCCACTGGTGGGCTCGATCAGGCGATTAAGCATGCGCACCAGCGTGGACTTGCCTGAGCCTGAGAGGCCCATGACGACGAAGATTTCACCGGCTTCAATGGTGAAGTTGGCATCGAATACGCCAATGGATTGCCCGGTCTGGGCAAGGATCTCTTGCTTGCTTCGACCCAGCTTTACCAGGTTGAGCGCGGTTTTCGGATCGTTGCCGAAGACCTTGAAGACATGATCGATAGCGATTTGCTTGGCCACTGTGGCGTTCTCCTTTTGGATGAGATGGAACACAGTCCAGCGCCCACATCCGGCAAATGCCGCGGGGCGCTGGCGCGCAAGCCAAAATAAAAGCTCTGATGCTGCGGCTCAACCCGGCCTTTTGGGTGGGTTGCGCAATACAGTTGGCGCAGTGAAGCACCGGTCAATCAGCCCGAATGGCACAACAAGTTGTGCGCGAGAGCGTCAAAGCGAGGAGAAGCGGGTAACAACGACTGTGTTGGGTACCGACTGGCACACCGCAGCGTTACTTCTCAATTGAGCCATTTCCAGCTGAAAGCTAGAAAGAGCTATTTGCATCAGAGCCGTGTTTCGGCCCGGTTGACGGGGCGGAGTGCAACTGGTGCGTAGCACCTGAAGCTGTACACCGCTCTCCCGCCGGGAAAATAGATCAGCCGCATTCATAAGAATGGGTGATGACCTGCAAGACAGGTCGTAAATGACTTTTTAATATATCGAATTGAGTTTTATGCGTCAAATAGAGCTGTAAGCAATGGGTCTAATTAGCCCCTGATTTCGCAACGATGAAGTAGCCTGAATTTCAAAAACAATAGCTGTATGCGATTGATATCAAAGCGTTTGAAGGCAATTCGGTCCCAATTTCTGTAACTTGTCAGCTTTTGTGAAAATAACCGTGCTTGTGCGCATGAAAAAGCCCCGGCATGGAGGGGATGCGGGGCTTGAGGGAGTCAAATGCGTGATCAGTGGTGGTGGCTGCTGCTGGTCAGCCTGTCCGTGTAGGCTATGGCCAGCGCGCTCATCAGGAAGACGACGTGAATGATGGTTTGCCACATCAGCACCTGTACTTCGTAGCTGCCGGCGTTGATAAAGCTCTTGAGTAGATGAATCGAGCTGATGCCGATAATGGACAGGGCCAGCTTGACCTTGAGCACCGAGGCATTCACATGGCTGAGCCATTCGGGCTGGTCGGGGTGTGAATCCAGCCCAGGCGGCTGACAAAGGTCTCATAGCCGCCCAAGATGACCATGATCAGCAGGTTGGAGATCCATGACCACGTCGATCAGCGCCAGCACGACCAGCATGATGACGGTCTCATTGAGGTGGGTCAGCGTCACATCGCTCTTGTAGCCGATATTGGAGATCAGCGCCTGCAAGGCCTCCTGGTTGCCGAAGACGGCTTCAACCAGATGCCATAGCTCCAGCAGAAAGTGCCATACATAGACGGCCTGGGCAGCGATCAGGCCCAGGTACAGCGGCAGTTGCAGCCAGTGGCTGGCAAAGATCAAGGCAGGAAGGGGCGAATGGCAGCGGGAGATTGGTAGCTGGCGGGGCGTGGCTGTGCAGCGTCGGTGGTGTCAGCGTCGGCGGAGTGATGGCGACTCATGATGGCAAGTGGGCTTGCCGCAGGGGTACGACAGGCCCCCAAGTGGCGAGCGAGTCATCTGCGGCGATGCGAGGTCTGAGAGTCAGAAAAAAGATGGACCGCAGTGTTGAAATGCTTTTGCGCAGCCTGTGAATTGGCTGCTGCCAAGGTGAAATACCTATGAGTGAAAACACGCTTTGCAGCAGGCGCGCGATTTTAAGGGTTTGCGCCAATATTTTTGAGGTAAATCATGCTCAAGCACAGTTAAATCATGCGATGAGCGCTTCAAAGTTGTGAGCAATTTTTTCGATTTAATGCCCCTGTAATAGCAGCCCAAATTTCAGTCAGTAGCGTGTAAGACCGAGCGTTGACAGTACACCCACAATAATTTCATTGAGAAGCATCAGGAGACAACAAAGATGAGCACAACCTCTGCAATCGAGTCGGTGCTGGTGGAAAACCGTGTGTTTCCCCCTCCGGCAGACTTTGCTGCCAAAGCCCGCATTGGGAGCATGTCTCAGTACCAAGCCTTGTGCGATGAAGCCGAGCGCGACTACGAAGGCTACTGGGCCCGCCTGGCCCGCGAGAACGTGGTCTGGACCAAGCCTTTCACTCAGGTGCTCGACCAGAGCAATCCTCCGTTCTATCAGTGGTTTGCCGATGGTGAGCTGAACGCCAGTGCCAACTGCCTGGACAAGCACATGGGCACGCCGGTCGAGAACAAGACGGCCATCATTTTTGAAGCCGACGGCGGTGAAGTCACCAAGGTCACTTACAAGGAGCTGCTGGCCCGTGTCAGCCAGTTCGCCAATGCGCTCAAGGCGCGTGGCGTGAAAAAGGGCGACCGAGTCCTGATCTACATGCCCATGACCATTGAAGGTGTGGTGGCCATGCAGGCCTGTGCACGCATCGGTGCCACGCATTCCGTGGTGTTTGGCGGTTTCTCGGCCAAAGCCGTGCAGGAGCGCATCGTGGACGTAGGCGCCACGCTGGTGGTGACGGCCAATTACCAGATGCGTGGTGGCAAAGAGCTGCCTCTGAAGGCTATCGTGGATGACGCCATCGCCCTGGGCGGCTGCGAAGCCGTCAAGAGCGTGCTGGTGTATGAGCGCACGGCCACCGCCTGCAATATGGTCGCCGGTCGCGACATCACATTTACCGAGGCGTTGGCCGGCCAGTCCACCGAGTGTGAGGCCGTAGCTGTCAATGCGGAGCATCCGCTGTTCATCCTCTACACCAGTGGCTCCACTGGCAAGCCCAAGGGCGTCCAGCACGCCACGGGCGGCTATGTGCTGTGGGCCAAGCAGACTTTCGAGTGGAGCTTTGACGCCAAGGACAGTGATGTGTTCTGGTGCACGGCTGATATTGGCTGGATTACTGGCCACAGCTATGTAGCCTATGGTCCGCTGGCCGCAGGTGCCACGCAGATCGTGTTCGAAGGCGTGCCCACATACCCTAATGCGGGCCGCTTCTGGCAGATGATCGAGCGCCACCAATGCAGCATCTTCTATACCGCACCCACGGCGATTCGCTCGCTGATCAAGGCCGCTGAGTCGGATGACAGCGTCCACCCCAAGAACTGGGATCTGTCCAGTCTGCGCCTGCTGGGCTCGGTGGGTGAACCCATCAACCCCGAAGCCTGGATGTGGTACTACAAGAACATCGGCAAGGAAAAGTGCCCCATCGTGGACACCTTCTGGCAGACCGAAAACGGTGGCCACATGATTACGCCGCTGCCAGGTGCCACGCCTTTGGTCCCCGGCTCCTGCACTTTGCCGCTGCCCGGCATCACGGCAGCCATCGTCGATGAAGCTGGTGACGAGATTCCCAATGGATCGGGCGGCATTCTGGTTGTCAAAAAGCCCTGGCCTTCGATGATTCGCAATATCTGGGGTGACTCTGAGCGTTTCAAAAAGAGCTACTTCCCCGAAGAGCTCAAGGGCTACTACTTGGCCGGCGACGGCGCGGTGCGCAGCGAAGACCGTGGCTACTTCCGTATCACTGGCCGTATTGACGATGTGCTCAACGTCTCAGGGCATCGCATGGGTACGATGGAGATTGAGTCCGCGCTGGTGGCCAAGACCGATCTGGTGGCTGAAGCCGCTGTGGTGGGGCGCCCCGACGATGTGACCGGCGAAGCCATTTGTGCCTTTGTGGTGCTTAAGCGCGGCAAGCCTACGGGCGAAGAGGCTCGTCAGATTGCCAATGAGCTGCGCAATTGGGTCGCCAAAGAGATTGGCCCGATTGCCAAGCCCAAAGACATCCGCTTTGGTGACAACCTGCCCAAGACCCGCAGCGGCAAGATCATGCGTCGCTTGCTGCGCTCGCTGGCCAAGGGCGAGGCGATTACGCAGGACACCAGCACGCTGGAGAATCCAGCCATCTTGGAGCAATTGGCCGAGACTAACTGATCTGTTTGCTCAATGACGACAAAGCCGCTGGAGACAGCGGCTTTGTCGTTTCTGGTCTCGGCTGACTTGCTGGCGTGGCTTCTTGGGTTAAAAACAAGCCATTTCAGTGACAAGGAGAAGAAGATGAACTTTCGCACCATCTGTATCGCCATCATCGTGGCCATGATTGGCGTACTGGCCGCTTTCAACTGGACGGCCCTGTCCACGCCCACTGTGGTTTCGCTGGGAGTGACCGAAATTCAGGCGCCACTGGGTGTGCTGATGCTGGCGCTGACCATTTTGCTGAGCGTGTTCTTCATTGCCTATGTGCTGTGGATGCAGGGCTCGGTGCTGATGGAGGCGCGCCGCCATGCCAAGGAGATGCAGGCCCAGCGTGATCTGGCGGATAAGGCCGAGGCTTCGCGCTTTACTGAGTTGCGCGGTGTTCTGGAAGCCCTGCACGCCAGGGGTAAGGATGACGTGATGGCGCGCCTGGATGTGCTGGAGGCGCACTTGGTGCAAAGAGCCCAGGAGTCGGACAACAGCACGGCAGCCTATGTGGGGCAACTGGAGCAGCAGGTCCACCAGATCAGTCGCTCTTGATTCAATATTGATAGCTGCTTGCGCATGATGCATAAGCGTTGGCTGCCAAAAAGATGTAAAAAAAGCCGCTGCAGTGCAGCGGCTTTTTGTGGGCATGATGCGAATTATTTCTTGTCGTTGCCCAGCTGGGGCAGGGCGTTGGCGCTGCTCACGCTCAGCAGGCCGGCCTTGGAGTAGATGGCTAGCTTGTCGCGGGTGTCGATCAGGTCCAGGTTGCGCATGGTCAGCTGGCCGATGCGGTCGATGGGGCTGAACGGTGCGTCTTCGACCTTCTCCATGGACAGACGCTCGGGTGCGTAGGTCAGGTTGGGCGACTCGGTGTTCAGGATGGAGTAGTCGTTGCCGCGGCGCAGCTCCAGCGTCACGGTACCGGTCACGGCGCGGGCCACCCAGCGCTGCGAGGACTCGCGCAACATGATGGCCTGAGGGTCAAACCAGCGGCCCTGGTACAGCAGACGGCCCAGGCGCAGACCGTTGATGCGGTACTGCTCGATGGTGTCTTCGTTGTGGATGCCGGTCACCAGACGCTCGTAAGCGGCGTGCAGCAGGGCCATGGCGGGAGCTTCGTAGATGCCGCGGCTCTTGGCTTCGATGATGCGGTTTTCGATCTGGTCGCTCATGCCGAAGCCGTGGCGGCCGCCGATGCGGTTCAGCTCCAAGAACAGTTCCACGGCATCGGCATATTCCTTGCCGTTGATGGCCACGGGGCGGCCTTCGTCGAAGGTGATGGACACTTCTTCCGCCTTGACTTCCACTTCAGGCTTCCAGAAAGCTACGCCCATGATGGGGTTCACGATGCGGATGCCGGAGTTCAGGAACTCCAGGTCTTTGGCTTCGTGGGTGGCGCCCAGCATGTTGGAGTCGGTGGAGTAGGCCTTTTCGGCCGACATCTTGTAGCCGAAACCTTCCTTGGTCATGAATTCCGACATCTCGGCGCGGCCGCCCAGCTCGTCGATGAAGTGGCTGTCCAGCCAGGGCTTGTAGATCTTCAGCGCGGGGTTGGTCAGCAGACCGTAGCGGTAGAAGCGCTCGATGTCGTTGCCCTTGAAGGTCGAGCCGTCACCCCAGATGTTGACGTCGTCTTCCTTCATGGCGGCCACCAGCATGGTGCCGGTCACGGCGCGGCCCAGGGGGGTGGTGTTGAAGTAGGTCACGCCACCGGTGGTGATGTGAAAGGCACCGGACTGAATGGCGGCAATACCTTCGTTGGCCAGCTGGGGACGGCAGTCGATCAGGCGGGCCTTCTCTGCACCATATTCCATGGCCTTGCGAGGAATCTCGTCGTAGTCGGCTTCATCGGGCTGGCCCAGGTTGGCCGTGTAGGCGTAGGGCAGGGCGCCCTTGTTCTTCATCCAGCGCAGAGCGGCTGAGGTGTCCAGGCCGCCGGAGAAGGCGATACCGACCTTTTGGCCGACGGGAACATGTTGCAGAATGGTTTCCATGAGATTCTCTTCAAAGTGATAGCTGCAAGCGCTTGATGGGTAAGCGTTTGGGGCTGAAAATGCTTTAAATATCCGGCGCTGGATCAGGCACAGATCACGCGCAATTTACGCGTAATGGCAGATGTAGTGATAAGCCTCGGTCACGCGAATGTCGAATTTGGAGTTCGCGGGGATCTGGAAGCTCTCGCCAGCCGAGGATGTCTTCCACTCGTCGCTACCGTCGAGTTTGTATTCGCAGGAGCCGCCCACGCATTCCATGATTTCTGCGGCGGCCGTGCCAAAGGTCAACGTCGCAGGCAGCACCACGCCCACCGACTTCTTGGTGCCATCGGCCAGGGTAAAGCTGTGGCTGACGCACTTGCCGTCAAAGTAAACATTGGCCTTGGTGGTGAGGCTGACGCCTGCAATGGTTTCGGTGGTCATGAAGAAAGTACGCGGTGCGTGGTCGAAGGTCGAAAGCACTGATTTTAGGCCACGGGATTTGTGCCTGTGCGAATGCCTGGCAAAGGCTGAAAAAACAAGAGCCCCATATCGGGGCTCTTGGACAGTAGAGATGCGGGGCTTGGCGTGTATCAGCGGCGCCAGCCGTGGCCGCCATGACCACCGTGGCCAGGGCGATGGCCGGGACGGTAGCCGGGGCGATAGTGATGGTGGCTGGGGCGTGTTGCGTAATAGGCACCTGCGCCAATGACTGCGCCTATCAGCAAAGGGGCTACATAGTCTGAGCCAGAGTAGGCGGAGCCGCTGGAGTAGACGGGTGCAGCTGGCTGAGGGGCGTAGTAGCCGCTGTCGTAGTTCTGGGGGTAGCTGGTGCTGTAAGCCCCTTGGGGGGCAGCCTGGCTGCTGTAGTAGCCGTTATTGCTGTAGACCGGGTCGTTGGTCACGGGTTGCACGTTCAGCGCAATCCACTGGCCGGGCGGGTTGGTGGTTTGCGTGGTGTAGCTGCGACCATTGTACTCGTAGGTTACGTTGTAGCCTACAGTACGGTTTTGGTAGAAGGTCTGCGTGCTGCACTGGCGCACGGTTTGATACTGCGCGGGGCCGTTAGATTCGACCTGATTGCCCAGCATGGCTCCGCCGATCAGGCCTGCGCCGGTGGCGGCTGCGCGCCCACCGCCACCCCCAATCGCATTGCCGATCAGACCGCCTGCGATAGCGCCGACCACGGCACCTGCTCCGCTGGGGCGCGGAGCAACGGCTACCTGCTGGTCGTTACAAACCTGTTGTGGCACAGCCACTTGCTGGGTAATGGGGGTCGAAGACAGCACGCGGCCTCGCTCCTGGGCGAATGCCCCGGTAGCGGTTACTGTGGCCGCGGCGGTCAAGGTCAAAACTGCCAGAGTTCTCATCAACATCTCTCCTGTCTCTGAAGCTTTAACGCACCAGATCACTTAAAAGTTTAGGGGAGTTGCGTAAATTCAAGCACTCTGCACCGTAAAACTAGGTAAAGCTCTGTATGAATGTGAGCGTGTGCTTATGGGTTGAGCATTGCATTCCAGTCATCGGCCTTGAAGCCAACGGTGATCTTGCCGTCAGCCCACTCCACCACCGGGCGTTTGATGGTGCTGGCATGCTCTTGCATCACGTTGGCGGCGCTTGGTGCATCCACGGCACTGGCCTTGGTCGCATCATCGAGCTTGCGCCATGTCGTTCCCTGGCGGTTGAGCAGCTTCTCCCAGCCCACCGCCTGCATCCAGGCTGGCAAGCGTTCGCCGGGAACGCCTTGCTTTTTGAAATCGTGGAACTGGTAGTCAATACCTTGCTCGCTTAGCCAGTTGCGTGCTTTTTTGACGGTGTCGCAATTGGGGATTCCATAGACGGTGGTGATCTTGTTCATGGTGTTCGAGGTCAGTGAAACGGTTGGAGTCAGATGTAACGCATTTGCCAAGTGCCAGCAGCCATAGGGCCTCTGGCGGTGCGCGACAATAGCGCCCAGTATGCACACCACATTTCCCACATTGGATGCTTGGCTGACTTATTGCGAGCGCCTGCATCCCCAGAACATTGCCCTGGGTCTGGATCGCGTGCGTGAAGTCGCACAGCGCATGGGCCTGAAATTCGATTGCCCCGTCATCACTGTGGCGGGCACCAATGGCAAAGGCTCAACCTGCGCCATGCTGGAGGCGGTAGCTTTGCAGTCAGCCTATCGGCCCGGCGTCTATACCTCGCCGCATCTGGTGCACTTTGAAGAGCGCTGCCGCGTGGGCGGTGAAATCGTCAAGTCCGAGGAGTTGATTCCTCACTTCGAGGCGGTGGAGCAGGCCCGCGTCCAGGACGGGCAAGAGGTCGCGCTGACCTATTTCGAGTTCACCACGCTGGCTATCCTGCGCCTGATGAGTCTGTCCAAGCTGGATGTGGCGATTCTGGAGGTGGGACTGGGCGGACGACTGGATGCGACCAACATCATCGATACCGATTGCGCCATCATCACCAGCATTGACCTGGATCACATGGACTTGCTGGGACCAGATCGTGAAAGTATTGGCCGTGAAAAGGCCGGCATCATGCGCCCCGATCGTCCTGTCATTGTCAGTGACCCTGTGCCGCCCCAAAGCGTGATCGACCATGCAGCGGAGATCGGCGCAGACCTCTGGCGCTTTGGCACGGACTTCAACTACGACGGCGACAAGCAGCAATGGGGCTGGGCAGGGCGCGGTCGTCGCTATGCGGGCCTGGCTTACCCGGCGCTGCGAGGGGCGAACCAGCTGATGAATGCCTCTGGCGTGCTAGCCGCCTATGAGGCCATTCGTAACAAGCTGCCGGTGACGGCTCAGGCCGTGCGCACAGGTTTGTCCATGGTGGAGCTGCCCGGGCGTTTCCAGATCGTGCCGGGTCAGCCTACGTTGGTGCTGGATGTGGCGCACAACCCGCATTCCGTGGCAGCCCTCACCGCGAATCTCGATGCCATGGGCTATTTTCCGACCACGCATGCCGTATTCGGAGCCATGCAGGACAAGGACTGGGAGCATATGCTCGGCAAGGTCGGCCCTCTGGTGGATCGCTGGTATTTCACCGACTTGCCCACGCCGCGTGCGGATACTGCGCAGAATCTCAAAGCCAAGTTGGAGCGCCTGCAGGCTGAAGGGGTGATTCGTAAGGACGTGAGCCTTCAGACCTTTGCTAGCCCTCAGCAAGCGCTGGACGCAGCAGTCGCAGCGACGGAGGCGGCTGATAGAATCGTGGTCTTTGGCTCGTTCTTCACAGTGGGCGGAGTGTTGCAAAACGGCACGCCTCGTCTGAACGCCAAACACCTGGCTCATTGAGCCAGTGGCCTGTCCGTCGACTGAGTTTGCGGGCAGGCCTCAACAAGTCCTCACTCATGGCATTTTTCAATTTCCGTTGGCCTGGCAAAAAAGACGAAGCCGAGTCCGTGGCTGGAGCCAAGCGCCCCAGTCGCCTGGCCCAGGGCGAGAGCGTGGAAGCCATGCGCCGCCGCGCTCGCCACCGCCTTATGGGTGCAGCAGTGCTGGTGCTGGTCGGTGTGGTGGGCTTTCCGCTGCTGTTTGATACGCAGCCACGCCCCATCCCTATCAATATTCCGATTGAAATTCCCGATCAGGCCAATACGGCTCCTGAGGTGATTCCTGGCACGCAGGTGGCCAGTCAAAATGCAGCCCCTGCGGGACGCGTGGCGGCCAATGCCTCTTTGGATGATGGCGAAGAAGTGCTGTCTCCGGCTTCACCTGCATTGCCTGCGGCGGGTGCAGTGACGGGTGCAGCTGTGGCGCCTGCTTCACAAGCCAAACCAGAACCCAAGTCTGAAGTCCAGCCACAGCCAAAGCCAAAGCCCGAGGTGAAGGTGGAGCCCAAGCCTGAGCGCAAACCTGATCCCAAGCCGGAAAAAACGGAAAAACCCAAGGCTGAGATAAAAAAGCCTGAGCCCAAACCCGAGCCAAAGCCTGAGGTCAAGCACAAGCCTGATACATCCAAAACGGATGAAGCTGCCCGAGCCCGCGCTCTGCTGGAGGGGCGCAGTGCACCTGATACCGCTGCGGCAAAGGAGCCTGCTAGCAACGAGCGCTTCATTGTGCAGATTGGTGCCTTTGCGGAAGCCAGCAAGGCCAATGAAATCAAGGCCAAGCTGGGTGGTGGTGCCTTTACGCAAACCGTGGATACCAAAGATGGCAAGCGCACTCGCGTGCGCATGGGGCCTTTCAAGAGTCGTGAAGAGGCTGACAAGGCTGCAGCAAGGGCCAAGAGCCTGGGGTTGCCGGCATCAGTGTTCAAGGGCTAGTTCGTTTTCACCTCGGCCTGAGTCATGACTTCGCTGGACTGGATTTTTGTAGCCGTTGTGCTGGGCTCCATGCTGTTGGGCGCTTGGCGTGGGCTGGTGTATGAAGTCCTGTCTTTGCTGGGTTGGGTGGTGGCCTTCATGGTGGCGCGAACCTGGGCACAAGAGGTAGCCGTGTGGTTGCCCCTCGATGGCTGGGACATGCAACTGCGTTATGCCGCAGGCTTTGTATTGCTGATCGTGGGGGCCATGTTTGCCTGGGGTGTTATCTCCTGGTTGTCAAAGCAGTTGATTGAGGCGGTGGGGCTGAGGCCGGTAGACCGTACGCTGGGCGCATTGTTTGGTGTCTTGCGCGGTGGCTTGCTGTTGCTGGTGCTTGCTTTGGTGATTCAGTACACGCCGCTGCATACCGCGCTGTGGTGGCAGGAGTCGAGTATGGCGCCTTGGCTAACGCAAGGCTTGGGCTGGGTGCTGCCGGCTTTGCCTGAGGATTGGGGGCGATATCTGCCCCTGGGGTCTTCTTGAAGCGAGTTTAGGGCTGCAACTGACTTTAGGGTTGGGTGTGGCTGAGGCTCTTGCTGTTGATGGCGGCAAGGGCTGAAAAAGGGTTTGGTGTTGGCGTGACCGCCATGCCGGATATCAAAGCGCAGGCTAGCCAATGGGTGGCGAAGCAGGCGAGTGTGGCGAAGGGCAACTTTCGCAAACAGATGGAACGCAACTATGTGTGGAATCGTTGGTGTGGTGAGCACCGCACCCGTGAATCAGCTGATTTATGACGCTTTGCTGCTGCTGCAGCACCGTGGGCAGGATGCAGCCGGCATCGTGACCCAGCAGGAACGCAAGTTCTTTATGCACAAGGCCAAGGGCATGGTGAAGGATGTGTTCCGCACCCGCAATATGCGCGCTCTGCCCGGTGATGTGGGCTTGGGGCAGGTTCGCTACCCCACGGCAGGCAGTGCATCCAGCGAAGAGGAAGCTCAGCCTTTTTACGTGAATGCCCCCTTTGGCATCGTCATGGTGCACAACGGCAACCTCACCAATGCCAAGCAACTGCGTCGCGAACTGGCTGAGACGGATCACCGTCACACCAATACCGAGAGCGATTCCGAAGTGCTGCTGAACGTGCTGGCGCACGAAATCGGCCGTGCTTCCAGCGGCGCACCTCTGCAAACCGAAGACATCTTCAAGGCAGTTCGTGCGGTGCACAAGCGCATCAAGGGCTCGTATGCCGTGATAGCGCTGATTGCCGGCTACGGCCTGCTGGCGTTTCGTGACCCTTATGGTATTCGCCCTTTGTGCATGGGGCACGGTCCTGATGGCACCGTGATGCTGGCCAGCGAGTCGGTTGCCCTGGAGGGTACAACCCAGGTTTTTGATCGCGACATCGCTCCGGGCGAAGCCGTGTTTGTGCACAACGATGGCCGTATCGAAAGCCAGCAGTGCGCAGAAAAAACGCATCTGAACCCCTGTGTGTTCGAGTTTGTCTATCTGGCCCGCCCAGATTCGACGATGGACGGTATCTCGGTCTATCAGGCGCGCCTGAACATGGGTGAGACGCTGGCCAAGCGCGTGGTCTCCATGGTGCCGCCGAATGAGATCGATGCGGTGATTCCTATTCCTGAATCCAGCCGCCCCAGTGCCATGCAACTGGCCCAGTTGCTGGGCAAGCCCTACCGCGAAGGCTTTGTGAAGAACCGCTACGTCGGACGTACCTTCATCATGCCGGGCCAGGGGGCGCGCAAGAAGTCTGTGCGCCAGAAGCTCAATGCCATCGGCAGCGAGTTCAAGGGGCGCAATGTGCTGCTGGTCGATGACTCCATCGTGCGCGGCACAACCTCCAAGGAAATCGTGCAGATGGCACGTGATGCGGGTGCCAACAAGGTGTATCTGGCTTCGGCTGCGCCTCCTGTGCGCCACCCCAATGTGTACGGCATCGACATGCCCACCCGCTCCGAGCTGGTGGCCCATGGCCGCACGATCGAAGAGATTCGCCAGGTGATTGGCTGTGATGCCCTGATTTATCAGGATGTGGATGCCATGAAGCAGGCGGTGGGCAAGATCAACGCCAAGGTGGATGGCTTTGAGGCCTCTTGCTTTGACGGTGTCTATATCACCGGTGATATCTCTGATGATGAGGTGACTGCGCTCAACGAAGGCCGTAACCGCAGTGGCGACGAAGAGGAAGAAGACACTTCGCGCTTGTCTCTGCCCAATGCCCAGGAAAACTGAGCATCAAACTGTAGTGAATGACTGAGTGTGAAAGGGTTGCTGAGGCAACCCTTTTCATTCAGGAGGACAATGACATAGCCGTACGGTGATGGTGCTCTTGAAATAAGAGCTGCCAGCGCATGACTATCAAGCGTTTGAGCATGATTTTGCTTGAAGTTGATGGGCGCTCCGAGTGCGGCATCTTCAAAGACCGGCGGTGACTGCCTTCGGTCAAGCTGGTGGAGTTCATGTGCGCAAGTCGGATTTGCGGACTGCGGCGGGCTCGTGACCAGTACCAACCATCTGGATTTGACGATTGTGACCAACAAGACATTACCCGAAGGTTTGCATCCTGAGACTTTGGCCGTGCGTGAAGCGGTAGAGCGCAGCCAGTGGGGCGAGCACTGCGAAGCCCTGTATATGACCAGCAGCTTTGTGCAGCCCGATGCAGCCACTGCCGCTCGCCGCTTTGCCAATGAAGAGCCAGGCTACACCTATAGCCGCACCACCAATCCTACGGTGACCAGCTTCGAGCGCCGCCTTGCAGCCATGGAAGGCACGGAATGCGCTGTGGCCACCTCCACGGGCATGTCGGCCATTTTGCTGGTGGCGTTGACGGCATTGAAAACGGGTGATCATGTGATCTGCTCGCAGTCCATGTTTGGCTCCACCATCAAGCTGCTGGGCACGGAAATGGCGCGCTTCGGTGTGGAAACCACGTTTGTTTCGCAAACCGATATCGAAGCCTGGAAGGCCGCCGTCAAGCCCAACACGCGCATGCTGTTTGCCGAGACGCCCACCAATCCGCTGACCGACTTGTGCGACATTGCGGCCCTGGCAGAAATAGCGCATGCCAACAATGCTTTGCTGGCCGTGGACAACAGCTTTGCCACGCCCATACTGCAGCAACCTGCCAAGTTCGGTGCCGACATCATCGTGCACTCGGGCACCAAGTTCCTGGATGGCCAGGGGCGTGTGATGGCGGGCGCTGTCTGTGGCTCCCTTGCGCTGGTGGACAAGGTCATGGGTGCCTTTCTGCGCAGCGGCGGCTTGAATATTGCCCCCTATAACGCCTGGACGGTCATGAAAGGTCTGGAGACCTTGGCGCTGCGCGTCAAGGCACAAAGCGCGGCGGCTCTGGACTTTGCGGCCTGGCTGGAGGCGCATCCCAAGGTTGCACATGTCTACTACCCTGGCCTCAAAAGCCATCCTCAGCATGAGCTGGCCATGCGTCAGCAAAACGGCATGGGCGGGGCCGTGCTGGCATTTGATGTGGTGGGTGAGGGCGCAGAACAACTGCGAGCCAATGCCTTCCATGTCATTGATCAGACGCAGGTTTGCTCCATCACCGCGAACCTGGGCGATGTGAAGACCACGATTACGCATCCCGCAAGTACTTCGCATGGCCGCCTGACCGAAGCACAGCGCCAAGCCGCAGGTGTGGGGCAAGGCCTGATTCGCATCTCTGTGGGGCTTGAGCATCTGGACGACCTCAAGGCTGACCTGTCGCGTGGACTGGATAGTTTGAAGTGACCGCTTGAGTGATGGCGCTTCTCCAGCAGAGTCTTATCAAGAAGGCTGGAGCGAAGCATTTACATTTCGGTCACACGCGCTTGGTAGCGCACAAGGATTTTTGATATGACAACCAACAAGATTCGTACTCGTTTTGCTCCGTCGCCCACAGGCTTTATCCACTTGGGCAATATTCGTTCAGCTCTTTATCCTTGGGCTTTCGCCCGCGCCAATGGCGGCGACTTCGTGCTGCGCATCGAAGACACGGATCTGGAGCGCTCTACTCAGGCTTCGGTGGACGTGATTCTGGAAGGCATGGAATGGCTGCAACTGAGCCATGACGAAGGTCCGTTCTACCAGATGCAGCGCATGGAGCGCTACAAGCAAGTGTTGGCCACGTTGCAGGAAAAAGGCTATGTCTACCCCTGCTATATGAGCATGGAAGAGTTGGATGCGCTGCGCGAAAAGCAGATGGCGGCCAAGGAAAAGCCCCGCTATGACGGAACATGGCGCCCCGAAGAAGGCAAGGTGCTGCCCGCCATCCCTGAGGGCGTGAAGCCTGTGCTGCGCTTCAAGACGCCCAAGACCGGCGTCGTGGCCTGGGAAGACAAGTGCAAGGGGCGTATCGAGTTCCAGAACTCCGAGCTGGACGACTTGGTGATTGCTCGCCCAGATGGCACGCCCACCTACAACTTCTGCGTTTGCGTAGATGACATGGACATGAACATCACCCACGTCATTCGTGGCGATGACCATGTCAACAACACTCCGCGCCAGATCCACATCTTCGAAGCGCTGGGTGCTGCGGTGCCGACTTTTGCTCACCTGCCTACCGTGCTCAACGAGCAAGGCGAGAAGATGAGCAAGCGCAATGGCGCCAAGGCTGTGACCCAGTATCGTGATGAAGGCTATCTGCCTGATGCCATGGTGAACTATCTGGCGCGTTTGGGCTGGAGCCACGGTGATGACGAAATCTTCTCTCGTGCGCAATTCCTGGAATGGTTCAACCTGGATCACCTGGGCCGCAGCGCCGGTCAGTTTGACGAAGCCAAGTTGCGCTGGGTCAATGCCCAGCATCTGAAGGCCATGGATGACGCAGAGTTGGCCAAGATGGTCAAACCTTTTGTCATCAAGGCGGGCGTGGCAGAGAGCCTGGTCGATGCCGACGACCGTCTGGTGCGTATTGCAGCCTTGTTCAAGGATCGTTGCGAGACACTGGTGGACTTGGCCAACTGGGCCAAGGTCTTCTACGTGGATGAAGTGGAGCGCAATGCAGAAGACTACGCCAAGCATGTGACAGAAGCTGCCAATCCTGTGCTGGATGCATTCACTGCTGTGATCGAAAGCGTGGAATGGAGCAAGGAATCCATTGCTGCCGCCATCAAGGAACTGCTCAAGGCCCAGGGTGTGAAGATGCCTGTGCTGGCCATGCCGGTTCGTGTTTTGACGGTGGGCACAGCGCATACGCCTTCGGTAGATGCAGTGTTGGAATTGCTTGGACGTGAAAAAGTTCTTGCGCGTTTGAGAAATCGCTAAAAACCTGTCTATAATTCGAGTCTCTGCAAAACGCGATTGAAAAATCAAGTCTTGCAGAGATTGGGGGGTATAGCTCAGCTGGGAGAGCGCTTGCATGGCATGCAAGAGGTCATCGGTTCGATCCCGTTTACCTCCACCAAAATTTAACGGTCAGCAGCAATGCTGAAAGTTCTAGGAATTGACCCTATCGTCTAGAGGCCTAGGACACCACCCTTTCACGGT
>NZ_JBXXZI010000011.1:0-95558 GCF_057369555.1 Comamonas sp. FUJ_7
ACCGCTGGTTTTGCGGGGGGATTACCGAGGCTATACAAGGCCGTACGCACAGAGTTATCTGACATGGGCCTATCATGATCTCGCTGGCCAGGGAAAACATAACGGCCACGTCCACTGAGAGGCTTCAACTCACGAAGCATCGCCACCGGCTGTTTGGGCAACGGCACAACATGCGGCTCGCCGTTTTCCTTCTCTTGCACAGAGCGCTTCATTTTTGCGCTAGGAATCGTCCACAGCTGCCCATCCAAATCAAGCTCCTCCCACTCCATCATCCGCAGATTGGCTGGGCGCTGATAAAGCAACGGTGCCAGCAAAAGTGCCGTTCGCACGAATGGGCCACCTTTGTAGGCATACATTGCCCTCAAAAGTTCGCCAAAGCGCTCCGGCTCCACGATCGCTGGGAAATTGCTTCCACGATAAGGGGTCAACCGTGCCTTCAACCCCTCTGTGATGTCACGCTGAGTGTTGCTGGCCGTTGGTAGCCAATAGCGCCAGACTTGCCGAGCTAGCATCAAAGCACGGTCTGCTGTTTCAATCGCACCACGCTCCTCCACCTTTTGAAGTACCGCTAAAAGCTCCATGGGCTGAATCTGTGACATTTCCCTATCACCAATCCAGGGGAACAAGTCACGCTCCAACTGCCGAAGTGTGCGCTCCGCATGCCCTGGACTCCAGCGAGCAACCTGCCGCCCATGCCATTCCAAAGCCACTGATTTGAAAGAATTGTCAAACCCAGTCGGATTGACCAGCTTTTCAACCTTGCGCGCTTTAGCAGGGTCAATGCCTTCAGACTTTTGCAGCCGAGCAATGTCTCGCGCTTTGCGCGCAGCTGACAAGCTGACCTGCGGGTATAACTTCCCAGCGCCAAACGACCTTCTTTACCGTCTTTACGGTACTTCCAGAACCAACGCCGTGATCCTGCGGGACTGACCTCCAAGTACAGCCCTCCAGAGTCAGAAAAACGCTCTCTCTTAGCGCCGGGGGAACAAGTGGCATTTCTGCACTGAGCATCGGTCAACATGGGGGAACAACGGGGGTAAATCTACCATTTCCATCGTCTGTTCCCCCATCTGTTCCCCCTCTCGTTATTGGCAGAGGTGGAATCTCTTTAGACTCAATTGCACGCTAAGTCATTGATTTTTCAAAAGAAAAAGGGGTTCAATGAATTTCATTGAACCCCTTTGGATGGGTGGATGGTGGAGCTGGCGGGAATTGAACCCGCGTCCGCGCTTGGCTCCATGCGGCTCTCAGGGCATCAGTGCGAAATCGGTGCGATTTCTCAGTCCTCACACGACACAGCAGGACACCGAATGCGCTTTTCACAGCACCAGAACCGTTGCTTTATTGCCCAAAAAACGAGCCTTTAGAGCATCTGGATGCGGGTTATTTGTATCAATTTGAAATGCAAAATTCCCACTCACTCATACCAAAATAGTCCATGCTTGCGACTACCCTCATCTACCTCGTTGTCGGCATCTCAGACGGCGACACCCTGACCGCCCGATGCGGAGAACCTGGTCAATATCAGCAGGTCAAGGTAAGGCTGCAGGGCATCGACGCCCCTGAGCGCAAGCAGCCCTTCGGTGAGCGAGCCCGGCAAGCGCTAGCCGAGCTGACCTTCCAGAAAGAGGCTGAGTTGCGCTGCACCAAGACTGACCGCTACAAGCGGCAGATTTGCTCAGTATGGGTAGCACCGGCACCAGCCCTAGATGGCCCTCGCACGCTGGATGCTGGTCTGGCCATGGTCACTCAAGGCATGGCCTGGTGGTACCGAGCCTATGCGCAGGAGCAATCCCCACAGGAGCACGGTCAGTATGAGTTTGCCGAGCAGGAGGCTGTGGCGCGCAAAGTAGGGTTGTGGCGCGATTCCGATCCAATCGCGCCATGGGTATGACGCAAACTCACGCGGGAGCAGCGGCCACCACGCTGATTGGCACAAGGACTGAGATACAGACCGGACTGCTGAAAGTCACTGCTCACTATCCCAAACACAGGTCGAAATAGTACAGAACTCCGGCAGGAATATACTGTATGTATGTACAGTTAAACAATAAAAACCGGCGAACCAGTACCGGTGACGGCATCCCTGATGTCGCTCATACTGGCAGACAGCTCTGTGCGCGCAGGGTTTCCAAGCCCTGCTGAGGACTTCGGAGGGCGCCGTCTCGACCTCTCCGACATCCTGATCGAACACCCGCAGACCACCTTCCTGATGCGCGTGGCGGGTTCCTCTGTGACTGAGTACGGTATTGATGATGGCGACCTGATCGTTGTGGATCGCGCTTTGCGCCCTCGCCACGGCCAGATCGTTGTAGCGGTCATCGATAGCGACTTCACGGTCAAAAAGCTCCACCACGCTTGTGGGAGCATCAAGCTCAAAGCAGGCAACCCTACCTATCCAGACATCGTGCCGAAAGAAGGCCAGACGCTGGAGATCTGGGGCGTGGTGACCAGTTGCATCAAACGTTTTTCGCAACGCAAGGCGGCGTAGCGCTAGGAGTCTCAAATCGCAACAAAACAACAACAGTCACTAGATATAGCGCTTTCCACATCTAATCCACAGAAAAAAACACTACATCTAGTGCATCGCGCACCTTACCACCCAATCACACAAGCTCTAATCTGTCAATAAAAGGTTTAATTTATTAAAGCAGTGCGTTACACTTCACAGCAACACACCCGCCACACGTCTTAGCTTAGGTTAAGGTCTGCCCTCAAAGGCAGCGTGCAAAAGGCGGGTTTTTCATGCCCGAAAGTTCTTAGTGTGGCCCTAACCACTTTCACAAAAACAGCATCTAGCCCTGCGAGCCTTCTATCGAAACTGGAAGGGCAGGGCCTCTCAATACCCGATCGAAAGAAGGCATTGAGCTATCTGCAGTATGTGGGCGGATACAGGCTCAAGGGCTACTGGCACCACCTAGTTGACCCCGCAACAAAACGATTCCCACCAGGTCTCTCATTTGCCGTCATAACTGATCGGTGCGAATTTGATCGTGAACTACGCGCAGCGACAATTGAGGCTATCGACCGACTAGAGGTGGCCATTCGGACCACGATAGCCAACTACCTAAGTCAAAGTCACGGTCCCCACTGGTTTCTAAAACCTTCCGCTTTCAAGCCAACTCAAACTTGGGGGCTGGGTCAATTGCTACAAAAAATCGAAAGTGAAGTGCTTCGGGGAAAAAACACATTTGTTCGACACTACTTTCAAAAACACGATGACCCCTACCTACCTCCCAGCTGGTCAGTCAGCGAGTGCGTGAGCTTCGGGCTATGGTCTAGAACATATGAAATTTTGCGAGATGCTTCCGACAAAAAGGCTATCGCAATGAAGTTCAACATTGATCAACCCGAAGTCTTCAAATCATGGATACACGCAGTCACCGTGCTTCGTAATGTCGTTGCTCACCACGGGCAATTGCTCGGAAAGACACTTAGCGTAGGTCCCTCTGCATATACAAAACTTGGCATTCGATTTAGTCGCAGCAAAGAATTCTTCGCAGTCGCCACAGTCATTGAATACCTTCTGACGCAAACCGAGTTGCCCAATAGATGGCGATCAGATCTCAAGGACATTTTTGCTAGATACCCTGCCATAAGCCCCTCGGAAATCGGTTTTCCGGCATCCTGGGAAACGGAGCCCGGCTGGGTCATCTAGCCGAGCTCTCGCTATCAGTCTTCTATTAACTTGTTGATCAGCGCTCGGTCAGTACTGATCTGTCCAAGCAGCAACTCTACTTGGGCATCTCTGCGCTCGACCAGTCCGACAAGCTGGCCAACCACGCCCACGCCTTCAGCCGCCAAGGCTGCGAGTCTTTCGTGTCGATCTGCGAGATCTCGGCAGGCAGCGGCGTCACCGGCAAGCTGGGCGTTACGGGTGGCGGCGGCGCGGAGGTCGTGCTGCAGGCCTGCAATGCGGGCAGCATCAGCAGTGCGGCCAGCCTCCAGAGCGGCCAGTTGTTGCGTGTAGTCATGGGTGTTGTCTTGCTGGGCTTCTGCGTGTTTCAGCACCGCTGTTGCTTTCTTTTCAGTAGCTGCTTGCGCCTGCTGTGCCTGAGTTTGAGCCTGTTTTGACTGTGATCCCTCGGCGCGCGCAACGCGGGCGTCAACGCGCCATCCGTTGACGAGCCAGCCTGCAGCAAAAGCCAGTACCAGCAGCGAGATACGAAAAAAGGCAAAGACATTCGAGCTCATTGCGCAGCCAAACTCCACTCGCGGCATATCTCGTCGTTGGCGTCACCGCGCAGCTGCAGGCCAGGCAATACGGTCTGCACGCCCTTGACCGTGCCTTTGTTCCAGCGCGTGTTCTCACGGCATGCGCCCACCAGGTCCCCCGCATTGGCCTTGCGGCGCATGGTGCTGGTGCTGAAAGCGCCCTCCCCCTTGTTGTGCAGGAAGTCGATGAACGTGGCCTGGGCGAATGCGTCATAGCTGGCCCAGTAGGCAAGCTGGCGCGCGGCCACACGCTCAGACTGCTGATACCGTCCCTTTTCCAGCTGGTAGCACTGCGCAGGGCTGTACCACTTGCCTGCAATCACATCCTTGCCCGTAATACCGTTACACACGGTCAGCGTCTGGCCTTTGCCCAGCTTGTCGATGTAGGGGGTGCCAATGTGGCGGTTGCTGGATTCGTAGTACGCGCCCATCACCATGGCAATACGAACCGCAGTGGACACATCGGGGTCAGCAGCAACCGCCTGTATGTACTGGTTTTGCTGTGCCACGGCAGTCGCGGCCTGATCCATGAAGTAAGTGCTACTGCCCAGGCCCGCGAGTACCACCAGCGCACCCAGGCTGCTGCGAAGTTGAGAGGGAATCTTGCTCATGGCTCGCACCCCATGGCATGACCGGCCTTTTCACGCCACTTCTCTCGAGCTTGCTCCCGCTTGTAGTCTCGTCGCCACTTCCAGATCAGATAAGCAGCCTGTAGCAACACAAAGCCTATGGTGGCAATCACGGCCCAATCACTGAGAGGCAATCCGCCAAGGCGCGCGGCCCCTGCACTGGCCGCCCCTGGGGCTGTTTGGACTACTGCGACTGCAATGTCCTGTCTCTGCTCGGCACTCAGATGCTGGTGGATGCCCAGCAGCGCCAGCATGGATGCGAGAGCTTTTTTCATACCCCGGAGTGTTCCGGGACGGGACTCATAGGTCGAACCCTAGAGGGGGGCTATGTCTGGCGGCTTACGGCCAAAAGCTGCCCTTAGCGGCGCGTCGGGCAATAATGGCCGATCTACAAGCATAGGATGGGCTTGCCCATTCTTCTCAGGTGATGCAAACGCTGATATCAAATATCGACATTGACCTTAAACCGGGAGAAGACGCGCTTCTAGAAAGTCTTTCCATACTAAGAAGCGAACTGACAATTCTGCTCAAGGTGTACCCCATCGGCGTAACTTGGAGAATTCACTTTCGCTCGATCATTGGCGTAAAAATGCTTGATGAAATGAATATGCCTGAATATTGGCACGCCAATGCAGAGGTGACTCCCCATGGCAGCAGGTGCGCCGCGAGTCGAGTCTTGCAAGGGGGATGGTCGAAGCAGCTATGGAATGAGTCAAACTTCGGTGAGCTTCTCTATGGCGAAGTGTTTGAAATTCTTGTGGGTGGTGCGGACTATTGCGCCGTAGTGCTTGCCCGAGAAATGCCAGAAATTAGTGAACTACCTAGTTCTATCTGAATGACTGCTCAGGGTCGTATCCCGACACTCACCAACTACAGCGAACCGCTGAAGTTCCAGCTGGACGAGCCAGAGATACCCGCCGACGCCGACACCATGCTCCAGGCACTGGCCACACGCTGCGCCCCCGTCGTCAAGCCGATCTTGGCAGCCTCAAGGCGCGCGTTGTTGGTCTGGATCGCCACATCCGCATTCAGCTTAGCTGTCTGCAGGCTGATGTTGTTGCCCGCCTCATACTGCTTAATGTCAGCTTCCCAGCGGCGCATGTAGCTCGCGGCTTTGGCTTCGACGGCATTGGCGCTCACCCGGTAGCCGTCCACCAGGATGGCAGACTGCTTGGCAGCCGCATCCATCTTGGCCACTTCAGCAGACAGGCGCGCTTTCCAGCCGCTCCACTCCAGCTCCTTGGCAGAAATCTTGGCCTGCGCCTGGGCAATCGCCACACGGGCGCGCTCAGCCTGAGCCCCGGTGTAGGCGCTGTAGGCCTGGACTTGAGACTTGTAGGCGTCTTGTTTTGTGGCCTCGGCCTGGGTACGGGCCTTGAACAGTTCCACCTTGGAAGTCTCGGCATTGATCGTGGCCACAAAGGCGCGGATCTGTTCAGAGCCCGCCTGAATGCGCGTTTGCTCCAGGCTCACCAGAGTCTGCGCTGCCTGTACGCGAGCTTTGTAAATTTCCACGGCCGCCATGCGCCCGTCGATCTCAGCCTTGTAGCGCGCAACCAAGGACTGATTGATTTCGGCCTTGGTGTGCTCGGCCTGCAGCATGGCCTTGTAGACCTCGACCTTGTTCATCTCCGCCTTGATGACCGTTTCATAGGCCATGGCGAAAGCGCGGTACCCGTCCAGCAGCGCCTTGTAGCGCTCCAGCGCTGCGTTGTGCGCAGCAATGCTGTGGTCAGCAGCAGACTTTGCCGCCTCAAATGACAAGCGATCGAGCTGCAGCGCCTGGTCCATCAGCTGACCTTCCAGCGCCAGCCCTTGTGCAATCGCGTCCTTGACATTGGCCTGCTCCAGCTCCGCTTGCTTGATGGCAATGTCGCGCGACAGACCCGAGAGCTTGTCGTGGTACTCACGGCGGGCATCTGCCAGCTGGCCAGCCAGCACCCCAGACGGCAGCGGAAAGCCCAGGGCCTCGGCACCGCGCATCACCTCTTGCTCTCGCGCCAGTGCAATCTGAGTTTCGCGGTCGCGCGAGCGATCCCAGATAGCCTGCTCCACCACCGGGTTAAGGCCAGTGCCGCCTTGAATGCGGGCATTGATGACGGCTTTGAGGTTGTCCAGCAGCTGCGAGGCATACCCTGGGGCGCGCTTGAACTCAAAGGGTGCGGGCTCCAGCAGCTGCAGCTCGGGCACGTCATCGAGCTTTGCCAGCCAGCCCTCATGCAGATTCACCCCGCCGAACGTGTGAGTGGTCAGTGCCAAAAACCCTGGGGCATCAGGCAGGGTGACGTCTGGCGCATCGGGAATGGCCACGTCACGCATCTGGGGCAAGGTCGGGGCTTGGCCAATCACCACATCCGGCGCCGCGCCGAAGTCCATGGTCGGCGGCTGTAGCGTAAAGCCCTCCACCTCCACATCCGGCAGGTTGGCCAGATCCAGCTGGCCAGGCATGTCCCCCGGCACGTTAAAGCCGACCTGCGGCAAGGTTGGAAGATCTGGCACCTCCGGCAACGATGGCGCCGCAATCGTCCCCCAGCGCACACTGATGGTGGGCGTCTGAAAAATCAACCCATTGAAAGCGTCCTGCATGGACTTGGTTTCTCGCGCCGCCTGATCGGCTAAAGCAATCGAGCGCTGGTACTTGTCCTGGACGATCTCGGCGGGGCCGTTGTAGTCGAAGTTAGCCATTTCATACTCTCCGTGTTTTGGACTTCACGCTCATCACTTCCACCCGGTCCAGCGTGAAGGCCTGGCCGTCTGGGGTGCTCAGGCCAAAGCCAAGGTAGTTCTCGCGGATCCCCTTGCCCACCGGGCAGCGCGTCTGGCCGGTAGGGCGCAGTGGAAACCCATACGTCCATGCCTGGGCTCCTGAGCCAAAGACGGTGAACTTCGCCTCGCCCCCGCCCTTCATGGACAGGTACACCATGGCAATCTGCTGCTTCAGGGTGTTCTCGCGCAGCGTGGTCGGCAGGCGCAGTTGCGTGGCGATGGGCAGGCCCGCATCGGTATCGCCGCCGAAGGAAAAAAGACCGTCCACACCCGCGCAGTGCGTGGCCGAGACGCTATCAAAAGCGTGGCGCGTGTACTCAGATACCGCGCCGCTCAAGGTGTTGCAGACAATCATTGCTTTACTCAGAAGGTGTAAAAATCAAGCTGATCCAAGCCGGGTGGCCAATCCAGAACCCCGCGCGCATCACGCACTCCCGCAGCTTTGTCGATCAAGAAAACGCGCCCCGCCAGGCGCACCACCATGGCTCCCGTCTCTGGACACTTGGCATGCGTTACTTTCAAATCCATGTTCTCGTAGTTTGCGTAAACCTGTACTAGCGGCAAATCTGTGTCATACACGAAATCCACATTCGATTCAAATGAAGTTAAGGGCGTTGGCCAAATTGGCTCAGTCCGAGAAAAATAAAAACCACCATCACCATGAATTACATTCCCATTCCTGCTAATCGCACGCCCAATATTTGCGTATCCTGTGGTTTCGTATATCGGTTTAAGGTCCGTGAAGATAGTCCAGGAGACGCGCTGATCCCGATAAATAATCCACCCCTTTGTCGTGTGAATAGGCAGCTCCGTTGATGGCGTGTACTCCTTTTTCTCGCCTGCTCTTGAGCTGTCATAGCTCTCACTGGATTGGTGATTGAGGGTAACGATGGTTTCAACGTAAACAGTGACTCCCATCAAAGGATCGCGCAGCAGCACATTCCTCTTCTCAACCCTTGTTCGATACGTGGTCGTAGAACCATGGATATAAAAATCTTCTGACACGTCATCAGAGCCCTCTTGACTTGAGGCATACCCCTCATTCACAGCCTCAATACTGACCAAAGATACATCCAGCTCCAGGCCGTCCGTATACTTTCTATGAACCCTTTCAGTTGACTCAATATCCGTCCTGAACTCATATTGCCGTTGGATCTTAGGCGTAGAAAACGAACTCCCTGGTTCCCCAACAACTGGGGGGTTCCCTTTATCAAAAAAGTCAGCAGTTCTTATATTCCATGAGGTTGGACTGCTGAATTTTTGCAGATAGTCACTCTTTGTCTCTTCAACATACGTTCGTAAATTCCCCGCGCTATCGACACCTTCCAGCAGAGTGGATTTTCCTCCTGAATACTTCTTTAGATTCACAGTAAAAGTATCTGAACCGACCGACCACATCCTCCAGAAGTCCTCTTTGGGGTCTTTGTCGCTGATTAATTCAACTGCAGTAATCAGGCCTCGTGGACCATAAGCCTGATCTTCGACTCTCAACCCATACTTGCGGGAGTAATAAACCTGACCACCCACGGTAGTCACGACCTTTGGGACGGTCGGCTCATCCACGCTCCCAATTGGGATGGTCTGATTAAGCAAGTACCTGCCCCCACTCATCTTGTACTTTTGGGCCAGTATTTCCTCGACCTTATAGGTTTCAGGGAGCCAAGTAGCATTGTTCAGACGCGTCATTAACCTAATGAACCCATTGGAACTTTCTGACGGCTCCAGGTAAGGCCACGCACTAGCTGGGGACCAATAGCGCTGATCGTCGGGGGTCTTATCCGGTCCGTCATACGGATCCCCGAGCCGAGATTTGACCTCGCCGGTATCCCTGATAAGAGCTAGCGCCAAATACTCCCCCCGCTCGGAGCAGGTGAAAGTCTGTCTCCCCGGCAATGGCAGTTCTTTGACGCCAATCACCCCCTGGGTCAACAACTGAGAGGTGTGATCCGTTTCGATGATCTTCTTGGCAGCCGGCTCGCCACCAAACGCTGGCGGCGGCATTGTCTCGATCTTCTTTCTTGTCACATACTGTTCAATGTGGGTGCTGTTGTAATCAACGTACACGAATATGGCTTTACCGTCCTGGGTCACAAAAGACAGCTTTCCCCGGCTTCCCGCCATACCCGCCTCGTAGGTGTTGGTGTGGGCATAGCGCCCCAAGCCGTTTGTTCGGTACGAATACTTCCAATCGCCCGGAATGCGCAGAACGTCCGGGCGCTCCCTTCTGAGCGCGCCCAGACCAGCAGCATTGAGCTTCTGAGACTCGGTAATGTCCCTGAACCCCCACTTCGCAGTGGACTCGCCTGCGGGACTGGCTGTGTTGGTCAGCAGCCAGATGCGTCCATCGCTATTTTTGTCGAACACCACCCCACTGTTTCCGGTACCCATGATTTCAGTGGCCTGGGGCCAGATCCGCATCACTGCCTGCGGCCCCAAAACATCAATACGGTATGGCGTGCCATCGGGAAGCCGGCCTTGTTCGCAGGGATTGGCCACCTGGGACAAGCGAGTCTTGGCGCAAAAGCGCGCATAGGTCGCTTGCGCCATGGCGCGTTGCAACTCCGACGCCTGCTCACCCAGTGAGCGCAATGCAGGCGGAGCGGAAATCGGCATTGCGTCTCCCTGCACTCCAAATACAAATGGGTTGTTTAGACTCATCGCACCACCGCCACGTACTGAGGGATGCCGTTGAGCTCCCGGAACGCCGCGCTCACCTCCTTGGCCTTGGACTTGTAACGGTTCTCCGTCAGGCTGACCGTCTGCCCACCATCGAAGCCGGCCACCACCTCGCCACCGGCAATACACAGCGCGGCCACTCCTGAGCCCGTGCCATCGCCCAGTTGGATGCGCTCACCCGGCGCCTCGATGCCAGACCCCAACACCACCGGTCCGCGCCTGGTTGCGCTGTAGGTCAGAGAGTCAAATGTCTCTCCGCCCAGAAAAATCAGGTCCTGGGTCGTGCCTACATAAATGCCCGTCTCCACCGGAACGATGGCCGTAATGTCCGCGGTCATGGGTTTGAAGTCGCGCCAGTCACTCAAATGGGGAGTGGCCGGGCGGCTGGCCCACAGCACCTTGCCCTGGGCCACCAGCACACGCCCGCGCCAAAACGCCATCAGCGTGCCATCGGGCAGCACCTGGGCGCCCAGCGTGCGCGCCGGCAGCACCAGCGCACTATTGGCTGCGCCAAACTCAAAGCTGCGTCCCTGGGCCTGGCCCGCAAAAAACATGCCCTCGCCATCGCGCCCACTCAGATACACATTCAAGGCATGGCCCGGATACTGCGGAAGACCGTCCAGCCGCAAGCCGCCCTGCAGCACATCCAAAGACTCGGACACTCGCACCGGCCCCTCGGCGCGGTCGCTCAGGCGCACATGGCTCAGCCCATAGCGGTACTGCCCCGGCTCCAGCTCGCCAAAGGCAAAGTCATAAGCGCCAAGAGAGGCAGGCTCTGGCACCGTCAGCGGCCAGGCCACCGCCCCATCCGTGATGCCGCGCTGCAGCCCCGTCGAAAACAGCGTGCGCCCATCGGGCAGATTGCAGTACCACACACGTTCAGGCCCAATATTGGGCCAAAGCACAGTGGTGCTTGCGTCAGCAGCTATCGAAATCAAAGCACCTTCAGTCGTTGCCAGCTCAAAGCCCGCGCCTTTCCACAGGTTCTTGTGGCAGACCTCGGACAGCCGCGTATAGCCACTGCGCCGCGACACTTCGCCAGACAGGCCAATGTCCACATCCTCGGCTTGCAGCAGATCGGAAGCGCCAAGACGATGCTCGGGCTGGACATTGTTGATGCCCGTGAATCCTTTGAACGTCAGCATTGGTGATTCCTCGTAACGCTGGGTCGGCCCAGCTCCAGCGCAAGACTCTGGCGAGCGCGGACGATGTGGTCTATTGGACGAATCGCGCCGAAGACCAGTGCAGACACTCCTTCAGAGGCCTCGCATATCACCGCGCCTTGAATGGCTGTACTCCGCCCTGCCTTGCTCATGGCGATACCGGGCGATACAGACAGCGCCAGCTCTGTGCGCGCCAGCCCCAAAGTCATGGCGTCCTGCCCAACTGCCTGCACGACCACCACCGATGACGGAATGCCCAAAGCGAGCGCGCCTGCTCCCGCAGCCCTGACAACGCATTCACAACGGGGCTGGCCCATACGCAAAGCGTCGGAGCCGACGACCTCGACGGCGAATGAGCTGATAACCGCTGGCACCCCCATACGCGTCGCGCGCTGACCTTTGACCAGCACATCAACGGATGCCGGCGGCTGTTCAAGCACCGCCTGACTCATGCCAGCGACAGCCATGGCGATACCCCATGGCGCCAATGTCACATCAATGCCGCTGACCGCCTTGGGCGTTCCGAGCGTCAATGCATCGTTGCCTTGGACATATTCGGTGCGAACCATGATGGAAGCACTCGACATCGCCATGGGGATGCCCTTCGTGCCTCCATCGCCAGCTTGCGCGTTGGAGTTGATGGCTGCGCCATTGATCAGCGGGTAGCCCATCGCCTCAGTCCTCTGACTTCATGGAGAAAAAGAGGCCTCTCCAGTAAAAAAAGCCACGAACCGATCCACCCACAGCGGCCTGGTTGACGGTGAATTTCAACGCGTTCGTCAGCGGCCCGCCAACCGACAGCGGGATACGGTGGACGCTGGACTGCTCCTCATCCTCCTCGTGGTGGGCCAGGCTACTCAAGCTCACTGCGCTCACGTACTTGGTAGGGTCGTCATACGAGCCCACCGAGATAACCGGCATCTGTGTAACGCCCTGATCCACCACGCCGAAGAAGCCTACCTCGGTCGGAATCATTGAGTGGTTGAACATTAGAGTCTGCACAACGGGCATAGGAGTCGGCACGAAGTTCCCCATGAACTCGTCACCATCTATATCCCTACGCATCTCAATGACAGCACTCGGGTCCGTATAAAAGTCCGGCTCTACCTCGGCAGAGAAGTTCCAGGAGGACCCCGTCTCAATGAGCTTATCGAACCAATATTGGTAGCCGTTGGGTGTCACGGGCAGGCACACCGCCCCATGGTTTAAACGTCCCGCTACCCAGGTCGGAGGTTCCCCAATATCTACCGGGTAACTATTGCCCGAAGCCTCGTGAGAGAAGCCCGCCCCGTGGTCCCTGTAATCAAAGCGGCTGTGCGGCTTGATCGCAGGCACCGGATGAAGAATGGGGTAAGCACTGAACTGCACCAGCTCGCGCAGGGGGGATCGCGCCTTGTACAAAAAGCTGCCGTACCCCACTAAATCATTCTCTTCGCCGTCCAGGTCACCGGGGGTGTCCGTGATAAAGATAGCTTGATACCCCGACTTGAGCGTAGCGGTCGATCCGTCCTTCTGGGCGAAGTTTTGCAGCATCCCTTCAGTGACATTCGCGCTGACCTTGGTGCCCACTGGCCAGAAGGGGCCGCCGGTCCCTTCAGCCCCACGCTGATGGACATGCAGTACGTTGCCCTCGATGGACTTCACATAGACGATCTCAAACACCCCTGGCACGCTCTCGTGGGTCAGCGTGACCGGGAAAATCTCACCTCGGTCGTTTGACGACGAGATCCAAGGTAGGTTTAGCTCTTTGCCATCGGCTGCCCTGACCTCAAGCGTCATGGGCAGACCGTCAACCGCGTTATCCCAGCCTGGGGGCTCTACGGGCGGATAACCCCATTCGTCGTTGTAGCGCCCTATATCACAGAGGGGTGTGATAAGGAACGACTCGGAGTTGTTGCAGAAGATCATCTTCATGCGGTTCTCCTTACGCCGTTCCCAGCAGGCTGACGATCTTGTGCGGGCCATCCGCCCAACGCATTTGCAGGCCACCGCCGCTGGGCGTCAAGGGAAAGCCCGACACATTTGTGATGTGCATCACCAACGGAGAGGCAGAGGCAAGGCCTGTGTCCTTGTAGATCACAGCCGAGCCGATGGTTCCGGCTGCCACGGAGTTCCCGAAGTCCAGGTCATCGGCGTCAAAAACGCCGCCGGTCACCGTGCGCCCGTTCAGCGCCTGAGCCGTTCCCAGCGTAGCCCCCACATCACCCAGAAACTCGTGGGCAGCATCGTACTGGTAGCTGCTGGGAAGCAGCGCCACCATCAGGCTGTCTGTCGCCAGATTCAGCGCCGCGCCCATCAGTCGCTGAGCAGCCTTGGGGTAAAACGGCAACCCCACGGCCGCGATCTTGTTCGGCCCGCTGTCCCATGGCACGCGTACCTCCCCGCCGCTGGTATCCATGGGCAGCCCCTGCACCGAGTCCATAAAGAACAACAGCGGCGATGTCGAGGCGTTGCCAGTGTCCAGGTACAGCACCAATGCCTTGACCCTGCTGCCTGGAGCCAGCACACCAAACTCAACCGCTGCAGCGTCGAACACACCACCAGTAATGCTCTTGCCAGTCAGCGCCTGGTCGGTTCCGACACGAGTGACCGACGACAGGAATTCATGGGCTGCGCTATAGGTATAGGCTTCAGATACCAGGGCCGCCTTGATGGCGCCTGTAGCTAAGTTGATGGCACCTGAGAGGATCTTCTCGGCACCCTTGGGGTATGCGGTGTTGGACATTGCTGCTCTCCTGAGATTGCAAGCAATGTCCAAGAAGCAGGGTTCGATGGCGAACCCTAGCGGGGTGCGCTATCTCTCAGGCCGCTGGATTGGCGGGGGGATTGCCCTGCACCAGCAGATCAAACACTATTCGCGCAAAATTGGCGGCCTTGCTCGGGTCGGCCAGCAACTGCATCATCTGGTTCTGGTGGGCTTCGCTGCTGTCCATGATGGCGTCGTCTATCGCCTTGGAGAAGTCGCCCAGCATGGCCTGTTCGGGAGAGTTGTTCTCGATCTGATTCATCACCTTGATGTTCTCGCCCACCTTGTCGCGGATGGTGTAGACGTAGTTCACCATGTCCTTGTCGGTGAGCCGGTCGGTCACAAACACCTCGTTCAGGCGGTGGATGATCTGCGACAGAAACTCCTCCTTCTTGTCCTGCGGCTTAGCCGTGCCCAGGCCTTCGCCAGGCTTCAGCTTGAAGTCCTCGTTGTTTTCTTTCAGCACCAGATCCTGCTGGCGGATCTTGGCCACGCGGTAGTGGCTCAGCACCACATTGCCCAGGTCAATGTCGTCTTCGTCCAGCAAGGTTTCGCGCAGCATGGGCCGCAGGTTGCGGGCGTACAGGCTCAGCTTTTCCAGGTCGGTATCGTCGTAATCCACGATCTGCGACATGAATTCGTAAAACCGCACAAAGGTGCCCAGGTCTTTCTTGAAAATTTCCAGCGCGTCCTTTTCCTTCTGGCATTCCTTCAGGCTGTTCTCGGCATTGGCAATCAGTACGGCATCGTCCGTCTTCTTGGTGCGCTCAAACATGTCCTTGGCGATCTTGAAAGCCTCCACCGCTGATTTGTAGCGCTGCTGCCAGCGTTGCACCGCCGGCTTGCAAATGTTGGCAATGGCCGCGTTGCTCTTGTTCTTCACATAAAACGCCGCGCAGAACTGCTCCACCTCCTGCAACGTGAAAATGCCCCCTGCCAGCAACTTGTCCTGCAGCGCAAAGATCAGGTTCGGGTCCGACACATCCAGCAGCTCCGCCGTCTGGTAGTACGGTTGAAACGCCTCCAGAATCTCAACCGGTTCGTTGAAGAAATCCAGCACATAGGTGCCCGTCTCGCGCTTGTTCGGGTAGGTGCGGTTCAGACGCGACAAGGTCTGCACGCACTCCACCCCGGCCAGCTTTTTGTCCACATACATGGCGCACAACTTGGGCTGGTCAAAGCCGGTCTGAAACTTGTTGGCAACGATCATCACCTGGTAGTCGTCCGAATCAAAAGCCTTGCGCATGTCGCGGCCCTTGAGGTTCGGGTTCATATTCGCCTCGGTGAACTTCTCGCCGATCAGGCCCGCCGCAGCCGGGTCTTTGTCGGTGAACTCCACCTCACCCGAAAACGCCACCATGGCATGAATCTTCTGGTAACCCTTCTCCGCTATGTACTTATCAAAGCACTGCTTGTAGCGCACCGCCTCCTTGCGCGAGCTGGTCACTACCATGGCCTTGGCCTGCCCGCCCAGCAAGCCCATCACGTTGTCCTTAAAGTGCTCCACAATCACCATCACCTTCTGGGCAATGTTGTGATCATGCAGGCGCACCCATTGGTTCAGCTTGACCTTGGCGCGCTTGCTTTCCACCTCTGCATCGGAGTCCTGCACCTTCAGGGCCAGTTTGTAAGCCACCTTGTAGTTGGTGTAGTTCTTCAACACATCGAGGATGAAGCCCTCCTCAATCGCCTGCCGCATGCTGTACACATGAAACGCTGCGGGCTTGTTTGTGCTTGACGCCACCTCGTCCGGGCGCGGCACGCGGCCAAACAGCTCCAGTGTCTTGGGCTTGGGCGTGGCGGTGAAGGCAAAGTAGCTCAGGTTGCCCGATGCACGGCGTGCGGCGACCGTGGCGGCAATGATGTCGTCGCTATCCGGTTCCGCAGTCTCATCTCCCGCTTCACCGGCTTCCTTCATCAGTACCTCTTTAAGCTGCCGCGCCGTGGAGCCGCTTTGCGACGAGTGCGCCTCGTCGGCAATGATGGCGTAGCAGCGCTCCTTCAGACTCACGCTGTTTTCAATCGCCTTCAGCACATGCGGAAAGGTCTGGATGGTGACGATGATGATGGGCTGGGCAGACTCCAGGGCTGCGGCCAGCTTTTCCGACTTGGAGCCATCGCCTTCCTTGTTGTTGATGCGCCCCACCACGCCATCGATGTGCTCAAACTGGTAGATGGTGTCTTGCAACTGCGCATCCAGCACCGTGCGGTCCGTCACCACGATCACCGAGTGAAACTGCTTTTTGCCGTCCTGCTTGTACAGGGCCGAGAGCTGGTGCGCCACCCAGGCAATGGAGTTGGACTTGCCCGAGCCCGCGCTGTGTTGAATCAGGTATCTCTGCCCCGGCCCCTCGGTGCGCGCCGCTGCCAGCAGCTTGCCCACCACGTCCCACTGGTGGTAGCGCGGGAAGATCAGGCTTTCCTTCTTGTACTTGCGGCCTTCCCAGTCTTCCTTGTCCTCAATCTGCAAGTGCACAAAGCGGGCCAGGATGTTGAGCAGGTTGTGTGGCAGCAGCACCTCGTTCCACAGGTAATCGGTGGCGTAGCGGTTCACGTCCTCTGGCACATCGTTGCCCGCGCCGCCATCTGCCGTGCCTTTGTTGAAGGGCAGAAAGTACGTGCCCTCCCCCTCCAGCTTGGTGGCCATGTGCACCTCGTACTGGCTCACCGCAAAGTGCACCAGCGCGCCACGCTTGAAGGTCAGCAGCGGCTCCGGCTTCTTGGCCACCGGGTCCATTGGCAGGCGCGTGGTTTTGTACTGCCGCACGGCCCGGTCCACCGCCTGCTTGAACTCGCTTTTCAGCTCCAGCGTGGCCACCGGCACGCCGTTGACGAACAACACCAGGTCAATGCGCCACGCCTTGGCCTTGGCGCCTGTCTCGGCAAGGTGAGCATCCGTCGCCCATGGGCTGTACACCAGCTCGGGCACCACGCGCAGGCGATTTTTGGCGTAGCGGGCCAGCGTGTCGGGGTTCAGGTTGTGTTCTGGCTTGAACTGGCACAGCGACAAACGCGCATTGCGGTCGCGCAGCTCGTGGCGCAGCACCCCCAGCGTGCCAAAGGTGCGGCTGTCTTTGTGTGTGGCGTTGGGGTCGGCCTTGCCCAGTTGCGCAGCGATCAGTTGCAAGAACTTCTGCTCCGCATCCTTGGGGTGGTTGGCGCAGAACCTTTGCCACTGCGCGTCTTGCGTCGCCTTCACAAAGCCCAGCGCATCCTCGGGGTAGAGGGCCAGTTCGCGGTTGTATTTTTCCGCCGAGCCTAGCAACCAGCCATTGGCCTGCAACTGGCGAATGACGTCGTTTTGAAAAATGCGTTCGATGGCTGGGTCGCTCATGGTCGGGAAAGGTGGGGCTGTGTGGATGAAGGCCGTCAGGCGGCTTGCCAGTCGCGCACGTCGATCTTGCCGGTGACGGCGGCGGAGATCAGGGCGGTGCGGCGTTCTTGCATAAGTTCAATTTGCTGATCTGCGATAGAAATTAGTTTGTCGAGATGAGCGGACTTTTCTTTGACGGTATTTGATATTTCTTCTTGCTCAGCAATCGGCGGCAATGTGATGTGCATTTGCTGGAGGTGGTAAGGGCCGAAATGCTGAATCGTTGACCCTGACTGGAGTAGCTTAATTTGTTCAAAGAAAAGGTCTGATTGAACAAGATAGCGGATGAATTCTTTGGTGATGGAAGCCTTAACTTGCGGACGCAATCTAATCAAGCCTGTGTATGGAACAGCCCCAGCCGTATCGTCCCCAACTTCAGATACTAGGCCTGTGGTTGCACTGCAGCTAATAATTAAATCTCCTTGCGAGACACGGAAGTGGTCCCACTTTGATCGAACTTTGGATGGGGATAGATAGGTCTTGTATTCACTACTTACAAAATCATCTTTTACGTTTTGTATGCGCAAAAGCGGCACACCCTCATCGTGAAAATCATTCGCCAAAATCCCCGGCCCTTCGAGTAAATCAATCTCATAGTGGAATTTTGTCATTCCCCAATGCGCGGGCACTTCACCCAGCCACTCCACGCCGGACTCTTTCATCGGTGCGTTGGGGTTGAGGCCTTTGGTGACGGCGTGGCTGATGACGGCTTGGCGCTTTTCCTTGAGCAGTTCAATCAGCCGCTGCTGCTTCTCGATCAAGGCATCAATCTTCGCCGTTTCGTGGTCGAGGAAATCAATGATCTTTTTCTGCTCTTCCTTGCTCGGGATTAATAGCTCGATTTTCTTAAACTCATCGGGATCCAAGTCCCATTGATTCACCCGGATGCCCTTCGACTGTCTCAAGTATTGAGCAATATAGATTGGGTGGCGCAGGAGATAGTGAATGTATTTTGAAAGAGCCAGATCAAACATTCTGACATTCGGCTCATAAACAAAATAAGCGGGACTAACGATGCCTTCATATTCAGAAATAGCTATCGACCCCTGCCACGCCTTCATTTTGTTCATGACCAAGTCGTTTGGCCCGACCAACTGATAGGCGGACAAATCTTCCGAAGGCTTGTTATTGTTATCGTCTCGGCTCGCAGTCGGTACAACGCCATGATCCCTATATACCGAAAGAAGCTCTTTGTCGGCGTAATTGGTTCTCTTGATGCGTTGGTACAAACGCCCCACAGGTATGGTTATCCAATGCGACGGAGCGTCGCCCAGCCACTGCACCCCAGAGTCTTTGTACTCCGGATAAGCCTTGTACCGACTCATGAATACACCTCGCGCAGCAGCGCCATGATTTCGGCGCTCACGGCATCCAGATCGGCATCGATTTCCTCCAATGGCCGCGGCGGCTGGTATTGGTAGAAGTGGCGGTTGAAGGGAATTTCATAGCCCACGATGCCAATCTCGCCATCCTTGGCGTCGCGCTTGCTGGCGTCTATCCACGCATCGGGCACATGAGGCTGCACTTCGGCGATGAAGTAGGCCTCGTTGGCTTCATTCACCGTGCGGCTGGGGTCAAGGGCGATGTTTTCAAAATCGCGCAGCTCGCCATCGGCTTGGTATTCGATGACTTCTTGGTTCACGGCAAACAGGCCGTACAGCGGGTTGGCCTTGCCTTTGTGCACCTTCTTGATCACCTTGGCAGCGGCGGGGTTCTTCCAGCTCACGGCCTCGGCGATCTGCTTTTTCTCTTTGGCGTCCAGCGTGATATCTGCCCGCTTGCAGGCGCCCTTGACGGCTTCGTCATAGGCATTGAAGTCGTCGTGCTGGGCGCTGCCGATTGCGCTTTGCAGGGCGCGTGCCTTGAGCAGCACAGCCTTTTGTGCCAGCCAGGTGCCGGCGTCGAGCAGGTCTTTGATCTGCTTTTCTTTAAGGTCGGCAAAGTCGCGCTTGAGGTGGGCACGTATTTCTTCTGTGTAGTCGGCCAGCTGGCCGTAGAGGTCACAGTCGGCAGCGTCTTGCCAGTAGGTCTGGCCGTACTCGGCGTAGACCCACTGCATGGCCGCATTCAGCGCGCCAGACCCAAAGCGCAGGCTGGCAATGCGTTCATCGCTGAACTGCCACGACAGGCGCAGGGGCCGCTCGATGGTGATGCGGCGGTAGCCAAATTCGTGCGTAGCAAAAATTTTGCTGGCAAAGGTTTTGGCGGCTTCGGGCTTGGGGTTGGCGGCTGGGCGGCCCCGGTTGCTTTTGGCTTCCGCCGGTTTGTCGAGCGCCTGCGCTTCCACCACCTCAAAGTTACCAAAGCAGCGGATGATGGTGGAAATGTCAGCCTCGTCCATCACATTGCGCTTGCTGCCCAGCGATTTGCGCATCTTTCCGCAGAGGTTGACACCATTGATGAGCTGCACCTTGCCTTTGCGCTCGGCGGACTTTTTGTTCGACAGCACCCACACATAGGTGGCAATGCCGGTGTTGTAGAACATGTCGGTGGGCAAAGCGACAATGGCGTCGAGCAGGTCGCTTTCCAGAATATGGCGGCGGATTTCCGATTCGCCCGAACCTGCGCCGCCAGTGAACAGCGGTGAGCCATTGAGGATGATGCCGATGCGCGAGCCACCGTCCTTCACATCGCGCATCTTGCTGATAAGGTGCAGCAGAAACAGCAGTGACCCATCGGACACCCGCGGCAGGCCCGGACCAAAGCGGCCGTCAAAGCCTTTGAGCGTGTGTTCGTCGGTAATGTCGCCTTCGATCTTTTTCCAGTCCACGCCAAAGGGCGGATTGGAGAGCATGTAGTCAAACTTGCTGGCGTAGAGGTGGTCGTTAGAGAGCGTGTTACCTAACTTGATGTTATCGACCTCTTGCCCTTTGATGAGCATGTCACCCTTGCAGATGGCATAGCTCTCGGGGTTGAGTTCCTGACCAAATGCGCGCATGACGGCTTGGGGGTTCAGCTCGTGAACATACTCCATGCCCGCCGAGAGAAAGCCACCAGTGCCCGCCGTGGGGTCGTAAATGGTGCGGATGATGCCCGGCTTGGTGAGGGCTTCGTCGTCTTCCATGAACACCAGCGAGGTGGTGAGGCGCACGATGTCACGCGGGGTGAAGTGTTCACCCGCAGTGTCGTTCGAGCTTTCGGCAAACTTGCGAATCAGCTCTTCAAACACCAGTCCCATCTCGTAGTTGGAAATCACCTTGGGGTGCAGATTCATGGTGCGGACTTTTTGCACCACCTTGTAGAGCAGGTTGGCGTCGTTCAGCAGGCCAATGAATTCAGCGAATTTGAAGTGGTCAAAAATCTCGCGGGCGTCCTTGGAAAAGCACTGGATATAGCGCTCCAGATTGGCTTTGATGCCCGACTCGCCCAGGGTGCTGAGGTCCATGGGCGAGGTATTAAAGAAAGACAGACCGCCGGTGGCGCGCAGGATCAGCTTTTCCTTGGCCTCTTCGGCAATCTCCATCTTCTCGACCCTGGCGGCTTCGGCCAGCACAGCGGGCTTGCTGCTTTCCAGCACACACTCCAAGCGGCGCAGCAGCGCAAAGGGCAGGATGACGCGGCCATATTGGCTCTGCTTGAAGTCGCCGCGCAGCAGATCGGCAAGCGCCCACAGGTCGGTGGCGAGGTTATTGGTTTCTTGGATCATGTATTATGAACGAGGGCTGGGGAGGTTCACCCGCACGAGGGTGAGTATTGCACGGGATTGGGGTGAATTTCCGAACCGATGGACAGGCGCTGACCTACAAAAAAGCCTGAACTGTTGCCAGATGACGGACTCAAAAACCGGTGGGAGAAACTTCGATCTGCTGTTGGCGCTTGTCGCTTTTATCCAAAGTGAAGTTCTTCGCCACAGATTGCCCCCCTACTCCACTAGCCCCTTGACGCCGCCAGCTCCCGCATCTGCTCGCGCAGTGCCTTGGGCGCAGTATCCGCAATGCGGTCGCTGCGGTCCTTGCCCATTTCGCGCACGCGCTTCCACACATCCGGCATCTTCACCACGATGGGCTGCTCCGGGTTGTCGCGGTTCCATTTGGCCAGGCGCTCGCGCACCCGCTCCAGTGCCACCTCGTCCTTGCGGAACAGCGCGTCTGCCCACTGTGCTTTGATTTCAGAGCTGGTCTGGATATAGAAGGACTTGCTGCGCTGCATGAAGCTATTGGCCTCCTGCACCTCGGCCACGGTCTTGGGCTGGAAGCCAATCGCTTTCGCCGCTGCTTCGGCCAGCGTCGTATCGATCACCTTGTAGCCCTTGGTGTCGCGGTACATGCCCGTGGCGGCCATGTCGGCGCCCTTGGCCAAGTTGCGCACGGCGGTGGGCGAGACTTCCAGCGCCGCGCCGGCCACATCGCCGCCCAGCAGTTTGCGAGCACCCGTAAAGCCGCGCGCCACCAGATCACCGGCTGGGCCCACCATTTCCATCAGGTCGCGTTCACGATTGGGCTTGTTCAGGAACAGGCCGGTACCGGGCAGCAGGTTGCCCATGCCCAGACGCCCCGACACATCAATGGGTGCCCCAGGCAGGCCCGAGACGCCCTGCTCCATGAAGTCCGCCAGCTCCTTGCCCACCACGCTGGCCAGCAGCTCCTTGCGCCACTGCTTGGCGCTGATGTTGTAGCCCATGAGCTGACCGGCTCCGTCAATCAGATCCTCGGCGTCCTCCATGAAAGGCACGCCACCGGCGCCACTCATCAGCACCAGCATGGCCAAGGCCCAGCCCACAGCGCGCTTGCCCTCGGGTCCGCCTTGTGTCCACATGCGCTGCATCAGCTCCAGATAGCTGACCGAGTAGGTCTTGAAGGTAAACAGCGTCCCGCCCACCGCCCCACGAGCCCAGCGCGGCTTGTTGGCCTTGGAATAGACAAACTGCGTCTCCAGCACCGCCTGGCGGGCGAACTCTGCCGGGTTGGCAATCCCCTGCTCCTTGGCCGTGCGGTAGGCCGCAATAAATGTAGAGCGGCGGTTGAACTGCTCAGCCAGTGCAAAGGGCTGACCCCACAGCACCTTGCCCTGCTCCCACAGGTTGCCCGCCTTGGCGCGCATGTCGCCTGCCTTGGTGCCATCACCCGAGCGCAGCATGCCCGAGCCGCGCGCCTGGGCCATCAGCTGGTGGATTTCCTGGGGGCTCACGGTGCCGTCATCCTCGGCAGACTGCAGCGCCTTGGCCAAGTCCGCCTCGTACTGGTGGCCCTTGGTCGCCATATCCTTGAGGGCACGGGCCAGTTGCGCGCTGGCCTTCTTCATGCCGCCGTACTGGCTCAGCCAGGGCAGCGTGACCGCAAATGGCTGGGTCGTGTTCACAAAGGCCGAAGCGATGGAGCCGCCCAGGTACTGGGCAAACAGCATGCCGCGCACGGCCTGGCCTTCTTCCTGCGGGTCGCGGATATAGCTGCGCAGACCCATGGCCAGATCCTTGAGCTCGCCTTGCTCCTTGGGAATCGCGCCAATGGCCTTGTCCATCTTCCCCGCGTTCAAGCCCATGGCCCCGGCGCGTGCATTGGAGTACACAAAGCTAGCCACCACCCGGCCTACGTCCTCGCTGAAACCTGCCACGCCCTTGCGGTGAATCAGGCGCTTCATCGCGTTGTGGTTGTTCTTGGTCAGCTTCAGGAACTCTTGGAAAGCCTTGTCCTGGGCTTCATTGCCCTCGGCCTTGAGCCCCAGCATTTCCCCGAACTGCTCCAGCGTCTCAGGCGTCACGCCGGCAAACAGTTTGTAGGCTTCTGCACTCATGGTGCCCTGGGTGATGGTCGCGCCCTTGAACTCAGAGGCCAGCTGCATCTTGGCCAAATTGGACTCTCGCTGGCTCTCATACATGCCGAAATATTGGCGCTCGCCGTTGGCGTCCACCACATCCACGGTGTACCGGCCAAAACGGGTCAGAGGGGCATAGCCCGCTTTTTGCAAGTCCGCGGCTGTTTCCATGCGGCTCTTGATCTGCTGCATGTACAGGCCCAGGCGGTCTGCCGAGTCAGGGTCGGCCTTAGCGTCCTGCGCCAGGGTGTCCAGCAGCAGCTGGGCGGCAGACTCCACGGAGGGCTGATCCAGCACCGCCTCGCGCATGGCCTCGTACTTGTCGCCCACCACACGCAGCATGTCGGTGCGCGCCGTCATGTCGATGGAGCGGTCAATCGCCGCGCGCGTTTCACGGTACAGGCTGATCTGGTTGTCCGTCGCGCCGAACTGAGATTTAAGCTCAGCATCGCTCCAGACAATACCGGGCTTGAGTAGTTTGCTCTCAAAACGAGAGTTAATCAGCTTCTCAAACTGCTCCGCCGGCAGGCCTTGCCACATGGCCAGCACGCCCGCATCAATCTTGCCGTGCTTGAGCAGCATGGCCGCCTTGTTATGAGCCGACAGATTGGCATAGCGCTTTTGCAGGTCGTCCACCAGGGTGGGCTTACCGTTCTCGTCGCGCGCCCAGATCAAGGTCCCTTCAAACAGCGGCTTGGCCACTGCCTTGTTGTCGGCTACAGAGACAGGCTTTTTGCGCAGGTCGGCCAGGGTTTCCACACGGGGCAGGATGCGTGGCGCCATATTGGCAGCATCGTTGGCCAGCATGCTCACATCGTCAATGTTCTGGCTTGCTGCCTCGTACACCGGCTTGAAGGCTGGCACGCGCTCGGCCAGGTGGCGCATGGTGCCCACCGACTTATCCCACAGCGATACCTTGCCCTCATGGGTAAAGGTCTTGCTCAACTGGTCCAGGGCGCTGGTCTTGATCCGGGTGAAGTCGTCTGCACCGAAGTTGGCTACATCGCCTTCACTGGTATCCAGTTTCAGCAAACGATTGAGCTCACGGGCCACATCGGCGGCCGATGCCTTGATGCGCTGAACCTCGTTTGCTACACTGGCCTCGTCTCCTGAACTCGTTGAGCCAGACCGTTCGGATGCCGCCTTGGCTGCATCAACACTGGATACTCTCGGGTTCAGGAGATTTTCTTTGAGCGAAACGCTGTGCAGATACATGCGCTGCGTGTTGTGGTCACGGCGTACCAGCACCGTCACGATGTTGTCTCTGCCAGACAAGCTCACAGGCGCAGACACGTAAAAGCTGTCCTTGTTGCCCACAGTCGTGCTGTAGACCAGCGCCCCCTTCTCAATCACATCCTTGACGGCCGCGAAGGCAGCTTTCTTGGCCGCGTTGGCCCCGCCATGCGCCAAAGAGCCCTTGGCAGAACGGGCATCCAGCACCACCTCACCGATCTCCGGGTTACTTGCCACACCGCCTTGGCGCGCGAACAGATCCGCCGCCCACTGCTCAATCGCCGCATAGCCGCCGGCGGGAACATCCTCCAGATTCAACACCGAAACCGGCGCCCCCTGCAGAACGCGCGCCCGCTGCAAATCGCGCGATTCCTCAACCATCTGCGCGCTACTACTGCTACGCGTCCCCTGCTTGCGCAGCGCCATGTCCTCGCGCATAGCCGCCACCCCCAGCTTCAGAGCCTGCGACAGTGCATTGGTAGATTCGTTGGGCAGGCCCAGGATGGAGCGCAAGATTCGCACAAAGCCGTCCCAAGCGCTCTTGATAGTGCTGCCCGTCGGCGCCTTCATCTTGCGCAGTGCGGCCTGGAAGTCGGGATTCGTGAAAACTTCGGCCACGAACTCATCCACATTGCCGTTCTTGTCCGAGATCCCGTAGAACCCTGCCACGCCCGGCTGCTTGCGCACATGCGCTGCCAGCTTTTGCAGCTGCAGACGTGCCAGGCCCGGCTTGGCCAGGGCACGCATGGTGGCCGCGTGCATGGCCTCGTGCATAAAGATGCGCTCTGCCGCGTACTCGGCACTGCCCGCGATGGCAATGGTGTCAGTCTTGCCACGGTACTGGCCGTGGATGGGGTTGCCCTTGCTCTTGCCAATGTGGCCGAACTCGATATTCGGCGTAATGCCGGACTTGAGCAGCAGACGCGCGACTTGGCGCAAGAACGGGTCTTTGGAGCCACTGGCCACCACGCGCAGCACATCGCGGGCGCTCTTGCCCTCTGCGATGGCCTGCATCACGGCCTTGTACTGGGCGCTGGCAGGGCGTCGCTGGGCCGCGCCCTCGTAGTTTGCGGAGTCTGCTTCTACAGCGCGCGGAGCCAGTTGCATATCGCCCGCAGGCTTGTCGATCACCACCATGCGCGCAGCCACGCCTGTGTTGACCGGCAGGCTCGGGTCCATGAAACTGCCTTCTGGCAGCTTTTCATTGGTGGCGCCGCGCTCATCCAGCCAGTCGCGGAAGGCTTCGGCCCGCTTGTTGGACTGGAAGAAAGCGCCCTCACCCATGATGGCCACAATGCGTCCGCCGGGGCGCAGCAGGCTGTAGGCATGTTGAACGTGGGCAATGTCGCGGCCATCCGAGAATGGCGGGTTCATGATGATGCGGTCATACCCAGACCATGTGCCGTTCTGGCCAATGCCGGTCAGCTCGCCTCGGTCGTAAAGACCCAGGCGGTTGCCGTCCTTGTCTTCCAGGCGCACACGCTGGCTGCCCATGCCGCCCACTCCGCGCATGATGCCCTCGACGCCATCGGGCGCTCGGAAGGTATCGCCATAGGTGAAGAAACGGCGCGGCTCCATGTTCAGGAAGTCATTGACCTCGGCCAGATGGAACCCCTTGGCCTCCAGCAGCTCGCGGCGCTGGCCAGAAATCTCCACCACGTCCGGCCACACGCCGGTTTCTGCCACGATGGCATCAGCAATATGTCCCATGCCCGCCGACGGCTCCAGCACTGCCATACCTTCGGAAATTTCCGCCGCGTCCAGCATGCTTTGCACCACTGCAGGACTGGTTGGAAAGAAGTCCAGGCCGTCATTGGCGCGGCCCACCATGGAGCGCTCAAGCTCCTTGATGCGGTCGGGTGTAGCCATTTCCTGCTGCAGCGATGCCAGCTCACGCAGGGCCGAGCGGAACTCGGCGCGCGTCAAAATGCCCATGCGTTGCAGACGCTGGCGGTTTTCGTAGGCGCTCTCCAGCTGCCAGGGCAAGGCCAGCGCCTTGGAGCCCTTGCGCTTGCCCAGCTTCACCAGATCCTCGATGAACTCAGCGCCAATGCTCATACGCTTGTCGCCATCGCCCTGCCACAGCCCCTGCTGCATGGCCTCGCTGGGCGACAGAATCACCCGGTTCTGGCCACGCTTGATGGGCAGCACCACCGCCTTGCCCACCAGACCACTGCGTTTGATGGCGCTCTCTGCGTCGTCCTTGCTCGCAAATTCTGCGAAGCCGCCCTGGTGCTTGCTGCCAAAGTGGCTCACACGCAGCAAGTTCTCCTTGGCCCAGTCGGTATAGGCCTCGGTCACATCGTCGGTATGGCGGGCCAGCGTGGCGCCCAGCTTCTTGCCACCGTCCAGCGCCAGCAGCTGACGCGCCAGACTGGCCCAGTCGCTTCGGTACATCTCATAGGTGGGGAAGGCGGCAAAGTCCACAGTTTCCGCGTCAATGGGTTCGCCCTGGCGTTTCATGCGCTCGCCATAGTCAGGGTACTTGGCCTGCAACTGGTTGCTCTTGGCAGTGCGCAGCTGCCCGATCAGGTACTCCACCTGCACCCGCTGGCGCACGCCATCCAGAAACTGCGTGGTACCGGCATCAATAGCTTGGGCAATATTGCGCATGGTGCCGGCCAGCGCCTGCTGGCTGCGAGCTGCCGCGTCGGCCGAAGCCGCAAAACGGGCGCGGCGGGCCGTATTCACCTTGCGGTCTGCCCCCAGCGCTTCTGTGGCGCGCTCGTCCAGCGCGTCGGCCATAGTGCGCAGGCGCTCGGCAGCGGTCTGGCTCTTGTCGTCGTCAAAGGCATCGCGGCGCTGGTTTGCCAGCTCCTGAGCCTGTGCGGTATCGCCGCCCACCAGCTTCTGGAAGGCCTCTGCCGCCTCGCGGGTGCGGAACTGAAAGCCTGGTACCGCACCATTGCCCCGGTAGCTGCTGTAGCTGCCGCCCATGCGCTTGGCGCTGCTGTTGAGGGTGTCGTAGGCGTCACGCTCCACGCGCTCGGCCAGCTGCACCACATACAGGTCATGCCCGTGCTTGGTGTGCTTGGTGGCAATCACCTCGCCCGCCGTGGTGTTGCCGGCGCTGACCACGCTCACCTGGGCGCGGCGCTTGGCAGCTTCTCGGGCCTCCTTGCTCTGCGCCGCTTCCAGCGCGTCATACTGCTGGCGCTGTTCGGGGCTCAGGCGCAGATAGGCCTGGTTCATGGTTTCGCCGCGATCCATCCAGTGGCGCATAAAGCCCCGGAAATCCTGCAAGCTCTTGGGGTTGGCCAGCGCCTCGGCAGCCGCGTCACGCTGGGCCTTGACCTCATCGCGCGCGGCCTTGATTTCTGCGGCGCGGGCGGCCAGATCCTCTGCCGTGGTGTTGCCCACCAGCTCGCGCAATGCCCGGGCCTTGTCCGCCTTGTTCTTGGCAATGGATGCGGCTGACAGGAAATAGCTGCTGGTCCCATAACTGCGCCCCAGTGCATAGGTGTCCAGCATCTTCTGGTAGGCCGCCAGCACAATGGCGTCCTTCTTGTCGTCCTTCATGCGATAGGTGAACATGGCCCCGCCCGCCTTGAGCAGTTGAGCCTTGGTCAGCTTGCTCAGCTCAGCCAGCACCGCATCTTGATTGGCCTCCAGCTCAGCAAAAGCGCTCTTGTAGTCATCAAGCTCCAGAGTGCCCGCATTGATACCGTCTTCGATGGCGTTATGGCGATCCAGGTAAGAGGCAGCCTCGACAGAAGGCTTCACCTTATCGGCTGGCTTTGTCACCTCAAACATCACTCTCCGAGCAGAGGCCATATCTGCCTTAAAGGATGTACGCCCACCACCTACTGGGTCATACACATGAACCTCACCCTTGGGAGAAATGCTCTCGATCATCACGGGCTTGCCACCCGTCAGATAGTCAAAGTCAGCGGAAGGCGTGATGGTGTCGCCCTGTACTGCGCCATTGAGGAAGTTGTCTGAAACCTTGGCGATCTTCTCTTTAACTTTCTCCGCATTGGCTTCGCGCATCTTGGCCGGAACGCTCTTAGGCTTCTCCGTCGCGGCTTCTTCCTTTGCTGCCTTGGCCTCCTTCATTTTCTGAGGCACTGACTTAGGCGCCTTCTGCGCTGGCGCAGCGTTCTCAGCACTCGCGCTGGGCGAAGCCTTCACCGCCTCCAGCGCCTTCTCCACCGGTGCATCCAGCACGATGGTCTTGACCTGCTTGCCTTCCTCGGCTGCCGCGACAGCCTGGTGGTGACCATCAATGATGTGGCCGTCACTGGAAACAATCACCGCCCTGTCACCTGTCGCGCTCTTGGCGGCTTCCACCTTGGCAGGGGAATACTCTGCCTGTGTGGGCTTGAGGTCTGCCGCGTCCACGGTCTTGGTTTCATGGGCAATGCCCTGGGCATTCAGGTGCTTGACCAGACCGCCATGGCTGGCCGTTGGCACCTGGGGCATGTCAGCGCGCGGAATTCCCAGAGTGCCTGACTCTGGCGCGAACGCCTTGGCATCGCCCATGTTCTGAGCTTGTCCGGACAACGCTGCAGGCGCTGCCTTTGCTTCACTTTCGATAGCTTCTGGCGCTTTATCAGCAATGCCCGCACTTGGATTCACCAAAGACTCCACCAGCTTGGCGCGTGTCTTCTCGCCAATGTCTGCCCAGGCTCGCGTGTGCAGGTTCTTGCGGGCAATCGCGTTCAGACCGGGTGCATTGCCGGCCACGGCTTGGCGCTCTATCGTGGTCATGCGTGTCCAGCGCTCCGAAGCATCCAGCTGACGCTGAAGCTCTTGCTCGCGCTGGGCATTGCCCTCCTTGGCAATCGACTCAGCGGCGCTTACCTGCTTGGCTGGCGCTGCTTGCGGGCTTGCCGCTTGGCTTTTCGCTGGAGGCGCGACTGGCGCTTGCGCTCCATCGTGTTGAGCTGGGGTGGCATTGGTGGCTACTCCTTGGGCTGCAGACTGGGTTGCAGGCGCGCTTGCTTGCGCTGCTCCTGCTTGCGCTGATTGCGGGCTGCTTTGCTGGGCTTGATCGGCTTGATTGGCATTGGTTGTTGCTCCTTCGTTGATAGCTGTAAGCGGTTTCTGCGCAAGCGCCTGGAGTGCTTTTTCCAGTTTTTTCGTGCGCTTGTGATTGGGGCCGTAATGGGCAATGGCCTGCTGCATCTCGCCCGCGCTCATGTCGGGGATCTGCTTGGCCAGAATCTGGGTAATGCCGGTCAGCGCGGCTGGTGCTGGCGCGCCCGTGGTCGATGCGCCCTGCTTGGAGCCCTTAGCGGCCTGCACCTCCAGCTTGGTGAGCTGGGTTTGCAATGCATTGCGCTGGGCCACCATTTCCTTGTTCCAGCCCTGGGCCGCACCCTGCTGCTGCATATAGGCAATGCGGTCCTTGACCTCATTCATCTGGGCCTGCAGGCTGATTTCTCCGGTATCCGGGTCCACACCAGCGGGCACCTCTGGCGCGGCCTGCTGCTGCACTGGTGGCTGCGCGGCTGCAGGAGCTGACTGGGACTGCACCACTGGCGAAGCCCCAGAATCCACGGCCATGACTGCCGCCTTGGACAGCGCGCCTGCATTGGGATTGAGGCCCATGCGCTGGCTCAATGGCACCTGCTGCTGGGGCTGCGCATCGCCCACCAGGCTCAGATTCCCGGTATCCCACTGGCGCGCAGGTGCTGCATTGGACAACGGTGCCAGGCCGGTATCGACCTCAATGCGCCCTGTATCGAGCTGGGCCGGCATGACCAGCCCGCTCTTTTCGCGCAAGTCCTCATGGTCCAGCACAGGGGGAACAGCGACAGGTTCAGTGCTCTGCAGGCTCAGGCCACCGGTGTCGAATTCACGCTCAAAAGGAATTTCGTTGCCCACGGACTCAGCAGCCGCGCCGGGCAAGGTTTCATAGTCCAGGTTGGGCGCATTGGCCTCAGAGGCTGGGGCCGTGCCAGGCTGCAGCTCACCTGCCGCGCCGGCGCTGGTTGTCCAGTTCGCATCTGCTGGCTTGGCATCTGCACCCGGTGCACCAGAAGCTGCAGCCGCTTCCTGCTGGGCCTTGGCCGCATCACGGATTTGCTTGTCAGTGAAACCGCGATAGCCTGCCGCGCCTGCCCCCATGGCACCGCCCGACAGAATGCCCATCACCACAGCGTCATCCAGCCCCTCAGACCAAGACTTGCCCAAAGCCTCGTTCTGCAGAATCTGCTCAGACACAGACTGCGGCAGTTCTTCCAGCACACCTTCGGCAATCGCGCCCTCGCCCATCTGGCGAAGAATGCTTTTCTGGGCGGGCTGCGCCAGCGGGTTCACGGCGGCAGCTGTCGCGCGCTCGGCGGCATCCTTGGCCATGCCCTTTTTGCCCTGGGCCATCATCATGTCGGCATCGCCAATGCCAAGGCGGTTAGCAACCTTGTTGCCCGCAAAGCCCAGAGCGCCCGTAGTCAGGCCAGTCGCAGCTGCCAAGCCGGCTTGCTTGCCGTTCAGCAGACCATCATCGGTTTCTTGGCGGATTTGCTCGGCGGCAGAGCCTGCCCCCACCACGCCTTCACCAGCAGCGCCAGCCATGGCCGCGCCCTTGGCTCCCATCTGACCCAGACGGGTGGCAGCCAAAGCACCGCGCCCGACTACACCACCTGCCCCCATCAGACCCAACGAGGTGCCAATGCCCTTGGCAATTACGCTCGGATTCTGGAGTGCTACCGCCGCCTTATCGACAATTCCGTCCGCATCCTGAAACTTCTGCTCTGCAGCTTGGGTAGCATCTGAGTACAGCTTGCTTGTGATTTCTCGCGCCTGCTTGGGACGGAAGCCGAACGAGCCACCCTCATTCTCTAAAAACTTGCCTACACGACCACCAGTCGGAATGTCGAGCAAACCGACGGCAGCCTCGGGAACTCCAATCGCTAAATCGAGTGTGCCCGCGCCCAAATCCTTTGCCCATCCTTTGAGGCCGCGCGATGGCGGCTCTTGAAATGGGACAGCCCTGGAAGGGTTGAAGTCACCACTGCCTCCCTCCGCAGGGACTGAGCGTGCCGGATTGAAGTCATCTTTTTGCATACCCGCGATGACACCTCAGAGCAGGCACAGCGTCCAACCCTAGCGGGGGACATTCAGCTCAAGACTGCAGGCCGGTCAAGCGGCCACGGCAAGCGGCGGCCAACCGAGCTGGACTCGGCCAGAGGCCTCGTCATAGACCTTCTCCAAATGCTTGATCTTTCCAGATTCATTCATATGGAGCGCAAAAACAAAGGGAATCGTGGCTTTCTTCATAGTCGCAGGGATGGGTCCACCAGCGCCTGTATGGTGTGCCAGTGAGTCACCATACATCAGCACTACGCGCGCTTCAGGGTCGAAAGCAACCGCATGTACTACCCCGCTTGATCCAGCAAAGACAGTGCTGAAAGCCGCGTGAATTTGCTCGCAATACGCCTCGATCGTATGGATACCGCTGTAACTACCTGCGGCACTGTGAAAGGTTGCCCCATCGGCCACATATTCCTTACAGCCAGCCCACCCCAAAAATTGCATTTCACAAGCGTCAAAGAAGTCTCGAGCCGTCTTGATGGCTTCCATAGTTGCCTCCTGGGTAATCACTGGAAATGAAAGCAGGGGAAAACTGAGTATTTCCCGATGCGGCCTAAAAACTCCGGCTAAATGTCTCCAGGTCGTTTTAGGGTTGGGAAAATATTGGCAGTAGCTCTCCTATCGTTCATCGTCTGGTTAGGCTAAGGATTTACCTGAAGGCGTCAGGCTTCGCATGTTCATGCCTATCCGAAGTCAACCTAATAGACAGCCTAGTGCTATAGACTTTTACGCTTTCAACCAAGAGAAAGACCTGATGAAGATCATCAAAAGTGTTGCAGTTGCTGCCCTCGGCGTGATTCTGGCTGCGTGCGGAAGCCCTCAGGATGCGACAGAGAGCAACTTCAAGAAGGCTATTCAGCCTTACTTAGATACCCAGCAGCTATGCGTAGACCTGCCAGCAAATGCGGCTCCTTTTTCTTTGCAAGATGGGGACAATCCTGGCCAGAAATCTTTCCAGCGAAAAAAGGCTGAGGCCTTGGCTGCTGCAGGCCTGCTTTCGACGAAGCCTACTGAGGTCAAAGCGCTCTTCTCCAATAAATTAGTTCGAGGTACAGAATTCCAAGTCACTGAACTAGGAGAGAAATATCTGCAGCCCTCCAAGCCTGGACGTAATTCCAAGTTCTGCACTGGCAAGTATGAAATGGGTAATGTGACCAACTTCACACCCCCTAGCGACGTGATGGGAATGAAGATTTCCCGCGTGGATTTCAACTACAAGGTACGCGATCTAGCCGAATGGGCCAAGAATGAAGCCATGGTTACTGAATTCCCACAAGTGGCTGCACTCACCTCGGATGAAGTCAAGGGCAAAGCCACCCTAGTACTGACCAATAACGGTTGGATGCACGAGAAGCTGTACAGAAAGTAATTGAGCACCTGGCGGCAGCCTCATCAGCGACCGCATGACGAAAAAGCCCAGCCTTCAAGAAAAGTGCTGGGCTTTTTTGTACTTTGACGTAAACCCAACGGCAACAGAGTGAGCTGAAGTGATACAGCCTACGGATTCCAGTCTTACTTGATCACCGGCTCCAGAACTCGTGGACAGGCAACAAAATTACGTGGATACACAGCCGGTCAACTTGGACGGCAGCAAACGACCCAAAGCGGACCTTCCCGCATCCGGTGCAGGCAGACATTCGACATCAAAGCGAGCACCTATTTTTTTGAGGGTAGGCGTAGTAACCGGAGTCCATTGAACACCACCAGCAGGCTCGCTCCCATGTCTGCAAACACGGCCATCCACATCGAGGCGTTGCCAAAGACAGCGAGCACAAAGAACACCGCTTTGATTCCCAGCGCCAAGATGATGTTCTGCCACAGAATCGAGTAGGTTCTCTTCGAGAGCAAGACAGTCTCTGGCACACGACGCAAATCGTCATTCATGATGAGGACGTCCGCCGCCTCTTTGGCGATATCCGTTCCGGCGCCACCCATCGAGAATCCAATGGAGGCGGCAGCCAGACTCGGAGAATCGTTGACGCCATCACCGACCATGCCAACAGATTGCTTGGCAACCAGTCCGTTGATGACTTTGAGCTTGTCTTCAGGCAGCAAGTTGGCCTTCACGTCGTCAATGCCCACCTGGGCTGCGATGGCACGCGCTGTTGCCTCGTTGTCGCCGGTCAGCATGACTGTGCGGATGCCCAGGGCCTTCAGTTCGGCTACTGCCTGTTTGCTCGACTCCTTGGTCGTATCAGCCACTGCGAACAAGCCGAGAACGCCTGCAGGGCCGGCGAGCACGGATACGGTTTTGCCCTGATTTTCCATGTCGAGCATGAGAGTTTCAACGGCGTCTGAACATTGACCCCGCTCGTGAATCCAGCGATGGTTGCCAAGAACGTAGGTCTGTCCGTCGATGTCGCCGCGAACACCCCGGCCAAGTTCTGCGGCAAAGTTCTCGACGTCAACGGTGGCACCATCAATCCCAGAAGCAACAGCCTTGGATACAGGGTGGTCTGAGCGACCTGCGAGGCTTTTGGCAATGCTTTGAATGCGTTCATCACTTTGCAACGATGACAGGAATCGAGTGTCCACCAGCTTCGGCGTTCCGGCAGTAATAGTCCCAGTCTTGTCGAGCGCCACAACGCGCAGCTTGCGAGCCTCTTCAAGGTACACCCCACCTTTGACAAGAATGCCTCTGCGAGCAGCAGCCGACAGCCCGCTCACCACGGTGACCGGTGTCGAGATGACCAATGCGCAGGGACAAGCAATCACGAGCAGCACGAGCGCTTTGTAGATGGCGGTCAGCAACGGCCAGCCCAGCATCAGCGGTGGCACTACCGCAACGGCGATGGCTAGCACGAACACGGCGGGTGTGTAGATGGCCGCGAACTGGTCCACGAAGCGCTGCATGGGCGCACGCTGACCTTGCGCTTCTTCCACGGCGTGAATGATGCGGGCCAGTACCGTGTCAGTGGACAGCTTGTTGACAGTGAATTCCAGCGAACCGCTTTGATTGATGGTACCCGCGAACACAGTGTCTCCAGGGGCCTTGTCCACGGGAATGCTTTCGCCGGTCACTGAGGATTGGTCGACCGCGCTTTGCCCGGTGGTGACTATGCCATCCAATGCAAAGCGTTCACCCGGCTTCACCCGTGCGAGCGAACCGACAGCAACCATCTTGGCATCCTGAACCTGCCAGGAGCCATCGACCTGCTTCACTTCAATTTGCGGAGGTGACAGTGCCAGCAATTGTGCGATGGCATTGCGTGCGCGTTCAACGGAGCGCGCTTCAATCAACTCGGCAAGCGAGTACAACGCCATCACCATGGCGGCTTCCGGCCATTGGCCGATGACGAAGGCACCAATTACCGCCACGCTCATCAATGCGTTGATGTTCAATTGACCGCGAAAGAGCGCTGCAAGTCCCTTCTTGAAAACCCCGAGACCGGACAAAGCGATTGCGACCGCGGCAACAGCCATGCCTGCAATCTTCCAGATGGAAGATTCCGGTGACAGCAGATGCAGCAATTCGGCCGATGCTGCAACCATGAGTGCCGCAATCAATCGAAACAGCTCGCTGCGCTGAGCTTTCTTGACATCTGCAACGGACGGTGGAGTCGACAGCATCTCCGTCTTGAAGCCCGCTGATTGAATCATGGCTGAGACCGCCACCCATTCCTCGGGGACCGCGTCGATTTTCAAAGTGCGCGCTGGCAAATCGAACTGAAGTCGTTTGACGCTGGCCACTCCTTCAAGAACCTTGCGGATTTGCGCTTCTTCCACAGGACAATCCATGGCAGGAATGCGCAGCAGCAAACCGCCATCCGCCGAGACATTCAACCCGGACGACGAAGCGGAACTGTCTCCCGAACATGCGCCACCAGAGCAGCAGCTTGCCTCCACATGCGCAGGTGTTTGTGCAGGCGAAAGTGGAATCGGTGCCGAGGGTCCACAGCCACATGAGTCCATCGCTTTGGCAACCACCACCGGCGACTTCTCTGCCGTTTCGGCGCATCCGCCAGGAGCACAGCAGCTTGTCGTCGCCACTGGCGTTTCCTTCGTTGACTCTGTGCAGGCGGACTTGACCGTTGCGCCTGCGTCGCAGCACGTAGTCGATGCGCAGCAGGTTCCTTGTGAGACATCACGTGCCCTGGATGTATCGGGGTCTGAAGTTTGAAGCGACATGGTTATATGGTGAATCCTGTTGCATCGATTTGAAACCCTGTAGTGACTACAGAGTCAAGCGTTTCCCGATAAACTTCCGGTCGATGTGGTTTTGAAAGCAAGCGATATGAAAATCGGTGAACTGGCGTCAGTCTCCGCTACCCCGGTGGAAACCATCCGCTATTACGAGCGCGAAGGCCTGTTGCCCGCCCCAATGCGAACACAGAGCAACTACCGCATGTACGAGGCCCAGCACTTGGAACGGCTGAAGTTCATTCGCAATTGCCGTGGACTGAAGATGTCTTTGGATGAGGTGCGAGCACTTCTTCTGTACAAAGATGGCCCAACGGAAGACTGCACAACGGTAGACAAATTGCTGGAAGAACACATCGGTCACGTAGCACTCCGCATTAACGAACTACGCATTCTTGAAGACCAGCTGAAGGAACTGAGGACCCGTTGCCGCGGTCCTCAGAATGTCGAGCATTGTGGAATTCTTGCCGGGTTGGCAGAAACCAAAACTGAAGTCAGCTCATCCAAACAGCAGCTTCATATTCGTTAAGCAGGTTCCTGTCCATACGAACCCCGCTAGCAGCAAATTCATTTTTGTTGTTGCGCATGAATGAAAAGCGACCTGATGAGCTACCTTGCAGTTAGGTGACCTAGCCTCGGTACATAGCTTCACGGGCTTTCCGTTGCGCAGGACTTTCATTGACTAGCTCGTCAATCACCTGCTGGCGGGTTTTGCTCGACGCCTCAGCACTGTTCGCTCGCGGATACTTGTTACCGCGGAAAGAGTCGGCACCTCCATTCTTTACAAGTTCTGCTGCTTCTGCCTGGACTTGTTCGCGTGTTTTGTCGCTCTTGAAATGTTCAGGGTAGACAACGTATCCTTTCTCTGTATTGGTCGAGTGAATGTAGCCGTTGGCAGAAGCTGCATTCATCGCAGTCATGGACAGTGCGGCTAAGGTCATGGAAAGAAGGATAGAGGTGCGGGACTTTTGCATATCTGCGTTACCTTTCAGTCAGATTGAAATCAACTCGATTGCGGTTGCTGTCGAGATGGTTCTATTGTTGAAAATTCACGCTGACGAAATGCACACTGGAAGATGACATTACTGCAATGGGGCGGGCCTTCAAGCGCGACTCATATGAAAAAGCCATGACTAGGAAGTCATGGCTTAGCGTCAATTGCAATTAAGCAGTCTGAACATTTGATTGAGGTAGCTCATCCTCTGAGGGGTCATGTCGATGGACGAGGCGGTAGAGCAGCGGCAATACAAGCAGCGTCAATATGGTGGACGAAAGAATTCCTCCAATCACCACAGTCGCAAGAGGACGTTGGACCTCCGCGCCTGTGCCGGTTGCAATGGCCATGGGCACGAACCCTAGGGATGCAACCAATGCAGTCATCAGCACAGGCCGCAAACGTGAGAGTGCGCCGGTATGCACCGCATCAGGCACTGCCATTCCGGTTTCACGCAGTGCCCGTATAGATGAAATCATCACCAGTCCATTGAGCACAGCAACGCCTGACAGTGCGATAAATCCGATAGCCGCAGATATTGATAGAGGAATGTCTCGCAGCCAAAGAGCAAGGATGCCACCTGTTAGTGCAAACGGAATGCCCGTGAACACGACAAGTCCATCGCGTGCATTACCGAACATGGCAAAGAGCAAAGTGAACACCAGCAGCAAGGCAACAGGCACCACTATTTGCAAGCGCTTCTGCGCTGATTGCATGTTCTCAAAAGTGCCCCCCCAGCGAGTCCAGTAGCCGCTAGGCATTTGAATAGTGTCCAAGTCACCTTGAGCTTGTTCTACAAATGAACCAATATCTCGGCCTCGTACATTGGCACTGACAACAATGCGACGCTTTCCGTCTTCGCGGCTGACCTGGTTAGGACCAGGAGAAAGGTCGAAAGTTGCGACTGCAGACAAAGGAACAAATCCTTGTCTAACCCCGCCTTGTTGAGGCAAGGCTATAGGCAAGCGCTCCAAAGCACTCAGGTCAGAGCGAACTGCTTCGGGCAGTCGGACTTGAATATCAAAGCGTCGGTCCCCTTCAAACACCGTTCCTGCTTCTTGACCGCCAATGGCTGTAGCGATTGTTTGCTGCACCTCGCCCATGTTTAGGCCGTAGCGGGAAGCCTTTTCTCGGTCCACCTGCACTGTAAGCATAGGCAAACCTGTCGTCTGCTCAACTTTCACCTCAGATGCACCCGGAACCTTTTGAAGCATGGTTGCGATGGATTGGGCGGTACGCTCCAGTACCTGCATGTCATCACCAAACACCTTCACCGCGACATCGCTTCGAACGCCTGAGATGAGCTCGTTGAATCGCAATTGAATCGGTTGAGAGAATTCATAGTTACTTCCAGGTATTCCTTCAACGACTTCCTGAACGGCTGCCAACAAGTCGTCTCGACTGCGTTTGGGGTCAGGCCATTGCTCTCGTGGCTTGAGCATGATGTAGCCATCGGATATGTTCGGAGGCATGGGGTCCGAAGCGATTTCTGCTGTGCCAGTGCGCGCGAATACGCGCTCGATTTCTGGGAATTGCTCCTTTAGCGTGCTCTCCAGCTGCATCTGCATGTCTACAGATTGCGTCAAACTTGTACCTGGAACGCGCAAGGCCTGAATCGCAAAATCACCTTCATTAAGGTTGGGCGCAAATTCGCTACCCATTCGCGAAGCCAAAAGCAGACTTAGGGCGACCGCAACCACCGCAGTAGAAATCACTACCAAGGGCATACGCATTACGCTTGCCAGCAATGGCTCATATGCATTGCGCGCCAAAGCCATTAGACGATTCTCCTTCTCTGCTACTTTCTTACCGATAAACAGTGCGATAGCAGCGGGAATGAAGGTCATCGAAAGAATCATGGCGCCTGCAAGGGCGAGTACCACGGTCATTGCCATGGGGTGGAACATCTTTCCTTCAACACCTGTCAGAGCAAAGATTGGCAGGTAGACGACCATGATGATGAGCTGTCCGAAAAGCAAAGGCCTGCGCGACTCCTTTGCAGCAGCGAATACTTCGTGAAATCGCTCACTGCGTGTCAGTAGTCGACCCTTTTGCTCTTGAGCATGTGCAAGTCGCCGCACACAGTTTTCCACGATGACTACGGCTCCGTCGATGATGATGCCAAAGTCCAATGCACCAAGGCTCATGAGGTTGGCGCTAATTTTGTACTGCACCATTCCCGTGAAAGTGAACAGCATCGACAAAGGAATGATGAGCGCGGTAATCAATGCTGCTCGAATGTTCCCGAGAAACAAGAACAAGACCACAACGACCAGAGCTGCGCCTTCTACTAGGTTCTTTTTTACAGTCGCAATGGCTTTTTCCACTAGAGTGGTTCGGTCGTAGACCGTCACAATCTTCACACCTTCAGGCATGCTTTTTCGAATGGACTCCATGCGCGCGTCGACTGCCTTAGAAACGATGCGGCTGTTCTCGCCAATAAGCATGAACACTGTGCCCAGGACAACTTCACGACCGTTATCCGTGGCTGCACCAGTGCGGAGCTCTCGGCCCAGCTCCACGTCGGCTAAGTCACGCACACGCACTGGTTGACCTTGTGCTGAGCTCACGATGACCTCTTTCAGGTCATCGATACCCTTTACCTGACCGGGTGCTCGAATCAGATACTGCTCACCTTCGCGCTCTATATACCCCGCACCGACGTTCGTGTTGTTGTTCTGTAGTGCGGCAACCAACTTATCCATGGAAACGCCATAGGACGCGAGCTTGTCAGGGCGAGGCGCAACAAGGTACTCCTTGGAGAATCCGCCAATTGAGTTGATTTCCGTCACGCCAGGCACATTGCGTAGCTGTGGCTTGATAACCCAATCTTGGATTTCTCTCAAGTCCATTGGTGTGTAGGGTGTACCGTCCACCTTCTTGGCACCATCTTCCGCCTCGACTGTCCACAGATAGATTTCGCCTAGTCCTGTCGAGATTGGTCCCATACTGGGTGAAATCCCAGAGGGAAGCTTCTCGCGAGCTTCTTGAATGCGCTCGTTGACAAGCTGCCGTGCAAAATAGATGTCTGTACCATCCTTGAAAATGACAGTGACTTGCGAGAGTCCATATCGTGACAGTGACCGGGTTTGCTCAAGGTGTGGCAAGCCCGCCATAACAGTTTCAATGGGATAAGTAATCCGTTGCTCTGTCTCCAGCGGTGAATATCCAGGCGCCTGTGTATTTATTTGAACCTGGACGTTAGTGATGTCCGGTACGGCGTCGATGGAGAGTCTTTGATAACTGAAGACTCCCAGAATAGCCATCGCAGCAGCGGCCAGGATGACAAGCCAACGTTGCTCGATGGCAAAACGAATGATGCGCTCAAACATGTTGATTCCGCCTTAATGCGCGTGCTCGGCAGATGCCTTGCCCAATTCGGCCTTCAACATGAAGGAGCCATCCTTCACATATTCCTGTCCAGCCTTAAGCCCAGAAATGACCTCTGTGGTCTTGCCATCAGAGCGTCCCAATTGGACAATTTGAGCTTTGTAGCCACCTTCAGCCGGTACAAACACCACACTCTCTTTACCGTCAGGTCGTTGAATTGCTTTTGTGTCCACAGCAATGGCCACCTGCGACTCCGCGGCAAGGACCTTCACATCCACAAAAAGACCTGGTCTCCATACACCTTGTGGATTGGCCAGAGCGACACGGGCTGGTGCAGTACGAGTTTGCTCTCCAATCAAGGCGCCAACATACGCTATCTTGCCTTCAGCAACGGAATCAAAAGCTGTGGCACGCACAGAAACAGGTGAACCGACACGTACGTATGGCAATTGCGGTGCGGATACGTTCATTTCCGCCCAGACCGCGCTCAGGTCAGACACAGTAAAGGATGCGGTGCTCTCAGTTACTGATTCACCCACAGTCAAATGCTTTTCCACAACGACACCTGCCAATGGTGCACGCAGTTCATAGCGGCTTGAGCCAGCTGCTCCAGCAGAGCCAGCACCGGCGCCGATGGCGGACAGCTTCTGTGAGGCATTGGAAACAGCAATTTCAGCCTCCTGCAGTGCTTGACGCGCTAGAAGGTAGTCTTGCTCTGCAGAGATTTTTTCTTCCCAGAGTTGCTTTTCGCGTTGGAACGTTGTCTTGGCAAGTGCCAGGCGCTTTTGAGCCGTTTGCAGCTCACTGCGCTGGTCGGATACCGTGGAGCTTTGTATTACCGCTAGCAGTTGTCCCTTCGCAACCGATTCACCCAGGCGCGCATGAACCGAGGCAACAACGCCTGCGACGCGAGGAACCACGTGTGCAGTTCGGTCTTCATCGAAACGAATCTCGCCTGGCAAGAGTACTTCTTTCCGCACAGAAGCTGCACCGGCTTTCGCAAGTACCACGCCTACCTTTTGAGACTGCTGCGCACTCAGTTTGACTAGTCCTTCAGACTCTTCGTGGCCGTCCTCGTCCTTCTTCGCCTCTACTGATGGAGGCTTATCTGCCTTATCTGCTTTCTCGTCATGGTGCTCTTCGTCGGCATGGTCATCGGCCTCTTTGTGGTCATCGTGCTTTTCAGCAGTGCTCTCGTGATGTTCTCCATCCTTGTGCGAGCTCGAGTCGGTATGACCTGTCCCGGAAGATGGTGAAGAGGCATTTGGTGCTTTCAAGATGAGGGCTCCCCCCACCATGCCGCAGGCCAGAATTGCAGCAACGGCAATCCAGTGCTTTGGTGCGGCTAATGACGAATCGAATTTACTTTTTTCGGACATATTCAGATTCCAGTGTTTTGATTACCCGTAGACGAAATTCCGAGTAGTCGGTCGATTTCTGCGCGTGCTTTGTGTGAAGCCATCATTTGCTCCAGCAGCTGGCGTTGGCTGTCAAATAGCGTGCGCTGTGCGTCTAGAACATCCAAAAAATTGAATTTCCCCAAGGCAAACCCGCGTACCGATACGTCATAGGCTGACTGCGCAGTTGGAATGACTTGGTCCTTGAGCAAACCAAGCTGCTGGTTACTACTAAGCAATTGCTGACGAGCTACAAATACCTGGGTTTGAAGTTGAAGGCGCTGCTCCTGCAACTTCTGTTCAGCTTGGTCAATCTTTCTTAGGGCTTGAAGCTGATTGCCTGCATTGCGGTCAAATATCGGCAGCGGGATGCTGACGCCGACAACTAGTTGGTTGCGGCCAACCTCTTGAGCGCGCTTGACACCAAGGCTTACGGTTGGGTCTTGGACTCTTTTCGCACGCTCGAGGTCAGATGCAGCGCGGCTCTGGTCCAGAACGTGTCTTGCGACGACCATGGCTGGGGCTTCTTCCAAGAGTATTTCAAGTTGGTCCGCGCTCGGCGCATCGGGTATGACTGAGAAGTCACCGTTCGCCTCGCCGACATCAGAACCTTTGCCTCCCCAAAGTGAGGCCAAGTTTTGCTGCGCTACCACAATCGACGATTTGGCTTGTTGCAGTTCCATTCCGGCGTTCGCTTGCGCAACCTGCGCGCGACTGGCTTCGAGAGGTGGAACTTTGCCTGCCTGGACGCGCTTTTGCGCGGCCTCGGCTGCCTGTTGTGCAAGCTGGTAGGTTTTCGAAGCAAACAACAGTCGTTGTTGTGCTAACAGCAGTTCATTGAAGTAGCTTACTAGTTGGAACCTTAGAGCTGCCTGCGTTTCGAACACTGTGGCGTTTGCAGTGGCTCTTTCGCTTTCTGCTATCCGCATACGCGCGTCCCGCTTACCACCGAGTTCGATGACCTGATTAATTTGGACTGTGCTTGAGCGGCTGTTTGAGCGCGTATCTTCCTGGCTAAATGCAAGTTCAGGATTCGGGCGTGCTTTGCTCTGCAGTACAGCTCCTTCTGTTGCAGCTGCTCCGTATCGGGCAGCCTGCAAGGTCGGGTTCGCCGCTTTTGCCTTCTCCCAGGCTAGTGCCAAGGTGGTAGAGCCACCCAGACCGGCTTCCGCCAAAGCAGTTTGTTCGGCTGTAATTTCTATGGTTGGACTGGTTGGCGCCGCATAGGCTGAAAAGGAGCAAGCGATGGAGAGTGCGAGGGGGGATATATACGGCCTGAGATGTAGGCGCTTCTTTGTAGAACAGCCTGATAGGGTCACCATGTGTGCTTCTCCTGAAAATCTGAGTAGGCGCACATGAACCCCAAAGACCCGCAAGTTAGCATTGGGCCTGAATGAATAATTTGAACATTCGCACTGGCGTATCGCACAAATGCTGATGCCAGCACTATGTACCGGCTTCCTTGGAGGTAGCTTCGATGTGCGATTGCGCAGACTTTAGAAACCTGAAGCCAACACAATCCCGACAGGAAGATGACAAATTTGTAATCTGCGAGCCTGACGCGAAACCAGGAAAATGGAACCCATGAAATTGCTGTTGATTGAGGACGAACCCAAGCTTGGCGAGTACCTTCGCAAAGGTCTGACCGAGGAGGGATATACAGTTGACATTGCAACCAATGGCATAGATGGGCTGCATCTTGCGGTGGAGCTGGACTACGACCTCATAGTCCTGGATGGAATGCTGCCAGGCATTGATGGCTTTGCTGTACTTGCAGCCCTGAGGCAAACCAAATCAATGCCGGTGTTAATGCTCACCGCGAGGGCCGATGTTGAAGACCGGGTGCGAGGGCTGCAAAGCGGCGCTGACGACTACATGATTAAGCCGTTTGCCTTTTCTGAATTGGTCGCGCGTATTCAGGTACTGTTACGACGGGTCAATGCGCACCAGGTAACGCAAGAGCCTACTTCGCTTAGGGAGGCCGACCTCGAAGTGGACTTGATTCGCCGGAAGGCCGTGCGAGCAGGAATGCGACTGGACCTCACTGCTAAAGAATTTAACTTATTGGCATTGCTTTTGAGGCGGCATGGAGAGGTACTGTCTCGTACGGAGCTGGCCTCACAAGTTTGGGATATGAATTTTGACAGCGAGACAAACGTTGTCGAAGTGGCAGTGCGACGTCTGCGTATGAAAGTGGACCAGCCGTTTGAAACTCCACTCATTCATACGGTTCGAGGAATGGGCTACGTGCTGGAAAGTAGAGCCCCGTGACAGCACAAGCAAGCGCATTGCCTCACCTTGGACGGCAACTGTCTCGTTGGGTGGCCTTGCTTTCGATGTTGGGCTTAGGTGCAGTCAGCATTGCTGTGTATTTGGTATTTGATACCACACTCGCCGCTCGACAACGAGAAATGCTAGACCAAAAGCACCAGGCACTGGTTCATGTCCTTGTGGACGACAACATTGAGCATCGCGACAAATCACTCAGTCATGTACTGACGGATTTCTTAGCAGGACATGCTGACTATTCAATTCGCATCGAGGATAACAACGGCTCGGTGCTATTCGATAGTCCAATAGCGGGGCTTGGGAAAGAACACTCTCTTCAACGCACCTTTGCCGTAAAAATCAGTTCGAACAATCTGGGGCATGTGCATGATGCAACAGCCACCCTGGTTATGGACCGTCGTCCAGACGATGCGTTGCTACGCGCCCTTGCGTGGACACTATTCGTCTCGATGATTGCCGGCTCATTTTTTCTTTCCCTTTTCGGCGGTTTTCTTGTCCGGCGTAGCCTGCGTCCTATTCAGTCACTTGTCTCGCAAATCAGCGGCCTTTCGGCAAAAGACCTGGAACGCAGGTTGGATGGCGGCGGATTGCCTCAGGAGCTTTTGCCCATCGTTACGCAGTTCAATGCTTTGCTTGACCGCCTCGCGGATGCCTATCGGCAATTGGAATCCTTCAATGCAGATGTGGCCCATGAGCTGAATACGCCACTCGCCACATTAATCTCGAGTACTGAAGTGGTTCTCCGAAAGCCCCGCGCCATGGAGGACTTGAGAGACGTTCTCGAGTCCAATCTAGAGGACCTAAGGCGTGTTGCAGGGATGGTTGGGGACATGCTCTTCCTCTCACGTGCTGACCGTGGAGTGGGTACAAGAGAGACAAAGGTTGTCAACTTGGCTTCAGTCGCTAATGACGTTGTTGAGTTCTATGAAGCTGTTGCCTTGGAGTCAAATCTAACTATTGAGGTTCAGGGAGATGCCCGGGTCAATGTTGATGCGCCACTGATGAGGCGAGCAATATCAAATTTGTTAAGCAATGCCACTCGATATGCCGAGAGTGGTTCCCAAATACTTATTCAGATTGAACACCGTGTACACAATGACGGAATCGAGGTTCAACTGTCGGTGACGAATTCGGGCGAGGATATTGAAGCGCACCATCTACGCCATCTTTTCGACCGTTTCTATAGAGCAGACTCCTCGCGGCACAATATTGACAGAAATCACGGGCTTGGTTTGGCCATAGTAAAGGCTATAGCCACAATGCACAGAGGAACGGTGTTTGCGTCATCTGAAGGTGGCGCAACGACTTTTGGCTTATTGCTGCCTATGGCGCGTGCGGATTGACGTGGTTTTGAACTTCCTAGCCTGTGTCCTCCGGTCGGAATGACTGCTTTAGAGTTCGAAGCTCGCTGGGCGCCAATGTCTGCTATTGGCCGATAGCCGCCGTAACAGGGTGTCCAAATGAAGTGTTGAGCTGTCCACGAAATATTGGAACTGCTCCATATTGAAGTGGAGTCTGCAACAGCCATCCTTAAACGGTGCGATGGTTAAACCTTCTCCCACCCCTGAGCCGTATAGCGGCGCTTGGCACCTGTTTGTGGATCGGTGTAAATCTTGCCAACTTCGAAGGCGGCAGGCGGTTGTCCTCCCATCCGCTTCATTTCCCCCGTCCGCTCATTGACCGCGCCCAGCAGGCTCTCGGTCTTGTTGCCTTGCGCGTCGGTACCGCCTTGCAGCGCGACTGCCTTCCAGCGGTCTTCCTCCATCTTTCCGTTGTAGGCGTGAATCTGAGCCGCAATCTCTGCCTTCTCCTGGGGAGTCTTGGCATTGATATACGCCTCCTGCATCTGTCCCAGGCGCTCTGCCGCCCGAATCTGAGGAGCGCGCAGGCGTTCATCGCTATTGATTCGCTGAGCATCAAGCTGGTTGCGCTGGGCCCCCAAGGCCAGTTGACCCATGCCTAGGCCCAGTTGCCCCTGAGAGCGGCGGTCTGCCCCTGCCTCTGCCATGGCAGTACGCTGCAGGCCTGCATTGATCTCATTGGTCTTGAGCTGCAGGTCAGGAACCTTGCCTTGCGCAGCCAGGTCGGCGCGCTGGGCGTCGATGAAGTTCTGCACGGCAGGGTTCTGTAGTGCGTTCTTTCCGCCCCAGCGCTGGGTGTTCATGATGGAGCTGGCCGAAGTCTCCATATTCTTGAGCCGCTGGCGCGCCGCCCAGTCGTTACCGCTGTGAGCCACGGTCGGTGCATTCAATCCCAAGCCTACTTCCTGCGCCTGCCCTGCTGCTGGCGCTGCAGTGCTCGCTAACAGATTCGCCGCAGCTGCCATGTTCTGTGCATTGGGCCGCCCGGTGAAGCCTGCAGGCAGACCCATGCCTGCCGCTTGGTCGCTGTACTGGCCGCGCCCGTGGTTATAGACACCGGTAGGCAGACCACTCGACTGGCTGGCGCTGGCTGCCGCATCTGGCTGTGCTGCTCCCGGTGCACCGGTCTGAACCGAAAGCTGGGAAAGGTCAGGCGGCCCCATGACGCCTTGCGATTTCTGGGTATAGCCAGCAGCAGGCGCGGCCTGGCCGCTGACAGCTGGTGTCACTTTGGCGGTGTTCGCTGGTGCTGGCGCGGCCTGGGCCTCATCCATAGCAAATAGCCCTCGGGCAAACCCGCCAATGGCATTGGCTGCAGGGGTAAACGTCTTGTCCAGGGCTTCCACGCCAGCCATTCCCACGGTGCCTATGCCTGTGCGCACCGCGCTTCCAAGCGCCCCAGACACATTGCCAGCCTCCCATTGCTTGGCTACATCAGCAGCACCATCATCAAAATAATGGGCAGTCGGGCCTGCAGGCGCGGCGGACAGTTTGACGGTCGCGGCTGGCGCGCTCCCGCCTGTCTCAGGGGCAGGTGTGCTCACCTGAGTCACTCCGGCGTTATTGGTAGCTGCTGCAGCATCCCCGAACGAATTGGGTTTGGACGTGGGAGGCTGAATCACGGGGCGTGCTGACGCTGCGGGGTTACCGCCAATACCTGCAGGCACCTGGGCCAGCTTGCCACTGCTTCCCAGCTGGTCGCGCGACAGCCCAGCTCCCGCATAAATATTGGCCCCAGCGCTGGGGCTGGCTTGAGGGAAGGTATTGCTTGGCGACACGGGCGCCCGCTTGGCCAGTTCATCCTCTGGCGCGCCGCCATTGTCAAAGAACACCTCGGGCTTGAATCCCATCTGAGGTGCAGCCTTGGCTTGTGGGCCTTCGGGAGCGCTCGGAGCATTCAGGCCAAAAGACGGCTGCACAGGCGTATGGGTTGCATCGACCACGCCTTGAAGTGCCTGCTTACCGCCCATGGCATGCACCGTATCAGGCGGCAGCACAAACTCACCGGGCTTGAACATGCCGGGAATGCTGTCCGGCGCCTGGTTCTGCTGTTGCGCCAGCTTCGCATCAGCCTGGGCCTTGGATTGAGGTTTGGTCAGTCCGAACATGCGGCACCTTAAAAAATATAGGTCGCATTGACCTGGGGTTCATCGTGGCGAGTAGCGCGGCGCAGGTCTGCATCAGGGCGCACCCCGAAGTAGGCCGTAAATGCAGCCTCGGCACTGGCCGCGCGCTGTGGGTCAAACCCATCGCTGTCGGGCTGGCTGAATGCACGGTGCAAGGCCCAATACACCAGATAGGCATGGCTGGCCGCATGGATCTCGGGCTTGTCCGGGTCATTGGCCAGAGGCTTGAGGGGCAGGCGGTAAGCCTCCAGCACCAGAGTGCCAGCCTCCTTGGGCGGGGGCACCATGCGCAGCGCGCCCTCGGACTGGATGGCATACAGCGCATCGCAGTCCATGCGGGTTCGCCAGTCCGGGTGCTTGCGGTCCAGCCACTCGCGCGTTACCAGCTGCACCGACTTGGCCCGATGGGCTGCCGCACTGGGCTGCCACTGCAGGTGGGCGATTTCATAAACCTTGGGGTGGAGCTGATAAGAGGCCTGCCCTGCAGTCACGGCAATCGTGGTCACTGCAGGCGTGCTGTCATCGAGCAGCAGACGGGCGCGCACGGCGGCCTCGTCTTGGGCCTCATTGAGCCAGCGCTTCACAGTCTCGTCCTCCCACAGATAGGGCTCCACCTTGTCGGTGGCATCCTCACGGAAGGAGGCAATCAGTTCCTCAAGGGTCATGTCAGCGCACTCCGAATTGGTGAATCAGGCCGTTGACGGTGATACGCATGTCATCCACCTTGGCCTTGGAGTCAAAGGCGTGGTCGTACTTCTTGGCATATTCGGTCAGCGCGGTCTTGTTCATGCCCTGCACGGTGATAAGCATGGCTTCACGCTGGTCGTCCACCTCCTTGGCCTTGTCGTCCAGGGCTTGCTGCTCAAGCGCCGCGATTTCCTGCTCGGTCAGCTCAGCAGGCTTGTCGGTGGTAGTGGCTGTAGTGGTCGAGCCCTGCTCTGCGCCTTCCTCGGCGGACTCAGGCTTGGCCAGCTCGGCAGTGCGCTTGAACTCCACAAACTTCAGCAGGGGCTTGGCAATGGCTTCGCTGACCAGCTTTTCTTCGTCAGGAGTCCAGATATGGCCGGTGGCGCGGTCGCGGTAGAGCTTTTTGCCGATATAGGTAATGCGTACAAAGTTCATGATGCTGTGAGAGTGTGAGTAGATGGACAAATGCGGGCCATGCCACGATGGACAGGCCCGCATTCAAGGGTCAGCGCGCCTAAGAAAGCTCTTTACAGCGCGCCGGTGGAAATCGCTTGCACCACCACATCCACACGGCCGGCCTTGTCATTGGCCGCGCCTGCGGTGGTCAGCACCAGGAACGCATCTTTGGGGAGCGTCACCGGTGCCTTGGTCGTCGCATTGCGCAAGCGCGCCTCAGTGGCCAGATCCAGCGCTGCGCCGAAATAAGCCGCGTCCTGAGGCACCTTGGCGTCATCCACACCGTCCACGTACTCAAAGCCCAGATTGCCGGTCACAGCAGCAGTCAGCGCCGTGGACACCACTGCCTGAGAGTCCACCAGCGTGGAGCCAGCAGGCAGCACGCCCAGGCGCACCTTGTCGCCCACGGCCAGAGGCGCGGCAGAGTCTGCGTCGGTCGCGCCGCCTGCAGCATTGGTCTGAAGGGTGAACATCAGGGCATTGAGATTGCCCCAAGGGGTGGCACCGAGCTGATTGCGGTGCTTGGAGGTAGAAGTCACGATGGCCATGGTTGGCTCCTTGATCGAATCAAAATGAGAGAACACACCCACACGCACCAGGCGCAGCCCTGAAGCCGCGCCCGGTGCCTATGGATTACTGGCGTTCACCGATGATGGGCACAGCCGTATCCAGAGCAATCACGCCGTGGTCGGTGAAATGCTTGGTGTTGTTGCCCTGGTCCACAGCCCAGCGCACCTTGGAAGTGCCCTGCACCGCACCAATCAGCAGCTCGGCCTTGTCACCGTGGTCAAACTCCTTCTCTTTCCAGAAGAAGGGCATGCCGCCGTGCTTGGAAGCCGCGAAGGCCTGGGCCAGCGCCTGGCCACCCAGCAGCAGCGCGCGGTCCACGGCATGGGTCTTGCCAAAGCTGGCAGGCACCACGCAGGAGCTCTCGGCATCGCTGGTGTACTCGGCGCAGTAGCGCACCACGTCGCCGGCATAAAAGCGCACGGGTCGGGGCTGCTTGCAGATCAGAATGCCGTTCCACAGGCCCACATCGCCCATGAACAGAGGGTGGCGCTCGGCCTGGCTGGCGCGGGTCAGCGCGTTGGCCTGGAACTGGCGGAATTCCTTGTCCTGGGCGAACTGGTGGTACTGAGCAGGGCTCACCAGCAGCATGCGCAAGGGGGAGTCATCGGCCGCCTGGTCACCAGGCAGGCGAATCGCGGGGGGAGGCAGAGCAATCGATTCGACCAAAGTGCGAACCGCGTCCACGATGGTCATGGTCATCGCGTCCGTGGAGGCAATTTCCATTTCACCGGCGTTGACCGCAAAGCCCTTGATCGAATCACCATCGGCCACGTAATGGCGGTTCTTGGTGGGCGCCAGCACGGGGTTGACCGCAATGGCTTCAAAGTCCGCATGGCCCTCGGTGGGGATGGCCCATTCGATGTTGTCATGGAAGCCGCGCGCGCCGGCCAGGTGCATCAGAATGCTCTGGTCCTGGTAGCGGTCCATCAGGTCCTGAGCGATGGGGCGGCCCACCTTGCGGAACTCCACAGGCGAGCGAATGTCGGTCATGGCATCGCCCACATCCACGGGGAAACGGGCCTGCTGAACACGCACACGGGCCTTTTCCAGCGAAATACCAGTGCCCTTGCCCTCAGCCATGCGGCTGCCCATGATGGGGTAAGCGCCTACGGGCTGAATGAAGTGGAACTCCACCTCGTCACCCTTGCCGCGCCCCAGGTCCACGGTTCGCACAATGGGCATGTCCGTGGTGGTCTGGTTGCGCAAGGTGGTCGCGGCAGAGCCTTCGCCCTTGGGCATGGTGCCCACCATCTTGTTGAGCTTGGATTTGCGCTGCATGGACTGCGCAAACAGTCCAGCAGCTTGTACGTGCTGCGCGTTAGGGGAGCCTGCGCCTACATTGGTCTTGGACATATCGAGTCCTCCTGCTATGGGACAAGGGCGCGCTCATCACGAGCTGGCCCGGTAAAAGGTTTGCGGTGGGCCTTGCGGCTTACACCACGCTGTTCATCAGTTGCGTCTGGCGCTCTGGCGGCAAGCTGCTCATGTACTCCAACAAGGCAGCGGGATCGTTGGCCAGCGCTACAGCGCGATCTGCTTCTGTGGTGCCTGCGGGCGCTGCACCGGGCAGGCTCGACAGACTCACAGGGGGCGCGCTCTTGGCCTCAGCCATGGCCTTGGCCACTGCAGCGGCGGTGGGGTCGCTGTAAGTGGCGCCGCCTGCATAGGCCTGCTTGAACTGGCCTAGCAGGTCAATCACATCCTGGGCGGTGCCCGCATTCAGGGTGCGATCAATGGCTGCCTGCATGAATCCGGGCTGGCCAGCCTTCCAGGCGGCGAACTCTTTGGACTCTGCGACTTCAAAAGCGTCTTTGTGCGCATTCAAGATGGCTTGGACATGCGCTTGCTCTGCCGTCTGGGCCTGAGCACGGGCTTGCGCCTCGCGCTGGGGCGCCAGTGCGGCTTCAACTCCGTCAGCCACGGCTTTGAGAATCCCCTTGGCCAGAGCTTCTTCAGAGAAGTCCCCGAACAAGGAAACATCTACGCCATCCGCCACCAGGGCTTGAGCGGCTGCCAGGTTCTGGTCAGCCTGAGTCGGTGCCAGCCCGGCATCCGCGCGGGTTTGTGCCTCGACCTGGGCTTGCTGCATGTTGGCGGCCTGTGCGGCAGTCAACTGCTCCAGCTGGGCGCGCAACTGGTCGCGCTCGGCAATGGCCGAATCGCGGGCGGTGCGTGCTTCTGTCAGCTTTTCATAGGGGATGGTGTAGCCACCCGACTTGCTTGCGATTGGCGCGCCTTCGGGCTCTTCCTGAGCGGTGGCGGCCACTGCGGGTGCAGCGGTCTGGGTGGATTCGGCGGTGGTCGCCTCGGCGGCTGGTGCCGCGCCTTCAACGACAGAAGACCCGGAAGCATCCGCATCCAGATCCAAAGTGCCGTCAAAAGCGGCTGCTAAGAGTTGTTGAGCTTGATTCACTCTGCTGTGCTCCGTTCCCAGCTATCCGGCTGGGCCTGTTGGTGGGGCACACCGATTCGAGGATCAGGCCAGGGCCGAAGCCCTGACCTTCACACTCTCCAGCGGTGGGAATGGGCCGACTCATCACGAGTGGGCTGTATCTCAGCGGTTTAGCGCTTTGATGGAATGAAGTATCTGGCGATGTGAAGCGCGCCGCGAACCCTAGTGGGGTCTTGGCGTTTCCTCAGAGGTTGTCAGCGGGGCTGGGTGTCTCAATCCCCTGCATACCGGCTCCTGCATCCTGGGGAACTGGGGGAAAGGCGGGGCTGGTGTTCTGGTGCACTTGCATGCCGGGGGCAAGTTCTTGCCCTGACTCTTGCCCTGTTTGCCACGCGGAATCGGCCATTGGCGCGGCTGACAGAGGTGTTTGCCCCATCGCTTGCCCCGTTTGCCCTGGCACTTGCCCCGACTCTTGGCCCGGCATGGGGAAGTTGGGGTCATCACCGACTGGGTTGGGAGCCTGGTAGCCCGCTCCCTTCATGATTTCATCGGCAATCGGCGCAATCATCGGCATCTGAGCCACCTGAGCACCGCCCTGCATCGCGCTATAGGCTGCCTGTACGCCGGTCTGCACCTGCTGGGCCGCCATCAGCTTTTCCTTGGCAGCAATCTCGCGCTCGCGCAGATCCAGCTCACGCTCCTTGAGGTCGCGCTGCAGCTCTTGCTCAATCTGCTTGCGCAACTGCTCTGGGTCGGTCTGCTGAGTGGCTTCCTTGATGACCTTGATAATTTCTTCCTTGCGGGGCAGGTCCATCAGGTCCAGCATGAAGGGCATCACCACCTGCTGCATCTCAGCTGGCAGCGCCTTGACGGCTTCGGAAAGGGCCGCGAGCTGCTGGGCGCGGAAGCTGGACGAGCTGGGCACATCGGACAGCGCCACCTTCAGGCGCGTGCGCTGCACATCGTTGTTCAGGTACTGCAGCCCGCTCTCATCCTGCACGACTTCATTGAGCACCACCGTTCGGGCGGGGTTGATGGTGTCGCCCTCGATGACGATAACTTCGCGCTCCTGGCCCAGATCCTCAATCTCCAGCGCCAGAATCAACTCGCCCACCATGGCGCGCCCCTCCTTGAAGTTGTCCATCAGGTCGGCAATGCTGATTTGCGACTGCTCCACCTGGGTCTGCTCCTGCACCCCACTGGTCGCGCTGCCCTGCTGGCCCTGAAACGCAGCGGTGATCGATCCCACCCGCTGCAAGGCCGCGCGGCTGTCGGCCATCATCTGCAGTTGCTGGTTGTTGAGCTGAAAGTCGCGCTTGACCTCAAAGCGCGCACCTTGCTGAGCCATGGCCACAGGGTCCAGCAAAATATCAGCATCCGGGCGGGCAATCTGACGCCGGAATTGATCATCGCTCATCGCCACCGCGCCCTTGGTGCGCTCCGTGCGGGTGCTGGCCATGCCCCAGCGCAGCTTGGCAATCGAGCTGTTGAGGTTGTCCTGCGGGAAGATCATGTCGCGCACCAGACCGAAAGGCGCGCGGGTCATATCCTCGCGGTAGCCCCAGAACGGCACATAGGGGAAGTGAGGATGAGGGTAAGGGCTGGCGCTGTCATGCAGCAGGTGCGGCCCCATCCAGTAAGAGCGGCGTACACGCACCACGGTCGAGCGCTCCAGCTTGCCCTGGCCACTGGCCACAGCAGCTTGGTGCATGGTGTTGCTGCTGTCGAACTCCACGACGCGGCCGCCGCGCATCTTGAGCAGCAGCACATTGACCCAGCGGCGGTACCACAGCTCCACCAAGCACACCTCGTCCGATTCGCGCCGGTACCAGGCTTGCTCTCGGGTGGTCCAGGCCCGGCTGGCATCCGCGCCAGATAGCAGCCCCGTCGATGTGCCGCCCTCGGTCACATAGCCCCCATAGCCACCCAAGCCGCTGACAGACTCAGCCTGATTGATCAGCTCCGCATGTTCCTCAAAGGCGCGCGCCGCCCTCTCCTTGCTGATGAAGCGCTCGCGCAGCAGCCAGCGTGCATCTGACAAGTCCTTCTCGCTGGCGCGCATGTCCCAGAAGATTTCATTGCGGTGGATGTAGCGGCACCGAGTCTTGTACTCCAGCGGATTGCTATTGCGTGCCACCTCAACCCAGCCCAGGCCTACAGCGGCTTGGGGCTTGAACGCCTCACTCATGGCCGCGTCTGCCTTGGAGAAGCGCTCTGCCTGATTGAGTCGGTAGTTCAGTGCGTCGGCCACATCCTTTCCCGTGGGGTCGCCATCCGGGGTCACACGCCAGTCGGTGCGCGTCTTGGCCTCAAACCCGCAAATCGCCGCGATGGCCGGGCCAATGACGTTCTCCTTGGCGGGAGGAACGCCCGTGGCCTTCATTCGCTTGAGCAAATCCGAGTCAAGCTGATTGCCATCCGCATAGTCGGCCTCTTTGTCGGCTGCTGCACGCCAGTGAGGCTGGTCGATGCACTCCTCAATGATGCGAGCGAATTCATGCACTGTCAGGGCTTGGCCCATGTCTGCGTTCTGAGGGGGTTTGGTGTATTGCATGGTGGTGGCTCCCTATCGCCAGTCCGGCGCATCAGGTTCTTGGTAGTCATCGCTGGCGTTCGGTATGCCAGCCATCTGCGGCACCCACAGCGCCACATAGCGCATGCAGTCGGCGCCGTGGCTGAACTCGTCGTGCAGCGGCTCCATGGGCTCATGGGTGACGGCATGAATACGCCGCTGGTAGCGCTTCAGACACTCCAGCAGTCGCGCGGTCTTGGTGGCATCGAAGTAGCAGCGCGGCATGAGCATGCGCACCTGCTTGATGCCTTCCCCCACATCGGTGGCCCGCTCTTGTGACCGGACAGCGCGCCGCCCCAGCTCGCGCAGCAGTTGCTCGGTGCTCTTGCCGGTCTGGAAGTTCTTGGTCTTGCCGTCATGCGGCAGGTAGTCCGTGCCCCATCGGTAGGGCAGCTTCTCCAGCTTGGCCACGTACCAATCAAGGGTGCGGTGGCTGTCTTCGATATAGCCAATGATTCGCACATCCTGGGGGCCGCGCTGCACCAGGGCGATGCTCATGGCATCGTTCCAGCCCAGATCCCAGACCGTATGCACCGGCAGCGTCGGGTCGTATGGAACGTCGCGCGCCCGGTGGTCCAGGTACACGGACTCCATTTCATGGCGATAAATGGCGCCAGCGGCCACACGCCGCGCCTTGCCTTCCCAGATATGGGCGTAATCGTCTGGCAGCATGGTGCGCTTGGCCTTGCGGCGTTCTTCATCGAGCACACGCGGAAACCAGGGGTTGTCGCGCCAGTTGATCTCGACCACCCAGGTGTCCGGGCTGGGCGTGGCAATGAAGCGCTGGTAGGTTTCATCCGTCTCCATGTCCGGGTTCAGGGTCAGCCATATCTCGCTGCCCTCCTTACGGATCGTTGGAATCAAGGTGTCCCACGACTTCTTGCTCACGCCATGGGCTTCTTCCACCCACACGATGTCGCAGCCCTCAAAGGACTTGATGGAATCCACAGTGTGGCTCTGCAAGCCTGAGAACAGAAACAGCGAGCCATTGATGCCGCGCACCTCGGTTTCCAGCACCTCATAGAAGGCTGTCAGGTTCAGCCGCGCAATCACATCCTTGAGCAACTGGTGCACAGACTGCTTGATTGACTTCTGGATCTCTCGGGTGCAGAGAACGCGCAGTGGGCGCGCGGTGGCCATCACCAGCAGCACGGCGGCCACGGTCCACGACTTGCCGCCGCCGCGCCCGCCGTGCATCACCTTGTAGCGCTTTGGCTCCCAGATGCCGGCCAACTTCTCGGGGATGGCCAGCACCGGCACGCCGGGCATGCCTTGCGCTGTAGAGGGGATAGGAGCGAGCTTCATTCCTGCTCTTCCTCATCAGGCTCGTGCACCGGCGCCTTCACATGCACGATCTGGATGGCCGGAGGCACATAGCCAGCCGTGCCAGGAGCTGGCTCATCCTTTTCCTTGTCGTCCATGCTGAAGGCCGTGCGCTCCATGTCCACCAGCATGCGCAGACTCTCCGAGAGGGTCTTCATGGTCTTGGAGCGCTCAGGCAGGCTGATGACCTTGTGGTACAGGTCGTTGAGCCGGTCAATCCCGTTGTCATCCGGGTTGCGCATGTTTTCGCCCAGCTGCTCCAGCAGGGCTACGGTATCGGGGTCGGCCTGCTGCTCCAGCTCGTCCAGCAGTGCATTGGTAATGCGCCGTGCTCGGTGAATGTCTCGGCGGTGGGCCAGGCGCACATCGGCAATCGCCTGGGCATTGGCATCGACAACGGCTCTCTCTGCAGCTCTGGTTTCCTTGGATACCTCGCTGGATACTGCTGCTTTGGATACCAGCGCGTCCGCCTTGCGCTGGATTTTTTCGGACAGGTCACGCTCCCATCCATCACGCTTTGCTCTCTTGTTGATAGCACCGTGCGTAATGCCGTTCTCATCTGCGATCTGACGCAGCGTTTTTACGCCTGCACGGTAATCCAGCTCGATGCGCTCCCAGTCTGCGGGCGCGGCTTTGCCAGCCACCTTTGCGCCGGTGGCCGACTGGATACTCTTTTGGGGTTTGGATACTGCCTCACTGGATGCCATACCAGTGATGGTCTCGCCGCCCCTCTGTGGTGTCGAACCCTAGCGGGGTGAGAGTCTAAGCATGGTGAACTGCCAAAGTCTCATAACGACCCTGTGCAGCCGTTGGTGTAATAGCTGCAAAGCAGTCACTCGTTGCACAGGTATGATTTGTAGCAATTACACACATGTCCCCGAAGGCCGCGCAGTTAGCAAATCAGGACAAGCGAGTTCGCTTTGCCCCGACTAATCATTGAAATTGTTAATGACGACGCAAGAACCCGCTGATCTTCCTCTAGAAGTTGTTAGAGCCCGCGAAGTCGCGCTGCGCCTACTAGCTGATCTGCCGCCAGCCGGCTCACCTCGCTCGGATGTTGAGGGCCGCGGATTAATGCTTTCGTCACGCACGAGTGCAAGCAGGCGTTTGCCTCCCTACTACTTGGTCTACTTTCTTTTTGTCGATCTGCTCCGCTATCCCCGCATGGGTCAAGGTGAAAAATCTGCATGGACTGTGCCAGTTCGGTATCAAGGCAGAGTTTATGGAGTCGAGCATCGCAAATTTGGACTTGGCATATTTGCGCCAAACTTGGACCCCAATGCAAGGATGAGCGGCACACCTAGTGCTCAGGCGGAGCAAGATGCATGTGTGATAGCTGATTTAATTACTAGGGCAGTTTCTGCAGCAGAACCGTACTTTCGCTGGAGAGCAGAGCAAGCTGTATCCACACCAAACCTGAACGTAATTAATAGAAGCGACAGTCTCTTTGATCGTTACCAATACTTTCACGACCGGTTTCAGCAACTATCAGCGGAGGCCGAGCTTCGGAAGGACGAAAAGGTAGTAGATAAATCTATATTGGCTGATGGTACGACGCTTATCAGCACAAGCTTTCCTAGCTTTGTGTTGCGACAGGAGGCAGATTGGAACGCACAGGCAGCGATCGAGGCCTTCTTTAGCTGGACCGAGCATGTTTTCATCCACATCGCAATCCTCCTTGGCCAACTCCGATCAGGAGATGAGGTAGCACGACTTGCTGATTCGGACTGGAAGGCGAAGTTCAAGGCTGCGTTAGACATTTCCGATGATCAGACCAAAGCTCATTACGACAATTTGCTAGATCTTCGCGCCCAGGTTCGGAACTTCATGGCACATGGTTCATTCGGTAAGCGAGGGGAGGCCTTCACTTTTCACTCCGGTGCTGGAGCAGTGCCTGTCGTACTTACTGAAGACCAGCGCCACAAATTCAGCCTGACCGGCCGGATCGCTTTTGACGAAAAGACGGCAATCGCTGGCATCGAGTCATTCCTAGAACATCTCTGGTCAGGTGATCGTGCTCCGATGCGTCTCCATGTCTTTAGTGGACTACCTAGCATCCTCACGTATGCGCTTGATGGAACCTACAGAGATGCGCTGCGATCAGAGGAGGCTATGGATGATTTTGTCAAATATCTGCACGGTGTCTTTGATCGCGCAGCGGACATGGACTGGTAGATAAAAATATGACAGCAGCCGCAGGTTGATTAGCTGGAATCTTGAAGGCAGCTTCCCACTTCCTCGGCTGACTGCTATTGGCCGATCTGCGACTGTCGCTGAATGACCTAACCCAGACCTTTGCAGCTGGATTGAGGCACTGGGTCTTAGCGGCCAATTGCTTGGGCGAGAGAGCCGTTCGCTCAAGGACTTGTTTAACGAAACTCGAAGTGTTCCCTGTGCAGTTGCCAGGACGCAGCTGGCAACGATTGCCTGAGTGCTCGCTCCAATTGCTTGCCCATACCAGTTGGACCACAGAACCACACCCGCAATTGCTTGTCGGCCTGATAACGTTGAAGTACCTCTTTGGGCGTCCAGCGATGGCCGTCGGCAAAGATATTCAGATGCACATTGGGATGAAGCTCAGCAGCCTCTTCAAGAGCTTTAGCAAGAGGGTCAGCCACATGCTGACAGGCGTATTGCAGCCAGGCCTGTGGGGCATAGTCATCATTGTTAACCTGGCCCAGCCAAGAAAGAAAAGGAGTTGCGCCAACGCCTGCGCCAACCCATACGTGCACGGCACCATCGTCGTGGTCAGGAGGCACAAAGCGGCCATAAGGACCGTCCAGCTCCACAACGATGCCGGGGTGCAGACGCTCGGGCAGGTTGCGTGTCCAGTCGCCCAGTTGCTTGATGTGAAAGCGTACGACGTGGTCTTGATGGTCAGCATCAGACAGCGTGAACGGGTGAGCCTCTTGCTCTCCTTCCAGACGTAAAAAGGCGAATTGCCCCGCAGCATGGCCTGGCCAGGAGTCATCCATACGGCATTGCACTTCCAGCACGTTGCCGAACTGCGTGACTGAAAGCACTGTGCCCGCATGGGGGTAGCGGGACCGCATGTCACGCACCAGTTGCATCACGGCGGCCACGACGCCGAGGGTCATTGTCAACGCCAGTAGCCAGCCTCCCACTCCGCTCCAATAGCTAGGAGGAGTCAGCACAGTGCCATGAAACACCAGTATCAAATACGCCAAGGGCATGAATCGATGAAACCAGTACCAGCGCTTGTATGGCACTGCGCGACGAGCAAGCGTAATGACCAGCATCAGGATCAGTGCATAAAAGGTCCATTCGCCCAAGGTTTTGGCATAGGGTTTTAGGAGGCTGACCCACTCGGGCACTGGCGCCTTAGCCAGCCTGCCTGCGCTACCAATAGCCGTCGTGATGAGCGGCTTGGATTGCTTGACCAGCCAATGCGCCAAGCTCAACGCAATGGCAATGATTCCCAGCCATTTGTGCAAACGGTAGGCTTTATCCATACCGCCCAATGGTGCCTCCACCCAGCGAGGGCGCAAGGCCAAAACCATAATGGCCGTCATGGCCCCTAAAGCCAGAATACCAGAAAGCAGCATGCCTTCTTGTCGCATCACCCATAGCAGGTCACCTGGTGGCGATGGAGAGAGCCAAAAAGCCTCTACAGCCCAAATCACAAAGAAAGAGGCAAGGACAAGAAGAATGGAACGGCGCAAGACAGTACTCCGGTTGGCTAGACGGCCGGCAGAACCAGAGTGCAGTAACAGATGCATTCAATAGCTCTGGTTCGTTCACCACAGCCGATTTCAGGACGTTTGAGGCTATTCAAGACTAACCAAATCAACGTAAGGCTAACATGGCACTCGATAGACTCTATCCATGTCCAACCGTTTCACAGAGCAATACTGCCATTTGTCCGCAATCGATAAGGTCCGTTTCTAGCCGTTTGAAGTCATCGAATCAAACATCCAATACCATCTGATCCACATTGCCGTTCTTTCGCATTGTGGCGGCGAGCGCTGCACTCTGTCGCTTTGCATCTCTAAGCTGCAGAGCCTGCAGCGACACCAAGGCCTGCAGCTCATGAATACGCTCCAGAGCTGATGCCTCCATCGCCTTGCCCGCCAGCAACTGCCCGGCTGAACGGGCCTCGGAGGGGTTCAGCTCCATGACGGAATAGCCCTTCTCCAGCTTGTACATACCATTGGGCAGCACCGTCATGCTGATGGCCTCTGCAGGCGCAAACTGCTCCAGAGGCATATAGCACTGCTTTTCATGAGAAATCAGCCCTTCTCCACGCAGCGCCTTGATACGGTCATCAACCGTGGTGGGCTTCAGCTTTGTTATCTCGACAATGCGCTCACGCGTTGGCCTCTCTCCTGCAGAGTGCAGCTCGCGAATGGCATCAAACACGCGAAACAGACTTGATGCGCCTTGCTCAGTTACTCCAAGGTCAACCCCGCCATCTTTGGCGCGATGGCGCAGGGCTTCTACTGTCTTAGGTGCAAGTGGTTTCGCTGGCATTGGTTCTCCGATAACATGGTGATTGCTCAGGTCATCACGCACCGGCACTGGCCCACTTCGGTGGGCCTTTGCTTTTTCAGGGCCAGGGGGGAACACTTCGCGGCCACAGGCCCATGGTCAAAATCGTGTGGCGAGTAATACGGCCCCACTCCAGTCCGTACTCGCGGTGCGCCTCACGCCCTCCGCTCTCCAGCAAGCGGCCCTGGTCATAGGCCACATGGCAACCCTCGATGCCTGGGCGGCTGCAGCACAGCGCAAAGCCGGTGCGGTCATCCGTCTTCAAGCTCAAGCCCTTGCCCAAGTTCAGGTGCGCGTGCTGGCTGTAGCCCTCAATGCCGCACCACATGCAAGGCAACTGCGCGACCAGGCGGCGGTAGGGCTCGCTCTCTACCGCGTTGTCCTTCTCAATGGCGATGCCCGTGGTGGCCGATCCCATCACGACGACTGACTTCACAGTGATCAGCCCAGCAGTCGCGCGGGCGGCTTCAAGCTGGCGGGCAGCACGGGCCTCAAGGCGGGCTTCGCGGCTTTCTTCTCGCCCTGGCTCGTAGTGATGGCCCTCGTCCTGCTCGTGCTCCTGACGGTTGCCAGCGCCAGCCCAGCCGCCACGAGACTTAAAGCCCTTGCCGGGGTTCATGGGGGTGCGTCGCATCAGCATGCAGCCCTCCTCGGCATCCCTACCTGCACCAGACCTGCAGCGGCTGCTGCATCCTCGTCGGCGTAGTCGCGCTCCAATTCGCAGCCATCGCCCAGGTGCCCCATCAGGGCCAAGCCCAGCCCGGAGGCAATCTGATACTCCAGACGCGCGCCCTTGGAGTTGTGCCACCCAGGGAGCATGTAAACCGAGTCACACTGCGCGATCTGGTGCAAGCTCATGCGCATGTAGCCTTGCCAGCTCTTGCACTCCGGCTCTGGGTTCTCTGCGGGGTTCTCCACTTCATAGCCCATGGCGCGCAGCTCGGCGGCCTTGGCGTTGAATGCGGGGTAGTTAAATTCCGGCAGGCCAGTCATGGGACCAGCGATATAGATGCGCTTCAATACCATGCACGCCCCCCGTCCTCAACAAACACAGAGTACCCGTGGTCGTTCATTACATGCACCTCGCGCGATCCCATCTCGATCGCGTTGCAGCAGCGGTCTTGCATCCAGTGCTTGACGACATAGCGACCATCATTCAGGCGCTCATAGGTGGGCCACACCAGCTTTGTGATGGGTGAGGCACTGGGCTGCTTGCGCTGGCCAGCCAAAGGCACGGTCTTGCCAAAAAAAGCAATGTCCACCATCAGAAAACCTCCCTGTCCCAGCCGCCGCCGTCCTTCTTTGCCTTCTTTTTGATAGCAATGAACTCAATCGGGAAAAGCGATGCAGCTACTTTTGTCTTCACTCTCGCGTCATCTGTCCAGTAGCCTTTGACCTCGTGGGCCTGCAGCTGACCATCGGCCAGCATCACCATGAAGTCGGGCGTGTAGCGCGTGTCATCGGCCAACTTGAACGTCATGGCCTCAAACTTGAACCAGAGAACCTCTCCGGCATGCTGGCGCTGGGCCAGGTGCTCGTGGTAGGCCTGCTCCGTGCCGTTCATCACGCCGGCCTTGAGTCGGCCCTTGGCATACATCGCGGCCTTGGGGTCCTTGGCAGCTAGAGGGGCTTGAGCTCGTCCGGGTGTGGCTTGAACCCCAGGCGCTTGAGCTCGGCTTTGACCGCCTGACGCATTCCTGGCCACAGGCCGTGCCCGTGTGTCACGGACTCCTCTTCCAGCTCCATAGCCCTGTGCCTTGAGTAGTGCCACCACCCCGGCGTCATGGACAGATGTACCAGGTAGTCCCGCATTTCCAGATAGTGCGGTGGGAGTGGTTTTGCGTTTGGCATTCATCATCTGCCCTCCTGTTGGAAGGCCTGTACGCGCTGGGCGGTCTGGCGCTTGGCTTGGCTCGTGCGCATGCGGTCTGCTCGGGCCAGCACCTGGGCTGGGGTGGAGCGGCCAGCCTTGCGGGCAAACTGGTCGCGCAGGTTGGCCAGCTTCTCCAGCGTGGCGCGCTCTGGACCCGTGGGTAGGCTTTCCGGCGCAGGCAGCGCCAGCGCAGCGCGGGGAGCTGGCAGCTGCAGTTGGTCCCTCAGATCGTCTGACAGGGCTTCAAGCCCCCCAGGTATGCGCCCTGCTGCAATCGCTTCATGCAGAGCCCTTGCGCGGCCTTCCTGGTCATATCCAAGGCTGACCTGCACCCTCGGCAGCTGGCGCTGGGCGCGGGCTTCGCCTGTCACGCGGCCATAAGCCTCCATGAATGCCTGGCGCGCTCCGAACTTGTCGCCTGCATTCAAAAGCGGCGCGGCAATCGCCCATGCCTCGGCAATCTCATTCGTCCACACGATGGTGGCGCGGTCGTCAGCGCTGGTCAGCGCCAGCGCATAGGCCTCTGCCGGCAGCAAACGCCCCATGGCGTGATCCACGTACTGCAGCACCGTGCCCGTGAGGATGGGGCCACGATGCTCGGCACGGATACGGGCCAAGGCCATGCGCAGCAAAGGCTTGTCGATGTGGGCAAGGTCAGAAGCCAGCAGCGACAGCGCAGCAGGACGGATCTGCTGACCCGACAGCTCCATGGTCGCGCCCAGCTCCTCCAGCAGCCAGTCTGTGTCTTGGTGGTCAAGCATTGCCTGCCTCCCTGCGCTGGCGAGTCAGGCGCTTGGCCTCCTCGATGGCGTCAAAGTTCGCACTCGACTGGTCTGCAGCGCGTGCAGCAGTGGCCGTCACGGCTTGGCCGCGTGCCCATTGCGTGCGGTATCCCTCGGCCTGGTTGACCAGCACGCCCACGCCATGCGAGTTCTTCACCACGAACGTCTCGTTCACGCACTGCACGTACCACGCTGCAACCTGGGGCGCTTCCTCGTAGCCCAGGCGCTTGACCAGAGTTTTGACGTTCGCGTTGACCACCGCATTGCGAACCGGCTTGACCCCGTAGCGCTGCTCAAAGGCCAGGCTGTAGGCTGCCCAGGTTTCTCGGCATGCGGCCTGCAGCTCGGTTTCCTCATCGGCTTTAGCCTGATTCCCGCCACCTCGGGCCGGCTGCAAAGCAGGCGGAGAAGAAATATCTGCAGTAGTCTCTGCTGTAGTCTCTGTAGTAGTCTTTCTTAGTTTAGTTTGCGACTTTTTCGCAATCCTGTTTGCTGGAATCCCGCAATCTGGCGCGCCAGATTCCAGTGAACCTGTCTGCGAGTTTGCGGCATCCTTGTTTGCGGGAATCCCGCAATCTTGTTTGCTGGTGAGGCGGGGACTCAGCAGTTGCTCCAGCTTTTCAAAGTTGACGCGGTAGTACAGCTTGGCAGGAATGCCCTTGCGGTCTTCATCCATCACCCCCAGCGTCAACAAGCGCTTGCGGGCAGTCTCCTGCTCAGCGCGGCGCAAGCCAGTTTCTTCCTCCCACTCCGCTTGGGTCTTGAAGAACCAGCCTGTATCGTTACCGCTGCGGCGCGACCAATAAACAGCCTGACTCAGCAGCAAGGCGCCGGTGATGCCTGCGCCAAGAGCCACAAAGACCCGCTGAAATGCGATTGGACGATCAAGATACGTGGCGATATTGCTCATGCGGCACCGCCTTCCAGCGCCAGCGCAGCCTTGTGCTTGCCCCACAAGCCCGCAACCCACTCCACACCCTTCGGGGTGAACTTGGTGGTGTTGAATGCACGCTCGTTGGCCTTGGCCACACCAGAGCGCACCACAAAGCGGCCTGCTTCGATATGGTTCTGGTAAGCCGTCCACTCATTGCTCAAGCGGTACATGATCTTTGCGTCCTGCAGCCAGGCGCGAAACTCATGCTCATTGGCCTGCAGCAGCTTGGCAACCTGCCTGAATCCCATGGAGCCATTGGCCGCCACGTAGCGATCCACATACTCCACCTTGGGTGCAGCCAGCGCCAGCTGCTCTCGCTGGGATTCAAGCTGTTCGGCCTGCTCTGCTGCCAAGCGCAATGCCTGGGCCATGGTCTGGGGCACTGCTGGCGCTGCTTGTGCCTCCAGCTCCTGCCAGCGGTCAATGACGCGAGCTCGGTGCTCGTCGCTGTAGCCAGAAACCACCAAATGAGAGTCGCGCTCGATCAGGTCGTAAACCTCGATGGGGCGACCTCCCGTGTCTTCGCGGCGGGTTTTACGAATTGATCGTAAAAGCCCCTTGGCAAACAAGCGCTCGATAGTGGCCACAACATCGTTGTGGCGTGCCTCGACAAGCTCCGCTATCTCGCGGCTGCTCATGGTCGGAACTTGCGATGTAGGACGCAGCGTCATTGGCCTGTCCCTCCGTCTGCATCCATCAGCAATGGATTGCCTCGCAGTGCGCGCGTAAGCAAACTAGCCTTATGCAACTCAGCTTTCACATGCGCTTCCAGCACTCGATTCACATAGGCCGTGCGGTCAAGGCCCATGGTCATAGCCAGAGCATCAATCGCCTGTACCACCGGCGTAGCGCACTGGCCGCGCAACTCTGTTCGTTCGGACATGGAGCTCATGCTCAAGCCTCCTTACTGCTGGAGGTCTGCGCCAGCTCTGGCCAGATTTGCTGCCAGTCATTTGGACGCAAGTCCCGACGCGTTACGACTCCAGAAGTGCGGCGCTCAATCTCTGGGCAATGTTCAATTGGAGTTTGGCGCCCCCCTTGCTTCCACTGCCAAACGGCTGCCTTGGTGACACCTAGCCAGTCCGCGAGTGCTTTTTCTGATCCTGCGATTTCAGCCGCTATTTCAATGGGGTGCTTCATACCTAAAGGCTAGCATTACTAGCCAAATTAGACAAGCATTACTAGCCTTTGGAGTATAGAAAATCTTTACAATTAAAAAATGGATATCAAAGACTGGATCAAAGCTGCGCGCCAGCACGCGGGTTGGACCCAAGAGAAGCTGGGCGAGGCCGTGGGCCGCACCAAGGCCAATGTCGGCCACTGGGAAACCGGCAAGCACGAACCGAAGCTCGAACAGATTGAAGCAATCGCAAAAGCCACTGGTTATGCGCCGCCTTCATGGGGCGGCATCGTGCAGTCAAACGTTGAGCCTGCCTTAGAACTCAAAAAATCAAGGAGAGTGCCAATTACAGGAAGCGTGCGCGGCGGAGACGATGGCTACCTGGTGCAGGACACCGTGCCAGATGGCTGGGTGGAATACTGGACTGGCGATCCCCAAGCCTATGCACTGCGAATCAAAGGTGACTCCATGCACCCGCGCTACCGAGCTGGTGAGTTCGTTGTCGTCACCCCAAGCATTGAAGCCCAGCCTGGCCGCGATGTCGTCGTCAAGCTGCACAACGGCAAGTGCCTGCTCAAAGAGCTCAACTGGATTCGTGGAGATGAGATCCAGTTGCTGAGCATCAACAACGGCTATGCACCTATGACTATTCCCAAAGAGGAAGTGGAGTGCATCTGCCGAGTGGCTGGCTCGGTAGGGCCGGATTCAATGGTGTTTTGAGACCAAGTGGCAGGACCTCTCTAGTAAGCCGCAAGTGAGCGATGCACAGCTTACTTTGTAAAGTAGTGACTAGCCCATATACTGCAACTAAAAAATAGTTACACTGTGGTGGAACCAAGAGCTAAACTTCATGTCCAAACAATCCAAAGCTCTGGAAAAACTGACTCAAGAGCCAACACCATCCAACTACAAGTGGGATGATCTAAGGAGCCTGTTGATCTCTCTTGGATATGCAGAAATCAAAGGCTCAGGTTCTCGCAGAAAGTTTTTCCATGAAGCAAAAAATGCATTGATAAGTTGCCATCAACCACATCCAAACCCTGATGTGGACAAAGGCTGTATTTCCGATATCGTGAAGCACCTAAAAGACCATCAATTCATCAAGTAAAACCATGAATCAATTGAAGTACAAAGACTATCAAGGTTCGGTTGAGTTCGATTCCGAACGCTTGGTGCTACGCGGCAAGATCCAGCTCATCACAGATCTTGTCACTTATGAATCAGACACAGCGGCTGGACTGCAAGCTGAGTTTGAAGCAGCAGTGGACGATTACATTGAAACGTGCGCCACCTTGGGCCGCCCCGCCCTTAAACCATTTTCAGGCACTTTTAACGTCCGCATTGAGCCTGAATGCCATAAAGCCTTAGCTCGCATTGCAGCTGGGGACGATCGATCACTGAACGCGGTTGCAGCAGAAGCGATTCGGGCATACGTTTTGGATCGACAAAGCCCAACTCGCAAAGTTGAGCATACGCACAAGCTCGTGGCTGAAGAGAACGTTCACAAAGCGATCACTAGTGCCACAGCGCGACTTAAATGGGAGACTATTGATGTCGAAGTCCACTAACCAGCAGGCAGACAGCATGAAAATGTACTCTCTGCAAGAATTGGCCGCTCTAATGCTAAAAGAGCAGAAAATTCATGAAGGCCTGTACGAGCTTTCGGTAGAAATTCAAATTGCAGTAGGAGCCGTCGGCCCTGATGCGGACAATGTTTTGCCTGGCGCAGTGCTGGGTGTGAAAAGCGCTGGTTTGCGCAAAGTCGATAAGTCAAACCCTTTGTCTGTCGATGCTTCCCAAGTTAACCCTGCGCCAAAGACTGCAACGAAAAGACCAAGTCTCTCCAAGAGTTCTTGATTTCTTTTGACATCTCCTCACCAAGCCCGCCTCTCAAGCGGGCTTTTTTACGCTCGCCAATCATCCCTGATCTCGTTGATCAACCAGGCCACGAGGATTGCCACGATCCACAGGCCAACCATTTGCATCATGAGGGTAGACATCGCCGCTCTCCTTGAAGTGCGTGATGCCTCAATAGTCCTCTTTTGCACCCCAAGCCACAACCTGAGACAGCTCGCCTAGTGCGGGCTTTCTTCATTTCACCAAGCTAAAGACTAGAAAAAATTTACCTTAGGCTAGTTTTGCTTGACTTTTAAAGACTAGCTTTTCTATACTCCATCCATCGCAGCAACAAACACGCAGCGATGGGTGCCAAGTGATCGAGCCACCGCCCTACCTCTTTAAAAGTTTGCGCGCCGATGTTGCTTGCCTCACCTATGCGAGGCATTCGTCCGGCAAAAGCATCAGCAGGCATGGCCGCTGCTCTGCGCGGGTAGTCCTACCCGGCTCCAGTCCTGCCAAAGCGCGGTACACGGACAGACAGGTGAGGTTTACAGGGATACCGAGAACAGAAAAGCCCACTGCACAAGCAGCGCCAGCCCCTGAGCGTTATCAGGGGCGCAAACCAGAAACTTGCGCGCAGGGCTCTGGTTTAAGACGCCTACTTGAGAGCGATGGTCACCAGAGAGTTCGAGTCCGCCAAAGCGAGAACCGCATGCTCCGTGTCTCCAGTGAGAAAGATGATCTCTCCAGCGCTTAGCGTTGATTTGCAGCTCCCATTGCTTATCTCAAGACGCCCTTCAAGACAGTGCACGGTTATGTCTCCTGGCACCTTATGTGGTGGGAGCGACTGCCCCGCCCTCAGTACCAGCCTGATGAGCTCAAGGTCGCGCGACTTAAAGATTGCGCTTGTCTTTGCGGAAGAGAGCAACCCAGCCAGCGGTCGCACATCGATCACTTCGCATGGGGATGCATGAGGTATTGCCATAAGACCTCCATCCATATGAGATCAGTCAAGTGTGGTCCCTGGCTAAGCCATGGGCAAGCGTGGAATCCATGAACCCAATCGCCCTTGCGTCAAAGTTCTGGGCCTGACAGGAGATTGAAATGTGAGCATTTAGCCAGCATGCGGCCTGCATGTGCCTTCCCCCGCAGGGCTTTAGCGGGGCCATCCGGCGTGACCACTCTAGCGGGTACGTTTGATCTCTGGAATTAGCCAGAGCAAGCGGTGTTGAGGATCTTCGGCGCGGCATCCGCGGCGATGGCGAAAGTGGTCACGCCAGATGGTGAAGCACCTTTTATTAACCCAAGTGCGCATTTGACTGTCGGCCCCTCTCCGGCAGGCAAACCCGCTGCACCATCTACCTTTTACGCCGGGTCTGAGGCTTATCTCCTCCCTCCCTCTCTGAACCTTCCTCAGACAGCCCTGAAAGGGCACCGGCTCTTTATTCAAGCCCGCAGCAATCGCTCGCGGGCTTTTTCTTTTCCAGCGGAGACACAGCAATGACCCCTGCCACCCAAACCAGCCCTTTGATGACGAACTTGTGCAGCGCCTGCGCGAAAAGGGAGGCCTGTAGGGCTTATGAAGTTCCAGAACGCCGCCGAATTCCTGGAGGTCTTCGGCTCAACAACAACCGCTGCGCGACTTGGCAGAGCCCTCGGAATCTCGCCAAAGATCGCTGCATCCATGGCCCAAAAGCAAGGTTGCAAGCCACTACGTAGCGCCAGAACCATTCCAGGCCTTGAGCACCTCCCCGACCTTCCCAGCTTCGCCACCACGCGCTCATGGGTGGGCGGAATCATTCACACCATTGATTGCCAAGTCTCAGGCGACAGCCCCGGCTATCGCTCTCTCTTGATTCACCAGTCATCCATCTACCAAGAAGATCCCCATGACGCTGACTAAATGCCTCTATGCGCTGGCCCTGGCCATCTGCTCTATCACCCTCTTGATGCTCTGGGCCACTGGCACCGCCCAGGCAGAGCCCGAAACCAGTGAACCGGCCGCGCCAGCTGGCTCTATCCGCATGGCCGCCCGCGATGCCTTCGCCTGCCCTGGCATGCATGCAGAGTGGCTGGACGAGCACACCGTTCAATGCCTAAAAGTGAAGCCATGAACAAGCGCTCCACCAAACAGGGAGGCTTGCAAGGTCTGACCATCCGCCAACGAAAGCAGGCCACACCTTCTTACTTACTCCGCCCTCCTCCCCAGAATCGTATTTAAGCCTCAAATCATGAAACATCAGGTAACACAAGTAGGTGAAGCTACCGCCAATGATGAGCCCTCCAACACCCCTCAGTGGGTGCTGGCCTCCAAATTTGAGGAGCTTACTGGGGTAACGAAAGAGACAGTCAAGCAGCGCAAAAAAGCGGGCGTCTGGCGCGAGGGAGCGCAAGTAGCTGTCGTTCATCGCCGCCTCTATGTCAACATCAAAGCAGCCGACCAATGGATAAAAGACCACCTGCCCAAGCAACACCGCCCGGTGTAAAAATTCGCCAACGAGTCTCAGGTGACAGGCTTCAGATTGCCTTCACTTGGGAAGGCCAGGAGTGCCGTGAGTTACTTCCTGCCTGCACCATCAACAAAAGCAGCATCCAGCGGGCAGCATCTTTGCGAGAGGAAATTCGCAGGAAGATCACTGACGGGGCATTCTCCTATGGTGATTATTTCCCCGATAGCCCGCGAGCGAGCCTCCCGTCCAAGAGCAATCCTCTCATGGAGACTCTGCTGCAAAAGCAATTGGACACCTATGCCCGACAGGTCAAAAACGGGCAAATGTCCCCCTCTACCTACAACGGGTACGCCAAGGCCATCACGGGAGAACGGATGCGCCGCTGGCACGGGCTCCAAGTAGGTGAAGTGATACCCAGCCTCTTGCGCGATTGGGTTTCAGAAATGGACTGCACCAGCAAGGCCATCAGAAACATGCTGACCCCACTGCGGAGCTTGTTTGAAGATGCACTCAACGATGAATTGATTGACTTCAACCCCTTTGAGCGCATCGCGCTATCGAAGCTGATTCGGCAGACAGCAAAGGCCAGCGACTATGTAGTGACCCCGTTCAATGCCCTTGAGCGTGAAGCCATCCTGAAAGCCTGCCGATCAGACGAGCGGCCAATGCTTCAGTTCTGGTTTGAGACAGGCCTGCGTCCTGGCGAGCTGCAAGCGCTGCAATGGAGCCATATTGACTGGGACCGAGCCATTGCACGCATTGAACTAAATCAGGTCGCAGGAGTGATCAAAGGCCCCAAGACAGCAGCAGGCATTCGGGATGTCGAGCTGTCCACTGATGCTATGGCAGCATTACACGCCCAGCGCCCGCTGTCTGAAATGAAGGGGGAGCGCATCTGGCTCAACCCTCGCACGGGAGAACCATGGAATACAGATGCACAAATCCGCAAGACGCTCTGGCAGCCTGTGTGCAGCCGTGCTGGCGTGGACTATCGAAATCCCTACCAAGTACGGCACACATTCGCCTCTGCACTGCTAACCGCTGGCGCCAATCCCTGGTATGTGGCCAGCCAGTTGGGGCATGAGGATGTAGAGATGGTGTTCCGCACCTACGGCAAATTCATCAGAGATGACTACCAAAAGCCCAAGCCTGAATTTCGCATTGTGTGATAAAAATAATCCGTGCGATTTCGGTGCGATTTTGAGGACACCACCAGACCCTAACCAGGCAAAAAAAACCGCCACACACTAGGCTTTCCAGTGTGTGGCGGTGTTTGTAGTGGTGGAGCTGGCGGGAATTGAACCCGCGTCCGCAAGTCTTCGCCGGACAGATCTACATGTTTAGTGCTCTGTTTTAGATCTCACTACCCAAACCGCGCAGGCACACGCTGCTTGGGTAGCCAGCTTCCTAAAATCTCGCCAAATACCAAGAAGCCCGGTATCCAGCCAGCTAATGTAAATTCCCTTGCAGCCTGGAGGTATTGCTACCCCCTTGCCCAGCCCACTAGCGTGCTGTTGCAAGGCTCACCGGATTAAGCGGCGAGTGCGAAACGTTCGTCGTTTGCAGTTAGTTTTTTGAATGGAGATTTACGAGCGTCACTCAAGCTCGACATGCACCGCACCGGTCCCGAACCCACGTCGAAACCAGGACAGCCCCTAAGCTACCTATTCTATCCTCATCCCAGTAACTTCAACAGCTCAAGTGGTGAATTGATATGCGCATCGGCCCCCCAATGGGCCGTATCTTCCGTTGCACCCAGGTAGCCGTAGCGTGCCGCTACTGTTTTCATACCCGCTGCAGCACCCGCCTGGATATCACGCTCATCATCTCCGACATAGATGCAATATTCTGGAGCAACCTGCATGCGTCGCGCAGCCTCAAAAAGAGGCTCTGGGTGCGGCTTGGAATGCGGAGTCGTGTCCCCACTCACCACAACTGCAGCCTGAGTAAACAAGGGCATCTGGCGAGTTAGCGGATCGGTGAAGCGCATGGACTTGTTGGTCACCACCCCCCACAACAACGGAGCAGCCTCCAATGCCTTAATCAACTCAGGCACGCCCTCAAAAACATAGGTGCGATCGGTCATGCACTGCTCATAATTGCGAAAGAACTCTTCACGCATTTCCGCGAAGCCTGCAGACTCTGGTGTCATTCCAAATGCAATGCCAAGCATTCCACGCGCACCGGCCCCAGCCATATGGCGGTAGGCATTGAGCGACAGCGATGGCATACCGCGATCCACGCGCATCTTGTCCGCTGCGGCACCCAAATCAGGAGCGCTGTCAATCAAAGTGCCATCCAGATCAAAAAGAACGGCTCGAATGTGCTTCCACATGACTGTCACTCCTGCGGGCGGCGTGTTGCCAGCATGTAATTGACCGAAGTGTCATTGCTGAGCCAATAACGGCCCGAGATCGGATTGTGCTCCATGCCTTTGCTGCCTTGCACATCCAGGCCTGCTTCGCGCGCAAAGCGCGACAGCTCGCTAGGGCGCAACAATTTGGCGTATTCGTGCGTCCCCTTGGGAATCATCTTGAGCAAATACTCAGCCGCCACAATTGCTAGCGCAAAAGCTTTGGCGTTGCGGTTGATGGTGGAGAAGAACACCCAGCCACCAGGCTTGACCAGCTCCGCGCAAGCTCGAACGATGGATGCAGGATCGGGCACATGCTCCAGCATCTCCATGCAAGTCACCACATCAAAACTACTAGGTTGCTCCTGCGCCAGTTGCTCCACGCTGACTTCGTGGTACTGAATATTTGGCGTGCTTGTTTCCAACGCATGCAACTGTGCGACACGCAAAGCCTTGGTCGCCAGATCAATGCCCACAACCTTGGCCCCTTTTCGCGCCATAGAGTCCGCCAGAATTCCACCGCCACAGCCCACATCCAGAACTCGCTGATCAGCCAGACGGGCCTGCGCATTGATCCAGTCAAGTCTCAAAGGATTAATCTGATGCAGTGGTTTGAATTCACTCTCGGGATCCCACCAGCGATGGGCCAAGCTGGAGAATTTCTCCAGTTCTGCAGGGTCGGCATTGATAGTGTTGTTCATGCTGCCATTGTCCGCGATTACGGCAATGAATCAGGCATAAAAAAAGCCCCGATGCCGGGGCTTTCTTGTGTCGCAATCGAAAGATTACTGAGCAGCCTTGGTGCCCACGACTTCGATTTCCACGCGACGGTTTTGAGCGCGGCCAGCAGCAGTCTTGTTGTCTGCCACGGGTTGCTTCTCGCCCTTACCTTCGGTGTAAACACGGCTCTTTTCGATGCCCTTGGACACCAGGTAAGCCTTCACAGCTTCAGCGCGACGCACCGACAGCTTCTGGTTGTAAGCATCGGAGCCTACGGAGTCAGTGTGACCCACGGCGATGATGACTTCCAGGTTGATGTCCTTGATCTTGCCGGTCAAGTCATCCAGCTTTTCCTTACCTGCGGGCTTCAGCACGGACTTGTCGAAGTCGAAGAAAGCGTCAGCAGAGTAAGTAACCTTGGATGCAACTGCGGGCTGAGGAGCAGCGGGAGGAGCCACAACAGCGGGAGCAGGAGCAGCCACTTGCTTGACCAGAGCGCCGTCGCAACCTTCAGCAGCGGTAGCAGGTGTCCAGTTGGCATCGCGCCAGCACAGTTCGTTTGTGCCGTTCTTCCACACCAGCTCGCTGGTGCCGTTTTGCCAGTTGTCGATAGTATTGCCACCGTCAGCAGCCTTCACTTGTGCGCCAGCGGCCGTCACGAGGGCAGCAGAGGCAAACAACATCGCCACTTTGTTCAGTTTCTTCATGGTTCTCCTCTTGGGGAAAAAGCCGCAGCAGGGCTGCGAATCTGTGGACGTCATCAGTGACCATCACCAAAAACGTTGAAACGATTGTGCCATACGTAACATGCAAGAGTGTTGTCAACTAAGCTCCAACAAGTAGGACAGCTATGTAATTCCTAAGTTATGTTGCTCTGCTGCCACACGCCATTCGACCTAAAATGGTCGTTTTCCAGCCGTCAAAGTATCACTAGACATGACCCAGTTTGCTAAAGAAACTCTGCCCATCAGCCTTGAAGAGGAGATGCGTCGCAGTTATCTCGATTACGCCATGAGCGTGATCGTGGGCCGGGCGCTTCCTGATGCGCGTGATGGCCTCAAGCCTGTGCACCGCCGCGTTCTGTACGCGATGCACGAACTCAATAACGACTGGAACCGTCCTTATAAAAAGTCCGCCCGTATCGTCGGTGACGTGATCGGTAAATACCACCCTCACGGCGACATCGCGGTCTACGACACCATCGTGCGTATGGCGCAGGACTTCTCGCTGCGCCACATGCTGGTGGATGGTCAGGGCAACTTCGGCTCGGTGGACGGCGACAGCGCCGCTGCCATGCGTTACACGGAAATCCGTCTCTCCAAGATCGCCCACGAAACGCTGGCTGATATTGATAAAGAGACCGTAGATTTCGGCCCCAACTACGACGGCTCGGAGCAAGAGCCACTGGTGTTGCCCACGCGCCTGCCCAATCTGCTCGTCAATGGCTCTTCGGGTATTGCCGTGGGTATGGCCACGAATATTCCTCCGCACAACCTCAATGAAGTGGTCGATGGCTGCCTGCATTTGCTGCAGAACCCTGAAGCCAGTATCGACGAGCTGATGGAGATCATTCCCGCCCCCGACTTCCCCACCGCCGGCATCATCTATGGCATCAACGGTGTCAAGGAAGGCTATCGCACCGGCCGCGGCCGTGTGGTGATGCGCGCCAAGTGCCATTTCGAGGACATCGACAAGGGCCAGCGCCAGTCCATCATCGTTGATGAGCTGCCCTATCAGGTCAACAAGAAGACGCTGCAGGAGCGCATGGCCGAGCTGGTGCACGAGAAGAAGATCGAAGGCATCAGCCACATTCAGGACGAATCGGACAAGTCCGGCATGCGCCTGGTGATCGAGCTCAAGCGCGGTGAAGTGCCCGAGGTGGTGCTCAACAACCTGTACAAGCTGACCCAGCTGCAGGACACCTTCGGCATGAACATGGTGGCGCTTGTCAATGGCCAACCCAAGCTGTGCAATCTGAAGGATCTGATTCAGGTCTTCCTGGAACACCGCCGCGAAGTGGTGACCCGTCGCACTGTGTTCGAGCTGCGCAAGGCGCGCGACCGTGGCCACGTGCTGGAAGGCCTGGCCGTGGCGCTGGCCAATATCGACGACTTCATCGCCATCATCCGCAACGCTCCCACTCCTCCCGTCGCCAAGGCTGCGCTGATGGAAAAGAGCTGGGACAGCAAGCTGGTGCGCGAGATGCTGACCCGCACCCGCACCGATGGCGGCGTGGTCAATGCCGACGACTACCGTCCCGAAGGTCTGGAAGTCGAATTCGGCATGCAGCAAGACGGGCTGTACCGCCTGTCCGAAACCCAGGCCCAGGAAATTTTGCAGATGCGCCTGCAGCGCCTGACCGGTCTGGAGCAAGACAAGATCGTGGCTGAATACAAGGACATCATGGCGGTCATCGAAGACCTGCTGGACATCCTGGCCAAGCCCGAGCGCGTATCCACCATCATTGGTGAAGAGCTGAACACCGTTAAGGCCGAGTTCGGCCAGAACAAGAAGGGCGAGCGCCGCTCCACCGTCGAGTACAGCGCGCAAGACCTGTCCACCGAAGATCTGATCACCCCCACCGACATGGTGGTGACGCTCTCGCACACCGGCTACATCAAGAGCCAGCCCTTGTCCGAATACCGCGCCCAGAAGCGCGGCGGTCGCGGCAAGCAGGCCACCGCCACCAAGGAAGACGACTGGATCGACCAGCTCTTCATCGCCAACACGCACGACTACCTGCTGTGTTTCTCCAACCGCGGCCGCATGTACTGGCTCAAGGTCTGGGAAGTGCCATCGGGCTCGCGCGGCTCGCGTGGTCGCCCCATCGTCAATATGTTCCCGCTGCAGGATGGCGAAAAGATCAACGTGGTCTTGCCGCTGACCGGTGAAAACCGCAGCTTCCCTGAAGATCACTACGTCTTCATGGCCACCAGCATGGGTACCGTCAAGAAGACGGCGCTGACCGAGTTCAGCAACCCGCGCAAGGCCGGCATCATCGCCGTGGGCCTGGACGAAGGCGACTACCTGATTGGTGCTGCGCTGACCGACGGCAAGCATGACGTGATGCTGTTCAGCGACGGCGGCAAGGCCGTGCGCTTTGACGAAAACGATGTGCGCCCCATGGGCCGCAACGCGCGCGGCGTGCGCGGCATGAACATCGACGAAACACAGAGCGTGATCGCCATGCTGGTGGCCGAGGCCGATGACGGCACGGGCAACGTGGCCGAAGGCTCGCAAAGCGTGTTGACCGCCACCGAAAACGGCTACGGCAAGCGCACCGCGATTAGCGAATACACGCGCCATGGCCGTGGCACCAAGGGCATGATTGCGATTCAGCAGTCCGAGCGCAACGGCAAGGTTGTGGCCGCGACCCTGGTTGCACCGGAGGACGAGATCATGTTGATCACCGACACCGGCGTGCTGGTGCGCACACGCGTCGCCGAAATCCGTGAACTGGGCCGCGCCACACAGGGCGTGACGCTGATCAATCTGGACGAAGGCGCCAAGCTGATTGGTCTGCAGCGCATTGTGGAAAACGATGCGAACGACAGCTCTGGCTATAACGCTGACGAAGGTGCAGAGGGCGACGAAACCCACGCCACCCCAGGCACAGCCAGCGACAGCGCCGAAGGTGCAGCCGAGCCCGGCGACGCCTCCTGAAAAATGCAGGCCCTTCACCGGCCTGCTCTGGACCAGACGCCACGCGGCATGCACACATGCCCGTGGCGCAATGTTTTTGATAGCTGAAAGTGCAAGCTACACAAGCGCTTTCACATTTTTTGAGCGTAAATCTGATGAACCGCCCTTTTAACTTCTCCGCCGGCCCCGCCGCCATCCCTGAAGAAGTGCTGCAGACCGCAGCCGCCGAAATGCTGGACTGGCACGGCTCCGGCATGGGCGTGATGGAAATGAGCCATCGCGGCAAGGAGTTCATCAGCATTTACGAAGCCGCAGAAGCCGATCTGCGCGAGCTGCTGGCCGTGCCTGCCAACTTCAAGATTTTGTTCATGCAAGGCGGCGGCATTGCCGAAAACGCCATCGTTCCCATGAACCTGTCGCGCGCTGGCGTGGCCGATTTTGTGGTCACCGGCAGCTGGAGCCAGAAGTCCGCCAAGGAAGCGGCCAAGTACGCCAGCGAAGCCCATATCGCCGCCACCGCCAAGGACAGCGACTACACCACGATTCCCGCTGCCAGCAGCTGGAACCTGAGCCGTGGCGCCAGCTATGTGCACATCTGCAGCAACGAAACCATTCACGGCGTGGAGTTTCATGAGCTGCCCGACCTGAAGGCGCTGGGCTCGGACGCACCGCTGGTCATCGACTTTTCCTCGCATGTCGCCTCGCGCAGCATTGACTGGAGCCGCGTGGGCCTGGCCTTTGGCGGCGCGCAAAAGAACATCGGCCCGGCAGGTCTGACCATCGTCATCGTGCGCGAAGACCTGCTGGGCCACGCCCTGCCCATCTGCCCCAGCGCTTTCGATTACAAAATCGTGGCCGACAACGGCAGCATGTACAACACGCCGCCGACCTGGGGCATCTACATGGCGGGCCTGACCTTCAAATGGCTCAAGCAGCAGCAAGAGGGCGGCTTGAGCGGCGTGGCCGCCATCGAAGCGCGCAACATCGCCAAGGCCAAGCTGTTCTACGACTATGTGGACCAGTCCTCGCTCTACGTGAACAAGGTGGCCGCCAACTGCCGCTCGCGCATGAATATCCCGTTCTTCCTGAATGACGAATCGCGCAACGACGCCTTTCTGGCCGGCGCCAAGGAAGCTGGTCTGCTGCAGCTCAAGGGCCACAAGTCTGTGGGCGGCATGCGCGCCAGCATCTACAACGCCATGCCCATCGAAGGCGTGCAGGCGCTGGTTTCCTATATGCAGGACTTCGAACAGCGCAAGGCTTGATCGCCCCCGCACCACATCGCCTACGCACACACTAAAAAATGAGCTGCCAGCGCTTGGTTTGAAAGGGTTTCAAGGTCAATCAATCCTGAAACCAAGATAAACAAAGCGCTAGCAGCTATAAAAATTGAGGAACTCATGAGCCAAGAACCCCAAGCCAGCCCCGAGTTGCTGTCGCTGCGCAACCAGATTGACTCGCTGGACCGTCAATTGCTGGAGCTGGTCAACCAGCGCGCCCATGTGGCCGAGCAGGTGGGTGAGCTCAAGAAAAAAGAAGGCTCGGCCTTCTTCCGCCCCGACCGGGTGGCGCAGGTGATCGAGAAGATCAAGAACAACAACCCCGGCCCCCTGAAGGGTGCCCATGTGGCCGCCATCTGGCGCGAAATCATGTCCGCCTGCCTGGCGCTGGAGTCGCCCCAGCGCGTAGCCGTGCTCGGCCCTGCCGGCACCTTCTGCGAAGAAGCCGCCATTCAGTACTTTGGTGGCGCTGCCGACCTGATGTACTGCAACAGCTTTGAAGAAGTCTTTCACGCCACGGCCGCAGGCAGCGCCCAGTACGGCGTGGTGGGCGTGGAAAACTCCAACGAAGGGGTTGTGACGCGCTCGCTGGACATGTTCCTGCACACGCCCTGCCATGTGGTGGGCGAGGTCAGCATGCTGATTCGCCACAACCTGATGCGCACCAGCAATTCGCTGGAGGGCATCGAAGTCGTGGCCGCCCACCCTCAGGCGCTGGCCCAGTGCCAGGGCTGGTTGTCTAAGCACCTGCCCCACGCCGAACGCCGCCCCGTGGAAAGCAATGCCGAAGGCGCACGCCTGGCGGCCCTGCATCCCAACTGGGCCGGTATTGCCGGCGAGCGTGCAGCCCAGCAATTCGGCCTGCACATCGTCAGCCACGCTATTCAGGACGATGCCTACAACCGCACCCGTTTTGCCGTCATCTGCCTGCCGCACACGCTGGCAACAGCGTCGCCCAGTGGCAGCGACTGCACCAGTCTGGTAGTGTCCGTGCCCAACACTGCGGGCGCCGTGCATGACCTTCTGGTGCCGCTGAAGAAGTACGGCGTCTCCATGACGCGCTTTGAATCGCGCCCCGCCCGCACCGGCCAGTGGGAGTACTACTTCTACATCGACATCGAAGGCCACCCCGCGCAGGACAATGTTGCCGCAGCCCTCAAGGAGCTGCAAAGCCTGTGCGCGTTCTACAAGGTGCTGGGCACCTATCCGGTAAGCAAGTAATGGAAACACAGCAATTGCCACCCTTCGAGCAGCTCGGCCTGATTGGCTGCGGGCTGATGGGTGGCTCGTTTGCGCTGGCCCTCAAAAAGGCCGGCCTCGTCAAACGCGTGGTGGGCTACAGCAAGTCCCCCTCCACCACCGAGCGCGCCCTCCAGATGGGCGTCATCGATGTGGAAGCGCCCTCGGCCCTGCTGGCCGCAGCAGGCGCGGACCTGGTGCTGCTGGCCGTGCCCGTAGCGGCCACGGAAGCCACGCTCAAATCCATCAAACACCTGGTCACGCCCAAGATGATGATCATGGACGTGGGCTCCACCAAGGTTGATGTGGTGCAGGCGGCACGCTCGGCGCTGCGCGACCAGATCGGCAGCTTTGTGCCCGCCCACCCCATCACCGGCAAGGAAGTGGCTGGCGTGGAACATGCCGACGCCAATCTGTACCAGGGCGCGCAGGTCGTGCTGACCCCTACCGAGCGCACGCTGACCGCCCATCTGTCCAGGGCGCAGGCCCTGTGGCAAGCCCTGGGCTGCCATGTGCAAGCCATGTCACCCGAGGCGCATGACAGCGCCCTTGCCACCGTCAGCCACCTGCCCCACCTGCTGGCGTTTGCCATGATGCAAAGCGTGCTGAACCAGCCCGGTGCCGATGAGGTGCTGTCGCTGGCCGGCCCCGGCTTTCGCGACTTCACGCGCATTGGTGCAGGCGATCCCAAACTCTGGCGCGATGTGTTGCTGGCCAACCGCGAACAGGTGCTGGCCCAGTCGCGCAACTTTCGCGCAGCGCTGGAGCAGCTCGAAAGCCTGATGCAGACCAATGACGGCCAGGGCCTGCAAGACCGCCTGACGCTGGCCAGCTCGGCACGCGCACACTGGTCCATGAGCGGCAAACGCCCCTCAAAAATCTAAGGGCCAGAGCAAGGCGATTTTTTTAATAAAAATGCCTTGCAGCCCTTTCAAAATATGCGCCTCAAGCTATTGTTTTAAAAGCTGACAGCGCATATTCGCCCCTTACTCTGCTGGATTGCGTCATGTTCACCACCGAATTTCTGGATCTGCCCGCTCTGGACTCCGCTCACGGCACCGTCAGCCTGCCCGGCTCCAAAAGCATCTCCAACCGCGTGCTGCTGCTGGCTGCCCTGAGCCAGGGCACGACCACTATCCACGACCTGCTGGACTCTGACGACACTCAGGTCATGCTGACCGGCCTCAAGCAACTGGGCTGCAAGATCACGCCAGACAACGTGATGCCGGGCCAGGCCATTGAAGTCACCGGCATCGGCGGTCAATTGCCTCAAGGCACGGCAGCCACCTTGTTCCTGGGCAATGCAGGCACGGCCATGCGCCCGCTGACAGCAGCCCTGTCGGTGCTGGGCGGCAACTTCGAGATGACGGGCGTGCCCCGCATGTATGAGCGCCCTATCGGCGATCTGGTCGATTCGTTGCGCCAACTGGGCTGCAAGATCGACTATCTGAAGGATGAAGGCTTTCCGCCACTGAAGATCGGCCAGCCTGACTTCAGCGCCCTGAGCAGCGAATCCATCAAGGTGCGCGGCGATGTCTCCAGCCAGTTTCTGACTTCGCTGCTGATGGCCCTACCCCTGCTGGCCCAGGACCGTGACATCACGATTGAAGTGGTGGGCGAGCTGATCTCCAAGCCCTATATCCACATCACGCTGGAACTGCTGGCACGCTTTGGCATTGCCGTGAAGAACGACAACTGGCAGCGTTTTGTGATCCCTGCGGGTAGCCGCTACCTGTCGCCCGGCGATATCCATGTGGAAGCCGACGCCTCGTCCGCTAGCTATTTCATAGCGCTTGGCGCAATTGCAGCGGACGCTGAAGAGCAAAAAAGCATCAAGATTCTGGGCGTGGGCGCAGACTCCATCCAGGGCGATATCCGCTTTATCGAAGCCGCCCAGGCCATGGGCGCACAAGTGGAAAGCGGACCTAACTGGCTTCAGGTCAGTCGTGGCAGTTGGCCTCTGAAGGCCATCGACCTCGACTGCAACCACATCCCCGACGCCGCCATGACTCTGGCCACCATGGCCTTGTATGCCGACGGCACCACCACGCTGCGCAATATCGCCAGCTGGCGCGTCAAGGAAACCGACCGCATCGCAGCCATGGCGATTGAGCTGCGCAAGCTGGGCGCCACCGTGGAAGAAGGCGCGGACTATATCCGCGTCACCCCTCCCGCCAACAAGGCCGGATGGAAAGCCGCGAGCATCCACACCTATGACGACCACCGCGTCGCTATGTGCTTCTCGCTGGCCGCCTTCAATCCCGCCAAGCTGCCCGTGCGCATCAAAGACCCCAAGTGCGTGGCCAAGACCTTCCCGGATTACTTCGAGGCACTGTTTTCCGTCAGCGCAACCGAGCGTGAGCGCATTCCCGTGATCTGCATTGACGGCCCCACAGCCTCAGGCAAGGGCACGATTGCCGCCGAAGTGGCCAAGGCACTGGGCTACCAGCCACTGGACTCCGGCGCGCTCTACCGCATCACAGGCCTGGCCGCATCTCGCGCCGGTCTGTCGCTGGACGAAACGAACGAAGAAGCCATTGCCGAGATGGCGCTGGAAATGCCCATTCGCTTTGATGCCCAACAGCGCGTGTGGCTGGGCAATGAAGACATCAGCCTGGCCATTCGCAGCGAAGAAGCGGGCATGAATGCCTCGCGCGTGTCCGCCCTGCCCGCCGTGCGCAGCGCGCTGGTGGATCTGCAGCTGTCTTTCCAGGCCCTGCCCGGACTGGTTGCCGACGGCCGCGACATGGGCACGGTCATCTTTCCCCATGCTCCGCTCAAGGTCTATTTATGGGCCTCCGCCCAGTGCCGCGCAGAGCGCCGCTATAAGCAGTTGATTTCCAAAGGCATTTCAGCTAATATGTGCACCCTTTTGGCAGACCTTGAGGCACGCGACGCGCGCGACATGAATCGCGCCACAGCTCCGCTCAAGCCCGCCGAGGATTCTTTGCAGCTCGACAGCTCCGAGATGACCATTGAACAAGTGGTTGCCCAAGTGCTGACGTGGTGGCAGGAACGCCAGCCGTTTGACCGCTCTTGAAATTTCTCACTTGAAGTTTCCAGGGCAGCCCTGCATCTGGCTTGTTGGCCCTTGATGTCAGGTTTTCGCAGAGCGCGAGCCGGCAGCAAGGTTGTTAACCTTTAACCCCGTGGGCCTCAAAACCCGCAACCCTCCGCATACAGTCATAAAAACGGTGGCAATGGTGCTGCCGGAAACCTGTCTGCGGTCAAGGAACTACATGTCTGAATCTTTTGCCGCCCTTTTTGAAGAGTCGTTGACACGCACCGAAATGCGTCCTGGCGAAGTTATCACCGCTGAAGTCGTGCGCGTTGAGCACAACTTCGTGGTGGTGAACGCTGGCCTGAAGTCGGAAGCCTACGTGCCTCTGGACGAGTTCAAGAACGACCAGGGCGAAATCGAAGTCCAAGTGGGGGACTTCGTGTCCGTGGCCATCGGCTCCATCGAAAACGGCTACGGCGACACCATACTGTCGCGCGATACCGCCAAGCGTCTGGCTTCCTGGCTGGCCCTGGAAAAGGCTCTGGAGTCTGGCGAATTCGTGACCGGCACCACTTCCGGCAAGGTCAAGGGCGGTCTGACCGTTCTGGTCAACGGCATCCGCGCTTTCCTGCCCGGTTCGCTGATCGACACACGTCCTATCAAGGACCTGACTCCCTTCGAAAACAAGACCCTGGAATTCAAGGTCATCAAGCTGGACCGCAAGCGCAACAACGTGGTGCTGAGCCGCCGCGCTGTGGTGGAAGCCTCCATGGGCGAAGAGCGCGCTAAGCTGATGGAAACCCTGAAGGAAGGCGCTATCGTTCAGGGCGTGGTCAAGAACATCACCGAATACGGTGCGTTCGTGGACCTGGGCGGTATCGACGGCCTGCTGCACATCACCGACATGGCATGGCGCCGTGTCCGTCACCCCTCCGAAGTGGTGACTGCTGGCCAGGAAATCACTGCCAAGATCCTGAAGTTCGACACCGAAAAGAACCGCGTGTCTCTGGGTCTGAAGCAAATGGGCGACGACCCATGGATGGGCGTTGCACGTCGCTACCCCTCCGCTACTCGCCTGTTCGGTAAGGTCACCAACATCGCCGACTACGGTGCATTCGTGGAACTGGAACCCGGCATCGAAGGCCTGGTGCACGTTTCCGAAATGGACTGGACCAACAAGAACATCGCTCCTACCAAGCTCGTGTCCCTGGGCGACGAAGTGGAAGTCATGGTTCTGGAAATCGACGAAGACAAGCGTCGCATCTCCCTGGGCATGAAGCAGTGCAAGGCTAACCCCTGGCAAGAATTCGCTCAGAACACCAAGCGCGGCGACCGCGTGAAGGGCCCCATCAAGTCCATCACCGACTTCGGCGTGTTCGTGGGTCTGGCTGCCGGTATCGACGGCCTGGTGCACCTGTCTGACCTGTCGTGGAACGAAGCTGGCGAAGCCGCCGTTCGTAACTACAAGAAGGGTCAAGAAGTCGAAGCCATCGTGCTGGCCGTGGACGTTGAGCGCGAGCGCATCTCCCTGGGCATCAAGCAGCTGGACAGCGATCCCTTCACGACCTTCGTGACCGTGAACGACAAGGGCCAGATCGTGACCGGTAAGGTCAAGACTGTGGACGCCAAGGGCGCTGAAATCGACCTGGGTGAAGACATCATCGGCTACCTGCGCGCTTCCGAAATCTCGCAAGACCGCGTGGAAGATGCTCGTTCCGTCCTGAAGGAAGGCGACGAAGTGACAGCCGTGGTGGTGAACGTGGATCGCAAGAGCCGCAACATCCAGCTGTCCATCAAGCAAAAGGATCACGCTGAACAGCAGACAGCCATGGCTTCTCTGTCGGCTCAGTCCTCCAAGGAAAACGCTGGTACCACCAGCCTGGGCGCTCTGCTGCGCGCCAAGCTGGACGCTGACAAGTAATCACTTGCCTCAGCAGGTCAGCCAGCTCGCCTGACTGACCGCTAAGCGTCAAAGACAACGGGCGCCCTGTGCGCCCGTTGTTGTTTTCAACCAAGCCTTAGCCACCCGATGACCCGATCCGATCTCGTCGAAGAACTTGCCGCCCAATTTGGCCAACTCAACCAACGCGATGCCGAACTGGCCGTCAAAACCATTCTGGATGCAGTCAGCGATGCCCTGGTACGCGGTCACCGCATTGAAATTCGCGGCTTTGGCAGCTTTGCCATCAACCATCGCCAACCTCGCATAGGCCGCAACCCCCGCTCCGGCGAATCCGTCCAGGTGCCCTCCAAACGCGTGCCGCATTTCAAGCCTGGCAAGGCTTTGCGCGAAGCCGTGGACAACCTCAAAAATAGCGACTCCTCTGGATCACAATCTCAGCCTGCCTGAGGCTAGGCGCCTGTCAGAGTCCTTTTACACAGACGTCGTGTTCGTTTGCCAGTCTGGGCATAGGCTGGCCTAAAATCTTCCCGTCACATTAGAGGCACAAGGGAAGCATGAAATACCTGCTGTGGCTGCTCAAGGCAGCCATTTTTTTCACTCTGTTCGCTTTCGCTCTGAATAACCAGCAAGACGCTACCGTGCACTTTTTCTTTGGCACGGCCTGGACCGCGCCGCTAGTGCTGGTAGTACTGGCCGCTTTTACGTTGGGCCTGTTTGTCGGCGTGCTTGGCATGGTGCCGCGCTGGCTCAAACATCGCAGTGCCGCCCGCGAGGCTCACGCAGCGCAGCAAGCACCTGCCTCGCCAGCGCCTGCTCCCAATGCTGTAGCCAAGGAACAGAACTCCTCTTCGATCACCGCGCCGAGCGACTTGCATGGAATTTAATCTGACTTGGATCTTGCTGGGCCTGCCCGTAGCCTTTGTGCTGGGCTGGCTGGCCTCCCGCTGGGACCTGCGCCAGGTGCGCGCCGACAACCGTCAGGCCCCCAAAGCCTATTTCAAGGGCCTGAACTTTCTGCTCAATGAGCAACAGGACAAGGCCATTGATGCCTTTATCGAGGCCGTCCAGAACGACCCCGACACCACAGAGCTGCACTTTGCACTGGGCAATCTGTTTCGCCGGCGTGGCGAATACAACCGTGCTGTGCGTGTACACGAGCACCTGCTCAGCCGCGCCGATCTTTCTCGCCCAGATCGCGATCGCGCGCAGCACGCTCTGGCACAGGACTTTCTCAAGGCTGGCCTGCTGGACCGAGCCGAAGAGGCCCTGCACCGTCTGGATGGAACCCAGTACGAGGGCGAAGCAAGGCTGGCTCTTCTGGCCATTTATGAGCGCTCCAGAGACTGGGCTCAGGCAGCGGCCATTGTTCGCAAAATGCAGGCAGCAGGTCAGGGTGACTTCAGCACCCGCCTGGCCCATTACCTGTGCGAGGATGCGCAGGCACAGGTTGCCCATGGACAGCTGGACAAGGCTTTCTCACAGCTGCAGCAAGCACTGGAGACAGCGCCGCAGGCACCGCGACCACGCCTGGAGCTGGCCCAGCTGCAGCACCGCCAGGGCGAATCGCGCGATGCCTTTGCCAGCCTGAAGGCTCTGGCCCAGAACAGCCCTTCCGCTCTGCCACTGGCCGCCAACCTGCTGGTAGAAGTTGCCGAAACGACTGGCCTCGTCAGCGAGGCCCGCAGCCTGCTGCTCAAGCACTATGAGCAAGCACCGTCGCTGGATTTACTGCAAGCACTGGTCACTCTCGATCAAAAGAGCGGAGATGACGCAGCCCCTGGTCGACTGCGTCTGGTGCAGCACCTGGAGCACGAGCCCTCTTTGGTGGCCGCTGCCCAGTGGCTGGAGGGCGAAACGCTGACGGAAGAGCAATTTCACGGCACCGTACAAAAAGCACTGACCCATGCCACCAAGCCACTGACCCGGTACCGCTGCGCGGCCTGCGGCTTTGAGGCCCGCACCCATTTCTGGCACTGCCCCGGCTGCCAGAGCTGGGACAGCTACCCGGCTCGCAGAGTCGAAGAGCTGTAAGCCCTTCCACAAGAAAAAGAGCGCCCATGACGGCGCTCTTTTTCTTGGATGAATCATCGCCAAGGCTTAAGGCGCCCTCCACTCACCCGCAGGCATATCTTGCTTGCCGATCAGCCAGGGAAGGCGTGAAGAAACTCCTACCAGCACGCCCACAGCCCAGAACAAGGCTGAGACCCCCACCACGGTTCCCAATGAGCCAAACAGAACCGGCATCACCACACTCGAGCCATTGATGGCCATCATGCGCAAGCCCAACGCTTCTCCATGACGCTCTGGTGGGGTGATCTGATGAATCATGCTCATCACCATAGGCTGCACCGAACCCAACACAACGCCCAGCAAGACGGAGCAAGCCCCCATCGTCCAGGCCCCCGGCATGAAAGGGTAGGCAATAAACAGTCCACAGGCCAAAGTCATGGCTCCCAGCACCACCTGCCATTCCGCCAAGTGGCGTGTGATGACAGGCACCAGCAAGCGAATGACTGCTGCAGCAATGGCGAACGCGCCCAGGATAGAGCCGATCACCGATGCAGGAAGGCCTCGCTCATGCCCCAGAATGGGAACGACAAAGGTGTGCACATCCCAGCATGAAGACAGTGCCCAGTTCAGCAGCAGCAAGCGCCTGAAGCCCCGGTTCTGCACCAAATCCCAGGCCGTGGCTTTCTTATGCGCATCGGCATGCTGTATGGGAGGCAACTCCTCCACCGCTCTGACCCAGAACCAGGCGGCCAACGGCATCAGGGTCAGCAAGAGAAAGGCAGCCCTGAAGCCGGTTTCACTGGCAGCCTCACCACCCGCATAGTCAATCAGCAGCCCGGCCGCAAACGGGCCCAGAAAATTAGAAATGGCCGGACCAATCGCCAGCCAGCTGAAGACCTTGCGCAAATCGTCCTTGTTATGCGCCATGCGGCCTACATGGCGCTGCAAGGCAATCAAAGCCGTACCTGCGGCGCCGCCCGTCAATAGCGCACTCAGGCACAGCACGGGATACAGCGGGAACAGAACGGCCACTCCAGCCCCGCAACTGGCCGCAATCACACTGATGATGAGCGGACGCTTGAGGCCATGGCGATCGGCATAGCGCCCGGCCGGCAAGGACAAGAAGACCTGGGTCAGTGCAAACAGCGCCAGCAACATGCCCACCGCTGCTGCGCTATAGCCCTCCTTGAGCGCCAGCAGTGGCGTTGCCATGCGCATGCCTGTCATACAGGCATGAATGCAGATTTGCGCCAGGATCAGGCGCAGCAAGGCTGCATTCATTCCTCACCCTCGCCACCTGGTGGCTCGTCGTGACCGGGAACTGCAGAAAACAGCGGCACCCTATCGGCTTGTGGCAAGTCCTGCACATTGCGCAAATGGCGTTGAATGGCCCGCGTACGCACGCCTACCTGATCGAACTTACGGGCCGCGGCATCGATGGACTTGCGCGTGGCCTCGACCACCTCGCCAAACTTGCCAAACTCGGTCTTGACCTGACCTAGCACGCCCCAGACTTCCGAGGAGCGCTTTTCAATGGCCAGCGTCTTGAAACCCATCTGCAGGCTGTTGAGCATGGCTGCCAGGTTGGCCGGTCCGGTGACGACAATGCGGCTTTCGTTCTGCAAGGCTTCCACCAACCCCGGGCGACGCAGCACCTCGGCAAACAGGCCTTCCGTGGGCAGATACATCACGGCAAAGTCCGTGGTGTGAGGAGGCGCAATGTACTTGCCGGCAATCTTCTTGGCTTCGGCGCGGATAGAGGTCTCAAACGCATTGCCCGCAGCCACGATGGCCACGCGGTCGGCGCTGTCCTGCGCATCCTGCAAGCGCTGGTAATGCTCGACAGGGTATTTGGCATCGATGGGCAGCCATACGGGCTGCTCGTCCTGGCGGCCCGGCAGGCGAATCGCAAACTCCACCAGCTCATCGCTGCCCGGCACGGTCTTGACGTTCTTGGCGTACTGCTCGGGCGTGAGCACGTTGTCGATGATGGAGCCCAGCTGCAACTCGCCCCAGGTGCCGCGCGACTTCACATTCGTCATCACGCGCTTCAGGTCGCCCACGCTGCCCGCCAGGGTCTGCATCTCGCCCAGGCCCTTGTGCACCTGCTCCAGCCGGTCGCTGACCAGCTTGAAAGACTCGCCCAGGCGCTGCTCTAGTGTCGCGTGCAGCTTTTCGTCGACGGTGCGACGCATCTCGTCGAGCTTGAGGGCGTTGTCATTCTGGATGGTGGCCAGGCGCTCGTTGAGCGTGCCACGCAGCTGCTCGGCCGTGGTCTGCTGGCCTTGCGCCAGCGCGCCCAGTTGCTGGCTCACGGCATCTTGCAGCACCGCAAACTGGTGGCGCAGCTGCTCGCCATTGCTGCCCAGCTGATCTTTGAGCGCCGCGCCCATATTCGTGCTCATGTGCGTGAGCTGCTGCTGAATATCGCCCTTGAGCGAGTCCAGCGTGCCGCGCGTGGTTTCGGCCAGCGCCTCAAAGCGCTGCTGCACATGGGCCGTCTGCTCGCCGCTGCTTTGCGCCAGCGCTGCGCGGGCCTGCTGACTGTCCGCCGCCAAGCGCTGCGCCAGCTGGCTGACCTCTTCACGAAAGGCCGTCAACGCGGCCGCCTGCTCGCGCCGCGCCAGCTGCGCATCCTGCTGCGCCTGGGCCAGCTGGGTCTGCACATGCTGGGTGACGCGGTCCAGCGCGCCATCGCTTTTGGCCACCGTCATCTGCGTGCTCTGGCTGCTGCGCTCCAGCTGCTGCAAACGCATGTCCATGGCCTGCAACCCTTGCAGCAGCTGGGCCTGCAAGCGCAGGGCATCCGGCCCCAGCGCGGCGTCTGTCTGACGGCGCAGCCCCTGCAGACACCACAGCAGCACCAGGAGCAAAACCACGATCAACACGGCTGTCGCCGTCAACCCAAGCCACCACATCGTCACAGTCGTGCCGCGCCTTTCATACTCTTGATTTCATAGCTATCAGCGCTTACCAGATAAGCGCTTGAGCCTGTTTTGTATTAAATATTTCGCCCAGGCCTTGGCAGACTGAAGTTTGCAAGCACTAGCGCGCCGGCAAATTATCAGTCCTCAGGCCCTCGAAAAACTCAATGCAATCAAAAGTGGCTGCTCCGCTGCAGCCTTGGTGACAGCCAGGAGGCAAACGTCGGACGCAAGAATCAGGCCTCGCGGTCGACCTGCTGGGCAATGGCCATGGCGAACTTGCCGCCGCCCACCGACCAGTCGGAGTAGTCGTTTTCGTGTGTGAAGATGAACACGTCGTTCGGCGCCACACCGGCGTCTTTTTCCAGGTTGGCGGCGATCTTGGCATGCAGCGCGCGCTTCATCGCATCGCTGCGGCCGCGGCGCATGGTGATCTCCACCACAACGACGCGGTCCGAGCGCTTGTAGCCACTGAAGCTGCGGTTGAAGAAGAATTTGTGCTCGTCATAGTCGTCGACCATGTTGAACATCTCATCAGCAGGCATGCCGATGCCATCGATCAGAGCCTGCTGAATCCCGTTGACGATGGCCTGGCGCTGAGCGAGCGTGGTGTCCTTGTGGACGCTGGTGCGGATAAAAGGCATTGCTGTCTCGCTTGAAATAAAAAAGCCCGCCAGGCGCACAGACGCCAAGCGGGCAGAAATTATCAAAGCCGACAAAGCGCTCAGACCACGCATCCGCCCTCAAACTGATGTGACGTGATGCGGCCTAATCGCCCCTGGCCCAGCCGGTCAGGCCAGCTGGTTGACAGGGGTCAGCGGCCCCTTGCCGGCAAAAAAGGAGATCAGGTTGTCCGCCGCCAGTCCCGCCATGGCAGAGCGTGTGCCCTTGGTGGCGCTGGCGATATGAGGTGTCAGCACCACATTGGGAACCGTCAGTAGATCCGGGTGCACGGCGGGCTCACCCTCGAACACATCCAGGCCCGCTGCCGCAATGCGCTTGTCACGCAGCGCCTGGGCCAGCGCCGCATCATCGACAATGCCGCCGCGCGCAATATTGATCAGCGTGGCCGTGGGCTTCATCTGCGCGATCTCTGCCGCGCCAATGGTGTGGCGGTTTTCTGGCGTGAAGGGCAACACCAGCATCAGATGATCGGCCTGCGCCAGCAGCTCAGGCTTGCTGACGTAGCTGGCCTTGCACTCGGCCTCCAGCGCTGCATCAAGACGCGATCGGTTGTGATAGATGACCTTCATGCCAAAGCCATGGGCTGCACGGCGGGCAATGGCCTGGCCGATGCGCCCCATGCCCAGAATGCCCAGCGTGCTGCCATGCACTTCGGCACCGGCAAACAGGTCGTAATGCCAGTCTTTCCACAGCCCGGCACGCAGGTAATGCTCGCTCTCGCAAATGCGACGTGCAGTCGCCATCAGCAGCGCAAAGCCAAAGTCTGCCGTGGTCTCGGTCAGCACATCTGGGGCGTTCGTGCCCTGCACGCCAGCCGCCGTCATCGCCGGCACATCGAAGTTGTTGTAGCCCACCGCCATATTGGCCACGATCTTGAGCTGCGGGCAGGCAGCCAGCAGCTCGGCATTGATAGCTTGCGAACCAGTGGTCAACACACCATCCTTGCCCTGCAACTGCTGGGCCAGCTCTGCGGGCGTCCAGACCACATCATCCTGATTGGACTGCACCTCAAAGTGCTGCTGCAGCCGTTGCACGACTTCGGGTGAAATGGCCCGGGCAATCAAGATACGGGGCTTTTGACTCATGGCGTTGTCTCCTTTAGATCTATTTCTGCGTTTATTTTGAGAAAGGCATCAGCTTAAACAAGCATGCCCCACCTCAGAGACACCGAGGAAGGGCCGTCCCGCACCGATGGTGTCGTCCCCCTCTGGGGGAAGCGGCAAAGCCGCTCAGGGGGAGCCAGTTATCGAAACCAGATCAAGGTCATCACCACCAGCAGCGGCACCAAAATGCAGACCGACCAGATCATGTAGCCAAAGAATCCGGGCATCTTGACACCGCGATCTTCGGCAATGGCCTTGACCATGAGGTTGGGTGCATTACCAATATAAGTGTTCGCGCCCATGAAGACCGCACCGGCAGAGATGGCCGCCAGCGTCAGCGCCATATCGGTCATCAGATGCGCTGGATCACCGCCTGCGGTGTTGAAGAACACCAGATAGGTTGGTGCGTTGTCCAGGAAAGAAGACAGCACACCGGTGGCCCAGAAGTACATGGCCGGGTTGGGCGTGCCATCGCTATTGGTCACGGCACGCACTACGGCGCCAAACGGGCCATCCACCCCAGCCTTGAGCATGGCAATGACGGGAATGATGGTCAAAAAGATGCCGGCAAACAGCTTCGCTACCTCTTGCATGGGTCCCCAACCGAACTCATTGGCCTTGTGCACCGCTGCCGGTGTGAGCTTGAGCGAGACCAAGGCCACCAGCAGCAAGCCCACATCACGCACCAGACCCGGCAGGCCAACATGGGTTCCCGCAATCTCAAAGCCTGCAGGCGTGCGCCAGATGCCGCTGAGCAGCACCAGAGCCACCACCACCGCCAGCAGCGCAAAGTTCACGCGCCCTTCAAAGCCCAGGCGACTTTGCGCTCCCGTCACATCCATGCTCGGGGTGGGATCTGGCAAATCCGTCTCGCCTTTCTTGCCCATCAGCTTGCTGTCAAGCACATAGAAGATAGCCAGCAATGCCAGGGTCAGAAACAGCATGGGCTGCCAGATATGGCGCACCGTCCAGAAAAAGTCCACGCCCTTCAAAAAGCCCAGGAACAGGGGCGGATCACCCAACGGAGTCAGCGCACCACCGGCGTTGGAGACGATGAAGATGAAGAACACCACCACATGGGCCTGATGACGGCGATTGTCATTGGCACGTAGCAGTGGACGAATCAGCAGCATGGAGGCTCCCGTGGTGCCCATGAAGCTTGCCAATACCGCACCAATGGCCAGGATCGCGGTGTTCAGCCCCGGAGAGCCGTGCAGGTTGCCCCTCACATAAATACCGCCCGCCACTGTGTAAAGCGCCGTCAGCAAGATCACGAACGGCAGATACTCGGCCAGCAATGCATGCATCAGGTTCACCCCGGCTGCGCCCATGCCATAGACCAGTGCGAACGGCAGCAAAAAAGCCAGCGCCCAGCCTGCCGTCACCTTGCCAAAGTGCTGATGCCAGAAATGCGGAACGACCAGAGGCATCAGCGCAATCGACAGCAGCATGCCCACAAAAGGTATGCCCCATGCCACGGACATGGCTGCACCATCCATATCGGCAGCCTGTGCACCGCCCATCGCCAGCAGCAGTCCTGTGGCTGCGACGGCTTTCATCCAAGGTTTGCTGTTCAAACGCCCATCCTCCGTTCTCTCTATTCGGTGCCTGTAGCGACACCGCTGCGTTCATTCGTTCAGAGCTGCTGCGCAGGCTCTGGTGCCGCAATGTTGAAAACTTGGCGCAGATACGCCAGATATTTTTCGTCATCGCACATGCTTTTGCCGGGTGTATCCGAGAGCTTGGCCACAGGTTGGCCATTGCAGCGCGTCATCTTGATGACGATTTGCAGCGGCACATGCTCGGGCGGGCTGCCCAGGTCATTGGTCAGATTCGTGCCAATGCCAAACGCCAGCTGGCAGCGGCCATGGAAGCGCTCAAACAGCTCGATCGTCTTGGGCACTGTCAGCCCGTCGCTGAAGATCAGCACCTTGCTCAGCGGGTCGATCTTGTTGGCCTTGTAGTGCGCAATCAGGCGCTCGCCCCAGTCAAAGGGGTCACCGCTGTCATGGCGCGCACCATCAAAGAGCTTGCAGAAATACAGATCGAAGTCACGCAGGAAGGCGCTCATGCCGTACACGTCAGACAGCGCAATGCCCAAGTCACCACGATACTCACGTGCCCAGGTCTCAAAGCCAAAGACCTGGCTGTCGCGCAGGCGTGGACCCAAAGACTGGCAGGCCTGCAGGTATTCATGCGCCAGCGTACCCAGCGGAATCAGACCCAGCTTCATGGCATACAACACATTGCTGGTGCCAGCCAGTTGCCCCTTGCGCTGGCTCTGTGCCGTGTTACTCAGGCGTGAGCCAGAAGGCCCCAGGCGCGCGCACAGCACACGCAGCACCTCTTCATGCCAAGCCTTGGAAAAGCGACGGCGCGTGCCGTAGTCCGCAATCTTGAGCGACTCCAGCCCAGCTCCCTGCAACAACTCAATCTTCTCGTCCAGGCGCTTGCGCCCCTGCAGGAAATTGGGCACGGGCTGGGTATTGCGGAAATACACCTCGTTGACGATGGCCAGCACCGGAATCTCGAAAAGAATCGTGTGCAGCCAGGGGCCTTTGATGGTGATGTCGATCTCACCATTGCTCAGCGGCGTGACCGTGATGTATTTGTCGTTGAGCTGAAACAGACTCAGGAAGTCGACGAAGTCGCTCTTGATAAAACGCAGTGAACTCAGGTATGCGAGTTCCGCATCCTGAAAGCGCAGCTTGCACAGAGACCGGATTTCTTCGCGGATTTCATTCACATACGGTGCCAGTTGGACACCGGGATTGCGACATTTGAAACGGTACTCCACCTGAGCACCCGGAAATTGATGCAGCACCACCTGCATCATCGTGAATTTGTACAGGTCGGTGTCTAGCAGGCTGGTGATGATCATGGACGACGGTGGGCCTGGCGGTCCGTTCAGTCATGGAACAAGGCTGGCCCAAACAGAAAAAGGCCCAGTCTCAGCAAAGACTGACGAGTGTAGGCGATTCCACACGCCGCCCCGTGCTTGTACTCCCTCACAGTCGCCCCCGGGACCAAGCCACCGCACCTCAAAAAGCATTAATGAAGCATGCCTTGAACGCTTGATAAAAAAGGGCTGGCAGCTATCGAAACCCTTAACCTCAAGAACAGCTGCTCACCTGCAATGGCCACAGCGCGGCCCGCCAAGACTCGGGCAAAGCCACTGGCCTGCGCGTGTGCCTGTCCACATAGACATGGACAAAGTGCCCGGCAGCCGCCGACTCTGGCTGCCCGGCGGCAAATAGCCCCACCTCATAACGCACACTGGAGCGCCCCGTATGCGCGACCCGAATACCGGCCTCCACCTTCTGCGGAAACGCCAGCGAGGCAAAGTAATTGCATTGGGTCTCGATCACCAGCCCTATCGTCTGGCCCTCATGGATATCCAGCACCCCCTGTTCCACCAGATAGGCATTCACAGCCGTATCAAACCAGCTGTAATAAATGACATTGTTCACATGGCCGTAGACGTCGTTGTCTGACCAGCGCGTGCTGATTTCACGAAAGACAGGATAGGCATCACGCCTTTGAGGCATGGCACGCACAGGCGTTTGAGGTGGAGAAGATTGATCGCTCATGCCTGCATTGTGCAGAGCGGCTTTTGCTCAGCCAGCACCACGGCGACAGCACATGAGAGTTCTTGCTCACACAGTTTGATGCATCGCAGCAAAACCGCGCCTAGAGACACTCAACGTCAGTTATCAGACATAACAAAGTTTTTATAAATCAAATACTTATCAAAGAACAACAACTCACGCATTTTTTGCTGCAACGCAACAAATTAATACTTGCACTGGCGCAAAATCTCTCCCACAATGCGATCCATGCTGCACTGCAACATGCGACTGACTCACAGATAGCGGTCATGTCAGAGCAGATATTTCCTCCTGCCCGATCCCTGTGTTAGATCCGTATTTTTGGAGAGTTGCCATGAGCCTGACCCCTGACCAAATCCTGAGCGCACACAAAGCCAACCTGGAAACCCTGTTTGGCCTGACCAGCAAAGCCTTCGAAGGCGTGGAAAAGCTGGTGGAGTTGAACGTCACCGCATCGCGCGCTGCCCTGGCAGAAGCTGCACAACACACCCAGGCCGTTCTGAGCGTCAAGGACGCCCAAGAGCTGCTGACCCTGCAAGCCGGCCTGTTCCAGCCTTTGGCCGAAAAGACTGCTTCCTACAGCCGCCACCTGTACGACATCGCCAGCAACACCACTGGTGAACTCAACAAGGCGCTGGAAGCCCAGTCCAACGAAGCCCGCAAGAACTTCAATGCTCTGCTGGACAGCACTGCCAAGAATGCACCTGTCGGCTCCGAGTCCGCAGTGGCCATGGTCAAGAGTGCGGTCTCTGCCGCCAATAATGCGTTCGAGTCCGTGCAAAAGGCTGTCAAGCAAGCCTCCGACATGGCCGAAGCCAACTTCAGCGCCGCCACCAAGACCGCTACTGAAGCCGTCAAGGCAACGACCGGCGCCAAGCGTTAAGAACATGGTTATTGATGTGCTTGGCAAGAATCTAGGGTTTACCCTATAATTGCCAGCATGTCAGGTCGATGACCATCTGTTGATGCCACCGGCCTTGCACAAGTTGTCTCCTTGGATCCTCCTGAAACCCCCGTTTCATGGATCCCTTTAAAGCCCAATCTTCCCGATTGGGCTTTTTTTTATGCGCGCTTTCCGCAGGACGGCCATGAGCACAAGCTCTGCATAATTGACGTTTACGTCAACGTCAAAACAAGGAGACAACTCATGCAGATTCAAGATCGCGTTTTTATCGTGACCGGCGGCGCCTCAGGCCTGGGTGAAGGCACAGCGCGCATGCTGGCTGCCAACGGTGCAAAAGTCGTCATTGCCGACATGAATGCCGAACGCGGTGAAGCCGTAGCACGTGACATTGGCGGCAGCTATCTGCGCTGCGACGTCAGCAGCGAAGCCGATGGGCAAGCCGTGGTGGCCAAAGCCACCAGCCTTGGCAAGCTGGTTGGCCTGATCAACTGCGCCGGCATTGCCCCGGCAGAAAAAACCGTCGGCAAAAACGGCCCCCACAATCTGGCCACCTACACCAAGACCATCATGGTCAACCTGGTTGGCACCTTCAACATGATTCGCCTGGCATCCGACGCCATGAGCAAGAACGAGCCGGAAGTCACGGGCGAGCGCGGCGTTTTGATCTCTACGGCCAGTGTAGCCGCCTATGACGGCCAGATCGGTCAAGCCGCCTACTCGGCCTCCAAAGGTGGTGTGGTCGGCATGACCCTGCCCATTGCCCGCGACCTGGCGCGCAGCGGCATTCGCAATATGACGATTGCCCCCGGTATTTTTGGCACCCCCATGCTGCACGCCATGCCGCAGGAAGTGCAAGACGCCCTGGCAGCCAGCGTTCCCTTCCCCAGCCGCCTGGGCCGCCCCGAAGACTACGCCAAGCTGGTCAAGCAGATTCTGGAAAACGACATGCTCAACGGAGAAGTGATTCGACTCGACGGTGCCATTCGCATGGCCCCAAAGTAATGCCCGGCAAAGAGAACGCCTGAGATTGGAGCCTGCTGCTCGGCTGCAGCAGCTGCCCGCACAGGCAACAAACAGAAAAAAACAGGAGCTGCTAGCGCACGCAAGACCTTGATTTCAAATAGAAAACCACCTGAAATCAAGAATCTACGAGCGCAAGCAGCTCCTGTTTTTGAGACTTGAAAGATCTTCCAAAGCCGCAAATAACCGAATATGTTTGAGCGCCCGAAATAGTTCCTGCACCAGAGCAACGAAAAAAGCCGCAACCAACTGCTTGATTGCGGCTTTTTGAATCTGGCGGAGTGGACGGGACTCGAACCCGCGACCCCCGGCGTGACAGGCCGGTATTCTAACCAACTGAACTACCACTCCTGGCAGGAAGCTTTGCTGCACATCATGCAGCTGCAAGCGCTTCAAACTTGGCGACCCTACGGGGATTCGAACCCCGGTACCC
>NZ_JBXXZI010000012.1:0-94214 GCF_057369555.1 Comamonas sp. FUJ_7
CCTACCTTTAAGGCATGGCTGCATGTCGCAGCTTTTGTTTACTAGGAGGCTCTCATGAATACCGATCAAGTCAAAGGTACGTTGAAAGATGCAGCTGGCAAAGTCCAGGAAAAATTTGGCGAACTGATTGATAGTCCAGAGCAGGAGGCCAAAGGTATTGCCAAGCAGGTTGAGGGCACAGCACAAAAGAAGGCTGGTGACCTGAAAGAGGCGGTCGAAGATGCTCGCAAGAAATAACGCAAGAGCCTAAGCTGCTCGTTGCAGGAGCATCTCTCGCAGATTGCAATACTGTTGTCACAGATCTCTGGAAGGATACACATCGCTGGGCTCTGGTTGTAGCACTGAACGATGGCTTGACCCCTGGCGCCAATCCCGAGCCCCAGTCAGATTGACTGGGGCTTTTTTGTGGCTTGTGCAAGTCGCAGGCGGATTGAGTGCATGTGTGGCTTGGGCCGCTCAGGCGGGCTGCGAAGGCAAATGGTAAAATGCCTCAATCGCTCTGCCTGACCCGCGTTAAGAGAAATGCCTGTGCTTTGTCACTGGTGAGTTTCGGTTTCGCAGGTTTATCGCATGACTGGCGCTGCAGTTTGGATGCTGTAGCGCTTTTTTCGTTTATTTCTGCGTTGCTGCTGATGCCTTGTCAAAGGCAGAGTAATGGAGCACGCCTGCTGATGGAGTGGCCTCGATGCCATCGCCGTTTTGCGCATAGAGGCTACTGCCGCTGGAACATCAAATGACTTCAACCAATTCTGAGAGCACGCCGCAGACAACAACTCCTAAGGTGGGGTTCGTGTCGCTGGGCTGCCCCAAGGTCACTTTATTTAACTAGAAAGCGTAGTGTGTAGGCTCCTTGGGTGTATAGATTTGTTGCTTATTGGTGGAAGCTAGGGCATTCGGACGAGTGAGAAAAGCGCTGCTTGCATTACTATCGTGCGGATAGAGGTGACGTCGTTTGATATCGATGTCCGGCACGCATCAACACTGGAGCATTTATGACTTTTTCCTCCCTCGCCGAATGGCAATTGGAGGCAATTCGACTGGTTTTTCTGAGCAACACTCCCATTGGTGCAGCTCAAAAAAATTGGTGGCAAATGGCGATTGGGAGCCCTCCTTCAGCGATCTCGACCCGCCCTGCGCAGATGGAGCACCAGGAAGTAGGTAATTTTGAAGACGCAGAGCTGGCGATGGCAAACAGATTCAACCATGTTGAATGGATGCTTCGTTCCCAGCCGTCGCCTCCCGTCTCAGGCAAACTGCCGAGTCTTGGCAGCGGAGATGGTGCGTTACACCGGATCGATGAGCCTATGCTGCGATGGGTTCAGGAGAGTGGGCTGACCTTTCAGCGCCTTGCCTTCTGTCCTATTTTTTTTCGTCCTGCGGATAACTTGGTTGAAGCAACTCAGGTTGCTGCGAGGTATTTCCCCGGTTTTAACGGTGCTGAGGTTGAGGATCTTGGGGGGCAGTTCAATATCCCCAAACAATCGGAAGCACTGCCAGACGTCAGAATCAATAGGATTCTGAAAATTGCTACTGGACAAGTTCAAACCTTTACCATTGGACCCAGTCCTATTCCTGTGGTTGAGAGTAAATTCGTGACCCGTGTTGAATTGGATTTCAACACTGCATTCCAGCGTTCTGAGCCGATACCGATAGATGTTTTTCCAGCCTTGCTAGCAGAATTGCAAAGAGAAGCTGTCAAGGCTGTATCTGAGGGATTGCTATGATTGGCCATCATTTATCCATGTCAGGCGTGGAGTACGCTAATTTGGTCCCGGCCTCATTTAGCGTTCCGCGTTCGCCAAACTTAATGGACTGGCTATCGATTTCCACCGATAGTGATTCGAATGATTATGTGATTGATCAGATGTTCGATGAAAAAGAATTCGTAAGCTATGCTGACGAAAATATTTCAGCCATCTCAATGCATAATGTGGTCAGTAGTGCATTTCATAATGCAATATCCCAGTCATATGTCTTTAAAATTAACTTTAACTCAATCCGCTTGTCTGAGCTCCGCCCTATTGAGGGTATTTCCTTGCTTGATGCGGTAGAGGCTGCCGACAAAATTGCGGTGTGGGAAAAATCAGGCCAAGAACGTTTGGCTTCATTTTTTGCCGTGTACTTTGTAGAGCGAAGCCATAAGCATTTGGCGTTTGAAGTCATAAACAAGCTTCTCTTACGTTCAGATGTTGATAAGTTGTCTGCATGGTCGCTTGTCGCATTGCTGAGATCCTCCTTTCCTGCTCGTAAATTTCTCCCAGCATGGGAACCATTGTTGGATGCCGTTCGCCGAAAACTTGATGACTCTGGAGAGAATGCAGCGAAAATTCTTAGAGGTCTAAGGCCCTGATCTATGCCAGTTTCGCTACAGGAAATTGAACTCCAACACAAGCAAGATTTGCACCTCAAGATAGCAATCGGAGGTAGTCACGTTACGAGGGTAGAAGGACAGCGTCATCTTGCTTTCGTTGTAGGAAATAATTCTGGTGAGAATTTTCTATATCATCTAGGCTCGCACAATAAATTCAAGTGTGAATTGCTTGTAGAAGGATATGCGGCTAATGATGAGGATTTTCTAGATCCATATTCTGCGAATGCAATAATCGGATTTCTTGCTACGCTGTACGATGAGTCCAAGGGGCGAATTCCTTACAGTATTGAATATTCAGCTGGAGAATATTTCGCTGACTCTGGTGCTCAGCTTAAAACAGAGCATGGGGACGGGCTAACATGTGCTACGTTTGTTCTCGAGGTTCTTAGTCGTTATGGAAATATTGTTCTTGATCGATCGACTTGGCCGCAGGATGATGCTGAAAATGCTAAATGGCAGCAGTGGATAATTAACGCTATTGCGAGAAGTTGTCAAGGGGAACCAATCGATACTTTTTTGGCGCAGGTTAAGAAGATTGGTAATGTCGCACGATTCCGTCCAGAGGAGGTGATGGCTGCTACATGCGAGTTTGAAGATGAGCCACTCACATTTCAGCAAGTTGCTGGGCCTGCTCAACAAGTTGTCGATCAAATGCAACTGCTTGGAATTGGTTAATGATAGGTCGTATATTCGTAGCATGGTGGATTTCGAGTGATATTTAATTAATACAAACAGTCGCGTCTGTTCGGGTAAAAAATGGCTTGTCCTGAAGTTAGGACAGGCCATTTTTTATTTCTTGGGAGGGTGCTCTTTGGATGATTTTCTAAATGGCGATTACACAGTGGGCTTCCCGAGTGATACTCAATGAATACAGTCTAGCGCACATGCGCCAGCCAACAAAAAAGGGCCTGTCCGTAGAAGCGGACAGGCCCTTTTTTGTTGGCTTGGGTGCAACTATTAAATTGTTCTTAATGGTTGACTAGTAATCAGGCAACTTTTTGCAGCTGGCCTGCTTCGCTGTAGTTCGCGTCCACGATCAGCCGCATGGGTAGGGGACTGACGCTGTTTCCAGCCATTCGCACCTGGGCGGTTTTGGTCAGCGGCTTGCCTGCGGCCGTGCGGTCAATCACGTAATCAGGCGGGAAGTCCTGAGCGTTGTAGAGCTCACGCGGCACCAGCATGCGCAGCGTGATGTCCACGATCACCCAGGGCTCGCCCTTGAGCCATACAGTTACCAGTGCCAAGCGGTCCCGCGTGGTGATGGTGGTCATCGGCTCGCTCAGCTCCGCCCACTGGCCGCCGTTGGCGTGGTAGCGCATGAGGAATGCCGCGCAGCGCAGGGCGCCCGCTTCATCGTCCTGGCTCAGCTCGTAGCGCACCAGGGCATGGTGTTCGCCGCCAGCTGTCACTACCGGTACCGGATCGGTCATGGCTTTGCCCGTGCTGCTTCGGCGCAAGGTGGTCAGGTGGGCCACGGCCAGCTGCTGCTGGCTGCCACTGGTGGTGACCGTGGACATGCCGTCGCGCAGATCGCGGGCCGGGGTGGCATTGAAGCCGCCATTGGCCTGCACCATGAACGCTGTAGCCAGGCTCTGGCCGCCGCCGCTGGCAGTCACTGTGCCGATAGGACCGGTAATGTCGTTGGCGCCGTGGCTGCGGCGCTTGGTTGCACCCTGGCCCTCTCCGTGGCCGGCTTGCACGAGGTAGGCTGACGCCACCGCATGCTTGACGCTGCCTGCAACTACAGTGCCGATGGCAGATTGAATATCCAGGGCACGGGGCTCTTGGCTCTGCCGCTCACCGTAGCCCACTTGCACGATGTGCGCAGACATCAACGCAGTCTCGCCACCCTTGGCGGTGGTGATGGTGCGCATCGGGTCTTGTACGCTGTACGAAATGTCCCGAGTGTGGGTGACCGGCGTGAAAGCGCGAGCTGCACCTTCAACAATGAACGGTTCCTTGCTACCCAGCACATACTTCTGCATGCCGTGGGCAATGCGGCGCATGGTGGCCTCGGCCAGATCCTTCTTGCGGCCAAAGATGCTGGTGCCTGGAATGCTCCAGTCGATGCAGTCGGCGGCAGGCTTGTGCGGCTTGAGCTGGCCTACGGGCTTTTTGGCGTGGGTCTTCTCGGGCCAGACAATGGGCATGCCGTCGCGGCGGGCAACCAGATACAGGCGAGTGCGAGTGCTGTGGCAGCCCAGGTCGGCATTGCAGATCACGCGCCACTGCACCTGATAGCCCATATCGCGTAGGCCTTGGATGAAATGGCGCCAGTTGTGGCCCAGGCGTTTTTTGTCGGGCACCAGAAACTGGTTGTTGCGCGGCACGCGCTCGCCTGGGGCGGCCACGCGATAGGTGGCTTTGCCCTTGGCGTCCTTGATCTTGTCCAGGGTGATGACGCGGCCTGTATCCGGGCAGCGCTTGGCGATAAGCGGCGACCACTGCAGCATCTGCTCCACGTTCTCCAGCGTGATCACATCCGGCTGGGCAATGCCGGCCCAGCGGTGGACCACCCAGGCCAGCGAGCGAATCTCGCGGCTGCGCGGCTGGCCGCCCAGCGCCTGGCTGTGGTGGGTGCAGTCCGGGGAGGCGTGCAGCAGGCCCACGGCCTGGCCGCCAGTGGCTTGGCGCGGGCAAATTTCCCACACATCGGCGCGGTAGTGGCGCGTCTGCGGGTGGTTGGCCTCATGCATGCCGATGGCATCAGGGTCGTGGTTGATCGCAATATCAACGTGGCGGCCGATGGCCTGCTCAATGCCCGTGCTGGCACCGCCGCCGCCGGCAAACAGGTCAATCACCAGCTTGGCAGACAATGCCAACACAAATTGAGGGGTAAGCATAGGGCTCCAGAAATTAAAAAGCCCGCTCAGTGGCGGGCTGTGAAAACAGTGGGCTGCTTATGCGGCCTTCTGTATCGGTTGGATCGGATTGCTGATCACGCGCAGAAAGCCTTGGCCCTTGAGCGTGTTGCGCAGGCAGTTGATGACCGCTGCCTCGAATTCGCGCGCGACTTCCGCGCCGATGGCGGCAATGCTGCCGTCCGGGCCGATGATGGCGAGTTGGCCGGGCTGGCCATTGATGGTGACCTGCGGCGGGGTGTGGCTCACGGCCTGGACGCGGATGCCTTCGATGGCTCCAGTGGGTTGTTCACCTAGCATGGTGCAGCTCCTTTTTTGCGCCTGCGCTCCATCGCTGCAAGCACGCGGTTCATGGTCTTTTCTGCTTCGATCATTTGCTGAGGGCTGCTGGCGTCCATGATGGTGCGGGCGTACTGCAGCCCCTCGGCTACAGCGTGCATGCCGGGGCCATCAAATCCCCATTTGCCCGTGCTCTGGTAGCGCTCGCGCAGCTGGTTCATGGCGTCGTGTGATGGCTCAATCAGTTGCGCCAGCTTCTGGTCGATCTCGCAGGCGCGGGCCATGGCCAAGTTGAGCGTCTTGCCCACGCGCACAAAATCGTCTTCTGAGGTGCAACCGTCCTTGAGCCGAGTGAAAGCGTCCCACGTCTGGAAGTGATCGCTGGTTGTCTCGCCCGGCTCGTAAGGACGGCAGTGATTGAGTAAATGCAGCGGGTACAGCGACTGATCTTTGGTGGCCGGCTGGCCTCGCTTGTACTTTAGGGCTCTGCGTTCGGCGCGGTTCATGCGCTAGCTCCCAAGGTCTGCGGTAGTGGAATGCACAGGTTGTAGTGCGCCAGCCAGTGCAGTCCGCAGGGGCTGTAAAAGGGGTAGGGGCAGGCGTCATTGGGGGTCTGGCCTGCTGCGTAGGCCTCGCGTGCCTCGCGCTCCACTGTGGTCTTCAGCATTCTGAAGCGCCCTTTGACGGATTCGCAGTGGTCTTTGTCAGGCACAGGCCGCCTCCCTGCTGCGTGGCGGCACCATGGCGCAGCTGACGATGTTGGCATGTACCTCGCTGCGCGGCGGGCGGCAGTTAAGGGTGTGCACACGGGCGCGCTCCAGTTCTATGACCATGGCAGCACCCGGCACAAGGGCCTGCTGGTGCTCTGTCCAAAAGCGTTGTGCGCTGTGCCCGCTCCATGTGACGCGCCAGGGCTCAGTGTGATGGCTTCCGATGCGGTCATAGACCAGCATCTGCAACTGGAATGCACCGCAAGCTGCGTTGCTGGCCTGCGGTGGTGTGCGGCTGAGAAAAACGGTGCCGGTGTGGCGCATGGTGGCCTCCTTTCTGGAGCGCAAAAAAAGCCCGCACGGCATGCACCGGGCGGGCTGATTTTTAAATGAAATTGGCTATAACGCTTATCTGGTAAGCGCTTGAGGCTATCGAAGTTGAAGCGATTGTTGCGCGTAGCCGTGCTGGGCAGCGCGGGCGCTAGTGCGTTCTGCCATGCGCTGAGTGCAGGCGGCGGCAAGGTTGGCCAAGGTGATGTCGGACACCACCAGATCGGTGCGGATGGCTTTGGCCAGCTGTGCCAGCGTCATCGTCATGGCGCCTTCTTGCAGTGGCACGACTTGCGGCACCAGTGTGTTGCCGCTGCCCGCAAAGCCGAGCAGCAGGCGGGTGAAGTGGGGCGGGGCACCATCTTTAAGCACCGCATCAAACACGGCCTGATACACCTGCGCCGTGGCCGCATGGGCCAGTTGGCGAGCCAGGTCAATGCGGCTGGTGGCCGGTTCTTGCGCTTGCTGGTAGCCGCCGGTCTGGCGAATGCTGGGCAGTACCTCGCTGGTCACCCACTTGGCAAACTTGCGCGCCTCGGGTTTGCGGCTGCGCAGCACCAGGGCGTAGAGGCCGGATTCGCTGATGATGGTTACTTTTTGATCGCCGCCGGGGGTGCGCACAATCTGCGTACCCTTTTCGTCATCGTCTAGATGGCGTGACGCATCAGGTGCATTGCGATAACCAAGCGTTGTTGCAACGTCTGTTGCAACGAACCAAGGTTGTTTGTTATGGGTAACGACTCTGACAGTGTGTGTGCCGAAGTTGAAGGGGGTGATGTCAGCCATTGCGGCCTCCGTGAGTTGTGCGTTTGCTACAACCACCGCCTTTGCTGCTAACCAAATGGCGGTGACTCGAAGGGGTTAGCAGACCGGACAACCCTGCGGCAAACCGGCGAGCCTTGCGGCTCCCCCTCCGAGCCACCATAAAACTGGGGCCACAGACGACAAAGCCGCACGACTGCGGTTCAGGTGCGGCTTTGTTGTCACCGCTAGATTGTTTCAGGCTGCTAAACCCGATCACGCTTTACTGGCGTGACGGGGTGGAGTGTAGCGGAAGCCCCGCCCAGATGCAAAAAAGCCCGCGTGTGCGGGCTTTTTGTTGGAAGGGTGTCACTACTCCGCGTTGTCTGACCTGTCGTTGCGTGCCCGGTAGGCTTGGAATCCCATGCCGCCGGCAAAGGCGACCACCACTTTGATGATGTCCATCACCAGTGCAGTTTGGCCCACATGAATGCAGTAGACCGAAAACGCCAAAATGAAGAAAACAATGATCAGGGCAAAACGCTGTGTGCGGCGCTGTCTAGTGGAAGTCTCTTCGCGCTCATGGCGGCGGTCGCGCTCTTGGGCATCAATCGATTTATCTGCCAGCTTTTGGTTGTGATCGAGCTCGCGCAGCGAGATGTCGGCCTGCTTGAGCTCAAGCGCCAAACGTTGCTCTTGTACCGCGAGGTAGCGATCCAGCGTCTCTTGGGTGGGCTGTATTGCTGGGGCAGGAGGCTTGCCACTCTTAGCATTCATCCGGGCAAGACCTCACGAAGCATGGGAGTGCGGTATTCAACTTCAAAAGAGCCAAAATCATTCGCGCCGATGCGTGGGGGCACGAAGCGTGAGCGAGCAACATTGTGCGCCTGCTCTTTGGCGATACGAACGAAGCGCTGTGCAGACACCCGCTCATGCTTGACAGGTGTCAATTCTATGGAGGTGATGGGCTTTTTCATGGCTCAAATATTAGCATGTTGCTAGGCACCCCTAATAGGGGAGATGAATAGTGCGCAAGTGGAGTGTCTTGAGGGTGGAGGCATCTGGCAAGCGCCCGGCGTGCAGGCGCTTGGCGGATGCCCCTCATGCGAGGGGCGGCGGTTTACTTCTTGCCGTAAGTGCCGATCAGCACGGGCACGTTGTTCTCAACGGCTTCGCGGATGTCGGCGGCAAACTCGGTGGCCATCTCTTCAATGACGGTTTCCCAGGCCATGGGGCGCAGCACCAACATGGGCTTGCCGTCGGTCAGCACGCTCAGGCGCAGCACGAACTCGCGCTCTTTGAGGTCGGGATAGGGCTTGCACTTGAATAGGAAGTGGCTTGGCAGAGTCTCTTCGCTGCTGGCCTTTACGCTCTCAAAAGCAGAGCGCGTTGCGCTGAGCGACTGCTCTTCGTGGTGGATTTTGTTGAGGCCTTCAATCGTGATGCTGCGCACGGCCTGAATGGCTTTGCGGATGTCGATCTCTTGGCCGTCTGCCTGTGCCTTGAGGATGGGGGCCCAGTCTTCCAGCCACTCGGCGGTTTCCTTCTGGTTGCGCTGGCGCTCGATCACCGACTTGAGAGAGGCAAATGCTGCTGTGGCCTTGGGTGCCAGTGCGGCAACATTGGCGCAGTGGCCGGGTGCAGCAGGTGTGCCCAGGTCCAGCACAGCCTTGCCTTGCATCTGGTCAGCATCGACAAAAATGGTGCAGCCATCCTGCTTGTGCAGCTCCACATAAGCCACAAAGTCGTTGATGAAAGGTGTCGTCATCAGGCCAGCAGCACGGCGACGCGTGGGCAGGTAGTTCTCCAGATCGTGCAGCTGGAATCGTTCTGGAAGTGCAACGGCTCCGTTATTGGCGGTCAGGCCTGCAGCAAGGGCTTTGCCTGCTTGGTCAATGACCTTTTCGGGTGCGCTTTGAAAGTGCGCTGTTTGTATTTCGCGTTGAGTGGATGCGTGTTCCATTGAGGTCCTTGGTTACAAAAAATGAAAGCCCGCGAGGCATCGCGCCTGGCGGGCTGGTGGTTGGGTGTGGAAGGCTCAGGCCTTGGTCGGCACGCCGGGGATATTCATCTGGTTGGCGGGCATCAGCGACATCACACCGTTCTTGCCCACATGCATGACGGTCTTGCGCGTGGCTTCCTCGCTGCGCTTGCCGTCGGCGGTGGGGCGCTGAAACTTCAGCGTGTGTGCCACGGTCACTTGATGGGTGCCGGGGATGCGTGACAGGTGCAGCTTGACGGTGACCTCGCCCACCTTGTCGTAATCGACCACGCCCGCGGCGACTTCGCCCAGGGCCACGGACAACATGCGGTCAAACTGGCCGCCGTCCAGGTCGGTGATGAACTCGCTCACATCCGTCTGTGCAGCGCTCGTGTTGGGGACTTGATGCATGGCTTCTCTCTCCAGGGTTGTGGCTTGCGCCGGGTTTAAATTTGATAGCGCGCACCGCACGCTGTTTCTCAGTTTGAAAGTAGTTTTCTATGGAAAGCACTGAGCTGCTTGCGCTGGCTGCTTTGCTTTCCATAGCGCGCAGCAGCCGGCTGCGCTGGTGGTCGTGGTGCTGCATTTGCTGCAGCACGCTGTCTATCGAACGCATCGGCAGCTGATCCCGTGGCCGAGGTGGCCCAGCTCGGCCAGGCCTTGGTCGATGGCTTCTGCTGCGGTGTCTGCGCGGCGCTCTATGGAAAGAGGGCCGCAAGTCAGGATGAAGGTGTGCATGGCCAGTCCTTTCAGAACAGGGGAAGGGTCAAGTGGTTGGTGGTCCCGGCTCGCACGCGGCGCACCTGCATCAGGGCGGGGCGCTTGCGCTGGGGCTTGGGGGTGGCTTCCTCGATGGCCGCCTGGGCCGCGATGCGCTCACGGGCCTTGGCGAAGGTGTCGGCCAGATCGGTGCGCAGGGAGTCGCGGTACACAAATGCCGGGCTGGTGCACGGCACGCTGGGCAGGGTGATACGGGTTGCTTGCATGTTGGTCTCCGGCGGTTAAAACGGGTTGGCCAGCGTGATGGGCGGCACCTTGCTCAGATGGCGTTTTGCGCACTTGCCTTTGAGGTTCCAGCGGTGCGCCAGATGCTCAAAGCGAGGGCCAAAGTCGGTGCGGCCGTACATGGCATTGAGGTGCTCATGCACTTCGCGGGTCAGGTGTGCGTCAAATCGCATCAACGCCAGAGCCATGGCTAGGTGGCGCTCATCCAGCAGGCGCAGATCTGTCAGGTCAAACTGAAAGCGGTGGCCGTTGTAGAGGTTCAGCAGCAGTGCTGCCGCAATGCGTGCTGCGCCATGGCAGTGACCATCGGCAAGGGTGAAAAAGTAGGCGAGGATTCGGCGCGGGTCTTGCTCTTTGGCGGCTTCGCTCATGGTGGTCTCCTGAGGGAAAAGAAAAGCCCGCGCTGTTGATGTGCAGGCGGGCTTGATGACTCGTCACAATTGCGGCTGCAGCAAACGGCTGCAGAGACACAAATCAATAAGGAAGAACAAATGCTTGATGTGACGATGGTGAATGGCAAGGCCAGCGATCAGGCGGCCAACTGGATGCTGGCTGCGGTACGTGAGCTGGATGAGCGCTTTGGCGAGGGATATGCAGAACGCAACCCGGTACTGGTGGCCGCCATGGTGCAGGCCGCATCAGCAGACCAGCACTTTCAGGGTGTCAATGTGCTGGCCTTGGCTGTGCAGGAGTTGGCAGATGCAATGCGTGCCACAAAGTAAATTCCAGCAGGGCCGCAACTGCTTCCATGTGCCGAAAAACGATCGTTTTCGCAGCATTTGTCAATGATCTTGCCGTTAACGGGGTTGATATCGTTTTCAGGCCGGATGCAACGATCTGAGAACTTGCCTGTGCCATCGTTGTAGTGATGCTTGCAGTTGATGCACAGATGGTTTCTGGCCGCTTTGGGGTGCTGTTGATTCATAGTGGCTTTCTCCGGTTAGGGAAAAGAAAAAGCCCACGCAGCTGTCACTGGGTGGGCTTGGGGTGAAAAGAGCCGCTGCCTTTCGGCGATGCCGGGGGAAGTAAATAGGAGGGAGGGCGGAGAGCCCCGGCGCGGCGAAAACGAAAAAGCCCGCGAGACGGTGTCTGGCGGGCTGAACTAGGGTTGATTTTTTAAAGCTCTTTGGGCGCTTTTATTCTTTCGCCATCTTCAAAAATAATCTCTTCGGGAGTGAACGAGGTTTTGTACTTGCCTTCTTCGGCTTCCCAAAGCGCTCTGTGCTCTTTCATAAACTGGTTGTAATCGCGAACACCAGTCCAAGTGTGTGTTTGGCCAGGAAGTATTTTCTCTGTGACAGAAAAATTCACTGAGCCGATCTCTTTGTCAAAAATATCAGTGAAAGTGATGCGCCCGGAAATACCAGCCATGTTTTTTTGTGAATCATTCTGGATTGCAACTACAAAGGCTTGCTGGTCGCTGTATCGGCGGGCGTCATAGTTTTTGGGAATCCTGTCAAGCTTCACAAGTGCAACGGTGGCTGCTGAGTTGATTTTTTTCTGTGCCTCAAGTGCTTCTCTGCGAATTTTTTCTTTCAAGGCAAGCTCTTCTGCTGCTTTGATTTTTTGCTCCTCTTCCCATTTCTTTTGGTTGGAAATGGCATCGCCAATAGTCATTCCCAGAGGTATGCCGTTGCCTTTTGTAAATATTTCAGACATTTTTGCCCTCATCACAAAGGCAGTGAAGGCTTGTCTCTCTTCTTCAGAGAGTTTTTTTACCGATGGTGCTAGCTCTTTGTCCCATTGACTCATGTCAGTGGGAATGATGGTTTCTTGTGGCTTTGAACAGCCTGAAAGTGCAATGACGACAGCTAATGCAATAAATGTGGGTTTAAACATGCTTTCTCCTCCAATTGAGAAGCATAACCAACTATCCGCATTAGCAAACTGTCATTTCTTGATTGAACTTATCAGAGTGCACAAGGTGCTATCAGCCCGATAGCACCTTGCACTCCAACCGTTACCGCGCCACGGCTGGTGTCAGGCGCTGCACACTCGCAGACCTGCGAAGTGCTTAAAGCAGACCACTGCTGTGAGCCTCGACACACGCCGTTCAGGGCATGCCCGGCGTGCTCGGCTCAGGGAGCAGTGATTTACCCGTCTTCGCACAAGGCCTGCAGCGGGTGGGAGCAGATTTCCGATGGCATCGCGACGCTTCTCAGCGGGGCGTGCTGGACACATTTATCCGGTGACGGTGTTAAAGGACCGGGCTGGTGCCCGGTCGATGCCGCGCTGCCCATCGCTTTGTTGTTTGCGATGGGTTGATTGTTCGACAAGGCTAACAAATAGTCAATAGATAAAGCTAACAAACTGTTTGAGTAAGCTATTTTTCTTTGACTCTGTTAGCCCAGAGATGCCGTTTTCTTGGGGAGTGCTGTGGTGTAGATGCAAAAAAGCCCGCGCGGGGCGGGCTGTTTAAGGGTGGGCAGCTTAGATCACAGCGATGTCTTCGAGGATGGCTTTAGTGATATCTCGATCACTTCTAAGAATTTTGAGGTCCGCCTTGTGCTTTTGAATCAGCCACCCGATGCTGTCGATGTCTGTTTGAATGCTTTGCTGGTCTTCTGTTGTGAGAGATGCTGTGCCTTCTGGAGGCTGGAGCAGATACAAAACATTTCTGTGATGTGGGTAGGCCTCGCTGGCCATGCTCATGGCATTCGCGCCACTGGTCAGAGATGCGTTTCGGTGGTATTTGGTTTTGTACCAGGCGGAGACGACAGCCCCGTTCAATTGCTGGTCGCTATCGACCACTTGTAGGTCAATTTGAATGCTTGCGGTATCGAGACTGATGCAGGTTGGCTCGGTGCGCCAAAAATCTGGGGCCTTGTTGGCAAGCTTCAAGTGCCTGGAGAGCAGCTTGCGGACGTTGGTGCGCAAGCTCTGTGTGGCGTGCTGATGGTCTTCTCGATCAGGGCGGTCTGCACCGCGCTCGTGCTTACCGAGGGGCACGATGCGATCAAATAGGTCATCCACCATCTGCTGCTTGCTGCTGCCGCGAATGAACAGGGCAGGGCTTAGCTGAACATTCCAGTTGGCAGGAATGCGTTTGCCCTCGAGCAGGGCATATTCAATTTGATCGGCAAGAAATCTGGCGTTATCTGCGGCATCGGTGTCGTACAGACATTTCAGTCCTGCAAAGTTTTGCAGCAGACGAACGGCGGGCTGATCTCCATCATTCGCATAGAGCACTACGCCAATGTTCAGCCATTCTTGGGCCGAAAGGTCAAGGCACATGCGTATCGCGCACCACTTGCCAGAGGCCCCAAGTCTGGGCTGCGCTGGTTGCGTGGCAGAGATTAGGTCAAACATGTTGCTTAAACGTGGAGGATGCCAAATCGTTTGTGAAGTAGTTCACTCATGAGGTGAGTGCGGGAGCGACTGTACAGAAAGTTAAGCCATTTTGCACTCTGACCGGGTAGGAGACGGCTGCACCAAAACGCCAGTTCAAAAGCGCTGCGCTTAAAGCCCTCCTGCATGATTTGGGCGAACTGTAGGCCGCTTTTGCATCCTTCTGAAGTAACTTTAGGATTGTTTCTGTTGAGAACTAAATAGCTGTGCCGATGAAGCAGGTTGGCGAAGTCAAGTTCAGCTAGGTCGCCAGAATCAGGCAGCACATGCACAGGTAGTCGCTCCTTGTCGTGGCCTAAAAGACCGTGGTCAATCAAGTAGAAGTCATTTGCGCCTTTGCGAAGCAGGTTGAAAGGGTGGCGGTCAGGGTTTGCAACCGCTTCGTCAAAAGCGATCGTGTGGTTTGCATAAGACCAGTCGGCTTGTTCTCTTACCAGGGCATCGGTATCGTAAATGCCTCGCACTGCTGTGCTTGAGATTGCCTCCGTCACAAAGCACATCAAATACCCATTGCTCTCCGCAGGGGGGAGTTGGCCATGCGTGAAAGCAGGCATTTCATTAAGCGCGATGGGGATGAAGAAGGCACGTTCGGCACATGGCAAGCCGTAGCTCTTGGCCAGCAGCCAGCCGGTAACCTCGTTGAGTGTGGCTATCGAGCCGGGCAGGTCTCTGGTGGAAAAGGGTTTGGCAAAGCCTTCAAAGGCGTTGCCATCCGGTGACTGAAACTGGGCGCGAAGAACGGGAGAGACATTTTCATCCTGGCCGTTCGTCCAGTTATACGCAGTGATGAATTGATCTGGCTGATACAGACCGACTTGAAAATGCTGTGGCTGATAGGCAATGGAGATGGTCACAGGAGCAGCAGTTGATTGTTGATTGAGGTCAGCCGTCTTCCCACTTGCCCAGTACCGTGCCCAGCACCTTGAAGGGCTCGCGAATGGGCTCATGCAGAGGGTTTAGGGGTTGCAGCCACTGGCGGCCATCTTCGTTTTTATAGACCTTGAAGGTCACATCATTGCTGTGCAGCAAGCAGGCCACGACACGCTCGCCATTGACGGGGTCGCAGCGTTCCGGGTCCACAAAGATAAAGCAGCCCTCGGGGTAGCTGCGGGTTGCACCGCTGGGGGCTGTCATGCTGTCGCCGCGCACACGCAAGGCAAAGGTCTGAGCGCTGTGGCTGACAGGGCAGTCCATCCAGCGCTCAGCGTCGCTGGCATCAATGGAGCACACGGCCTCGCACCAGTTACCGGCCTGAACCCAGGACACGAGAGGAACCTTCCCGCGTAGGCGTGGGCCGGGCTCAGTGTTGTTGTGATTGGCCACGGCCAGATCTTTGGTGAGTTCTTTGCTGCCAATGCCTTCGGCCAGCCATGCAGGTGAAATTTTTGGCGCGAAGGCCGCGCAGATTTTCTCGGCGTTAGTTCGGCTGATGCTCACAACCTTTTCAGGAGTGTTGAACCAAGCGGAAACAGTTGGTCGACTCACTTCGCACACTTCGGCAATGCGTGCCATGAAGCCTCTCTCCAGTGGTGGAGGGAAAACTTCATTGAGGCGTTCTTGAATTGTGCTCATTAGTCTAGCCTAACTATTTATTTGTTTGCTTGGGCTTGCTTGATTGGTTAGCTTGAGCTAACATTAGGCGCATGAATGTTCATGCAACCAAGGTCATAGAGGTGCTCGGCGGCACGGCTGCAGTGGCGCGTCTGTGCGATGTGCGCATGCCCAGCGTCAGCGACTGGAAGCGCGATGGCATCCCTCGCGCACGAATGATGTTCCTGCGCGCCGCGCATGGCGAGTGCTTGCAGGGCATTGATCTGGCTGCCGCAACGGCTGCTCGTCGAACTTCATCTGTGACCTTCGACAAGGAGGCGGCCCATGGCTGAGTCTTTACCAGTTCCTGGCGAAGGGATCGGGGCCGATTTTTCGGCGGGGTGCAGCCGGGGGGGCAAATTCAATCTGAACGGTGGTATTGCAGGCGCTGCAGATGCACGCACGACCTTGAATGCGCAGGATGCTCTTGTGCTGGCGAATGTCGAGGCACGGCTGACAGAGGAAGTGCGCGGGCTCGTCGCTGCGCTCAACCAGTTCGGCGGACGGGCGCAAACCATAGGCGTAGAAGTCCCCGACGGCGCCCACTTTACAAAGCTGGTAACGAGCTTTCTCGGACTGCTGGGCTTCCAGCTCGCGCACGCGCTCGGCAAGGGTTTGGATAAGCCCATCTTTTTCGATGACGGCGCCGAGTACCTGCGTGAGCTGAATCTGTGCCTGAGTGATTTTGTCCGTGAGATCGATCTGGATGGCCGCCGCTTTCTGGCGGTCGCGTTCATCGACAAGCAGGCGAGCGAGTTGAGCAGCTCCAGTGACGGAGCTGACCAGTGCTGATACGTCCATTTATGCCTTCCCTCCTTGGTGTTGTTGATAACGGTGTGGTAGCCGCCATCGTAACCAAGGCATGGGAGGGCGCCTTTTTGAGTACAGGCCAGCATGGCTTGGTGCATTGAGGTGTTCATGCGATCTAGTGTCTCAGTCGGCCTCGCAGAAAAAAACGGTGAATATGAAGCCGAGGGCAACATCCCGTCAGATACCGATGTCATCGATGCGGCGTATTTGATCGCCCACCACCACCAAGGTGGCGTGCGCGATCTGGCGCTGCGCATGGGTGTGAGTGCCAATGTTCTGCAAAACAAGCTCAACCCCAATAACACCACCCATCACCTGACGCTGCGCGAGTCCATTGCGCTGCAGGTGATGGCGAACAACCCGGCAATCCTGCACGCGATGGCTGCGGAGCTTGGCTACACCTGCACACCCGCCATCCCCGACCAGTCCGGCGGCGATCCTGTCGAAGCCTTTATGGCCATGCAGCGTGAGGTGGGGGAGTTCACCGCTGCCGCAGCTGATGCGCTGCACGGCAATGCCCAGCCCAGCCGCAATGCGTTGCGCCGCGTCAAGCACCAGGCCAATGAGCTGATGGCTGCCGTGGGCCACCTGGTGGCCACGGTCGCAGCCCGTGTACCGAGGGGCTGAGTTTGTTTTCAACGCACACCACACATCAACACCAGCGAGGCCGGGCACTGTCAGCCCGCGTGGCCTGTGGTTTTGTCTCCCCACTGTTTCTCGCTGGTGGTGGTGTGCGTTCTTTCTTTGCCACGGCAATGGCGGCCAACACGCTCAGGGGTGACAGCCTGGGTGCAAGCACTACAAAAGGCATAGCAATGATTGACCGAACACAAGGCCGCGGCGCGTCGCGTCGTGCTTTCCCGTTCCCCGCCCCCCTTCAGGACGGAAGAGGGCAACACGATTTGTCAGTATGTGGGCGCTCGACCCTGAGCGTGCAGGATGGGCAGGGGCAGCAGCCAGGCAGCGGGTCCTCCCTGGCTTTCCTCAAAGCGGGTAATTCGCACCTCGTTGAGTGTGTAGTCAGTGAGGCTGGGAGTTACTGACATGGCCTCGAACTATGACGACGTTCTGAGGCAGCTTCAAGTCGCAGGGCTTGATGTTGACTCCCTGGAGATCGGCCGCCTGCGCCGCTGCCGCACCGAAGACGGTGGGCGCGAGAAGCGCGGCTGGTATCTGCTGCATGAAATTCGCCTGGACAACGGCAACGATCTGATCGTGGGCAGCTACGGCATCTGGCGCGGTGCGGAGAACAATGCTCAGAAGGTTGAGATCAAAAAGAGTGAGGTCAGCCGCGAGCAGGCCGAGGCGCTGCGCAAGCGCCTGGCTGACGATAAGCGCCGGGCCGAGGCGGAGCGTAAGGCTGAGGCCGAGCGTGCCGCAGCCCGTGCAGCCGCTGCCTGGAAGAAATGCACGGCCACGGGCGACAGCGAATACCTGCAGCGCAAGGGTGTGGCGGGCTACGGTGTGCGCTACTCGCCCAGCGGGGCCATGGTCATTCCGCTGCTAGATGCCAACAACAACATCCACGGCCTGCAGATCATCCGCGGCAAGAACCGCAAGCCCGGCACGCAAGAAAAGGAATACTGGCCCGCTGGCCTGATCAAGAAGGGCCGGTTTCACCTGATCGGCATGCCCACGGCGGGCGGCCTGCTGCTGCTGGCCGAGGGCTATGCGACTGCGGCCAGCCTGCATGCCGCAACCGGCTTGCCCGTGGCCGTGGCCTTTGATGCCAACAACCTGGTGCCCGTGGCTGAAGCACTGCGCGCCCGATACAAGGGCATTCGCATCCTGGCCTGCGCCGACGACGACAACACCCAGAAGTGCCATGCCGAGAATGCGGCCGAGACCGAGCGACTGGGCAAGCGCGTGGAGTGCAAGGCCCGAGTCTGGGTGGCCGATGGCCCGAAGTGCCCGCACTGCGGCGAAGACCACAAGGCAGGCAATGCCGGCGTGAGCATGGCCAGCACCTGTGCCATGCAGGTGGGTGGCTCCTGGCTTGCCCCGGCCTTTGCCGACCCTGTAGCCGTGCGCGATGCTTGGCTGAGCAAAGGTGACAAGGCCAACGACTTCAACGACCTGCACCTTGCCGAGGGCCTGCATGTGGTGCGCGACCAGATTGAGGCCCGCCTGCTGGCTATCGGCTGGCGCTCGCGCAGCGCGGCGCAGGCCTTGCCCCGCACACAGGGGGGCGGGGGTGCTGCTGCACTGGCGCCGCTCAAGCCTATCGATAGCCTGGATGAGCTGCTGGAGCGCTATGCGCTGGTGTACGGCCAGGGCGGCGCGGTGTTTGACCATGATGAGCACCGCCTGGTCACGCTGACCGACATGGGCCATATCTGCCTGAGCCGTGACCTGTACCGCACCTGGAGTGAGCACCCGGACCGCATGATCGTGCGCCCGGAGCAGGTGGGCTTTGACCCTGCCGGCACTGACCAAAGCATCACCTGCAATCTGTGGGATGGCTGGCCCACCAAGCCCAAGGCGGGCAGCTGCGAGAAGCTGCTGGACCTGCTGTGGCACATGTGCTCGGCCGAGACCGAAAAAGACGATCTGTATATGTGGGTGCTCAAGTGGTTGGCCTACCCGCTGCAGAACCCCGGCGCCAAGATGAAGTCGACCATCGTCATGCACGGGCCGCAGGGCACGGGCAAGAACATGTTCTTCGAGGCGTACATGGACATCTTCGGCAAGTACGGCTGGACGATCGACCAGAGCGCCATCGAGGATAAGTTCAACGACTGGGCCAGCCGCAAGCTGTTTCTGATCGCTGACGAAGTGGTGGCGCGCTCTGACCTGTACCACGTCAAGAACAAGCTCAAGGCCTTCATCACCGGGGACAAGATTCGCATCAACCCCAAGAACATGGCGGCCTACTACGAGGCCAACCACGTCAACATGGTCTTCCTCTCAAACGAGGCCATGCCGGTGGTGTTGGAAGAGGATGACCGTCGACACGCCGTGATCTGGACGCCCGAAAAGCTCTCGCCCGAGTTTTACAAGGCGGTCAAGGCCGAGATCGATGCCGGTGGTGCGGCCGCGCTGTATGACTTCTTGCTGCAGGTGGATCTGGGTGACTTCACCAACGCGACCAATCCGCCCATGACGGATGCCAAGCGCGAGCTGATCGACCTTAGCCTGGACAGCCCCAGCAAGTTTGCCAAGGCCTTTGAGCGTGGCGATATCCCTTGCTTCCCGGGCAAGACCGAAAAGCAGCCGCTGATGACACCGTGCCTGATGACCGATATCTATGAGGTCTACAAGTGGTGGTGCAGCTCCACCAATGAGAAAGCGCTGCCGCTGCCTCGCTTTTCCAATGCACTGGATCGCAAGCACCGAGCCAGCCTGGGGCGTAAGCGCTATCGGGATGCCAATACCTTGAGCGTCAAGCAAGCTGCCATCTGTCATTTCAGTGGTGGTCATTCGTGCCCCGAAGGGTTGGAAGAGTACGACTGGATTGGTCAGCGGGTGATGGGCTTCAAAAACGCACTGCGTGACCTCAAGGGGGGTGTGGCATGAGCGCGGCTGCGGTGGCTCGTCCTGTTTTGTGCGCTATGTGCGGCAATGTGTGCGGCATGGTGTGCGCTATTAAGTCGTTGATTTTTAAGGGCTGTGCGCTATGTGCGGCATCACCCCTTACGGGGGTGCAGGCGGGCGCGTGCACACACATGCATGCAGGCATGCGCATGTGTGTGCATGTTCATGACGCACATAGCGCACATAGCGCACACCTCATACACATCAATCACTTACGTCATCGTCATGCCGCACACATTGCCGCACACCATGCCGCACACCTCTCTACAACCCCATTTTTGAAAGAAGAAGAGATGGAAGAAGAAAAGAAGAGGGTGATTGCCTGCACGCCTGAGAACGCTGGGCAGATGAAGCGCGTGGTGCAAGGCTGGCCTCAGCTGCATGGCCTGGTGAAGCAGCTGCAGGCTGCTGACCTGTTTCCCGGCATGCGCGCCATGCAAATCACGCTCACAGGCAGCGCAGAGTTCGTGGGCAAGGGGTTGGATGCACTGGACCCTGAAAAGCGCTCTGAGGCCGTTTTGACGAATCAGCAGGAGGTGAGTGATGGAAATTAAACTGAGCGCTCAGGTGGTAGGGCAGGCGCAGCTGCTGGCTCAGCTGCATGGCCTGACGGGGGCCAAGGCGGCAGGGGCGTATGCCAGGGCCCTGAATGACACGGGCTTCGAGATTCGCCGCGCCATGCAAGATGAGATGCGCGCAGTGTTTGATCGCCCTACGGACTATGTACTGCGCAGCCCTAGAGTGCGCATGGCCAAGGCCAGTGATTTGAGCGTGACCATTGAGCCCACCTATATCGGCGGCAAGGGGATCGACCCGCAAAAAATTCTGGATGCCCAGTCCTGGGGTGGGCGCCGGCGTGACAAGCGCAGCGAGGTGGCGCTGCGCCGCGCCGGCATCCTGCCTAACGGCTACCAGACTGCGATCCCTTCCACACCATACCCCGGCACCGATGACGGCAAGGGCAATCTGAAGGGCTCGTTTTTGGTGCAACTGATCAGCTACTTCCAAGCGTCCGGAGAGCAGGGCTACAGCGCCAATATGACGAACAAGCGCAAGGCCTCTATCCACAAAGGCAACAAGCGCACCACAGGTCGCCGCTATTTTGTGGCCTACGGCAAGCTGCGAAGCGGTTCGCGCACCACGGCCAAGGGGGACTTTGACTCGCGCACATCGCACCTGGCCCCGGGCATCTGGGCAGCCAGTGGCACCGGCGGTGTGGACGTGCGCCCCGTGGTGATGTTTGTGAAGGCTGGCCGCTACCAGCCGCGCTTTGAAATGGACAAGGTTGCCAAGCGAGCCGACGCCGAGAACTATCTGGCCCGCCGCATTCGCTTTCGCATTCGGGAGGCGGCAGGCGTATGAGCGAGATCACCACTCCCGAGAGCATGAGCCTGAGCCAGTTCAACAAACACATGGGCTTCAAGGGTCGCTATGTGTACCAGCTGCGCGATGAGGGTCGTCTGGTGCTGGCCGCAGATGGGAAGTCTGTGCTGGTGGCCCAGTCCATCGCTCGCATTCAGGCAACCAGGGACCCCAGCCGCGCGGCCGTGGCTGAGCGCCATGCCCAGACTCGTGGCTACGAAATTGGCGGCACTGAAAATACAGGGGAATGTGGCTCTAACGCAGATGGGGAAAGCGTTGGTAGCTATGATTTTCAAGGCGGAAAAGCCAAGAAAGAGCACTATGCTGCCCTGCGTGAAGAGGCTGCGTATCACAAGGAAATCGGTAACCTGATGGATGCCGATGAGGCCATAGGGGCGTTTGCTGACGCAGGTGCGAAAGTGGCGGCGGTATTGGATGCGGTGCCAGCCACCGTGGGGCCCATGTTGGCGGGGCTTGACCAGGCTGAGGTCATTCGCGTGTTGACTGAGCAGATGGACATTGCCCGCTCTGAGCTGGCGGGCGCCATGAGCAAGCTGGCCGAGGAAATTGCCAGCCGCCGTGCGGGAGGGGGTGAACAGTGAGAGCTCTGAGCAACAAGCTGGCCAAGCCCGAGCGCGCCCTGAGCGCCATGGCCCGTGCGCTGACTCCGCGCAAGCGCCGCACTGTCAGCCAGTGGGCAGACCAGAATCGCGTGCTATCCACCAAGGGCAGCAGCCTGGCCGGGCAGTGGCGCACCAGCCGCAACCCGCCTCTGCAGGAGCCCATGGACGCCTGCAGTGCCAAGGCTGGCGTGCGCGAAGTAGCGCTGATGTTTCCTATCCAGTTCGGCAAGACCGAGGTGGAGGTGAATGCGCTGGGCTATGTGATGACCGAGAACCCCGGCCCTGTCATGGTGTGCCTGCCGGGTGAAGTCAGCATGGACAAGTGGGTCAACCAGAAACTCAACCCGCTGATCGATGAAACACCTCTGGTGCGTGATGCCCTGCGCAGCGTCAGCAGCCGTGACGCCAGCAACACCAAGACCTTCAAGGACTTTGTGGGCGGCCAGCTCTATATCGAGCACGCGGGCAGCCCATCGCGCCTGAAGTCCACCACGGTGCGCTTTTTGCTGGTGGACGAGCTGGACGAGTTCGCCTCCAATCTCAAGGGCGGCGATGACCCGCTGGCCATGCTGGAAGGGCGCACCAGCGCATTCCCAGCCACCAGCTTGCGCGTCTATATCAGCAGCCCCCAGCTCAAGGGACAAAGCCGCATTGAGGACAAGTTCCTGGCTGGCGATCAGCGTCGCTACCATGTGCCTTGCCCGCACTGCGATCACATGCAGCACCTGCAGTGGTCTGGCCTGCAATGGTCGCCCGACTTCAGCCGGGCCTGGTATGTGTGCCAGGAATGCGGCAGCCACATCGATGAGCACCACAAGACGGCCATGATCGCTGCAGGGCGCTGGGTAGCGGGCAACCCCGTCGCACTGCCTGGTCTGCGCAGCTACACCATCAACTGCCTCTATTACCAGTTTGGTCTGGGCCCCACCTGGGCCGAGTTGGCCCGTATGTGGGTCGAAGCGCAGAACGATCCGGCCAAGCTCAAGACCTTCATCAACGACCGGCTGGCCGAGACCTGGGAAGACGCGAGCATGCGCGCCGTGCGCCACAACGCGATTCAGGAGCGGGCAGAGCCTTACCTGTTGCGCACCGCACCGCGAGGCGTACTGTGGGTGACAGCGGGCATTGACTCTCAGGATGACCGGCTGGCGGTGCACCTTACGGGCTGGGGGCGCAATATGTCTTTCTGGGCGCTGGACTATGTGGAGTTGCCCGGAGATCCAGCCGCAGGCGCTGTGTTTGTCGCTCTGGCCGAACTGCTCAACAAGCCGATTCAGTGTGAAGCCGGTTACAGCCTGCCTGTTGAAGCATCGGCAATCGACATGGGTGGCCACCGGGGCGAAGAGGTCAAGCACTGGGTGCGTCAGGCGCTGGTGCGAAGGCCCATGGTGATTCAGGGCGCCATCCCCAATAACGCGCCGGTGCTAGGCAAGCCTCGTCTGCTGGATGTGACCCACGGTGGCCGCACAGACCGAAAGGGCGTGCGCGCCTATTACGTGGGAACGGTGGCAGCCAAGAATTGGCTGTATGGCCGCCTGAGTGTGGATGCCGACCGGGAGCAGTCTGAGCGGCTGACGCACTTCAGCGATGAGCTCGATGGCTTCTATTTCAAGGGGTTGGTCAGCGAGACCTACAACCCCGCCAAAAACCGCTATGAGAAGAAGCGCGGCACTCGTAACGAGCCCTTGGACACATTTGTTTATAGCTTTGCTGCAGGCCATCACCCCGAGCTGCGACTGCATCGCAAGCGCGCTGTGGACTATGAGCTGCGTGAGGCCTACCTGCAATCTTTGATCGGCGGCGCTGACCCTGTGCAGGTCGCGGTGCCAGCCGATGTCCCAGTAAAGCGCAAGCCAGTGCCAGTACGGCCGACCCCCAACCCCTTTGCCTCAGATGAATGGAGTACCCGCTTATGAATAACAACACGATGACAGCTGGCCAGGCGGAAGACTCGGTACTGCAGCTGCAGTACGACCTGGTCGAGATCGCCACAGCAGAGCTGGGCATGCATGAGGTGGAGGCCTCACGCGTGGCAGTGGCGCTGGTATCGGGGCTGCGCAAGCGCTACGGCGGCGAGCGCCTGGGGCGACGCGGCCTCTACATTCCTGCGCCGAGCAAGCAAGAGCGCAATGAGGCCATCCGCCGTGACTTCGACGGCACCAATGCCGATGCAGTCATGAAGCGCCATGGCATCAAGCGCAGCACCTTCTATCGCGTGATTGGAAAGGGCAATGGCATTGGGGTCTGCAGCCCGTCTGCTCCGAAATAGTCCCATCTCTTCCCATGACTTGGGACGCGAAGCCCCGTAGTTTCGCGTCATTCTTTGCAGAGGAACCCATGGCACTGACCCAACAAGACCTTGACGCGCTGGATGAAACCATTGCCAGCGGCACGCTGACCTGCACTTTCAACGGGCGCACGGTCACTTATCAGACAACGGCTGCACTGCTGCAGGCGCGAGCCCATGTGGCCAGCGTGCTCAAGGCGCAGAAAGGGCGTTGTACCTCGTCGTTCTGTGGCACCTCTTATGGGCTGGCAGACTTCAGCAGAGATTGAGAGGCTGCACATGTTCAACCCTATCGACAGCATTACAGCCTGGTTCAATCCGGTGGCGGCAGTGGAGCGGGCCAAGGCCCGCCAGACGCTGGCCCACTATGAGGCTGCAAAGCCTGGTCGCCTGCGCAAGGACCGCAACAAAAACCCCGGACCTAACCAACTGGTAGAGCGCAGCGCTGTGGCCCTGCGCAACCATGCTCGTTACCTGGAGCGCAACCACGACATCACGCGCGGAGTGCTGCGAACCTTGGTCAATAACGTCGTTGGTCCGGGTGGCATTGGTATAGAGCCGCAGCCGCGTAGAGCAGATGGAAGCATTCACACCGAATATGCGGCGGCTCTGCGCGCTTTGCATCGCAAGTGGTGCCGCCGCCCCGAGGTCACGGCCAAAATGCACTGGGCTCAGGCCGAGCGCATGATGGCTTACACATGGCTTCGAGATGGTGAGGGCTTTGCGCAGCAGGTGGTGGGGCCAGCGGCAGGGCTGCAGCACGCCACTGAGGTGCCATTTAGTCTGGAGCTGATGGAGCCGGATTTCATCCCCATGAACTTCTCCGACTTGAGTCGCAACATCCGCCAGGGTGTGCAGCTCAATGCCTGGGGCCGGGCCACGGCTTACCACTGCTTCAAGCGCGACCCGCGCGAGGCTGGGGCTTGGGTCACGCCTTATGATCTCAAGATCGTGCCGGCGGCCAATATGCTGCATGTCTCCACCATGGACCGGCTGCATCAGGTGCGTGGCATCAGCGAGTTTGCCAGCGTGCTCACACGGGTAGAGGATCTCAAAGACTACGAAGAAAGTGAGCGCATCGCCGCCAAGGTGGCTGCCAGCATGGGGGCTTATGTCAAGCGCATCCCTGGGCCAGATGGTTATGAGCCGCCAGATGGCAAGGTGCAGGAGGAGCGACACCTGCGCATGCAGCCGGGCATGATCTTTGACGGCCTGCAGGTGGGTGAAGAGATCGGCATGATCGACACCAATCGCCCTAATCCCAATCTGGTAGCGTGGCGAAGCGGACAGCTGCGCGCCTATGCCGCTGGTGTGGGTGCCAGCTTCAGCAGCATCAGCCGCGACTACAACGGCACCTATAGCGCTCTGCGCCAGGAGCTGGTGGAGCAATGGGTGCACTATGCCGTGCTGACCGATGACTTTGCTGGCCAGTTCAGCCTGCCGGTCTATGAGACCCTGGTGCGTGTGGCGCATCTGTCTGGGGTGCTGCCTATCCCCAAGGATGTGATGCCGGGCACCGAGGCTGAATGCCTACTGGTGGGCCAGCAGATGCCATGGATCGACCCACTCAAGGAAGCCACTGCTTTTGAAAAGCTCACGCAGGCGGGCTTCACCAGTGAGGTGGAGGTGATTCGGCGCCGTGGAGGCAATCCTCGTGAGGTCATGGATCAGATTGCTGAATGGCGCAGGCTGTCAGCTGAGCAGGGACTTCGATTTACCAGCGATGGCGCCAATGCCAGCGCAGTCAAGCCGGAGCAGCCCGATCCAGACCCTGATGCCGAGGAGGGTGTGAATCTCAGAAAGCCGCAGCGCTGAGCTGTAAATAGTCCCATTCCTTCCCATGAAATGGGACGGACAAAACCAGAAACTGCCTGCATTCCGCCAACCCGGCGACAACGAATGCAGGCAGTTTTCTTATGAGCACATCCCAAAAGTGGTACGCCATCCGCCGCAAGACCGCACAGGCAGCGGCTGCAGCAGGCGTGGTGTCTGCCGCTGAAATCCTGATCTACGGCGATATCGGCGAGTCTTGGTGGGATGAAACCACCAGCGCTCGCGACTTTGTGGCTGAGCTGCAGGGCCTTGATGTCCAGGCCATCACCGTGCGCATCAACAGCCTGGGCGGCAGCGTGCCAGATGGCTTGGCCATCTACAACGCCATGAAGCGTCACCCCGCCACCATCACCACCGAGATCGACGGCATGGCCTTCAGCATCGCCAGCCTGATCGCCCTGGGTGGCGACAAGGTCTGCATGGCTGAGAACGCCGTTTTCATGGTGCATGCGCCATGGACCTATACCGGCGGCAACGCTGCCGAATTGCGCGCTACGGCCGATCAGCTCGACACCTGGGCCGCCGCCATGACCACCAGCTACGCCCGCAAGACCGGCAAGGCCGACGAGGTTGCGGCTCTGATTGCCGATGGCAAAGACCATTTCTACACCGCCGCCGAGGCGCTGGCCATGGGTTTTGTCGACTCCATTACCGATGCATCGCCTGCGGTTGAAGCCGCCATGCGCGATATGCCTGTTTCCCGTTTCCGCTCTCTGCCTGCAGCTGTGCTGCGTGCGGCGGGCATTCCTGCGGCCGCCGCCGCGCAATCCGCTCCTGAAGAGGAACCCATGAAGAAACCCCGCAACGCACACGCCGTGGTGCAAAACGCCATTGGTGCGTCCGGCGCAGCTGATGCAGGTGGCGGAAGCGCCACTGCTGTACCTTCTGCTGCCGCCGTCCTGGCCGCTGACCAGGCTCGCCGTGCCGGCATCCGTACCGCCTTTGCTGCTTTTGCAGATCGCCCAGGCGTGAGCACCCTGCTGCAGCAGTGCGAAGACGATCACTCCATGACCCCTGAAGCAGCCGGCTCCAAACTGCTGGCCCACCTGGGCTCTCAGGCAACGCCAGTTGCGGGCGCTCACATCACTACGGTGGAAGACGAAACCGACAAGCGCCGCGACGCCGCCGTCAGCGCGCTGCTGGTGCGCTCGGGCTATGGCAGCAAGGAACAGGTTGCCGCTCAGGGCTCCAACCCTTACCGTGGCATGAGCCTGGTCGAAATGGCCCGTGCCTCTCTTGAAGGCCAGGGCGTCAGCACCAAGGGCATGGACAAGCGTGCCCTGGTCGCGGCCTCGTTCACGCAGTCCACCAGCGACTTTCCCATTCTGCTGACGGATGCCATTCACCGTGTGCTGCTCAGTGCCTACTCGGTGCAGGCCCTGACCTGGCAGCGCTTTTGCAAGCGTGGCGAGGTGACGGACTTCCGCGCTCACCACCGCTTCCGCGTGGGCTCTCTGGGCAACTTGCAGCCCAAGAACGAGCTGGGTGAGTACAAGAACGTCTCCATCCCTGATGGTGAAAAGTCCTCCATTGCAGCTGGCACCAAGGGCTACATCATCAACCTCTCGCGCGAAATGATCATCAATGATGATCTGGGCGCATTCACTGACCAGGCTGCCGCCATGGGCCGCAGCGCTGCACGCACGGTGGAGGCTGACGTCTACAAGCTGCTGACGGAAAACGGCGGTCTGGGCCCAGTCATGGAGGACGGCCTGACCCTCTTACACGCCGATCACAAAAACATCGCTGCAACGGCCGCAGCACCATCCTCGGAGGCTTTCGAGGCGCTGCGTGTTTTGATGGCCAAGCACAAGGATGTGTCTGGTAATGACTTCCTGGACTTGCTGCCAGCTATCTGGTTGGGCCCGATTGGCCTCGATGGCGTCGCCAAGATCGTTAACCAAGCTCAGTACGAAACCAGCACCGGCAAGAACCCGCTCACACCCAACATCAGCTTGGGCACATTCCGCGACATCGTCGGTTCGCCCCGTCTGGACGGCACGCGCTATTACGCGCTGACCGACCCCAACGAATGCGCTGCGCTGGAAGTGGCGTTCCTCGACGGTGTAGACACGCCTTTCATTGAGCAGGAAGACGCTTTCGATACCGATGGTGCCCGCTTCAAGGTGCGTCTGGATTACGGCGTTGCCGCCCATGATTACCGCGGCATTGCATCCAACGCTGGCAAGTAATTGCTGGGCCTTGCATCAACGCTATCTAAGGAGTAGCAAAAATGGCAAAAAACCATGTGCAGCCCGGCAAGGTGCTGGACTATGTAAATGAAACTGGAGCAGATATTGCCTCCGGTGACGTGGTCAAGGCGGGCGCCCTGCTGGGCGTTGCGCTCAAGGACATCCCGGATGGTGACACTGGCTCCGTGGCCGTGGATGGCGTTTTCGCCGTCCCCAAGGTTGCGGGCACTGCCATTACCCAGGGTGAGGCCGTGGTGTTCAAGGCGGCTGCCAAGGCTTTCACCGTGGGTGAGGCTGCCGCTGGCGATGTGTCCGGCGCTGCCGCTGTGGCCTTCAATGCGGCTGCAGCTGGCGACACCGTGGTGAACATCAAGTTCACCGGCTGCCCAGGAACGGTTGGCGCCTGAGGCCATGCGCGCGCCGGACCCTTTCAAACGAATCCACGACCGTGCCAATGCGGTCGTGCTGCGTCACCTCTCCAACGCCTCTGCGCGCTGGAGAGGTGGGGAGGAGTTCGGCGTGCTCTGGGACGCAGAAGGGGAAGATGGGTTTTCAGAGGCCTTTACGGCTGAACGTCAAACCGTCTCCCTTTGTGTTGCTGATGCAGATGGCATTACGGAGGGCAGCACTGAGCTGGCCCTCAACGGTAAATCCTGCCGCGTCACCAGCTCAGTCGTCCCGGATGCCAGTGGCTGGGCCACTTTCACCATTGTGTTTACGGAGTAGCCCCATGTTGATGCTGGAGTCCTTGATTGCCAAACGCTTGCACGAACTTGGAGCCTTTGCTGGCTGGCAGGTGCGTCAAGGCTGTCATGACGTCAATCGCATTTCGGTGCCTGCTGTGGATGTGCGCATGGGCGGCGCTTCTGTCACGCAAGCACGCAAGCCTGCAGTGTCGCTCCAGCCGGAGTGGTCTGTCAGTGCGGTGGTCAGGCGCGGTGACGAGGCAGCTCAGCAGCTCGACACTGCGCTCACTGCAGTCATTGGCAGTTTGCACAACTGGCGGCCATCCATTCCTGGAGGTCGGGGCTGGACGGAGTTGCAGGTGGCTCGTGTGCAGCCCATGGACTTTTCTGACGTGGCCCTGGTTGGCTACGAAATCACCTTCACCACTGTGGCCGTGTTTGACGGTCAGTCCTGATCAACTTTAGCGGAGCAGCCAATGCCCATTACTCACGCCAAAAGCGAATACCTTATTCCCCGTGGTCGCGCCTATTTCGACCCTTTTGATGCCAACGAACGCCTGACGGGTGAAATTGATCTGGGTAACTGCCCAGGCATCAGTCTGTCCATTGAGACAGAGAAGGCTGAGCACTTCAGCAGCCAGACCGGCTTGCGTGAAAAGGATGGCAGCTGGGTGGTGCAGGTGCAGCGCACCGGATCTTTGCAATGCGACAACTTCAGTCCCAGCAATGCGGCGCTGTGGCTGACTGGTTCGCATGAGGTCAAAACTCAGGCGGCAGAGACTGTCTCCGGTGAAGAGCGCACAGTCTTGCCTGGACGTCAGTACCAGCTGGGTTCAACAGCATCCAACCCTCTGGGTGTGCGCAATGTGTCCGATATCACGGTCGAAGCCAAGGCGGGCGGCACTGCTTATGCGGCTGGCACGGACTTCAATGTCGACACCGAGACGGGGCGAGTGCAGATCATCGAGGGCGGTGCCATCACGCAGGCGACGGAAGTTGTGTTTGGCTACAAGACCGTGGCTGGCAAGTTCGAGTCCGTCAAGTCCGGTGCCAAGTCCGAGTTGACGGGGGCGCTGCGCGTTGTATCTGACAACGCAGCAGGCGGTAACCGTGACTGGTATTTGCCCAAGGTCACGCTGACCGCTGGCGGCGACTTGACCCTGATTGCTGAGGGTACAGACGTTGTGGTGATGGAGTTTGAGCTCGAGGCCCTCAAGCCCGCCAATGCCGAAGCCATCTATTGCGATGGCCGACCAGTAGCGAACTAATTTCCCAAAAGCCGCAACCGCCCGACTTGCTGTCGGTGCGGTTTGCAGTGTGGCCTGCCTGGCTATAGCGCAAACCGTAGCAATCACTCACATGGCATTCAAACCCATTCAGATCGTCATCAATGCCAAGGATAACGCCTCGGCAGTGCTAGGTCGTCTTGAGAAAAACATCAAGACGATTGGCGTGGCGGTCGCTGGCTACTTCGGCATCAAGGCATTTGCTGGAGGTATCCAAGGGGCTGCTGAATTTGAAGCGGCCATGAGCCGCGTCAAGGCAGCTACCGATGGTACTGCTGAAGAAATGGCCGGCCTGACCAAGGCCGCTCAGGATGCCGGTAGCAACACCAAGTACACCTCGGTGCAGGCCGCTGCGGCGCTTGAGAATCTGGCCAAAGCAGGTCTGAGTGCCAACGATGCCATCAAGACGCTGCCTGCTGTTCTGGCTCTCGCCCAGGCTGGTGATATTGAGTTGGCCACCGCCAGTGAGTACGTGACCAAGGCCGTGATGGGCATGGGTCTGGCCTTTGGCGATGCCGGTCGCGTGGCCGATGTGCTGGCCAAGGGGGCCAACGCCACCAACACCAGTGTGGATGGCCTGGCCCAGGCGCTGAGCTATGCGGCGCCTGTGGCCAACTCTCTGGGCCTGAGCCTAGAGAGTACGGTGGCCATCATCGGCAAGTTTGCTGATGCGGGTATTGATGCAAGCCGCGCGGGTACGGCGCTTAACGGAATTCTGAGTCAGTTTCAGAACCCGCTGTCGTCGTTTCGCAAGGAACTGGGGGCAGCAGGCATTGTCACCAACGACTTTGAAGAAGCGCTGCGCGAACTGGCCGCCAAAGGTAAGGATGGCGAAAAGGCCATCAACGCCATTGGCTTGGAGGCTGGCCCTGCGCTGCGCGCCTTGCTCAACCAAGGCATGGGCTCGCTCGATGAGCTGACTGAAAAGCTGCGCAATGCGGGCGGCAGTGCTGAGGCCACGGCCAAGATCATGTCGGACAACCTGCAAGGCTCTATCAAAGGGTTGGGCAGCGTCTGGGATGCTGCGGTGCAGGTGCTCAATACGCCTGTGTTGCCGGTAGTCCGCAAGGGTGTTGATGATTTGACCGCTGCCATACGCCGTGCCATTGATGATGGAACGGTCACCAAGTTTGGTCAGGCTTTGGCGACTGCTTTTGAGAGCGGGCTGAAGTATTTCAAATCCTTTGCGGCCAACGTCAACTTTGATGCGGTGATCTTGCGCCTGCAGGTGTTTGCCAGCGAGGCGGGCGAGACCCTGCAGCGTATCGGCCAGTACGCCACCAACGCGGGTAACTCGGTGCAACTGGCCTGGGGTGTGATGACTGCGGGCGTCAATGGTGTGCTGACTGCCATCTACGGCCTGGGTACGGCGTTTGCCACGATAGCCTCCAAGGTGATGGAGGGCGTGGCCATGCTGCGCACGGGTCTGGCTTCTGTCACCTTTGGTGGTTTGAGCGAGAGCTTTCGCCTGGCTGCGGCCGATGCCGAGGAGATGGCAGGCGCTTTTGCAGCGTCTGCCGATGCCCTGAAGGCCAAAGCTGCTGAGTCCCTGCAGGGCATGGCCGATGGTGCCAAGACAGCGCGCGATGCCTGGGATGGGTTGACGGGGCAGGTGGAGGCCGTGGGCAATGCTGCAGCAGCAGCGGCCCCATCGATTGATGCGGTGGCGGCTGGCATCGAGGCCACGGGCAAGGCTGCGGCCAAGGCCGCCAAGGAAACAAAGGCCAAGGCCGAGGCGGATCGCGTTGCAGCAGAAAACCTCAAGCGCCTCAAGTCTGAGTACCAGCAACTGATCGCCAGTGGCAACCTGGATGCTGCAGGGCGCAAGCTGCAGGAAATTGCCAAGGCCCAGCGCGAGGCATCAGGCACAGCCGAAGACGCGGCCCACTCCACCGCGTTGCTGGAGCAGGCCTACAAAGACCTGGGCATGACCACCAACGAGGATCTGCAGCGCATGGCTGACCAGGCCCGTGCTGCGTTTGACCAGTTGGAGAAAGACGGCAAGCAGCCGCCGCTGCGCATTGCCGAGGCCTGGAAAGCCATGGCCGATAAGGTGATTGCGGCCAACGGCGGCATTGCACCTGAATGGCTCAAGACCCAGGCGGCTGTGAAGGGCTATGTGGTGCAGCTGGATGAGGCGGGCAAGGCCATCGTCAACACCGACCGCGCCACGCGCAAGGCCACCAGCTCCATGGCTACGGGCTTCAATGACCTGAGCAAGTCCGTGCGCGGCGCTGGCTCGGAGCTGGACCGCTTCAATGACCGCCATGGTGGAGAGCGTCATGGCGGTCCTGGCTCAGGTGGTGGGCATGGAGGGGGAGGTGGCCACTGGCCAGAGCGCAATGAGCGCGAATACACCGAGGCTGAAAAAGAGGCCATGCGCAACGGCCTGAGCAAGCAGGACATTCTTGCCGGAGGCTCATTGGCTGTGCGCAATGCCAACATCAAGGGCTCTCAGGGTGTCATGCAGCAGAACAGTGGGCCGCTCAATCTGGTGCCGCAGTTCCAGAGCCGTGAAGAGCTGGACGCCTGGTGGCAGCAGTGGCAAAACCAGTATGCGCAAGACAACCCTTTCTCGGTCAAGAGCAGTGGAGCCTTGGGCAACTACCAATATGACCTGACCCAGTTTGCCGTGAAGGAAGCAGGTCGTGCGATTGATTTGCAGCAGGCAGCGGCCAAGGCGCGTGAGAAGAAAGCACCCAAGCAGAGTCAGCTGCAGGCATGGATGCCGGCAGCGCCTGCCCAGCTAGCAGCGACGCAGGCACCGGCTCCTCCTGTTGAGGCACCAGAGCCTCCACCACCTCCGCCGCCGTCCCCAGCCTCGCAGGTCATCACTCACCGCCATGAGATCCGTGTGGGTGGCCGCCAGTTTGAGATTGGCACCGACGCCCAGGGCAGCGACCAGGTGCAGCAACTGTTGCAGGCGCTGGAGCGCTCGGCTCAGCTGTCCGGAGGAGTGCACTGATGGCAGGCCATTTTCTGAACGGCATCGAGCTGCCGCGCGGCATGTTGTGGGTGGACGAGTTCAACTGGTCCGCCGTTGAAAAAACCATAGAGCGCAGCATCACCGGCGCTCAGGTCATCGATGCGGCGGCCCGTGTGGCTGGTCGCCCCATCACTCTCGAAGCGGTGGAAGACCAGGGCTGGATTCGCCGCGCCACGCTGCTGGCTGTGCGGGCCTTGGCCGATGCGCCGGATGGCGAATACCTGCTGAAGCTGGCCGACGGTCGCGAATTCACCGTGCAGTTTGCGGCTGAAGACCCGATCGAGGCCCAGCCTGTCTCACGTCCCGAGCTGCCCGAGAGCACCCATCCCTATGTCGCCACGCTGCGGCTGATCACTGTGTAAAGAGAGAAGAACAATGGCAATTCAGGATGGCGATATCCAGCTGCTGGCATCCAAGGTCATGGCCGATGTGGACGAGGGCGGTGGCGGCCCCACGGGCAAAGTGATCGAGTGGAACCAGAGCAACCAGATTTTTGACGATGTGACCGAGATCGCCCGCGCCGGCGGCAAGGTCAGCATTCGCCAGGTGTTTACCAAGGTGCACACCCCCGACACCGAGCCGCTGCTGGATGCCAACATCATCGTGGATCAGTTGCCCAATGATCCCAATATCAGCATCACCATTGCGGCCTGCGACTTCTTTCACACGCGCAAGCAGATTGCCCAGGCCATTGCCAACTATCTGATTGCCGGTATTGAGTGGAACGGCATTCTGCTGGGCAACCATGTGTTCAATCAGCGCAATATCCAGCTGTTTCATCGGCCTGGCACCAGTGCACCGCCCATTGGCCGCACCTTGCTGCTGATTCAAAACGAAGGTCAGTCGGGCGAGAAGTTTCAATACGTGCGCATCACGCGTACCGAAACCGAAGAGCGCATCTTCACTTTCATGTCTGGTGGCACGCCCGTGGACTATCCGGCGCTGGTGACCACCTGCGAGATCAGCGACAAGCTGGGCGCAGCGTTTACCGGCAGCGAGCCCAACCGCACCTTCAGCCGTGAGGCCAATGCCGCCCGCGTGCGCGACACCACGGTGGCCGATGCCATGCAGTTCTACGGCGGCGCCGAGATGGTGCAGCCCTATGCACTGGGCGACACCAAGCGCCAGGTCAAGGTCGCCAGCATCTACACCCAGTTGGTGCCCAACAGCCGCACGGAAACCATCAACCTGGACCAGCGCCCGGCAGCGATGCGTACGCTGACGCTGGCCAGCGGCCCGCGTGAAGTGACTGTGGCTGTGGCGCCGCACACCAAGCGCTTCAAGGTCGGCCAGGAAAACCGGGGCTACAGCTGGACCAGCATCCTGCGGCCCTTTCCCAGCCCTGGCACGGTGGCCATCAGCTTCATGGTGCTGGGCACCTGGTACACAGCGACCGATGACGGCGCAGGCAAGCTGCAGGGCGATGCCGCCGGTACCGTGAACTATGCCAACGGTAATCTGGCCTTGACCCTGCCTGCACTGCCCGATGTGGGCAGCTCCATCATCATCCAGTGGGGCGAGACCACCGGTTTTGTGAACCGCAGCAGCAGCTTGCTGCAGGTACGCCAGCCCGAGTATCTGCTGCAGCTCGATCACGAATGCATCAAGGCGGGCACCCTCACGGTGAAGTGGGAGAGCGGCGGCGTGCTCAAGACGGCCACCGACAGCAATGGCGTGCTGCAGGGCGATGCCATGGGCGAGGTCAACTACGCCGCAGGCAAGCTGCTGATCAAGCCCAAGCCGGGCGTGTGGATCGATGCGCTGGGTGAGTTCTCCATCGAGTATCAGCACGCCACGCTGGTCACCAAGAATGTGACGGCCAGCCCCGATGCAGCAGGCTACGCCACCATTGCGCTGGACTCTGTCCCGGCTGCAGGCAGCGTCAAGCTGGAATGGGTGACGGTGCGCAATGTCACGGCCAGCAGCGGCGGCAGCAGCACGGGGGCCTCGGCCAACAAGGGCGAGGGCCTGCTGATCGGGGCCGAGTACTCCAAGGATCGCAGTGGCCGCTTCAGCCCCGCCAACATCGAAGGCGCGGGCTATATGCCCACCGTGCGCATCTACGGCACGCCCAATGGCGTGGACCAGAAAGCCAGCTACACCCGCACCACCACGGCCAGCAGCAAGACGCAGGAGCTGACATTCCACACGCTGACCGACGACGGCCAGGGCTCGCTGGGCGCTCGTGGCACGGTCAACTATGCGGGCAAGTCCATCACGGCCAAGCTGATCGACCTGGACAGCAGCACCGAGGGCTACCAGAGTGACTATGAGCGCTCAGAAGTCTTCGAGACCTCCACCATCCTGGGCGGCTCGGCCAACTACAGCAACAGCCAGAAGGGCGGTGCGAACGTCAACGTGGCGGTCTCGGAGCAGATCCTGGCGGCCAGCACGCTGCAGGTCACCTATGCAGAAGGCTTTGCCAGCGCTTTGACAGCGGTGCAAAGCTGGAAGCCAGAGGCGGTCAGTATCGACCTGTGCCCCTACACGGCGCAGTACGTCGTGCCGGGCTCGGTCCAGTTCAGCTGGATGGGCCACAGCTACATCGATGTGGACGGCGACATCATCCGCGACCGCAGTGGCACCAGTGCCGGCGTAGTGGCGGGGCGCATGGACTATGAAGCCGGCATCGCCTACCTGAGCGACTACGGCACCAGCCAACCTGCAGAGCTTCTTGCGTTGCAGAGCCTGTGGACCACGCGCAAGAGCTGGACCACGGGCAGCCTGTTTTTTCGCACGCCGAGCGCACCAGTGGCGGTCAACGGCCTGACGCTGAACCTGGCCGATGCTGCTGGCAACGCCATCACACTTACGGCTGATGGTGATGGCTACTTCAACAGCGGCAATAGCCGGGGCCGCATGGACTACCAGACCGGCGTGACGGAGCTGCAGTTTGGCGCCTTTGTAGATGCGGCAACGCTCACGGACGCCGAGCGTGCCGAATGGTGGTTTGACGCGGCAGACATCGGTGCTGTGCAGGCCGGCAAGATCTGGAAGCCGCACCCGGTCGATCCCACCACGCTGCGCTTTAACAGCGTGACCTATATCTACCTGCCGCTTGATGCCGACATCATCGGCATGGATCCGGTGCGCCTGCCGTCCGATGGGCGTGTGCCGGTGTTTCGCGTGGGCTACTACGTGGTTGTGGGTCACACCGGCCAGCTGCCCAAGGCGGTGCTGACCAATGGTCAGACCATAGACTGCGCCCGCCAGCGTCTGTCCCGTGTCTGGATTGTGGATGCTAACGGCGCCAAGGTGCAGCAGGGCTGGAGCGTGGATCTGGATGCCGGTCTTGTCACCATCAGCGATGTGACGGACTGGTCTCAGCCCGTTCAGGTCTTTCATCGCATTGAAGAAATGGCCCGCGTCTCGGACGTGCAGATCAACGGCACGCTGACTCTGACCAAAGCTCTGACCCATGACTTCCCTGTGGGCAGCGTGGTCAGCAGTGCCCTGTACGTCAACACCCTGCGAGCGCGCAACAGCCTGATGTTTGACCAGGCCAACTGGGATGGCGTGACGTGGGCTGATTCCGTGACAGGCAACAGCGCCCCAGCGCAATACAACGATACCGACTACCCCGTAGTAGTCACCAATGCAGGTGCAATCACCGAGCGCTGGATTCTCAAGTTCACCAACACCACCACCGTGGAAGTGATTGGCGAGCATGTGGGCAACCTAGGCAGCTTCCCCATCGCGGCCGACATTGCGCCCATCAATCCCAGCACTAGGACCGACACGCTGCCCGGTGTGCCGTACTTCACGCTCAAGGCCGTGGGCTGGGGCGGCGGCTGGGCGGCAGGCAACTGCCTGCGTATCAACACCGTGGGCGCCATGCAGCCTATGGCGGTGGTGATGTGCGTGCAGCCCAGCGAGGCGGCGGGTACCGACTACCGATTCAGCATTCTGACGCGCGGCGATATTGATCGCCCTTGAATAGCTCATCCAATAAATACAAGGACTTAAAGCAATGACTTCTGTTGTGGATACCTCGGTCAAGCACTTTTACTCGGCGATGGCTGGAGCGCCAGTTGTCTCGGGAGCAGTGGGGGCATTGATTGCAACTCTGGATGCATGCTTGGTGGATGGCTTTGGTGTCAAAGCGGTGGACAGCGCCACTGTCGGCAATGGCGTCTGCCGCCTGAGCTTTGCCAGTGGCAAGAGCGCCGCCGAGCTGCACGCAGTCATCCTGGTGGCCGGGGCCTCGCTTGCCGCGCTCAACGGCGAACAAAGAATCACGGCCGTCAGCAACAGCTGGGTGGAGTTCAAGACGAATCTACCTGATGGCCCAGTCACAGGCTCCATCAGTTTCAAGATCGCCCCGCTGGGCTGGGAGAAAGTCTTTGCCGGGAGCAACAAGGCGGTGTATCGCAGCCAGTCGCCCGCAGGCACTCGAATGTATCTGCGTGTTGACGACGCAGGCACCACGAACGCGCGTGTTCGGGGCTATGAGGCGATGTCTGATGTCGACAATGGTGTGGCGGCCATACCTCTTGAAGCCCAGCTCCCTGGCGGTTTGTTCTGGCCCAAGAGTGGCGCAGCCAGTGCCTTGGCGCGCTCTTGGTATCTGTGTGGCGACACGCGAGGATTTTTTCTGGCGATAGATCCTCAGGGCAACGGCAAATTGACTCTCGTGCATGCGGGTGATATTGCCAGCTTGAAGTCTGGGGACGCCTGGGGATTTCTGATCACAGGAAACCAGTCTGACCAGACCGCTTCGGTGGGCATACCCGATGCGTGCTGTGGGTTCAGCCACCGCAGTGCCAGAGGTGGTGCCTATCTGGCTCGGTCACACAACGGAATCGGTGGCTCCCTGGCCGCTCAACGCATTGGTTCGCATCACACGGGCACGACGGCGGATGTCTATGCGGGCAATGGTGGGTATGCGTGGGGGGCATATCCAAACGGAGCCAACAATGGGCTGATGATGGGTTCGTTGGAGCTGTTTGCTCAGTCAGCCATGCGTGGCACGGTTCCAGGAGTTGTACACCCCGTGCAAGACCTTGCCGCAAATTTCAGCACAGGTGCTCTTGTTGATGGGACAGACGATTTTGCGGCTCGCAAGCTGCTCGCGTTACGGGTTGGGTCGCCGACAGGAGCATCTTTCGGCACTGTGTTTGTAGATATTTCTGGTCCCTGGGGGCGCTGATGCAAGCCAAGCTCTGGCGCGTCGCTGCGCTATCACCCTGGGATGGCGGTGACTTGACGATCAATGCCTTGCAGCTGTACTCAGCATCCATACGTATTGATACGGCTGCCATCATTTCTTCCAGCCATCACCCCTCATCTGGGTCGCTATCGAGCATTGCCCAAGACTCGCCAGGCTCTACGGTGGTTTTTGCAGCTTCTGATGTGAAAAGCAGTGGTTTTTTTGTGCAATGGGAGTTCTCCACTGCGGTGGAAGTTGATGGCATGCGCATCGCAGGCGGCGATCTTTCAGCGCTGACCGTCTTTGCATTTATGGGCGGCGTATGGGTGTTGGTGCGTGATGTTCGAGGTCTGCGAGGGATATCCGCACTAACGCAGATTTTACCGTTCTGTGTACGAGATCCACGCGCCGGGGCAGTCTCCTGTATGACGGGAGATGCGGTGCAAGACGGGGTTACTGGCGGCTCCTGGACGCTCCCATCTGGGGCATCGATACAGACAGATATCAACCGGGGTGGTGTGCCTATGCTGAGGGTGCAGGGCTCCGCTTCTGTCAGCCTCGCTTCAACGGTTGCACCGTTTATGAATTGGACCGGCAGCGATATCACCGTCGAAGCAACCATTCTTTATGAAGCTCCGCCTACTGGAGACGCAGGCCTGCCACTGATGGTGTATTGCGGTGAATCAGCGCCAGGCATTGTGTATTGGTCTTTTGGCCCCAGCACGGATGACAGTCTGATCTTTTACTACTGGTCGGGCACTCAGAACTTTGTTCGAACTTCTGCCGGGGTCGTAAAACGCGGTCGACTGACGCACATTGCAATTTCCATTCAAGGTGCGAGTCTGCGTCTCTTTGTCGACGGGCGTCTCGTGCACACAGCTGCTCGGGCGACGTCCCCGGTAGGTGGGGGCAATGCATGGCCTTTGCGGATAGGTTGTACCAAGAATGCACAGATTTCGCTGGGGTCATTCGCAGTATCGGATGTGATTTTTACGTCTGCTGCAAAGTACACCACCGACTTCATTTTGGCGGAGCGTTGGGACAGCTCTAGCCGAACCCTCACGCCAACATCGTATGCAAGCACCGGAGCATCTTCTGTGATGCCGGATTTTGCAACGTCAGGACACCGAGCAGCAGTTGGCCTTGACATCGAGTTCGGCGGCAGTCACCGCATCTACGGCATAGTAAGCCGCAATGCGGACCCAGCCCATACCCCGTTACGGTGTCGGGTACGCCTGCATCGCAGCAAGGACGGATACCTGGTTCGAGAGACTTGGAGCAAGGCCGACGGCAGCTATGAGTTCACCGAGATCAGCGGTCGCTACGAATACGATGTGATCGCCTGGGATCACGAGTTGCAGTTCCGCTCCGTTGTGGCCAACAACCTGGTGCCCGAGGTCATGCCATGAGCGCCCCCGTAGTCAACGAATGGCGCGTCAGCTCGGCGCTGGCCAGGGCGCAACTGCAGGCCACGCTCACCCGCTTGGATGCGGGTACGGGCAATGCTTTGGTTCGTCTGTACGCCACGGCACGCCCTGACGACCTCGGCACGCCCGCCGCCCCCATGGCAGAAATCCCCCTGGCCAAGCCCTGTGGGCTGATCACCGTCGATGGCCTGCTCGATCTGATGCCTGCGACTGGCGAGGGTGTCATGGTGCTGCAAAGCGGCATCCCTCGCTGGGGCGAGCTGGTGGCGGCTGATGGGGCGGTGCTAGCCGACGGCGGTGTGACCGATGCTGACCACAGAGGCTGCTTTCAGGTGGCGGGCGGCAAGACGGCGGAGGGTGACGACTCACCCATGTTCTACGCGGGCGGCCTGATCACGCTGTCGGGCACGGCATTGGGCTAGGGCGAGAGAGCAGAAAGCACAGCATGGCAGCCGTTCCTCTTGTCTTTGACCAGCAACGCCACAGCACCGGCAACCCCGTGCCGCTGGTGTTTGGCGCTGGCGGCGATGTGCCGCAAGAGCGCTACACCGTCACGGCCGCAGGTCGTATCACCGGGCTGCGCGGCTCGGTGCGTGTGGCTGCGCTGGCTCGCGTGCGGGCGGCAGGGCGCATTACCCTGGGCCTGCGCGGTGCGCTGCAGCTGGGCTGGAATGTGAACGTCAGCCGCCCGGTCGTGGGCGCTGCGGCCGATTGCATTCAGGACGGACTGCCAGCGCGGGCTGGTGCGCAGGTCATCTGGCAGCAGGCCCAGCCTTTGCAGGCGGGCGTGACCGCTCTTTTGCAAGACGCCCGCAAAGTGGCCAGTCAGGTGCAGCAGCTCTGGCAGCAGGCGCAGCGCCTGGCGTCAGCAGAGCAGGGCTGTGTGCAGGACGCAGCCGCTGTTAGAGCCTCCATTCGCCAAAGCATGCAGCAAGGCCAGCGCCTGCGCAGCAGCGCGGGTGATCGCCTGCAGGACGCTACCCCGTTGCGCTTCGATATGCTGCAGGGTTTTGAGCAAGCGTTGCGCCGCCGTGGCCAGCTCGCCAGCACCTTCCAGCAAGGCCAGCCCATGTCTTCGAGGTTGCTCGTGCAACTTGCGCAGGGCATCCCGGTTCGGGTGGACTGGCGCGGGCGTTTGCAGCAAGCCATCAAGCCCGGCCCCGGCCAGTGGCGCCCCAAGCCAGACCCTGATGCAGATCGCTGCTATGTGCCCGGCCTGCCTGCGGCGCTGGTGTTCCGGCAGCCATGGTCTGCCGATAGCCGTCTGGTTTTTATCTGCTGCAAGGGCAGCGACCCAGAGCCGCAGCCCACGCCGCAATACGTCATTCCCCTGCTGCCCGTCTATATGCAAGTTCACCACCTCACGGCGCATCTGCTGCCAAGCCTTGAGCCCGTAGTGCTCACTGACGTCACCATTGCCGCCGACGACGACAGCTACTGCTGGAGCCTGTCTGCCAATGGCCCTGAGCATCTGCTCGATCAGCTCGCCCCCGTGGGTGGGCTGCCGCCACGGCTGCAGGTGGGCATTGACGGCATGCAGTTTGTGTTTGCGGTCACCAGCACGGCGCGCAGCCGCGCGTTTGATCGCCGCCGCGTGGCTGTGCAGGGCGTCAGCGTCACCGCCATGCTGGGCGCGCCCTACATGCCGCAGCAAAACTGGCTGGCCAGCGCCGACGCTACGGCCCAGCAACTGGCCGTGGCCGCGCTCGAGCACTCGGGCGTCAGTCTGGACTGGCAGATTGCCGACTGGCAGGTGCCCGCCGGTGCCTGGAGTTTTCAGGGCACGCCTCTGCAGGCGGTGCTGCGCGTGGCCGAATCGGTCAACGCTGTGGTGCGCAGCCACCGCACGGCAGAGCAGCTCATCGTTGCGCCGCGCTACCCGGTGCTGCCTTGGGAGTGGGGCGCGGCTGTGCCCGATGTGCAAATGCCGGCAGCCGTCATCGTCACCGATGAACTGCGCCCCGATCCGCGTGCGGAATATAACGCCATCTATGTGACCGGCGGCAGCGTGGGCGGCGTGCTGGGTCATGTGGTGCGCAGCCTCAGTGCGCGTGACAAGCTGGCTCCGCAGATTCAGGACGACCTCATCACCCATGCCGACGCTGCCCGCATGCGCGGCAGCTGGGCGCTGGCCGCCAGCGGCAACAAGTTGCAGCACAGCATCAGCATGCCCGTGCTCACGGGTGGCACCAACCCTGGCATCTTGAACCCCGGCCAGCTGCTGGAAGTGGCCGACACCGATGGCACCTGGCGCGGCCTGGTGCGCGGCGTCAGTGTCAGCGCATCGCTGCCCAAGGTTCGCCAGCAGGTCACCGTCGAAAGGGTGGCTGCATGAGCACCAACCTCTACAAGCGTCTCAAGGCCCTGCTGCCCGAAGCCCCCGTCATGACCGGGCAGATCAGCGCCGTGTTTGCCGACGGCACTGCCCAGATCACGCTCGAAGGCGGTGCGGGCCAGCTGCGCGTACGCAACCCGCTGGGCGCGGCCAATGGCGTGCGCGTCTATGTGCAAGGCGGTGCCGTCACTGGCCCCGCGCCCGCCATGCCCTATGTGCTGATTGAAGTCTGAAAGCCCAACAGATAAGCCCAAGAGAACAGGAGAGAGGAATGGACGACTACGGGGATGAGCTGCCAGCGGTCACGCGGCAGCAGATCAATGAACGCCTGGATAAGGGGAGTGAACGCATGGCATCGATTGAGCGTGATCTGAAAGCAGTCACACAGCAGCTGCAGGAGCGAAATCAACAACTTGCAGAGATGCTGGAGTTTTTTTCGGCCATGAAAGGCGCCTTCAAGGTGCTGAACTGGGTGGGCAAGGTGGCCAAGCCGCTGGCCGCCATCGTCATGCTGGGCGGAGCCTGCGTGGGCTTCTGGACGGCCATCAAAGGAGGTACAAGCCGATGAACTGGAAAGAAAAACTCATTGCCACCATTGGCGGCGCAGCCGTCGTGCTGGCCGTGCCGCTGGTGCAAAAGTACGAAGGCACGGTGCTGCGCAGCTACCGTGACCCCGTGGGCATCATCACCGCCTGCACGGGCCACACCGGCCCCGAGCTCAAGATGGGCCAGACCTACACCCGCCAGCAGTGCGAAGACATGCTCTACAAAGACCTGGCCAAGCACGCCGATGCACTGAGCTGCATCAGCCAGCCGCTGACCGACGGCCAGCGCGCCGCCTTTGTGAGCTTTGCATTCAACGTGGGCGAGGGCGCGTTTTGCAGCAGCACGCTGGTGCGCAAGGCCAATGCGGGCGACATCGATGGCGCGTGTGCCGAGCTAAGCCGCTGGACTTATGCCGGTGGCAAGCAGCTGCCCGGCCTCATCAAACGCCGCGCTGCCGAGCGTCAGCTGTGTGAAGCGGGGCTGGCATGAGCAGCCGCGCCTCATCGCTGAGCATGGGCTTGCTGCTGCTGCTGGCCTTTGCCGCGGGCTGGGTCGTCAATGGCTGGCGGGCTGATGGCCGCGTAGCCCGTGCGGAGAGTTCACAGTCGAAACAGGCTCAAATGCATGCGCAGAAAGCGCAAGTAGCTACAGAAAAGAAAGCGGCTGCCGTAGTCACCCACGCAGCCGCACAACAGGACAACACCCATGACTACACGCAAAAGCTCGCAACTCTGGAGGCTGGCCGCACTGCTGATGCTGCCCGCATTGCAGGCCTGCAGCACGATATCCGCAACGCCGCCACCCGTAACGCCCAGCTTGCCGGTGACGCCGCTGCCTGCCGAGATATCGCAGATCAACACCAGCGACTCGCAGCCCTTGCTGGGGAAGGCGCGGGCGTGGTTGGCCAGCTTGTCGGATTGGTCGAGCGCCGGGACGCCCAAGTCAACGCCCTGAAAGGGCAGGTGGAGGTTGATCGAAATTTAATTGATCGACTTCAGTAGCAGGCGTTATCCAAGCGCGAACTGTTCGCCATCCACCCAGTTGCCAGCTTTGTCCACTCTCAGCCAACGCGAAGTACCGCCTTTGCCAACCAGCATCAGGTCAATCTCATAGTCGCGCGATTTTGGCGTGTGATCAGGTCTGATGCCGTGGTGATAGACAACGATGCGCTCGAAGCTGTCAGCCACCAGCTGGCGGGCTTTGAGGCGAGAGGGGGCGTCTTGGGCTTCCACGCCGGCGGCAAGCTCGCGCCACATTACATCTGCGCCGTCGAGGTTGTTGCGGGCTAAAGCTGCAATCTCCCGTTCAGCCTGTGTGACGGCCTTTTCTGCCAGATCCAGATCAGCCTCCACTTGACGTGCACGGCGAGCGAAAACTAATGGGGCGCCCTCGCTGGCGGTGGCCAGCATCGCGTCTGTCAGTTTGTTTAGCTGGTCTTGCAGCTCATCTACGTGTTGTTTTGCAGCGTGCAAGCGTTTACGAGGGCCTTCGGTGCGATCAGCTCCATGCAGAGCTTGCAGATTGATTATGTCAGAGCAGTAGGACATGATGGCTCGCTCTACTGGGGCCACGCTGGTAGAGCCGGGCACAGGGCAGCCGCCTCCGTAGGCTGCAGCAGACGCGCAAAGCAAGCGTCTGTATCCGTCGCGAATGCGCCCATCAGGCAGGCGCGGCTTGGTTGCTAGGTTCTGGCCGGCCATCGGGCGGCCGCAGTATCCGCAGGTGGTGATGCCAATTCCGGTGATAACGTGAGGCAGATCTCCTTTTACGCGCCGGCGCCCGTTCTCTGCGGCCAGGCGTTGCAACTCGTTCCACTCTTCCTGTGAAAGTAGGGCTGGATAGTAGTTGGGCAGTAAGTAGAGCTCGCCATCGACGCTGACTTCTTTGCTCCCCATCAGTGCGTGTTGTTTGATGAGGCGATAAACCTGCTGGCTGTTGTTGAGTCCGTTGGGGAGCAGTCGTATGCCTTCTTGCTCCAGCACTTCCATGATTTTTAAGCCACCCATGCCGTCTTGGTACATCGCAAGCACGCGACGGACTGCTGCTTCGCGTTCGGGGATGAACTCCCAGCCATGCTCAGTCTCTCTGAGCCAGTGCGGATCTTTCCCTTGTCTGATGCGTCCTGTGTAAGTACCCGCAATCCAGTTTTCGCATAGTCGCCTGATGCTGGCCTTGACTCGCTTGCTTTTGGTGTCGCTTTCCTCGTGCGCACGAATCATTACCAGCAAGCTGTAGACCAAGTCCATGGGGTTTTCTTTCAGCCGCTGTCGGCTGTAGGTCTTCCCGTCGCTGGCGGTGACCACTGTGATGCCCGCATTTACAATCTGACCTAGTTGTGCCTGAGCCTGTAGTGGCTCTGCGCGAGATAAGCGGTCAAGGCCCTCAACTATTAGCACGGATCCCATCGGGACACGACCGTCCTCTACGGCTCTGAGGAAGACTCCTAATGCCCCAGATTTGATGTGCTGCTGATGGTAGGCAGATAGGCCTTCATCTCTTAAAGACAGACCGGTATCTAGTTCCAGGCCGTTTTCGGCTGCCCACTTCGCTGCATAGGCCAACTGGCGGTCAGTGCTGCCACCAGTTGATTGCCTTGGGTCTGAGAACCGCAAATAGCTATACACCAACCCATTTTTTGCAGATTGCCCCATGACTGAAACCATTTCCCAGAAAGATCAAATTCCCCGTATAGGTATGGTATCACTCGGGTGTCCCAAGGCACTCACCGACAGCGAGCTGATCCTGACGCAGCTGAGCGCCGAGGGCTACCAGACCTCCAAGACCTTTGAAGGCGCGGATCTGGTCATCGTCAACACCTGCGGCTTTATCGACGACGCCGTCAAGGAAAGCCTGGACACCATTGGCGAGGCACTGGCCGCCAACGGCAAGGTGATTGTCACTGGCTGCCTGGGTGCCAAGGCCGGCAAAGAGGGCGGCGCCACCATGGTGGCCGAGGTGCACCCCAGCGTGCTGGCCGTGACCGGCCCCCACGCCACGCAAGAGGTGATGGATGCAGTGCACACCCACTTGCCCAAACCCCACGATCCGTTTGTGGACCTGGTGCCCGGCAGCTTTGGCGATGCGGGCATCAAGCTCACGCCTAAGCACTATGCGTATCTGAAGATTTCCGAAGGCTGCAACCACCGCTGCACCTTCTGCATCATTCCGAGTATGCGCGGCGATCTGGTGTCGCGCCCGATTGGCGATGTGTTGAAAGAAGCCAAGGCACTGTTTGAAGGCGGCGTCAAAGAACTGCTGGTCATCAGCCAGGACACCTCGGCCTATGGCGTGGATGTGAAGTACCGCACTGGCTTTTGGGACGGCAAGCCCGTCAAGACCCGCATGCTGGAGCTGACCGAAGAGCTGGGCAACCTGGCCAAGCAGCACGGTGCCTGGGTGCGTCTGCACTATGTGTACCCGTACCCCACGGTGGATAACATCCTGCCGCTGATGGCTGAAGGCAAGATCCTACCTTACCTCGACGTGCCGCTGCAGCACAGCCACCCAGACGTGCTCAAGCGCATGAAGCGCCCGGCCAGCGGCGAAAAGAACCTCGACCGCATCCGCGAATGGCGCAAGATCTGCCCCGAGCTGGTGATCCGTTCCACCTTCATCGCCGGCTTCCCGGGTGAGACTGAAGAAGAGTTTGAGCACCTGCTCAACTTCATCCGCGAAGCCGAAATCGACCGCGCGGGCTGCTTTGCCTACAGCCCGGTCGAAGGTGCCACTGCCAACGAACTGCCCGGTATGCTGGCCGAGGAAGTGCGTGAAGAGCGCCGCGCCCGTTTCATGGCCGTGGCCGAAGAAGTCTCCACCAAGCGCCTGCAGCGCCGCGTGGGCCAGGTCATGAAGGTGCTGGTCGATAAGGCCGTGGGCCTGGGCAAAAAGGGCGGCGTGGGCCGTACCTATGCCGACGCGCCTGAGATTGATGGCGTGGTGCATATCCAGCCGCCTGAAAAGGCCAGCAAGACCTACAAGGTGGGCGAGCTGATCAACGTGCGCATCGTGGGCACGCAGGGTCACGACCTAGTGGGGATTCCTGTCTAAAGTGTGTGCTTGGCATCTTTTGCGGGTTGCAGGAGAGGATTAGAGGGCTGCTTTATGCGGCCCTTTTTCTTACTCAGAAGAGCTGAGAGATTTTGGTGCCAAATGTTGCTGCGATAGCGCCGCTCAGGTGTGCTGGGCCAGTGCTGACCTGCAGTCGAAAGGTTTTGGCAAACAAAGCTGGATGAGACCCCAGAGAGCTATTTCAATCGCAAAGCAGGTAATAAAGGTGGGTAAGGAATTGAGCGCGCACTCATTGCTGCTTGAGTCGCCTGAGAATGCTGCTGGCCATTGGAGCTAGTAAATAGATAGCGAGCAGTTCAAAAGCAATGCCTCCGAGGAGTGCTTAATTGGGAACGTCATGAACTGTAGAGTGAATACAAGCCTTGCGATCTTATATTCGCATCGTTGCAGTGGCAGAGCAGAAGCTCCAAATGTGTTCTCCTGGGTGGAGAAATGCAGGCGATCAGGAGCGAGAAATCATGCGCTCTGCATGTTTTCTGTTGGGGTATGAAGTTTGGAGAGCCTTTTGGGAAGATGCCTTCTTGCTTGATAAGAAGGTTTCCAGCTAAAGGTGACGAGCCTGATCTCGGCACTGGTTTCACAGTTAGGGCTGCTTGGTTCCCCACCTGACCCGGTTGGCTGCTTCCCCATGCGAGGAGGCCCGTCGCTCCCGATTATAGATGCAAAAGTGACACAGTCTTGTGACACAGGAAATGAGATTTCATGAGCAGCCTTCCTGGCAGGCCCCGGCCCCGTAGAATCAGAGACTATGTCTTATTTAGTGCTTGCTCGTAAATACCGGCCCCGTACCTTCTCCGAAATGGTGGGGCAGGAGCACGTGGTTCAGGCCCTGACCAATGCCTTGACGCAGCAGCGCCTGCACCATGCCTATCTGTTCACGGGCACGCGTGGCGTAGGTAAGACCACGGTATCGCGCATTCTGGCCAAGTCGCTCAATTGCCAAGGGGTTGATGGCAATGGTGGAATCACCGCAAATCCTTGCGGGGTATGTGCTGCATGCACTGAAATTGATAGCGGTCGGTTCCCCGATTACACCGAATTGGACGCTGCTTCCAATCGCGGCGTAGACGAGGTGCAGAGTTTGCTAGAGCAGGCTGTGTACAAGCCAGTTCAGGGGCGCTTCAAAGTCTTCATGATCGACGAGGTGCACATGCTGACGAACACGGCGTTCAACGCCATGCTCAAGACGCTGGAAGAGCCTCCTGAATATCTGAAGTTTGTGCTGGCCACGACTGACCCGCAAAAAGTCCCGGTCACGGTGCTCTCGCGCTGCCTGCAGTTCAACTTGAGACCAATGGCCCCAGACACGGTGCTTGAGCACCTGACTCATGTGCTGGACAAGGAAAGCGTGCCTGCCGAGCCCCAGGCTTTGCGCCTGCTGTCACGCGCCGCACGTGGCTCCATGCGCGATGCGCTGAGTCTGACCGATCAGGCAATTGCCTTTGGCAGCGGCCAGTTGCAGGAGGCGACGGTGCGCCAGATGCTGGGCAGTGTGGATCGCAGCCATGTGTTTCGCCTCATCGATGCGCTGGCGCAAGGCGATGGCCGCACGGTGGTGGAGACCTCGGAAGAGCTGCGTCATAACGGCTTGTCTGCAGCCTCAACCTTGGAAGAGATGTGCAATGTGCTGCAGCGCATGGCCGTTTTGCAGGCCGTGCCTGACATGCCACTGGATGACAGCGACCCGGAAGCGGCTGAAGTGGACCGCCTAGCCAGCCTGATGCCGCGCGACGAAACACAGTTGCTCTATAGCATCGCTTTGCATGGGCGTACGGAGCTGGGCCTGGCTCCGGATGAGTACGCTGCGCTGACCATGGCGCTGCTGCGGCTGCTGGCCTTCAAGCCAGAAAACGCCGAAGCCGGCACGGCTGAAAAAAAAACTCCAGCGCTGAGGCCTAATCGGCCGGTGATTGCTGCTCCTGCAGCTGTGCAGGGGGCGGCAACGATTGTGCGGACCTCGGCTGAACCTGCAAAGAATACTCCAGCGGAATCGGTGGCTCAGCTGGACTCCAAGTCCAAGCCATTGATCGAGACTGCTGCAAATCTGGAGTCTCCAGTGGCTGCCAAGCAGGTGAAGCCTGTGAAAAGTGCTTCTGAATCCATAGTGAATCAGGCAGCCGCTGTACCCATTCCTGCAGGAGAGAACAAGCCTGAAGAGGCGGTTGTTCCAGAGCCTGCGGCAGTGTCGCAGTTGCCAGCTGAAGCTGATGCCAATGGCCCTGATGTTGATGAATCCACCGATGAGTCCGTTTCGGACGCTTCAGGTCCGGATGAAGGTGCTTGGGCAGGCATGCCTGAGGAAGGCTGGGGCGACGATGGGCGTTGGAGCGATGATGCCGAGGTGGACGTGGGCTTGCCCGTGCACGCCCAGCCACCCATGGAGGCCGATGAAGCTGCCGCTCCAGAAGTCTCTGGCGGCTATGCCAGCACGGCGCAGAATGCCGCACCGGTGGAGCGCACGCCCGAGGGAGACTTGTGGTTTGGTGTGGTGCAGGAGCTGCTGGCGAGCGAAGCCGTAGTGGCAGTTGCACGGCAGCTGGCGCTGCAGTCGCAACTGGTGGCGCGAGATGGTGATTTGTGGTGTTTGCGCGTGGAATCCAGCTCGCTCAACCAAATGGGCACACGTGATCGTTTGCGGGCAGCGCTGGAAGCGGCCGGCCATGCGCGACAATTGCAGGTGGAGTTGGGGCCTGTGACAGATACTCCCGCGCGGCGCCTGGCGCTTGAGCGGCAAGCCAGTCAGTTGCTGGCCGAGGACATTGTCAAAAGCAACCCACAGGTACAAGCATTGATGCGGGACTTCGGCGCGAAAATCGTGCCTGGCAGCATTAAACCCATATCTATTCAGCCTGAATAAGGCGTTTCAACAAAAGAAGGAATTCTCATGTTCAACAAAGGACAACTCGCCGGTTTGATGAAGCAAGCTCAGGCCATGCAGGACAACCTGAAGAAGGCCCAGGATGAACTGGGCAACATCGAAGTTGAAGGCGAGTCCGGTGCGGGTCTGGTCAAGGTGGTGATGACCTGCAAGCACGACGTCAAGCGCATCACTATCGACCCCAGCCTGCTGGCCGAAGACAAGGACATGCTGGAAGACCTGGTGGCCGCAGCTTTCAACGCTGCAGTGCGCAAGGCTGAAGAGACCTCCAGCGAGAAGATGGGCAAGATCACCGCCGGTATGCCAGGCCTGCCCGGTGGCATGAAATTCCCCTTTTAACGGCAGCCAATACAAGCCTTGATACTTCGTTGCATGGTCTTGCCGCACCTCTGGTGCTGTCTGCGACCACGTGCCTCGTCTCAAACGTGAAGCTGCGCTTCACTGGCTCGTGTTGACCGCTTTGAGTGCAGAGTGAAACTTCCACATGCGCTCAATGGACAGGCGATCTGCGCAGTGGCAGATCGCTTTTTTTCTGGTGAGTGAAAGGACAAGCTGTGTCGGACATGCAATCTCTGGATGCCTTGATCGAGGCGCTGCGCAAGCTGCCGGGTGTGGGCATCAAGTCTGCCCAGCGCATGGCGTTTCATTTGCTCCAGCGCGATCAGGCAGGAGCCTTGCAGCTGGCGCGGGCGCTGGATTCTGCGGTCAATTCCGTGCACCACTGCCAGCGCTGCCATACGTTTACCGAAGGGCACATTTGCAGCATTTGTGACGATGCGGGGCGCGATGGTGCGCGCTTGTGTGTTGTGGAGGCTCCGGCCGATCTGGCAGCGATGGAGCGCACAGGGGCCTATCAAGGCTATTACTACGTGCTGATGGGGCGCCTGTCGCCGCTGGATGGAGTGGGGCCCAAAGAGATTGGAATGAAGCAGTTGCTGGAGCGTGCCTGCGACGGGGTGGTGCAGGAGGTCATCTTGGCGACCAGTTTCACGGTGGAGGGGGAAGCTACGGCCCATGCGGTCAGCGAAGCCTTGAAGTCCCGCGGCATTCTGGTGACGCGCCTGGCACGCGGAGTGCCCATTGGCAGCGAGCTGGAGTATGTGGACCTGGGAACAATTGCCCATGCCTTGGTGGATAGACGTTAAAAAAACCGTCCAATCGAGCTTGAGCGCTCGTCTGTAAAGCGCATACAACTATCAAATTCATGCTTCGATGAAAAAAGCCCGCAGGTTTTTGGCCTGCGGGCTTTTTGATAGGAACGCTTACTTGCGCTTTTTGGCAGGGTTTCCGCCGCGAGGCTTGGGCGCGCTTTTGCCGCCACGGGCGGTGCTACTGGCTTTGGCGTTGCTGCGGCTGCTGGTGGAGACTTTGCTGTTACCTCGCTTGCCGCCGCTGGCTTCGGCGCGCGCACTGCGGGCCGTGCGCGGGAGATAGGCAATCAACGTCTGACCGGCGCGTAGCGACGCTGTGGACTTGAGGTCGTTCCAGTCTGCAAGATTGGAGACGCTGACGCCGTAGCGCCTGGCCACGCTGACCAGCGTGTCGCGCTTGCGTGCTCTCACCGTGGTGCGAACGGTCACGACTTCGGGGGCAAAGGAGATCTGACCGTTGTCCGCCACATGGCCAGGGACATCGCCCTTGACATTGGCATCACGCGGCACCATCAGCGCAGATCCGGCCTTGATCAGCATGCGTGGAGGAATATTGTTGATGGAGCGCAGATCACCCTCGCTCAGGCCCACGCGCTGGGCAGCTTCGGCCACGGTGATGGTGGTGGGTACGGTCCAGACGGTCCAGCTGGCAAATTGTCCTTCGTTGTAGGCCTTGAGATTGCGACGAAAGACCTTGGCGTTGTCCCAGGGCAGCAGCACCTGGGGGGTGGCGCGCGCAAAGATCACGGGCTTATGAAAGCTTGGGTTCAGGGCCTTGAAGTCTTTGACGCTGACATCGGCCAGCTTGGCGACCAGTTCCACGTCGATGTCGTGGGGAATTTCCACAGCCTGGAAGTAGGGGTGGTTCTCAATGATCGGAAGCTCGGCGTTGAACTTCTCCGGGGCTGCCACAATGTTTTTCACAGCCTGCAGCTTGGGCACGTAGTTGCGTGTTTCCGCTGGCATCTGCAGGTCCAGGTAGCCCGTGGCTTGGCCCAGCTTTTCATTGCGCTTGATGGCGCGTCCCACGCTGCCTTCGCCCCAGTTGTAGGCGGCCAGTGCCAGGTGCCAGTCGCCAAACATGTTGTAGAGCTTTTGGAGATAGTCGAGCGCAGCGCGGGTTGAGGCCAGCACGTCGCGGCGGTCATCGCGGAATGCGTTTTGCTTGAGGTCGAAATAAGTGCCCGTGGCAGGCATGAACTGCCACATGCCGGCGGCCTTGGCACTGGAGACTGCTTGCGGGTTGAATGCGCTCTCGATAAAAGGCAGCAGGGCCAGCTCGGTTGGCATATTCCGGCGCTCCAGCTCCTCAACGATGTGGAACAGATATTTGCTCGATCGCTCCGTCATGCGCTGGATGTATTCGGGGCGCGTGGCATACCACTGCTCATGGTTTTGCACCAGGTCCTGCTCCAGATCGGGCATGGCGAAGCCCTTGCGAATACGCATCCAGAGATCGCCCGTGGCTTCAAGTTCAGCAACTTCGGAGTTGCCGACTTTGCCTTTGCCCAGCGGTTTGAGCGGGCCATCGGGATACATGGGGTCAACGCTGCTGGTGGTGGCGCAGCCAGTCAGAATCAGTACGCTGGTGAGCAGCAGGGTGGAGAGCAGTTTCATCAGAAAGCGTTTTTCCATTGGCGCAAAGAGGCAAGCACGCTGGCGGGCTCCTCGGGCCGGGTCTGAGAGTCATGCTTTACGGCTGCCGCGATGACATCGGCAGCACGTGTACGCATGAAGGGGTTGATGGCCAGCTCGGTTTGCAGCGTGGACGGAAGCGTGGGCAAGTCGCGCTCGCGCAATTGCTGGCAATGCTGCAGATACTGAGCCAGTTCCAGGTTGTTTGGTTCCACAGCCTGCGCAAAATGCAGGTTGGAGAGGGTGTATTCGTGTGCGCAGCACACCAGTGTGCTGCCGGGAAGGGCTGCCAGTGCGTCCAGCGAGGCCTGCATCTGCGCTGGCGTGCCTTCAAAAAGGCGGCCGCAGCCGCCAGAAAAAAGCGTGTCCCCGCAAAACAGCACGGGCTGGCTTTGCGCCTGAGCACTGAAAAAAGCGATGTGGCCGCTGGTGTGGCCGGGCACATCGATGACCTGCCAGGGCCCGCCCAGCAGATCCACGCTGTCGCCGCCTTGCACACGGGTTACAGGCTCGGGCAGGGTTTCGTAGGCAGGGCCCCAGACGGGCGCTGCCGTGGCCGCGCGGATGGTGTCGATGCCACCCACATGGTCAGCGTGATGGTGGGTGACTAAAATGCCCTGCAGTTTCAGGCCTCGCTGCGCCAATGCGTGCAAAACGGGCTCGGACTGGCCCGGATCGACGACGATGGCCTGCTCTGCATCGTGGAGCATCCAGATGTAGTTGTCGGAAAAAGCGGGAATGGGCAACAGGTTCATGAGCTGCAAAATTATAGAGATGCATCACTGGACGGATTCGGCCCTCGGCCACTATCTTCTGCAATGGGAGCAGCAACGCCTGGATGAGGCTGTGGCCGACATCTTTGGCTACCACGCCCTGCAACTGGGGCTGGCCAAGCTGCATGGCCTGCGAAGCAACCGCATGCCCCATCGCTGGCTGGCTCTGGACGAGATCGAGCCCGTTCCGGATGCAAAAGCAGGCACTTTAGCGCAAGCGGCGACAGAAGGCATGGCGGCGCAGATAGCGCCCGCGAAAAGCGCCCCCGATTTGGCGCCAGCACTGACACCTTCTTTCAGAACGGCTGCCGAGGCTTTGCCATTTTCCGAAGCCAGCCTTGACCTGCTGGTGATGCCGCACACGCTTGAAGCCTGCAGCGACCCCCATGCCGCACTGCGCGAAGCCGCACGCGTGCTGGTGCCCGAAGGGCGTGTGGTGATCAGTGGCTTGAACCCGGTCAGTTTGCTGGGCCTGCAAAGGCGTGTGGAGCGCAGTGCAGACCATTTGCCCGATCTGAGACTGGGTGTGGGCTACTGGCGTTTGCGCGATTGGCTCAGATTGCTGGGCTTTGAGATCGAAGCGGTGCAATTTGGCTGTTATCGTCCTGCCACTCAAAGTGAAAAGTGGCTGGGCCGCTGGCAATTCATGGAAGGCCTGGGCCACCGCTGCTGGCCTGTGCTGGGCGGGGTCTACTGTGTGGTCGCCGTCAAGCGTGTGCCAGGCATGAAGCTGCTGAGCCCGAATTGGCGCAAGCGCAGCCTGCCCGCAAGCCTCAAGGCTCCTGTGACCAGCAGGCAGTCGCCGGACACGATCTGGCGTAATAAGGAAAAAAATTGAATCAAGTTGTGATCTATACCGACGGTGCCTGCAAAGGCAATCCTGGCCCCGGTGGCTGGGGAGCCTTGCTGCAGGCCGGCACGGCCCAGAAAGAATTGTTTGGGGGCGAGCTGGGTACCACCAACAACCGTATGGAGCTGATGGCCGTGATTCAGGCGCTATCGGCCCTCAAGCGCCCCTGTGATGTGGTGCTGTATCTGGACAGCCAGTACGTGCGCAAAGGCATTACAGAGTGGATTCACGGCTGGAAGGCCAAGGGCTGGAAGACGGCCTCCAAGGAGCCTGTCAAGAATGCCGAGCTGTGGAAGCAGCTCGATGCGCTGGTGCAGGGCAGCGGTCACCGTATCGACTGGCGCTGGGTCAAGGGCCATGCCGGAGACCCCGGCAATGAGCGTGCCGATGCACTGGCCAACAAGGGGGTGGAGCTGGCGCTGAAAGACGGCTGAATCCCGTATCTGTGTATGTTGATTAAAAAAGGAGCGTGTAGCGCTCGCCAGTATTGAATTTCAGATTGTTTTGTATCTGAAACCAAGGACTAGCAGGCGCTACATGCTCCTTTTTTTTGCTTGTGCTTTCTTGGACTTCTGCGCAGAAGACCTCTGCTGACTTTCAGGAGGCAGGGTGGTCAGGAGGTCAGGCGCTGCAAAGCCTGCTGGATGGCTTCCTCGGATTCGGGGCGAACCAGGCGCTCCACTTCCTGGCCGTCGCGCAGGAAAATCAGTGTGGGCCAGAGCTTGACGCGATAGCTGCGCCCCAACGCACGGCCGGGGCCATCCTCCACCTTGATGTGGGCCAGGTCAGGGTATGCGGCCAGAGCAGACTGCAGCAGCGGCTGGGCACGCAGGCAGTGGCCGCACCAGGGCGTGCCAAATTCCAGCAAGCTCACGCCCTGTAGCGCGTCAATGGACTGCCGGGTGGGCTCGGTTGCCCGGTGGGTGGCTTGGTATGGCATGCAATGTTTTCCTGAGTGGGTGGAATAAGGATGCAGGCAGCGTGGCCTCAGATCAGTCCTCGCAGAGGCAGGATGTTGACCGTCTCGCCGGGCAGAACATGGCCGCGTGCATCGTCCAGCACGATGATGCAGTCCGCAGCCACCATGGAGCTGAGCACGCCCGAGCCCTGTGGGCCGGTGGTGCGTACGGTGGTCTGCCCCAGCGCATTGAGCTCCAGCACGCCGCGCAGGTATTCCGTGCGGCCGGTGCGCTTGCGCATGGGCTCGCTGCTGACGACCTGCAGCAGTGTGGCCGGCTTGCTGCGCTCTCCCGCGAGTATGGCCAGGGCCGGGCGCACAAACATCAGAAAGCTCACCATCGCAGCAACGGGATTGCCGGGCAGGCCCAGCAGCACGGCAGGGCGCTGTGTAGGGATGGGGGCACTCTGATTTTGGGAGCTGCTCGTGCTTGTCTTGATGGGGATTGGGGCCGATTTGACCAGGGATATGCCCCCTGCAGGCTTGAGCAGACCTACGGCCAGGGGACGGCCGGGGCGCATGGCGACGCGCCAGAACTGAACGGTGCCAAGACGCTGCAGCATGGCGCGCGTATGGTCTGCCTCGCCAACGCTGATGCCGCCGCTGGTCAGCACCACATCGGCCAGGGTGGCGGCTTCGCGCAGCCGGTCTTCCAGGGCGGCGGGCTCGTCAGGGACGGAGCCCAGATCCAGCACATGGGCGCCCAGGCGGCGCAGCAGTGCTTGCAGGCTGAAGCGGTTGCTGTCGTAGATAGCGCCTTCGCGGGGCTCGGCACCGGGGCTCAGCAACTCGTCGCCGGTGGAAAAATACGCCACGGACAGGCGACGGCGCACGCTGACCTGACCCAGCCCCAGGCTGGCCAGCAGGCCCAGAGCGGCGGGCGTCAGCCGGTGACCGGCCTGCAAGGCCACAGAACCCTGCATAAGGTCTTCACCACGCAAGCGGCGGTTGGCGCCCGCTTTGACGGTGCTGCTGTCCAGTTGTATGGCGTTGTCGAGGACGCTGACTTTTTCATAAGGCACGACCGTGTCCAGCCCCGCTGGCATGAGCGCGCCGGTCATGATCTTCACGCACTCACCTGCCGCAAGCTGGCCTTCAAACGCCGAGCCAGCCAGCACCGTACCGGCCACGCGCAGTGTCAGCGGCTGGCTTGTGGGCTGGGTCAGTTCGCTGCTGGCAAAGGCATAGCCATCCATGGCGCTGTTGTCATGGGGCGGTACGTTGACGGGGCAGATTACGTCATGGGCGAGAACCCGGTCCAGCGCCTCGGGCAGGGGCAACGTCTCTACTTCGGCCACCGGACCCAGCGGCTCAAGCAGGGCTTGCAGCTGCTGCAGAACTTGATCGGTGGTCAGTGCCTGAGTACTGGGAGAGGCAGCAGGTTGAAAAATCGCAGTCATAACAGCAAAAAATAAAAAAACCTCAGGGCAAGATGCAGCCATGAGGCTGTGAGGGCACTTTACACTTTTGGCCGGCAGTGCCGGCGAAGGGGGTGTTCAAGGGCGGGGATTGGAGGCAAGACTCTTCAGAGTTTGCTCCAGCTCATGCAATTGCCCCAATGTGTTGGCGTTGCTGAAGGCCTGGGCATCGCCCGGGCGGTCAAACACGGCATGAGCGCAGGCGTGCTGCTGGGTCCAGGCATCTATCTTGCGTCCGCCGCTGGTGATGAAGTGCTCCAGGCTGGGGGCGAGCTGCTGGCGCAGCAGGCAAAACACGGGCTGGGCTCGCAACTGGGGCGGCTGGCCGGGCAGGGCCCGCTCGTTATCCCAGCCATGGGCAATCACGATGTCTGCTTGGCCCCGGGCAGCCAGCATCTGTGCCGCCAAGTCCAGCGGAAAAAGCGGAGTGTCGCAAGGCACGCAGAGCAGCCACTCTGTCTGGCAGTGTACAAGCCCTGCCATGAAGCCGGCCAGAGGGCCGGGGTAGTCAGGCAGAGCATCTGCGCAGACCTTGGCGGCCAGTGGAAGGCCTAGCTTTGCGTATTGCTCGGCGTTGCGGTTGGCGTTAATGAGCAAAGGGCCGACCTGGGGGGCCAGACGCTGCAGGGCATGCAAGGCCAATGCCTGGCCGTGAAAGGTTTGCAGCCCTTTGTCCACGCCGCCCATGCGCGCACCGCGACCGCCGGCGAGCACGCAGCCGGTGATCTGTTCGGGGAGAATCAAGGTATGTGCCACCATGTATTAGCCGCCGATATAGCTCATCTCAATGCGGCGCCCACTTTGGGCAGGGCTTGCATCGGCTGGCATCTCGCTGCGCAACTGGGAATAGCGGTCATCGCGCTGCTGCCAGATGGGGGCAATGGCAGAGGAAATTTCGGCATCGCTGGCACCGCCGCGCAGCAGGCTGCGCAAGTCCCAGCCCTGATTGGCAAACAGGCATAGATAGAGCTGCCCCTCGGTGGACAGGCGGGCGCGGTTGCAATCGCCGCAAAAAGCCTGAGTTACGCTGCTGATGACGCCGACCTCTCCGAGCTGCGGATCATGCTGGCCACTGGCATTGGCATAGCCCCAGCGCACGGCGGTTTCTCCTCGAGAGCTGGGGGCCAGGGGGGTCAGTGGCAGCTCGCTGCGCAGTCTGGCGATTACCTCGCTGGAGGGCAGCACCTCGTCCATGCGCCAGCCGTTGGTGGCGCCCACATCCATGTATTCGATAAAACGCAGCGTAATGCCGGTGCCGCGGAAGTAACGGGCCATGGGCAGAATCTGGTCGTCATTGGTGCCGCGTTTGACCACCATATTGACTTTGATGTGCGACAGGCCCACGGCTTGCGCGGCCTCAATGCCGGCCAGTACATCGGAGACGGGAAAGTCCACATCGTTCATGCGGCGGAACACCGCATCGTCCAGCCCGTCCAGACTGACGGTGACGCGGTTCAGCCCCGCGTCTTTGAGCGCCTGAGCCTTGCGTGCCAGGAGCGAGGCATTGGTCGTCAGCGTCAAATCCAGTGGCTGGCCGTCGGGAGTGCGCAATTCGGCCAGCTGGGCAATCAGGGTTTCGATGTTTTTGCGCAGCAGCGGCTCACCGCCCGTCAGGCGTAGCTTGCGCACGCCATGCTGGACAAAAAGGCGGGCCAGGCGCGTGATCTCTTCAAAACTCAGCAATGAGCGATGGGGCAGATATTGGTAGTTTTTATCGAAAACTTCCTTGGGCATGCAGTAGTTGCAGCGGAAGTTGCAGCGGTCGGTGACGCTGATACGCAGGTCGCGCAAAGGCCGTCCCCACTGATCCTGCAGCAGCCCGGTAGGCGGCTGCAGAGAGTTGGGGACGATTGCGCTGCGGGATGCGGTGCGTGCATCGACCAAGGGAATCACACGTTCTGCCATGACTTGATTGTGCCGCAAGCCCTATGTCCGGGCCGGAAAGGGCTTGTTGTGCTTCATCAAATTTGATAGCTTTTTGCGCTTTCAGGCTCTGCGTTTCAGGCGTTTTTTGCGGGGGCTGAGGCTTGTTGAGTCAGTGGCTTCCAGTCTTTGAACTCGGGGTAGAACTCAGCCACGCCGGGCCCGTTGAAGTCCCAGCCCAGGCATTGACCCAGGTGGCGAGGCGGCAAGCCGGAGTCATCGGTGTCGAACTGATTGAGCACGGTGTGAAAAGCGGGGGTGGCCATGTTGAACAGCAGCTCGCGCAGGTGCGTGCAGCCCACCACGCCGCCCAGGTTGTCGGCGATAGCGCGGCGCCAGCCACGGGCAATGCAGCAGCCCAGCATCTTCTGCATGGACTTCGTGGCCTCGGGGCAGTGGCCCAGTGGGTGGTCGTCCATGGCGGCTTCGATGCCATGCACGACCATCTCAGCGTCGATGGTCAGGCGAATCCACATATGGTGAATCGGCTTGCCGGCAGGCACTTTGCGCTCGCCGTGCAGCTCGATGTCATAGGTTTTCTGGTCGATCAACTCGGCTTCCACATCCCACATGCCATCTTCACGAGCATAGCCTCGGTATTTGACGTCGCGCATGTGAATGGGGACAGGCGTGCGGCTGGCACTGGGGGGCAGGGGCATGGGGTATCTGTTGTTGGGATGGACTGTGGCGATGGCGTGCATGGCCTGGTCGCCCGTCATGGTTGGAGAAGCGGCGCTGCACTTGGCGGCGTCTGTTCCTGATTATCAAAGAGATGGAGGGCTTGTCCAGCAAGAAGTGGACAGCGGGGCGGTGTGGAGAGCAGCAGTGTCCAGGCCGACTCAGTTGATGCTGAGGTCAACGGTGAGGTGGTTGCCTCTAGCCTCTATCTGGTTAGCAGCTGGAGCGTATCTGCCCGGAGATGGCGGCAGCCTTGAGGGCGGGAAGATCCAGCACTTCCAGCTTGCCACGGCGCAGCTGCAGCCATCCGGCCTGCTGCAGCTCTTGCAGAATCTGGTTGGTGGTCTGGCGCGACAAGCCCAGCATGCGAGCGATCTGCTCTTGAGAGACAGACAGCTCGCGGTGGGTGCGCGTACGGTCTGCCCATTGCTCGTGGCCCATGGCCATTTGCACCAGGCGGCACATTAAGCGCTGGGGCGCTGGCAGCACCGTTTGCTCTTCCAGCGCAATCAAGCTGGTGCGCAGCTTGTGCGTCAGCAGCAGTGCCATGCAGTGCCAGTACTGGGGATTGGCATCCAGCCACTGCCGCAGCGGTGCATGGGGGATGTGAAGCAGCACGCAAGCCGTGTTGGCGTATGCATCGCGTGTGCGAGGCTCCGCATCAAAGAGTGCAATCTCGCCCAGCCAGCTGGGAGGCTCGACCAGAGTCAGCAAGGCGGTACGTGTGTTTTCCTGCAAGGCGGCTGTGCCAGAGATACACAGAGAGCCTCTTGCAACGGCATAGAGACCGCAAGGGGTATCTCCACGACGAAACAGCCATTCGCCGGCTGCCAACAGTCGTGGCTGTGCCAGCAGTTGCATGTGGGCTGTCATTTCTGCGGGAAGAAGGCGGAACCAGCGGCCTGCCTGAACAATGGCCCATAGTTCGCCGGTGCTGACACGCTCGAACTGGCTGCGCCTGCGTGACTGTGGCGCGGGAGCCAGGGCAGGCTGAGACGAAGGAGTGGGCTCTTGTGTCGGTGGCATGACAGACGGCAAGGTTGATGCTGCGTCACCATGCTCAGATAAGTGAACAGGAGATGCAGCAATGAAAACCCTAGTCGAGCAATTGTCCGGGTATGCGCACTACCACCGCGATCCACGCAATATCTGCACCCACTATGTGGGCGTGCCCATGATCATGCAGGGCGTGGTCATCTTGTTGGCTCGGGTGCATTGGGGAGAGGTGGCAGGCATACCTGTGTCACTGGCATCGCTTGCAGCCCTCGCGGCAGCGGTGTACTACTTGCGCTTGGATGTGCGCTATGGCCTTTTCATGGGTTTGCTGCTGGTGGCCATGCTGGCGCTGGGCGCCTGGGTTGCGGCGAAACCCCTCGGTGTCTGGCTGTTCTGGGGGCTGGGCCTGTTTGTTGTGGGCTGGTTGATTCAGTTCATAGGTCATTACTGGGAGGGGCGCAAGCCTGCTTTTTTGGACGATGTCATAGGCTTGCTGATCGGGCCGCTGTTTGTAGTGGCTGAGCTGGGATTCGTGCTGGGGCTGCGTCGCGAAGTTCAGGCAGAGGTGGAACTGCGCAGTGGCCCTGTGCGCCGTAGGCTGACTGTCAATATCTAGTTTGCTCTTCTTTTGAGAGCTGCATGCTATTGATGGATAATGGTTTAAGGCATGTTTCATTGAATATTGCATGCGTGGCGATGTGGTGCAAACACGGGCAGCAGGCGCATCTTTCAAACATGTAATGCCAGCGTTAGGGTCATGCGCCTAAAATCGCCGGGTGACCCGCAGACGCTGATGCTCCATCGGCCATGACGGGGCTTTTTGTTATTACCTTTCCCAATCATCATGTCTCTGAACAATGTGACCCCCGGCTCCAAGACGCCTGAAGTCTTCAACGTCGTCATCGAAATCTCGGCCAACTCCGCTCCCGTGAAGTACGAAGTGGACAAGGAAACCGGTTGCCTGTTCGTGGACCGCTTCATGGGCACTGCCATGCACTACCCCGTGAATTACGGTTATGTGCCCAAGACTCTGGCCGGTGACGGTGACCCCGTGGACGTGCTGGTGATGACACCCTTCCCCCTGCCTGCTGGCGTGGTGGTGCCTTGCCGTGCAATCGGCATCCTGCAGATGGAAGACGAAGGCGGCGTGGATGGCAAGGTGCTGGCCGTGCCTACACAGAAGCTGTTGCCTTCCTATGAAAAGATCAACCACCTCAGCGATATCCATGAGCTGACCCTGCAGCAGATCGCTCACTTCTTTGAGCACTACAAGGATCTGGAAAAGGGCAAGTGGGTCAAGGTTTTGGGCTGGAAGGGCGTGGACGAAGCGCACAAGGAAATCGTGGATGGCATCGCCAACTACAAGGGCTAAGTCAGCCTGATCAGGACTCTCCAACCCTGATTGGCAGGGGCTGAAGCCCCTCGCCTGTATACATTTGAAACGCACCTGGCAGTCAGTCAGGTGCGTTTTTTTATGGTGTGGCAGCTAAGTACACAGGAACGCATGAGTTGGAAATTTTAGGACTGGCGCGTAGGTGCCAGTTGGGGCGCAGTTTTACTGCGCTGGTAATGTTCTCGGTGCTGCTGGGCTGGGCTGGGTGGCCTGGCTGCAGCTCTCCAGTATTCACGCCGCAGGGCGTGAGGTCTTGGAAGTGGCGCTGCCGAGCGTCTATAACGCCGCCTCCATGCGCTCCGAGTACAACCGGTTGCGTCGTCATGAGGCAGGGATAGCGACAGCACCGTGACGGAGCTGGAGGGCTAGGAGCAGCAGATACAGGAGCGGCTCAAAGCCACTGCCGAGCAGCAAAAAATGATTGAAGGCTTGCTCGCCGGTGGCGCGTTCAGGCAGGCGTTTGACAGCTCTCTGCAGAACAAGCCCCAGTTTTTGAAGCTGCATCAGCAACCGCTGGCTCAAGCCTGGGATGGCGACTACAGCAGCTTGCAAAGCGATGCAGCCACGGTGGATGAGCCGGGGCTGTTTTTGCCGGGCAGTCGCAGCAAGCCGACAAGTCAAGTTTTGACCTGGCGCGTTACTGGTCGTTGAGTACGTTGGCGCTGGTGTGCATTTCCATGACGCGATTCATTAATGCCATTTGGCTCATGCTTGGGTACAAGCGGTGACTACCGGCAAGCAGGGAGCGTTGGTGCGCAATACGCGCCGCGATGCGATGGTCATGCATGCTGAATGCCTTCGAAGACATGCTTAGACAGCTATTCAATGTGGTGCGGGATGTGCGCGCCGATGCTCATGGCGTGGCTCTAAAGACAGGCTTCAGCACTCATCTGCATGGTTGACCATGCAGTTATCCCATGCAGAACACGACAGTGACAAGCGGTCAGGTTTTTCTGTTTTGTGCTTGATTAAAGTCAAAAACCAGGGTTTGGCTTCTGTCCTTCAAAAATGTTTACAAATGTAAGGCGGAGAATGAAGAGGGCAGCATGCCATGATGGCCCATCTGAAATGCCTTGCATAAATAAATAATTTGTAAGAGATATCTTTCAAATCTGTAGGCTGAAACCGGTATGCAGTGGCAATGAAATTGGAAACAATTAAAAACAAATTGTTTTTTGTTTCCTTTTTTGACGGATGTTGAGCGAGTTTCAGGCGCGGTAAAGCAAGTGATTCGTCGGGTACTGGAAAGAAATGTGGCAGCTAAGCTGATAGAAAAGGGCTGAGCAATCTATGAAGAACATCAAAATTTCGACGCGTATTCTTGGCACCTTTGGTGTTCTTGTTGTGCTGTTGCTGGCGATGGTGGCCATGGCCTTGATGCAGTTTCGAGCCATGCAGAGCAGCTCCGAAGTGATTACGGAAAAGGCTTTGCCCAGTGTTGAGGTCATCAACACTCTGAACACGGACTTGGTGCGTGCGCGCTTGCTGGAGCTGCGCCATGTCAACAACAGTGAGCCGGCTTATATAGCCGATGTGGAAAAGCAATTTGAGCAGTTGCAGCATCGCCTGGGTGAAGAAAAAGCGATCTATGAGCCTTTGATCCTGACGGAGCAGGAGCGCCAGATCTATACGCAATTCCTGAGCGAGCGCGAGCGCTATGTGGAATTGAATAAGCAGCTTTTTGAGGTCTCTCACAGCGGTGATAAGGAAAAAGCCAAAGAGCTGTTAGGGGGCGAATCTCTCAAGCTCTACAACACCTCTTCAGCCACTTTGCAAAAGCTGATCAAGTACAACAGCGACGCGGCCAAGGCCGAGACTCAGGCTGCCGCTGCCGCCTATAAGCGTGCTATCACTTTGCTGGTGACTGGGGCGGTGATTGCCGTGCTGATCGCGGTAATGGCGGGGTTGTGGCTGGTGCGCTCCATCCGTGCCCCGCTGCAGCAGGCCGTGCAGGCCGCAGACCGGGTGGCTAATGGTGATTTGAGTGGCGTCATCCATGTGGAGCGTCAAGACGAAACCGGTCAACTGCTCAATGCTCTGGAGCGTATGCAAGGCAGTCTGGTGCAGACGGTTCGCATCGTGCGCCAGAATGCAGAAGGCGTGGCCTCTGCCAGCTCGCAAATTGCTTCTGGCAATGCAGATCTCTCTAGCCGCACGGAAGAGCAGGCCAGCGCACTCGAGGAAACCGCTGCCTCCATGGAGCAGCTGGGCTCTACCGTGCGCCAGAATGCAGACAACGCCCGTGCCGCCAATCAGATGGCAGTGAATGCCTCGCAAGTGGCTGCGCAGGGCGGGGTCGTGGTGGCCGAAGTGGTGGAGACCATGAAGGGCATCAACAACAGCAGCCACCAGATTGCCGACATCATCTCGGTCATCGACTCCATTGCCTTCCAGACCAATATTCTGGCGCTGAACGCGGCTGTCGAGGCTGCCCGTGCTGGTGAGCAGGGCCGTGGCTTTGCCGTGGTGGCGGGGGAGGTGCGTACGCTGGCCCAGCGCAGCGCCGAGGCTGCCAAGGAAATCAAGGCGCTGATTACGACCAGCGTTGAGCGCGTGCAGCAGGGCACGCAACTGGTGGACAAGGCCGGTGCCACGATGACGGACATCGTTTCTGCGATTCGCCGCGTGACGGATTTGATGGCAGAAATCAGTGCCGCCAGCCAGGAGCAAAGCCAGGGTGTGGCCCAGGTGGGCGAGGCGGTGACGCAAATGGATCAGACCACCCAGCAAAACGCGGCACTGGTCGAAGAAAGCGCTGCGGCGGCTGGCGCTCTGCGCAAACAGGCGCAGGATCTGGTGCAGGCTGTGGCCGTGTTCCAGCTGCCTGCAAGCGTGCAGCATGATCAGGCTGGCCGAGTGGTCAGCCCCGCACCTGCCTCTGTGGTCATGCCTTCCCAGCCCTTGCGGGCACCGGCGGCTCGCCGATCGATCACCAAGCCTGTTGCGGTGCAGGCGGCTCCCCACTCGCTGATGGGAGGCGTCAGCGCAGACTCCACTGACATGCGCAACGCCCGTAGCACCCGCAAGAGCACCGTGAACGAGGATGACTGGGAAACTTTTTGAATGTCTCTGGTGAGCTGAGGTTTGAGGCCGCTGCAAAGCGGCCTTTTTTTCTGCACCTGAAGTGCTGTCGTGCAAGCGAGGGAGTGAGAGCCTTGCCGCTATGCTTTCTTCAGGGGGCTGTGGGACTGGAGTGCTTCGACATAGCTCGCCATGCCTTCGCCCTCGCGTTGCAAAAATCGCTCGATGGCATCGGCAAAGGCTGGATGGGCGACCCAGTGGGCGCTGGGAGTCTCGACAGGCATCAGAGCCCGCGCCATCTTGTGCTCGCCTTGGGCGCCACCTTCGAAGCGTGAAAAGCCGTTGGCGATGCACCATTCAATGGGCTGGTAGTAGCAGGCCTCAAAGTGGAGGCTGTCCACGCGCTCCAGCGCTCCCCAGTAGCGCCCATAGGCTACTTTGTTATTGATAGCTGCTTGCGCTTGATTATTATTGAATTCGGCATTGTTCAATGCTGAGTTCATTGATTCATCAGCGCTAACAGCTATCAAACTTGATGCAATGGGCTGACCGTCGCGTATGGCGATAAACATCACCCAGTTCTCAGGCATGGTGCTGGCCATGGAAGAGAAGAACTCCGGCGTCAGATAGGGCGGGTTGCCATGCTCCAGGTAGGTGCGTTCATAGCAGCGGTAGAAGAAGGCCCAATCCGCGGTCGTGATTTCGCTGCCGCGCAGTGTCTTGAAGCGCACTCCGGCTTCAAGCACCTTGCGCCGCTCCTGGCGGATTTTTTTGCGCTTTTCCTGGTTGAGTGAGGAAAGAAAGTCCTCGAAATCTTGCCAGGGCTGGCCTTGCGTGCACCGGTTTTGCCAGTGGAACTGCACTGTGCTGCGCTGCATCCAGCCGGCTGCAGTGCAGGCGGCCAGGTCGTGGGTATCACCAAACAGCAGGTGCAGGGATGACAGCTGCTGCGCTGCGGCCCATTCCTGAACGGCCCGCACCAGCGCAATGCGCAGCGCCTGCGTGCGCGCCAGCAGGCGCGTGCCGGGCACGGGGCTGAAGGGCACGGCCACAATGCCCTTGGGGTAGTAGGGCAGGCCATGCTGCTGGTAGGCGCGGGCCCAGGCCCAGTCGAAGACATATTCGCCATAAGAATGGCTCTTGAGGTAGAGCGGGCAGGCTGCCAGCAGCTCCGCCCCGTCCCAAACGGTGATGATGCGGACGATCCAGCCGGTATCGGGCGTGGCACTGCCGCTGTGCTCCATGGCTGCCAGGTATTCATGGCGCATGAAAGGCGTGGGGGTGGGCTGGGTGGCCAACAAGGCATTCCAGGTTTGTGCGCTCAGCTGCTGCACGCTGGTAAATACGCGAGTGATAATCTTGGCTTCGGCTATGCCCTGATTGTTGCGGGGGCTGATTGCCTCACCGCCTAGCTTGCTTTTCATGACGCTTTCCATTTGCTGTGCCCAACGCAACTTTGTCGTGGGTGACCTCTCTGGCAATGTCCAGAAAATCATTGCCGCTGCTGCGCAAGCTTATGCCAACGGTGCCCGCCTGCTGCTCACGCCCGAGCTTGCCCTGTGCGGCTATGCGGCTGAAGACCTGTATTTGCGCCCCGCATTTCTCGATGCTTGTGAGGTCGCATTGCGAGAGCTGCAGGCGGCCAGCGTGCAATGGCCCGGGATGGCCCTGGTGATCGGCCATCCGCAGCGTGAGGCGGGGCAGCTCTACAACGCCGCCAGTGTGTTGCGCGATGGACAGTCTATTGCCCGCTACTTCAAGCAACTGCTGCCCAACTTTGGCGTGTTTGACGAGCAGCGCTACTTTGCGGCGGGTCATGAGCCCTGTGTGTTTGAGCAAGATGGCATTCAGGTTGGCGTGCTGATTTGTGAGGACGCCTGGCACACGGGCCCGTCGCAGGCCGCAGTCGCGGTGGGTGCTCAGTTGCTGGCGGTGATCAATGCCTCGCCATTCCACAGCGGAAAACCGGCTGAGCGCGAGGCCGTGATTGCGCAGCGCGCTGCGGAAAATGCGGTTCCTCTGATCTATTCGCATCTGGTGGGTGGTCAGGACGAGATCGTGTTCGATGGTTGCTCATTCGCAGTGGAGGCCAGCGGCCAAGTGGCTGCACGCGCCTGTGCCTTTGCAGAGGATCTGCCCGTGGTGGCGGCCCACCTCAAGAATGGCCGTGTGAGCCTGATGGGCGAGGTCAAGCCCCAGCTGAGTCACCACCATGCGCTGTGGGCAGCGCTGGTGCTGTCCGTGCGCGACTATGTGGGCAAGAATCGCTTTCCGGGTGCGCTCATCGGTTTGTCGGGTGGCATGGACTCGGCCCTGGTGCTGGCGATTGCCGTGGATGCATTGGGGGCCGACAAGGTGCGCACCGTGATGATGCCCTCGCCATACACGGCAGACATCAGCTGGCTTGATGCGCGCGAAATGGCCGAGCGTGTGGGTGTGCAGTACGAAGAAATCGATATTGCGCCCCAGTTCGAGGCCTTCAAAACTGCACTGGCCCCTGCTTTTGCGGGCCGCGCCGAAGACACGACCGAGGAAAACCTGCAGGCCCGCATTCGCGGCACCTTGCTGATGGGCATGAGCAACAAGTTCGGCTCTATCGTGCTGACCACGGGCAACAAGAGCGAGATGTCCACCGGCTACTGCACGCTGTATGGGGACATGGCAGGTGGTTTTGCCGTGATCAAGGACGTGGTCAAGACCGAGGTATTTGCGCTGGCGCGCTGGCGCAATGCCAACGACCCGTTTGGGACCGGGCTGGATCCTATACCCGAGCGCATCATCACGCGGCCGCCCAGCGCCGAGCTTCGCCCAGATCAAAAGGATCAGGACAGTCTGCCCGATTACGAAGTGCTGGATGCCATCGTGACTCGCTACATGGAAAATAATGAGAGCATAAGCTCCATCATTGCCGAGGGTTTTGCAGCAGCAGATGTGGACAGAGTCACGCGTCTGATACAAATCAACGAGTACAAGCGCCGTCAGGCTCCCATAGGGCCGCGTGTGACACCGCGCAGTTTCGGCAAGGATTGGCGCTATCCGATTACGAATAAATTCCGTGCCTGAGGTCAGCCCTGAGGTGCGCAGCCTGTATCAAAACTGAAGGAAGAAGCCCCATGAAAATGATTACCGCCGTCATCAAGCCTTTCAAGCTCGAAGAAGTGCGCGAGGCCTTGGCCGAGTGTGGGGTGAATGGCCTGACCGTGACGGAAGTGAAGGGCTTTGGACGCCAGAAAGGTCACACCGAGCTGTACCGTGGCGCTGAGTACGTGGTGGACTTTCTGCCGAAGGTGAAGATTGAAGTCGTGGTGCGTGACGAAGATGTGGACCGCTGCGTGGACGCGGTGGTCAATGTGGCCCGCACAGGCAAGATTGGCGATGGCAAGCTTTTCATCACGCCTGTGGAGCGCGTGGTGCGTATCCGCACGGGCGAGCTGGACGATACGGCTATATAAGTTCCCCCCTGAGGCGCTGCGCGCCTTCCCTCTAGGGGGAAGGCAACATCGCTGCGGGGCGGCCCTTGCTTGTTGCCCCTGACTTAGGTGGGGCGCTTGTGATTTGAAAAAAGCCAGCTGAAAAGCTGGCTTTTGTATTTCAGATCACGGATCGGAGGTTGGGGGTGTCAAGGCGGGTGCCGGAGTTCTGCACCATGTTTTGAAGCAGAGCAGGGGCGTCGCTGCTGCTTTCGATCAGTCCCATCTGCCATTCGCCCATCAGCTCGTTGCGAACGCAGGACTGAAGAAACTGCAGCATGGTGTCGTAGTAGCCATCGACATTGATCAGCCCGATGGGCTTGTCGTGATAGCCGAGCTGGCGCCAGGTCCAGACCTCGAACAGCTCTTCAAAGGTGCCGATGCCGCCGGGCAGGGCGACAAAGGCATCGCTTCTCTCGGCCATCATGGCCTTGCGCTCGTGCATGTTCTTGACGATGTGCAGCTCGTCGCAGGCTTGGTTGGCCAGCTCCTTGTCCACCAGAGCCTGGGGGATGATGCCAACGACGCGGCCGCCAGCCTGGCGCGTGGCTTCGGCCACCACACCCATCAGGCCGCTGCGACCGCCGCCGTAGACCAGTTGACCGCCGCGCTCGCCAATCCATTGGCCGACGGCCTTGGCAATTTCGGTGAATTGAGGATTGTTGCCAGGGCGGGAGCCACAGTACACGCAGATGGAAAAAGCAGGTTGGGTCATGCAATAAAACGGTGATAAAGAGCGGCAGCCCAGACAGCGCCGCACAGGCATAGAGCTAGGAGCACGGCAGCGCTGCCCATGTCCTTGGCTTTCTTGGAGAGCTCGTGCCACTCGGGGCCGATACGATCAATGGCTGCTTCGATGCCGCTGTTGAGCAGCTCCACAATCAGCACCAGGATGGCTGTGCCCGCCAAAAGTGCAGTTTGCTCCCAGCTTTGGCCCAGCCAGAATGCGGCTGGAATCAAAACAAAGGCACAGAGGGCTTCTTGCTGAAAGGCTTTTTCATGCCAACCTGCTCGCAGACCTGCCAGGGAGTAGCTGCCGGCGTGCAGTATGCGGGACAGTCCCTTGCGGCTCTTTTGAGGATTGACGGGGTTTGGGGTGGGAGAGCTCATGAGGAATTCGGATTTAGCGAACGCGCTTGGGTGCAGGGGGCTGGTGTACCAGCCGGGTGCCGGCCCAGGCGTCGTGCCAGAACTGCTTTTGCGGGTGAAAGCGGCTGAGCAAAGCCCAGATCAATATCCAGCCTGTGAGCAGCACTAATACTTCCAGTGCTGGCAGGCCCAGTGGGTAAAGCAAGGCCAGTGGCGGTAGCCACCACATCCAGCTGGCGGCGTAGCGCAGCAGGGCGCGGGTTTGGGTCAGCGGGCGGCCTTGCACATCGACAACGCGTATATGCCAGGTCTTCATGGCCAGGGTCTGGCCCTTGCTCCAGAACCAGACAAAGTAAATGCCCAGCACGACCAGCATGTAAGCCTGTAGCAGATGGCGGTTGTCCAGAGCATTGCGGGTTTGGGAGAGCGTGCCGAACAAATAGCCTGCGATGAAAACCACGCCAAACAAGAGCATGCCTTCATAAAGCCAGCAAGCCATGCGTCGGCGCAGGCCTGGTGCTACTAAATCAGGAGTCGAGGAAACTGCTGCGTTGCCATCACGATACGGGGTGTCTTGCTGCATGAAGGCATTGTAGGGCTCCGTTTAGAGGCGAGGAGCCTAGATTGCTAGCCTGTTTCTATTGTGAGTGAGAGTCTTGAGCTGGCGCATCCAGCGGTGGCAACGCGATGGGTGTAGCGCGCGGCGTATCGACCGGGACAGTCTCCACAATCACAGAAGGAGTGCGTACAGGGTGGGTTTCTACCATCGCAGGTGTGGCGGGCACGGGCGGTGGTGGGTGATGAATGGTTGCCGGAGGGATCTTGGGTAGATTGGGTGACGAGCTGGGAGACGCGGTGGCAGCGGGGATGCGGGCCAGCCTTTTGGCGGGCACGGGCTTGATGGCCGGAGCGACCGTCACGACCTTGGGTGCTGCACGAGCAGCTAGCAAGCGCTTTTCTTCATCACTCAACGCCTGATAGGCTTCCCACTGCGCTTGCTTGTCGGTGGCAAGCTTGTTGCTGATGGCAAAATTCAGCCGGGCCTGGTTGCGCTGAGCGGCGCTCAGACCCGACCAGTCTTCCATGCGGTCATGCAGCTTTTGCTGCTCGCGCTCGCTGAGCTTGTCGTAGCCATCGGCCAGGGCGATCCAGCGGCGCTTTTGGACTGCACCGATCATGGCCCAGCGCTCTTTGAGAGGCTGTAGCACCCGGCGCTGGTCGGGGCTCAATTCGCTCCAGCGTGGGCCGGAGGCCATGGCCGAAGTTCGCTGCCGCGAAGAGGGGGCGACATGCATGGACTTGGATGCGGCGACCGTCGCGGGCGGAACTGCACTGGGAGCCAGCCGCACTTGCTGCACTACATTCCAACCCGACCAGCCGAGGGCCACCAACAACAGCGCCGCCATGATGGCGGCGGCGTTGCTGGAGGTTTTCGCAGAGGAATGCTTTGTTGTGGTGGGCATCAGTGCAGCTATGGGCGGAAACAGCGCCTTCAGAGAAGTTTAGTGCTCTGAAGTCGCAGGGGCTGAGGTCTTGAGATATTGAATAAAGCCGGGGTCCGCATAGGCGGCTGGGGGCAGGTCGTCTGTCAGCAAGGCTGTGTCAACGGCAGTGACTTCGCTCAGCATACTTTGCTCGGTGTCCGAGTTGTAGATCACCACGCCGGCGATCAGCGCAAAAACGGGAATGGCCGAAACCAGAGAACGCCACCAGCCGCCGCTTTCCTCAGGGCTGCCCAGGGTCAGGGTGCCGGACTGCGCGGATGAGACTGAGCTGCTTTGAAGCTGAAACACCGAAGCTTCACGCCGGCGCATGGACACCGCTTGCTCCCGGGAGGCGCGCAGGCGTTCAGTGACCTCGTAAGGCAGCAAAGCCTCTGCCTCGCTCAGTCGGGCGGTGATTCGGCGGGCGATACGATCGGCGGCCTGTTCTTGCATGGGGTTGGGCGCGGACTTCATAACTCGATTCCTTTGGCCTTGAGTGCCTTGCTCAATGTTTGGATGGCACGAAAGCAGTGGGTTTTGACACTGCCCTCGGAGCAGCCCATGGCGGCGGAGGTTTCCGCCACATCCATCTCTTCCCAATAACGCATGAGAAACGCTTCACGTTGACGTGCTGGCAGCTCTTGTATTTCTTTTTCGATGCTCAGCAGTGTCTGCTTGCGCTCGGTCAGGCTCTCGGCATTACTGGCCGCGGCCTCGTCGTTGTTGGTGGCGTAAGTTTCCACCCAGTCGAAATCACCGTCTGTATCGGCTGAAGACTCCAGATCGCTGAAGTGGGTGAAGACTGCTTTTTGGGTTTTCTGACGGCGAAACCAGTCCAGAGTGCTATTGGACAGGATGCGCTGGAACAGCATGGGCAGCTCGTTGGCAGGCTTGTCGCCATAGTGCTGAGCCAGCTTGAACATGCTGTCCTGAACGATATCCAGGGCGGCCTCATCATCGCGGACGTGAAAAACGCTGCGTTTGAACGCACGCTTTTCTACGCCTTTGAGGAATGCTGACAGTTCTTGTTCTGTGGCCAAGAGAGAAGCCCTGGAAAACGGGTGTGTGGTCGTGGAAAAGACGCTGATTATCGCATTCGATGATGTTTTTTTGTGTACAGCCTTTGAAGGTCTTGTTGCAGTGCGATAATGATCTTCAATTTAAAGAAGGAAACGGATCACGGTCCGGCGTACACACAAACGCCCATGGCTTGTGGTCTTAAGTCCTAAACCGGCCTCACAAGGGCTTCAGGCTAAGGGCACCGAAGGTTTTTCGTTAGAGAAATTCACAAAGGTTTGAGCATGGAAATCTCCAAAGTCGAGCTGGCTTCTGCAGCCGCCGCATCGTCTCCCAAGGGCGCCCAGGAATTGATGGGCTCCGAAATTCTCATCAAGTCGCTTCAGGCCGAGGGTGTGCAACACCTGTGGGGTTATCCCGGTGGGGCCGTTCTCTACATCTACGACGCGCTCTACAAGCAAGACAGCATTCAGCATGTGCTGGTGCGCCATGAGCAGGCTGCCGTGCACGCTGCCGATGGTTTTGCGCGTGCCACGGGTGAAGTGGGGGTTGCGCTGGTGACATCCGGTCCCGGTCTGACCAATGCGGTGACCGGTATTGCTACGGCCTACACAGACTCCATCCCCATGGTGGTGATCGCGGGTCAGACATCTACGAATTACATCGGTACCGACGCGTTCCAGGAATGCGATACCGTGGGTATCACTCGTCCCATCGTCAAGCACAACTTCCTGGTCAAGGATGTGCGCGATCTGGCCGAGACCATGAAAAAGGCTTTCCACATCGCTCGCACCGGACGTCCCGGTCCCGTGGTGGTGGATATCCCGAAAGACGTGTCCTTCAAGAAGGCGCTGTACACGGGCTATCCTGAAAAAGTGGAGATGCGCTCGTACAACCCCGTCAAAAAGGGGCACGCAGGCCAGATTCGCAAGGCACTGCAACTTCTGCTGACGGCCAAGCGCCCCTATATCTACACCGGTGGTGGCGTGTTGCTGGGCAATGCCTGCAACGAACTGCGCACATTGGTGGACATGCTGGGCTACCCAGTCACTCACACGCTGATGGGCCTGGGCGCCTATCCCGCCAGCGACCGCAAGTTCCTGGGCATGCTGGGCATGCACGGCACGATCGAAGCCAACAACGCCATGCAGAACTGCGATGTGCTGCTGGCCGTGGGTGCGCGCTTTGACGACCGCGTGATTGGCAATCCCAAGCACTTCATGTCGGTGGAGCGCAAGATCATCCACATCGACGTGGATCCTTCTTCCATCTCCAAGCGCGTGAAGGTGGATGTGCCTATCGTGGGCGACGTCAAGGATGTGTTGACCGAGTTGATTGGCATGCTGCGCGAATCGTCCCAGCAGCCCGACGGTGGTGCGCTGTCGCAATGGTGGGAAACCATCGAAGGCTGGCGTAGTCGCGACTGCCTGAAATATGACAAGAGCAATGCCGAGGTCATCAAGCCCCAGTATGTGGTCGACACGCTGTGGAATATGACCAAGGGCACGGACACCTACATCACCTCTGACGTCGGTCAGCACCAGATGTGGGCTGCGCAGTACTACCGCTTTGATGAGCCCCGTCGCTGGATCAACTCCGGCGGCCTGGGCACCATGGGTGTGGGCCTGCCTTACGCCATGGGTATCAAGCTGGCCAAGCCGGACTCCGAAGTCTTCTGCATCACGGGCGAAGGCTCGATCCAGATGAACATTCAGGAGCTGGCCACCTGCAAGCAGTACAACACGCCTGTGGTGATCTGCGCGCTGAACAACCGCTTCCTGGGCATGGTTCGTCAGTGGCAGGAAATTGAATACTCGGGTCGCTATTCCAGCAGCTACATGGATTCGCTGCCTGATTTCGTCAAGCTGGCCGAGGCCTATGGCCACCGCGGCATGCTGATTGAAAACCCCGCTGATGTGGAAGGCGCTCTGCGTGAAGCGCGTCGCATCGTGCGCGAGGAAAGCAAGACCGTGTTTCTGGACTTCCGCACCGACCCCACGGAGAACGTGTTCCCCATGGTTCAGGCAGGTCGCGGCATCACGGAAATGCTGCTGGGCGCTGACGATCTGTAAAAGGTCGCTTGCCAAAAGATATAGCGGCTAGCGCAAGCTGGCTGCTATATTCAGAGCCTTTTCATGCGCAAATGCAGATTGACTCTGCGCTAAGCGCTATCATTGTTGACGAATCTATTGTCTGCCAAGCTTGTCACTTACCGGTGACAGGGGAGGGCAGCGAAAAGAGGAATCTGGATATGAAACACATCATTGCCGTGCTGCTCGAAAACGAGCCCGGAGCCTTGTCGCGCGTCGTGGGCCTGTTCTCGGCCCGTGGCTACAACATCGAATCCCTGACTGTGGCGCCGACGGAAGATCCGTCGCTGTCGCGCATGACCATCCTGACCACAGGCTCGGACGATGTGATTGAGCAAATCACAAAGCACCTGAACCGACTGATTGAAGTGGTTAAAGTGGTGGACTTGACCGAAGGCGCTTACACCGAGCGTGAGCTGATGATGGTCAAGGTGCGTGCCGTGGGCAAGGAGCGCGAAGAGATGAAGCGCATGGCGGACATCTTCCGTGGCCGCATCATCGACGTCACCGAAAAAAGCTATACCGTGGAGCTGACGGGCGATCAGTCTAAGAATGACGCCTTTTTGCAAGCCATTGACCGCACAGCCATTCTCGAGACCGTACGCACGGGTGCCTCGGGTATTGGCCGCGGCGAGCGCATTCTGCGTGTCTAATCGCTGTTTGCGTTTTTTGAATCTGAATCAACCTTTTTAACCCCCTCAAGATAAGAGACCTGGAGCCATCATGAAAGTTTTCTACGACAAGGACTGTGACCTGAGCCTGATCAAGGGCAAGACTGTTGCCATCATCGGCTACGGCAGCCAAGGCCACGCACACGCACAAAACCTGAACGACAGCGGCGTGAAGGTGGTGGTGGGCCTGCGCAAGGGCGGCTCTTCCTGGGACAAGGTTGGCAAGGCCGGCCTGACCGTGATGGAAGTCAACGACGCAGTGAAGGCTGCGGACGTTGTGATGATGTTGCTGCCCGACGAAAACATCCCCGAGGTGTACAACAACAACGTTGCCCCCAACATCAAGGAAGGCGCAACATTGGCGTTCGCTCACGGCTTCAACGTGCACTACAACCAAGTCGTGCCTCGCGCTGACCTGGACGTGATCATGGTTGCTCCTAAGGGTCCCGGCCACACCGTGCGCTCCGAGTACCTGAAGGGCGGCGGCGTTCCTTCCCTGATCGCTGTGTACCAAGACAAGTCCGGCAAGGCCCGTGACGTGGCTCTGTCCTATGCATCTGCCAACGGCGGCGGCAAGGGTGGCATCATCGAAACCAACTTCAAGGAAGAAACCGAAACCGACCTGTTCGGCGAGCAAGCCGTTCTGTGCGGTGGTGCAGTAGAGCTGGTGAAGATGGGCTTCGAGACCCTGACCGAAGCGGGTTACGCTCCTGAAATGGCCTACTTCGAGTGCCTGCACGAGCTCAAGCTGATCGTGGACCTGATGTACGAAGGCGGCATCGCCAACATGAACTACTCCATCTCCAACAACGCGGAGTATGGCGAGTACGTGACCGGTACCGAAGTCATCAACGACAAGTCGCGCGAAGCTATGCGCAACGCCCTCAAGCGCATCCAGAGCGGCGAATACGCCAAGATGTTCATCAGCGAAGGTCGCCTGAACTATCCTTCGATGACTGCACGTCGTCGCCAGAACGCAGACCACGCCATCGAGCAAGTGGGTGGCCAGCTGCGCGCCATGATGCCCTGGATTGCCAAGAACAAGCTGGTTGACCAAAGCCGCAACTAATGACGAAATTCATCGGGCTCAGGTCCGGTGAAATCTTGTCAGCAAGAGGCCACCTTCAAGGTGGCCTTTTTCATGCAAAGCGCAGCATGGCTGGCGGGTACACTGGTTGTGGTGAGCATTGCCATGATGGCTTTGCTTAAAATACTATGGTTTTAATAGCTACACGTGCTTCATGTGTAAGCACTGGAGGTCTGTTTAATGAAAAACAGCAATGAGTCTGGTGATCTAGGCGCAATGCCGCGCAAGCCACGCAAAGGCATTTATGTGTTGCCCAATCTGTTCACGCTGGCAGCACTGTTTGGTGGCTTCTATGCCATCGTCATGGCGATGAATAACAAGTTCGAGCTGGCGGCCGTAGGCGTTTTTTGCGCCATGGTGCTCGACAGTCTCGATGGCCGCGTGGCCCGCATGACCCATACGCAAAGCGCATTTGGTGAGCAGATGGACTCGTTGTCCGACATGGTGTCCTTCGGCGCTGCGCCTGCACTGATCGCCTATGAATGGGCGCTGCGCCCGCTGGGCCGCTGGGGCTGGATTGCGGCCTTTGTCTACTGTGCCTGTGCTGCTTTGCGTCTGGCGCGCTTCAATGTGAATACGGCGGTGGTGGACAAGCGCTACTTCCAGGGCATGCCCTCGCCAGCTGCTGCGGCGCTGGTGGCAGGGTTTATCTGGCTGACCAGTGCTCTGATGGTCTCGCACCGCGATGTGCCCATCTTTGGCGATGTGATTTCCTGGTTCGGCGGCTACCCAACGGATCGTGCTGATCTGTCGTGGATCATGTTTGCCATCACGCTGTTTGCGGGCCTGACCATGGTCACCAATATTCCCTACTACAGCTTCAAGGACATTGGCGGAGCCAAGAGCATGCCGTTTGTCTCGCTGGTGGTGGTTGCTTTGCTGATGGCTGTGGTGAGCGTTGAGCCGGCAACCATGCTGTTTCTGGTGTTTGTGGGTTATTCCATCTCTGGCTATGTGATCTATGTTTGGCGCCGTGCCAAGGGTGAGCATGTGAGCATCGTCTCGACCTCCAAGGACGAGCCGGATGAGCGCGGTTTGCATGACGATTGACGTCGCAGAAAAATTCCTGGCCTTGTCAACTTTTCTTGTGTTAAAGTGATCCGCATGCAAAACCTGTCGCTAGCTCTACTACTAATGTCCAACGGGCAGAGGAAGTAGCGCGCGCGTACAAACGTACAGACACACACCTACTCGACGGCCCGTAGCTTCAGCGACGGGCCGTTTTTGCGTTTGGGCGTCGCTGAATGGGTTTTTCACTTTTTCCAATTCCACTCAAGAGACTGACCATGTTGCAAAATCCTTCCACCAAATACCGTGCTTTCGCTCCTGTGCGCTTGACCGACCGCACCTGGCCCGACGCAGTGATTACCAAGGCTCCGATCTGGTGCAGTGTGGATTTGCGTGACGGCAATCAAGCCTTGATTGAGCCCATGGACATCGATCGCAAAGTGCGCATGTTCGAGCAGTTGGTGAAGATCGGTTTCAAGGAAATTGAAGTGGGCTTCCCCTCGGCTTCGCAAGTTGAGTTTGACTTTATGCGCAAGCTCATCGAAGAAAACCGCATTCCCGATGATGTGACCGTGCAAGTGCTGACCCAGGCGCGTGAGCACTTGATCCGCCGCACTTTTGAGGCACTGGAAGGTGTGCCCCGCGCCATTGTTCACCTCTACAACGCCACGGCACCGGTCATGCGTCGCGTGGTGCTCAATATGAGCGAAGACGAAATTGTGGAGCTGGCCACCACCAATGCCCAGATTTTCAAGGACATTGCGGCTCAGCATCCCAAGACCAAGTGGACGTTTGAGTACTCCCCCGAGATGTACTCGGACACGGAGCTGGAGTTTTCCAAGCGTGTGATCGATGCTGTCACCGATGTATGGCAGCCCACGCCCGAGAACAAGTGCATCATCAATCTGCCCACGACGGTGGAGCACTCCACGCCTAATATCTTTGCGGACATGGTGGAGTGGACGCACCGCAACATCAAGCGACGTGACAGCGTGGTGATTTCGGTTCACCCCCATAACGACCGTGGTACGGGCACGGCTGCTGCCGAGATGTCTCTGATGGCAGGTGCGGACCGCCTGGAAGGCTGCTTGTTCGGCAATGGCGAGCGTACCGGCAATCTGGATGTGGTGAACGTGGCGCTCAATATGTATATCCAGGGCGTCAACCCCGGTCTGGACTTTTCCAATATCGACGATATCCGGGCAACGGTTGAGCATTGCAACCAGTTGCCTGTGCATCCTCGTCACCCCTACGTTGGTGACTTGGTCTACACCTCCTTCTCTGGCTCTCACCAGGATGCCATCAAGAAGGCTTTCGCCGCCCACAAGGAAGGCGATATCTGGGATATGCCCTATTTGCCCATCGACCCCAAGGATCTGGGACGTAGCTACGAGGCTGTGATCCGCGTCAATAGCCAGTCGGGCAAGGGCGGTATCGCCTATCTGCTCGAAAGCGAATACGGCTTGCAGCTGCCGCGTCGCCTGCAGATTGAATTCAGCCAGGTTGTGCAACGTGAAATGGATGCCAGCGGCAAGGAGTTGTCGGCGGCCGATCTGTGGGATCTGTTCCAGCGCGAATATGGCGTCAATACCGTCAAGGCACCTCAGTACCGATTGCAGGAAGCCGCTGGAGTGGTCAGCATGACTGCCGAAATCGAGGTGGAGGGCGAGAAGTATTTTTTGGAAGGCGAAGGTACGGGCCCCATTGATGCCTTTGTGCAGGCGCTTTCGACCAAGGTCGACCGCAATGTGCGTGTGCTCAACTATGCTGAACATGCCATTGGCGAAGGTGCTAATGCCAAGGCCATTGCCTATGTGGAATTGCGTGTCGATGATGCGCAGGTCTGCTATGGCGTTGGGGTGGATGCCAATATCGTTTCTGCCTCGCTTCGCGCGATTATCTCGGGAGTGCAGCGTGTTCCGGCTGTCGCTGAAGAAGCGGTAGCTGCTTAAAAGCTCAAAGCCGGTGTCGCCAAAAGCGCACCGGCTTTTTGTCGGCAATCCTCCATTCAAAACAGGTGCCTATCGGCGCCATTACACAGAGAGTCCCCACCATGTCCGATCAGCTCATTATTTTCGACACCACTTTGCGCGATGGCGAGCAGTCGCCTGGCGCTTCCATGACGCGCGATGAAAAGCTGCGAATTGCGCGCCAACTGGAGCGTCTGAAAGTGGATGTGATCGAGGCGGGTTTCGCTGCAGCATCGAACGGTGACTTTGAGTCGATTCAGGGCATTGCCCGTGCGATCAAGGACTCAACCATCTGCTCGCTCTCGCGTGCCAATGACCGCGATATCGCGCGTGCGGCCGAGGCTTTGAAAGACGCCAATCGCGCGCGCATTCACACCTTCATTGCCACTAGCCCGCTGCACATGGAAAAGAAGCTGCGCATGACGCCCGAACAGGTGCTGGAGCAGGCGGTGCAGGCTGTGCGCTTTGGCCGTAACCTGATCGAAGACATCGAATTCAGCGCCGAAGACGGCTACCGCAGCGAGCCCGATTTCCTGGCGCGCGTGATCGAGGCGGTCATCAAGGAAGGCGCCACGACCATCAACGTGCCCGACACGGTGGGCTATGCGATTCCCGAGCTGTACGGCCAATTCATTCGCAATCTGCGTGAGCGCGTGCCCAATAGTGACAAGGCTGTCTGGTCCGTGCACTGCCACAACGATCTGGGCATGGCGGTGGCCAATTCGCTGGCGGGTGTGAAGATTGGCGGCGCGCGCCAGATCGAGTGCACCATCAACGGCCTGGGTGAGCGTGCCGGTAACTGCTCGCTGGAAGAAGTCGTCATGGCCATCAAAACCCGCAAGGATTACTTCGGTCTGGATGTGAATATCGACGCCCAGCACATCGTGGCGGCCAGCCGCATGGTCAGCCAGACCACCGGTTTTGTGGTGCAGCCCAACAAGGCAGTGGTCGGTGCCAATGCTTTTGCCCATGCATCCGGTATTCACCAGGATGGCGTGCTCAAGGCGCGTGACACCTACGAGATCATGCGGGCCGAAGATGTGGGCTGGAGTGCCAACAAGATCGTGTTGGGCAAGCTCAGTGGCCGTAACGCCTTCAAGCAGCGCCTGCAGGAGCTGGGTGTAGATCTCGACAGCGAAGCCGCCATCAACCAGGCGTTCACACGCTTCAAGGAGCTGGCGGATCGCAAGAGCGAAATCTTTGACGAAGACATCCTGGCGCTGGTGAATGTGGATGGTGCACAGCACCACGAAAACCAGTTTCAATTCATCTCTCTGGCTCAGCAAAGCGAAACCGGTGAGCGTCCGCATGCCACCGTGGTGTTCAGCAACGAAGGGCGAGAGATCAAGGCCACTTCAGAGGGCAATGGCCCGGTGGATGCTTCCTTCAAGGCCATCGAGTCTGAGGTGCAAAGTGGGGCTGAAATGGTGCTGTATTCAGTGAATGCCATTAGCGGCTCTACAGAGAGCCAGGGCGAGGTCACCGTGCGCCTGCAGCGCAATGGCCGCGTGGTCAATGGAGTAGGTGCTGACCCCGATATTGTGGTCGCATCAGCCAAGGCCTATCTGAGCGCTTTGAACAAATTGCACAGCAATCACGAAGTTGTGGCTGCACAAGGTTGACAGCTGGATTTATAATTTCACTCAGATTATTGAGAAGGTTGTGCAAGTGCTTGTCACTGCACAACTTTTTTGATGGAATTAAATCCTTACACCTTGTTGTCTGGAGTATCGCATGCGGCTGCAGCGTTCATTTCGCCTCGTAAAACTAACTCGGGTGATGTCCCTGGCTCTATTGAGCTGCGCACTGGCCGCGCCAGCTGCCTACGCTGCTCCTAAGAAGGAAGCCAAAAAATCCGCAGCCTCAGCTCCAGCCAAGAGAGCAGTCAAGGAGTCTAGGGCCAAGACAAGACCGGCTGCAGAGCCTAAGACCCGAGTCGCCAAAGCCAAGCCGGAAAAAGCCAGTGCGGCAACTGCTTCCCGCAAAGGGGGCAGGGCAGTAGCCAAGGCGGATAAGGCCGAAAAAGCCGGCGGTAAAAAACGCTTGGCCAAGACAGCAGCAGCTGGCGCAGCGGTTGCAGCAGCCAGTGCTGTAGCGGTGGAGCCTGCACGTTTGTCCTATGGGCAAATGGCGGGCCTGCATTCCGTCTCTGACCCTCTGGATCTGCAAAGCAGCGTGGCTTATGTGATTGACCAGGACACGCATGAAGTTCTGCTGAGCAAGAACGATCAGGCCGTGTTGCCTATTGCGTCATTGACCAAGCTGATGACGGGATTGCTGATCTCTCAGGCTCGTTTGCCCATGGACGAGATGATCACTATTACGCAGGACGATGTGGATACTGAAAAACACAGCAGCTCTCGCCTGCGTGTGGGTACCACCTTGACGCGTGCCGAGATGATGCACCTAGCCTTGATGTCCAGCGAAAACCGTGCAGCCCATGCGCTGGGTCGCACTTACCCGGGGGGTCTTGCTCATTTTGTTCAGCTTATGAATACCAAGGCGCAGCAATTGGGCATGAGAGACACGCGCTATGTCGAGCCTACAGGGCTGTCTAGCAGCAATCAGTCCAGTGCCCGTGATTTGGCGCGCTTGGTTGCCGTGGCCCATTCTGATCCTTTGATACGCGAGTATTCGACGTCGCATGGCTATGAGGTTGCCGTGGGGCGCCGAACTTTGCAGTTCAATAACACCAATCGTTTGGTCAAGAGCGACAACTGGGATATCGGCCTGCAAAAGACTGGCTATATCTCAGAAGCAGGTCGCTGCTTGGTCATGCAGGCGCAGGTTTCCGGTAGGAAACTCATCATGGTGTTCCTGGACTCGGCGGGCAAATTCAGTCGCCTGGCAGATGCCGAGCGTGTGCGTCATTGGGTCGAGGGTATGGGTACAACAGCCACCACGACTGTGGCTCATCGCATTCGGGGCTGAGCACGCTTGTTCAGCGTATCAAAAAAGGCGCTATTTTTAGCGCCTTTTTTGTTTCCTGTAGAGAGTGGAATCCGCATCAAGCCCTTTATTTTAAAGCGCTGGATGCTATCAATAGTGGAGAGATGTGCGAAGTATCAGCTTGTATGCTGGCTTCGGCTATACACAGAGTGTGGTGCAGGTGGGCTGCTTGGGCGATAGCCGTTGAAGCCCAATGCCGTGGATATCTCCTGCACAGTGGCTTGTAGCTTGGGTGCCCAGCTTTCATCGAGACGGTCTGCTGGCGCTGAAATAGACAAGCCCGCAATCAACTTGCTCTGGTCGTCGTAAATGCCGGCCGCCATGCAGCGCACACCCAGCTCCAGTTCTTCATTGTCACGAGCAATGCCATATTGACGAACTTTACCCAACTCGTGCTCTAGGTCGGGTAGTCGGGTGATGCTGAAATGAGTCTTGCCGGGCAGCCCCGTGCGTGTGGCATAGGCGCGCACTTGCTCAGAATCATCGGCTGCCAGAAATAGCTTGCCGTTGGAGGTCAGGTGCAAAGGCGCATGACCACCAATGGCTCGTACCACTTGCATGCCCGAGCGCTCGCTATAAGCGCGTTCCACATAGACGATTTCATCGCCTTGGCGCACAGACAGGCTGACAGGCTGCTGGATTTGCTTGTAGAGCTGGCGCATGGGCGTCAGCGCCACTTCTCGCACGTTCAGCCGTGCCTTGACAAGGTTACCTAATTCCAGAAAGCGCATGCCGAGGCGGTAGCTGCCGGACTCCGGGCGGTCTACGAAACGGCCTAAAGCAAGGTCATTGAGAATGCGGTGCGTAGTTGAGGGATGAAGGCCTGTACGTTCACTGATCTCCTTCAAAGAAACCGCTTCCTCACGCGATGCCAGCACGTCGATCAACGTGAACATGCGTTCCAGTACCTGGACGCTGGGCTTGGCTGAGGCCGAGAGGTCGTCTTTTTTCATGCGTTGGAGATGCTTTGCGAGATCAGGGCATTCTAGCGGCGCTAAAGCTCCTCAGCCATGTCATCTGCTCATATATCCATGTGTGGATTTTGGGTGGATCAATCTTCAAATTGTGAGCGCTGCATGCTTTGCCGGTCTATGCGTTGCCATTGTTCGCCCTGGCGAATCTCATGGGGCATGAAGCTGGCCTTGTAGCGCATCTTCTGGCTCTCGGAAATCCAGTAGCCCAGATAGACGTACGGCAGGTTCATGGCCTTGGCTTGCTGAACCTGCCACAGCACATTGAAGGTGCCATAACTGGCGCTGTCGTTTGGTTCGTAGAAGGTGTAGACCGCAGAGAGTCCATCTTCCAGCACATCAATGATGGACAGCATCTTCAGTACGCCAGGGTGACCATCCTGGCTAGGCTCGCGAAACTCAACCAGACGGGAGTTGACCCTGCTTTGCAGAAGAAATTGCGTGTATTGATCCACGCTGTCGTTGTCCATACCTCCGCCACTGTGGCGGTGCTGTTGGTAGCGCAGGTAAAGCTGGTAGTGCTCGTCAGAATAGTGAAGGCGTTGAATAGAGGCAGTCAACTGGGTATGTTGACGGGCAGCGCGCTTTTGGCTTCGGTTGGGGCGAAACTCCTGAGCCAAGATGCGTAAAGGAATGCAGGCTTGGCAGCCGTCGCAGTAGGGGCGATAGGTGAACATGCCGCTGCGACGAAATCCCATGCCTACCAACTCTGAGTAGGTGGCGTTTTGTATCAGGTGGCTGGGGGTTGCGACCTGGGAGCGGGCCATTCTACCGGGCAGGTAGCTGCATGGGTAAGCAGCCGTGGCATAGAACTGCAGGGCATGGAGAGGAAGATCGTTCGGGTGCGTCATGGCAGGACGTTGAGGCGAAGGCGGTCAGGTCTCCGAGTGGACTGAAGTGCGAAGCAATTGATTCCAGTATAGAGGGCTAAATTTCCAGTCCATTGCAGGCAGCTGAGTCTGCGCGCTGACCGTTTGAGCAAACTGGTCTCTGCTGATTTCACGTGCACCCATGAAAGACAGATGTGCAGTCGCCTGCTGGCAGTCAATTTGTGGCACATCATTGGCTTGACACAGGGCAACCAGCGCGGAGAGGGCGATCTTGGAGGCATCGGTTTGTAGCGCGAACATGGATTCGCCAAAGACTGCTTTGCCAATGGCAACACAGTAGAGACCGCCGATGAGTTGGTTGTCGTACCATGTCTCGACACTATGAGCCATACCTTGCTCGTGCAGCTCTGTGTAGGCGTCAACGATGCTCTGCACAATCCAGGTGCCGTTTTGGCCATCGCGCGGCGTCTGGGCGCATTGCTGCATTACGGTTGAAAACGCACTGTCGATACGAATTTCATGGCGAGGATCGTCCCGCAGCTTCTGCAGTTTTTTGCGCAGGCTGCGGTGCAGGCGAAATTCTTTCGGATGCAGAACCATGCGCGGGTTGGGTGACCACCACAGCACAGGCTGGCCCTCGCTGAACCAGGGAAAAATGCCCCGGCTGTAAGCGGCGCGAAGGTGAGCCGCATCCAGGGTGTTGCCGGCGGCCAGCAAGCCGGGAATGGGGTCTTGATCGCCCCAGGTCTGATCGATAGGCGGAAATTCTTGTTCAGGCTGCAGCCAGGGCAAGGAGTGCGTCATTGGCAGATGAAAGAAGAGAAGTTGCCCCGAGTCTTGCACAGGCTCAGCGCTTTTGGGGAGGCGGTTATGGATGCAGTAGTGTGTGGGAACAAAAAAGGCTTCCCTAAGGAAGCCTTGGATGAAATACAGCTCTGTACGGGCTGCAGTTCAATGAGTCGCTTACACGCGCTTGCGGTATTCGCCAGTGCGTGTGTCGATTTCGATCTTGTCTTCTTGCGCCACGAACAGAGGCACAGCCACTTCGAAGCCGGTAGCGATCTTGGCGGGCTTCATGACCTTGCCGGATGTGTCGCCCTTGACGGCAGGCTCAGTCCAGGTGATTTCGCGCACAACGATAGTAGGCAGTTCCACGGAGATGGCCTTGCCGTCGTAGAACACCACTTCGGCTTCCATGCCGTCTTCCAGGTAATTCAGAGCGTCAGCCATGTTTTCGGCTTCCACTTCGTACTGGTTGAACTCGGAGTCCATCCACACGTACATGGGGTCGGCGAAGTAGGAGTAAGTGCAATCCTTCTTGTCCAGGATCACGTTGTCGATCTTGTCGTCGGCCTTGAACACGTTTTCCGTGCCGAAGTTGCCGATCAGGCTCTTGAGCTTCATGCGCACGGTAGCAGCGCCACGGCCGCCACGAGCATATTCAGTCTTCAGAACGATCATGGGGTCCTTGCCGAACATGATCACATTGCCTGCGCGGATTTCTTGAGCGATTTTCATGGCTTGCTTGCGTTTGAAAGGTTGGAGCCGCTCTACACGGCAGGCAAGCTGTTCGCAATGGTTGCTGCTTGAGCAACGCATCAAAAGTGCGGCGGCGGGGCCTGTCGCGTGTACCGCGGCGGGGCGCGACCCCGAAAGCAGGATCGGCCGGCAAGCCGGTTGCGAATCTCTCAGGGAGGCAAAACAGCGATTTTAGCTTTTTTCAGAGACAAAAGCTTGAAGCTGCTCAATCAGCCCGGTTTGAGAGGTCAATCTTGATCGTGCGGCACGAATGCACTGAGCCCATTCCTCTAGTAACCGGGGGCTGAGCAAAGGCAATGTTTCTGGAGCGGTCATGCCGTTCCAGGCGTGGTGAAAGTCTCTGAGGCTGTCGGGCGCGTTCAGCCAGTTCAGAAATGCGTTGAGCTTGTCGTGATGTGCGTTGTCATGCTGAGGGTAGATATGCCAGACCATGGGCTGGCCGGCCCACAGGGCTCGAACCAGAGAGTCCTCTCCACGCACCAGATTCAGATCGCAAGCCCAGAGCATTTCGTCAAACTGAGGTTGGGAGCAGGGCTGAAGATACTGCACTGTCAGCTGAGCCGCTTGTGGCTGCGCTTGCATGATGGCCGTGGCACGGCCTGGGGTGACGAGTAGGTGGGGCTTCTGGCTGGTGGGTGTTGTGAGCTGTTCCAGCAGTGTTGGCAAAGCAGGTGGCTCGTAGCAAAACAGAGAGATGGCGCATTCATCGGCGCAAATGCCACGGCTGCTGCGCCACTGGGGCCGTATCGAGGTGAAGTTTTTTTGCCGCTGGGCCAGGTTCTGCTCACGCACCAGCGCCCCCGTGGGGTCCGTAAAGCCTGGGTAGAAGAACCAGCGCGTCAGCCCCGCTGCAGGGCCGCTCATGATGCGAGAGGGCAGGCGATGGCAGCGCTCCACATAGTCTTCGGCAGACAGGTATTCGAGGTTGATCCAGACCGGAGGCTTGCCCTGAGCGGACTTGTCCGCGATGGCGCGTACAAAGGGAGCGGGAATTTCACAGCCAAAAGCTTCAATCACCACGTCGCCCATTTGAGTGGGGATATCCGCAGCTTGCTCAGGCCAGGTATGTACGCTCAGGCGCTGCTCCAGACTTTGAGGCCAGGGCTGAGGAGCCATCCATTGCAAGGCGCTGGCGTCGTCCATCCACAGGCGAACAGTTTGGCCGCGCGCGACCAGCTCGGCGGCTGTGCGCCAGCACACACCCACGTCGCCAAAGTTATCGATGACCTGGCAAAAAATATCCCAATTCAGTGAGGGTGCGGACTCTGCCAAGGCGGTGGCAGAGAGAGGGAGAAAGTCCAGCATTTGCTTCAATCTTCAATGTTCTTCTGGAGATGGTCGGGCTGGCAAAGGTGCTCGGCCAGTAACTGGGCCACAGGCGATAGGGCGTCTTGTGAGCGCACGCACAGCATGAGCTGGCGCTCGGCCCAGCTTTCATCTAGCGATATGCAGTGCAGCGGCAGCGTGCCCATGTAAATGCGTGCGCTGCCTTCGGGGAGGATGCCTATGCCAAGGCCAGAGGCCACCATCAGGCACAGTGCGTCATAGCCCGTCACCTTCATGCGCAAGCGGGGCTGAAGCCCCATGTCTGCCGCCGAGCGGGTGATCAAGTGATTGAGTGCGCTGTCGGCATGCATGCCAATCAGGTCATGCTCTACCACTTGCTCCAGCTTCAGGCTGCGCTTGCGTGCCAGCGGGTGCGACAGCGGAACGACCACCGCCAGCCGGTCGCGCCGGTAGGGGCGCAGCGTCACACGGCTGCCATAGCTGCCGCGGTTGAGCAGGCCGATGTCGGCCTCGTTATCGGCCACGGCGCGGGCAATATCGGTGCTCACACGCTCCTGCAGCCGAACGTCCACCAGCGGGTGCTGGCTCATAAAGCTTTGCAGCTGCGCGGGCAGAAATTGCGTGATGCTGGAGATATTGGCCATCACGCGTACATGGCCGCGCAGACCTTGCTCGCCGCCGTGGGCGTAGTCCCGCATTTGCGTGGCAATGCCATCCATCTCATTGAGCACACCGCGTGCCATATTCAGCAGCGCAAAGGCGGCGGCAGTGGGCGTGCTGCCGCGATTGCTGCGGGTGAATAGCTCTACTTGCAGCTGCTCTTCCAGTTCGGCCAGGCGGCGGCTGGCGGCAGACGGGGCGATGTGCTCACGCGCCGCAGCGCGGGCGATGGCGCTTTCCTCCATCACGGCCACAAACAGGCGCAAGGTGATTGGGTCCAGTTTCATGAGGCCGTCATTATCCGTCCAGCTATGCCCAAATGCGATGGCAGCTTCACATTTCAGCGTTTTGCAGGAATGGCCCTTGCAGGGCAATATGGTCTCACAGCCGCTTCTGGGGCGTTGGTCAACGCAAAGCGGCAAAGCAAGAGACAAGACATGACAAGCAATATCAAAGACCCCGCCACGCAAACCGCTACGCCGCGTGCGCTGGAAGGTGTGAAAGTGGTGGAAATGGGGCAGCTGATTGCCGGACCCTTCTGCGGCAAGACTCTGGGCGAGTTTGGTGCCGATGTGATCAAGATCGAGGCCCCCGGTGCTGGCGATCCGCTGCGCAACTGGCGTTTGATCAAGGAAGGTACTTCCGTCTGGTGGCAGGTGCAGTCACGAAACAAGCGCTCTGTTGCTCTTGACTTGCGCCAGAAAGAGGCTCAAGAGGTCGCACGCAAGCTGATTGCCGAAGCTGATGTGCTGGTAGAGAACTTCCGCCCCGGTACGCTGGAGGGCTGGGGCATGTCGCCTGAAGCGCTGCACGCCATCAATCCCGGGCTGGTGATTTTGCGCATCTCGGGTTACGGCCAGACCGGCCCCTATCGCGACCTGCCGGGCTTTGGCGTGATCGGCGAAGCCATGGGCGGGCTGCGCCATTTGACAGCCGAGCCGGGCCGGGTGCCGGTGCGCGTGGGCGTGTCGATCGGCGATACGCTGGCGGCCCTGCATGGCGTGATCGGCGTGATGATGGCGCTCTATCACCGCAAGGTCAATGGCGGCGCGGGGCAGGTGATCGACGTGGCGTTGCACGAGGCCGTGTTCAACATCATGGAAAGCCTGATTCCCGAGTACAGCGCTTTTGGTGCCGTGCGCGAGGCCGCAGGCAGCGCGCTGCCGGGAATTGCTCCGTCCAATGCCTACCCTTGCCAGGATGGCTGGGTACTGGTAGCGGGCAATGGCGACTCCATCTTCAAGCGACTCATGACGGCCATCGGCCGCCAGGATCTGGCCGATGCGCCTGATCTGGCCGACAACGCAGGCCGCGTGGCCCGCGTGGCGGAAATTGATGGTGCGATTGGCGACTGGACACGGGCTCGAACCGTGCAGGCAGTCATGGACGAACTGGGTGCCGCACGCGTGCCCGCAGGCAAGGTTTACACGGCCAAGGATATTGCCGAAGACCCGCATTACCGGGCCCGCGAGATGATTCTGACCCAGCGCACCCGCGATGGTTTTGAGGTGGAGGTGCCTGGCGTGGTGCCCAAGCTTTCGCTGACGCCTGGCACAGTGCGCAGCAGTGCGCCGCATGTGGGCGACGACACCGACGCCGTACTGGCCGAGATCGGTCTGAGCGCAGAGCAGGTAGCCCAGCTGCGCGAGAAAGGCATCATCCAATGAGTACGTTGAATGTCTGGAGTGGCGCGGGCCGCCGCATCTTCATGAACGAAGTCGGCACGCGCGACGGCCTGCAGATGGAAGCCGCCTTTGTGCCTACCGAGGACAAAATTGCGCTGGTCAATGCGCTGTCTGATGCGGGGCTGTCCAAGATCGAGGTCACGGCCTTTGTCTCGCCCAAGGCCATTCCAGCCCTGCGCGATGGCGAGATTGTGATGCGCGAGATTGAGCGCCGTCCCGGTACGGTCTATACGGCGCTGGTGCCCAATGTACGCGGCGCGGAACGGGCCATTGATGCGCACACGGATGAGCTGAACCTGGTGATGTCGGTCAGCGAGACGCACAACCTCTGCAATCTGCGCATGCAGCGCAGCCAGTCTTTCGAGGCGCTCAGGCAGGTCATTGCCACAGCGCATCATGCGGCGACGCCCGTCAATGTGTCGCTGTCCTGCTGCTTTGGATGCCCCATGGAGGGCGATGTGCCGCAGGCCGAAGTGCTGGACTGGGTGCAGCGCTTTGCCGACTTGGGTGTGCAAGGCATCACGTTGTGTGATACCACGGGCATGGCTTACCCCAGCCAGGTGCATGCCATGGTGGCCGCCTTCAAGGCGCGCTGGCCACAGCTGGGTGTGACCCTGCATTTTCACAACACGCGTGGCATGGCGCTGGCCAATGTGCTGGCCTCCATTGATGCAGGAGCGGATCGCTTTGACGCCTCGATTGGCGGGCTGGGCGGCTGCCCCTATGCGCCGGGTGCCTCTGGCAATGCCTGCACCGAAGAAATCGTGCATGCGCTGCAGCTCATGGGTTACGACACCGGCACGGATCTGGCTCGCATCGTGGCAGCTGCTCGCAGCTTGCCGGCACTGATTGGGCACGAGACGCCCAGCCAGATTGTCAAGGCGGGTGCGCGCTGGGATCTGCACCAGCCGCCTGCCGATTTTTCAGAAATCAAAGAGCGCGCTCTGGCCAAGGCCTGAGACGGTTTTTGCCCCACTGCAGCGGCTCTTTCGGGGGAAGGAGCTGGCGCAGAACAATATTCCAGCAAGGAGACACACATGAACATTCAACGTCAACGCATTCATCTGCTGCTGGCCACCACGGCTGCGGCTTTGGGTTTTGCCAGTGGCCCGGTGGCTGCACAGGGCAGCTATCCCAGCAAAACCGTGCTGATGATCGTGCCTGCAGCCGCAGGCGGCACCACCGATCTGGCTGGCCGTATGGCCGCACAGGCGCTGGCGCCTGTGCTGGGGCAATCGGTGGTGGTGGACAACAAAGGCGGCGGCAACGGCGCCATTGCCGCGAACCTGGTCAAGCGTGCCGAGCCCGATGGCTACACGCTGCTGATGCAGTATTCGGGCTACCACGTCATCTCTCCCCATCTGACCAAGGCCAAGAGCTGGGAGCAGGGAGATTTCACGCCCGTGGCCAATGTGCTGTCGGCGCCGCAGATCATCGTCGTGCGCTCCGAGCTGCCGGTGAAGACGCTGGCTGAGCTGGTGACTTATGCCAAGGCCAACCCCGGCAAGCTCAACTACGCCTCATCAGGCAATGGCTCGCTGCAGCATGTGACGGGTGCCATGCTGGAGCAGCAGGCCGGTGTGAAGATGGTGCACGTACCCTACAAGGGCACGGGTCCTGCGCTGCAGGACTTGCTGGGTGGACAGGTCGATCTGACCTTTGGCACGGCCCCGCCCTTCATGCCCCATGTGCAAAACGGCAAGCTGCGCGTGCTGGCGGTGACAGGCAAGCAGCGCCTGCCCAGCCTGCCCAATGTGCCGACCACGGCGGAAGCCGGCTACCCGGGTGTGAACGCCACTTCCTGGTTTGCCGTGTTTGCGCCCAAAGCCACGCCGCAGCCCGTGATCGACAAACTGGCTGCTGATATCAAAAAGGTGGTGCAAGACCCCGCCTTCAAGAAAAAGGCCGAAGAGCAGGGCGCGGCAGCCGACTATCTGAACCCGCAGCAACTGGGTGCCATGGTCAAGACCGAGTACGCGAGTTGGGCGCAGGTGGTGAAGTCTTCCAAGATCGAAGCAGAGTAAGTGAGGCAGCCGCTATGCATGTGTGACCCAGTATGCATAGCGCTTCTTGTACTTTAAAAGTAGGAGCTGGCAGCGCTTGGTTTGTAATGATTTCAGATAAGAAAGTATCTGAAATCAAGGTAGATAAAGCGCTGCCAGCTATTTTTATTGCAAGTCTTAACGTCACTGGGCAAGCCGTACCAGGAGTTTTCTTGCGTAGCAAGGGACAAGGGACAAGGGACAAGGGGCGGTGGCCGGTGGTCAAGCCAGTTCAGTGAGCGTAGAAGTGCAGCCTAAACATTGCGCAGCCATCGTGCTGCTGCAGTGATGCACATGCGCAGACAATAGCGTCCATGTCTTCCACGCATTCCGCTGAACTGTTGGCCCAGGTGGCCGCGCTGCCTTCCCTGCCCGGTGTTTACCGCTACTTCGATGCGGCCGGCACTTTGCTCTATGTGGGCAAGGCCATCAACCTCAAACGCCGCGTTTCCAGTTATTTTCAAAAAGACCATGGTGGTACACGCATAGGCCACATGGTCAGCAAGATTGTGCGCATGGAGACCACGGTGGTGCGCTCCGAGGCCGAGGCGCTGCTGCTGGAAAACAACCTCATCAAGACGTTGCACCCCAAGTACAACATCTTGTTCAGGGACGATAAAAGCTATCCCTATCTGAAGATCACCGGCGTGGCGCACCGCGATGGTAAGGACGGTGAGCCTGCGTTTCAAGAGTTCCCGCGCATTGCCTACTACCGGGGCGCGGTCGATAAAAAGCATCGCTACTTTGGCCCATATCCCAGCGCCTGGGCGGTCAAGGAAAGCATTCAGCTGCTGCAAAAAGTCTTTCGCCTGCGCACCTGTGAAGACACGGTGTTTGCCAACCGCAGCCGCCCCTGTTTGCTCTATCAAATCAAGCGCTGCACCGGCCCTTGCGTGGACATGATCTCGCCTGAGGCCTATGCGCTGGATGTGCGCAACGCCGAGGCCATGCTGCGCGGCGAAACCGATGCGCTGCTCAAAAGCATGGAGCAGCGCATGATGGCGTATTCCGAGAAGCTGGAGTTTGAGCAGGCCGCCGAAGTGCGCAACCAGATCACGGCGCTGTCGCGCGTGCTGCACCAGCAGGCCATTGAAACCACCGATGACAAGGACGTGGACATCCTCGCTGTGAAGGTGCATGGCGGGCGCGCCTGCGTGAATCTGGCCATGGTGCGCGGTGGGCGGCATCTGGGCGACAGGCCCTATTTCCCGGCCAACCTGGGGGATGCTGCATCGGTTTACTCCAGTGCCGAAGAGGTGGATGTGGCGGCAACAGCTAAACCCGTGGAGGAGCTGGTACTGGAGGCTTTCATCGCCCAGCACTATGTGGGCGTAGCCGTGCCGCCCACACTCATCGTCAGCCACCCTGTAGAGAAGCGCCTGGTGGAGCTGCTGACCGAGCAGACCGGTGTGCGCATCACCGCCGTGCAGCAGCCTCGCGAACAGCGTCGCATCTGGCTGGAGATGGCGCAAAAAAATGCCGATATTCAGCTGGCCCGTTTGCTGGCCGAAGAAGGCTCGCAGCAGGCGCGCACGCGTGCGCTGGCCGAGGCGCTGGATCTGCCAATCGATAACCTTGATGAGCTGACCATTGAATGCTTTGACATCTCGCACACCAGCGGCGAGAACACCAAGGCGTCCTGCGTCGTCTTTCATCATCACAAGATGCAAAGCAGTGATTACCGCCGCTTCAATATCGAAGGCATCACTGGCGGTGATGATTACGCGGCTATGCGCCAGGTGCTCACGCGCCGCTACAAACCCGTGGCTGATGCGCAGCGCGAAGCGGGCGGCGCTGAGCTGACCGGAAAGCAGCCCCGTCTGCCCGATTTGGTGCTGGTGGACGGCGGCAAAGGCCAGGTCAGCATGGCGCGCGAAGTGTTTACCGAGCTGGGCCTGGATCTATCGCGCATCGTGGGCGTGGAAAAAGGTGAGGGCCGCAAGGTCGGTCTGGAAGAGCTGGTGTTTGCCGACGGGCGCGAAAAAGTCTATCTGGGCCACGACTCTGCAGCGCTCATGCTGGTAGCGCAGATCCGGGACGAGGCTCACCGCTTCGCCATTACCGGCATGCGCGCCGCGCGGGCCAAGGTGCGCACCGGTAGCAGCAGTCTGGAAGATATTCCGGGTGTGGGGCCCAAGAAGCGTGCAAGACTGCTGCAGCGCTTTGGGGGAGTGCGCGGTGTGCAGGACGCCAGTGTGGATGATCTGATGACCGTGGAGGGTATCTCTGCCACGCTGGCCGAAGAAATCTACCGAGCGTTGCACTGAAAAGTGAGCGAGGCCATGAATCCACAACAGCGCTGCGCGCCCGTGACACAATGACGCCCATGTTCCTCACCATCCCTACTGTGCTGACTTTGACCCGGATCGTGGCGATCCCGCTCATCGTCGGGGTGTTCTACGCACCTCTGGATCAGCCCACGCGCAATCTTGTTGCAGCCATCATGTTCATAGTGTTTGCTGCCACAGACTGGTTTGACGGCTATCTGGCACGCAGGCTGAACCAGACCTCGGCATTTGGTGCTTTTCTGGACCCGGTTGCCGACAAGTTTCTGGTCTGTGCATCGCTGCTGGTACTGGTGCACCTGCAACGTGCTGACGTGTTTGTGGCCCTCATCATCATCGGACGCGAGATCGCCATCTCGGCACTGCGCGAATGGATGGCGCAGATTGGTGCCAGCAAGAGCGTGGCCGTGCACATGATCGGCAAAGCCAAGACCATGGCGCAGATGGTGGCCATTCCTTTTTTGCTGTACGACGGCGTGGCGTTCGGTGTGATTGACACCGGCGTCTGGGGCCAGTGGCTGATCTGGATTGCTGCAGTGCTTACCGTCTGGTCGATGGTGTATTACTTGCGAAAAGCTTTGCCAGAAATTCGAGCCCGTCTTTAAAGGCTTGAGGCCGAACTTGAAAAAAGCGCTTGCCAGTCAAGCGCTTTTTGCTATCTGTGCAGCAGGCTTTATCAGTCTGCTGTGGGTGGAAGCAGGCTCAGTGCAGGGCCAAGCCCGTTGCAAATTTTGTCAAGCCTTGTCAATCGGTGAAGGCGACACGAAAGAAGCTTGAAAAAAGCCGCTCCTGATCAAAGAAGTGGCCGAAAAACCGCATAGAATCTGGCCTGTCGCTGGAATGCGCGGCGCGAATCGGCGTATAAAAGTGCCAGCAGCTTCGATCGGAATGGGAAATTCCTTTCCAAAACTGATAGGCTAGCTTTCGTCTTCATCGCGACTGGTCTTTGCCTCACAAATCTGTGTTTGCAGAGACATTCCATTCACTATTTCTCGAGAGGCATCTTGTGAATAAAACCGAACTGATTGAGCACATCGCTAACAACGCCGACATTTCCAAGGCCGCAGCTGCGCGTGCACTGGACTCCACGATCGACGCAGTGAAGAAAACACTGAAAAAAGGTGGTACAGTATCGCTTGTTGGTTTTGGCACATTTGCAGTTGGCAAGCGTGCAGCTCGTACCGGTCGTAACCCCCGTACAGGCGAGTCCATCAAAATCAAAGCGGCCAAGGTGCCAAAATTCCGTCCGGGCAAAGCTCTGAAAGATGCTTTGAACTGACACGCAGTTTTAGCGGGTCCTTAGCTCAGTTGGTAGAGCGGCTCCTTTACACGGAGTAGGTCGGCGGTTCGAGACCGTCAGGACCCACCACTAAAAAACTAAAGAAATCAAGGGCTTAAAGAAATCTAAGCCCTTTTTCTTTGTGCTTTTTGCCAACCGCTCAAGCCGCCGTAAGTCGTCCTTACCCACCGTAATTCGTTGCCTACCAACCCGCCTCTGCGTAGCATGGCGATCGATTTTGGAGGGCTCATGGCAGGTAAAAAGCAGTTCCCGAACGGAACATGGCATTACAAAAAGGGCGTGCTGGCCAAGCCCATCTATCTCACATTTGCCTCGTCGCAAGAGGGCGATGAATATGCCAGGCGGCTTGAGGCGCTTCTTGGGCGCGGCATTGTGCCAGCGAACACCAGACGACTGGTGCTGTTCTGACCATCGCAGAGCTGGTGCGCGAATACTTGCGGGATGCCCATCCGTCGCTGAAAGACCAGTGATCTCTTCAAACCATTGTTCCCGTGCATTCCCATTTGCCGTTGACGCCCATTAATACGGCGTGGGTGGATGCGTGGATTCAGGCAATGAAGCGCGTCGATCGTGTCGCGCCAATAACGATTCAGGCAAAAGTGGGTGCGCTTGCAAGCTGCACGGACTGGGGAATGTGCAAGGGAGTCCTGACAATGCCTGACAACACCCTGCGTTCTATACCAAGGCGGATGCGGCGGCTGCAGGCGTCGAGCGACAGGATGTTGAGCGCGACATACGGCTTGAGCCAGGAGAGTGTGAAAAAATT
>NZ_JBXXZI010000013.1:0-90618 GCF_057369555.1 Comamonas sp. FUJ_7
AAAACCGCTGGGTCAATACACTGCCCATACAGCCGGGCAACATGCACAGCACTTCCGCCGACACCCACGCACTGCAGGCCTGGGTCGGCTTTTCTCCCTCCATGCCTGTCACTGCCGGCGTTCAGCGCTTTGTGGACTGGTACCGCTCTTTTTATCGCGTATAAAAGTCACTGTTTTTGGAGCCGGCTATGTCGGCCTCGTGCAAGGTGCTGTGCTTGTCGATGTCGGTCACCAGGTACTTTGCGTGGATGTGGACGAGAACAAGGTCGTGGCCCTCAAGGCCGGGCAGATTCCTATCCATGAGCCCGGTCTGGACGCTCAGGTCATCAACAACGAGCAATTGGGTCGCCTGCAGTTCACCACCAATGCCGCAGAAGGCGTGGTGCAAAGCGAGCTGATCTTTCTGGCCGTTGGCACACCGCCTGATGAAGACGGCAGCGCTGATCCACACCGCCAAGGAAGTCGAGTTCGAGCCTCTACTGCTCAACGCCGTGGAAGACCGCAATGCCGCGCAGCGCAATGTGCTGTTCGAGCGCATCAGCGCCTTCTACAACGGGCAGTTGCAGGGTAAGATCGAGGCCGTCTGGGGTCTGGCCTTCAAGCCCAACACCGATGACATGCGCGAAGCACCCAGCCGCAATCTGCTGGAGTCGCTCTGGACAGCCGGTGCCAAGGTCCAGGCCTACGACCCCGTAGCCATGAAAGAAGCACATCGCATTTATGGCGACCGCACCGACCTGCAGCTGGTAATAGCTCCCTGGCCGCCATACAGGGCGCGGACTGCCTTGCCATCGTGACCGAGTAGCAGATCTTCCGCGCGCCGGACTTTGACCTACTAGCCAGCACGCTGACCGACAAAATGATTTTTGACGGCCGCAATCTCTATGAGCCGTCCCTGCCCGCCAGCCATGGACTGGGCTATGTCTCGATTGGCCGCCCTGTGCAGCAGCCACGCTGAAACAGTCCATAAAAAAGCCCCCTAGGCCAGAACCTGCGGGGCTTTTTATAGGCATGAAATTCAGGCCAGAGGCAGCTCAATCACAAAGCTCGCACCTCTTCGCCCATCTTGCCGGCCTTCGCAGCGCACCGTTCCTCCATGTCGCTCGGCAATCGAGCGCACCAGTGACAGGCCCAGCCCCACACCACCGGATCGCTCACTGGCTCCCGGCAGACGATAGAACTTTTCAAAGATGCGCTCGCGCTGGGCTTGCGGCACACCGGGTCCATGATCCTCAACACGAATCACGGCCATATGGTTTTCCTGACTCAGCGAGAGCGTAATCTCGCCTTCGCTGTAGCGGCGTGCATTCTCCAGCAGATTGCGCACTGCACGGCGCAGCAGTTTGGCGATTCCTTGCACTTCAAGCGATCCATCCGTCTGCATGTCCAGATCAGCGTCGATGCGCGCGCATTCCTCAGCTGCAAGACCAACCAGGTCCACCGACTCCACAGTCCCCACATCCACTTTGCTGGAGTCCAAGCGGCTGGCCAGCAAGATCTCGTCGACCAGCTGATCCAGCTCCGAAATATTGCGCTGAATCTCGGCCTTGGCACGCGCACTGGCAGGGTCATCGCCCATGAACTCCAGCCCCATGCGAATGCGCGTCAGCGGAGAACGTAGCTCATGAGATGCATTGGCCAGCAGTGATTTGTGCGACGTCATCAGCGTCTCGATGCGCGCTGCAGCGGCATTGAACTGATGTGCCAGATCCGCCACTTCATCGTGACCATGCTCGGGCACCCGAACCGACAAATCGCCCTCACCAAAGCGCTTCACACCGCGCTGCAGGTTCTCCAATCGCTTGAGCAAGCGACGAATAATGGGAAAAACCCCCACCGCAACCGCAATGCCCACCAGACCCAGCATCCACAAAAAGCCAAACGGCGGTCGCAGCCAGAATGCGACAGCCCCATCCCGCGGAGGCGGCCTTCCCTCGCGCCATTCACGAGGTGCCATCCACAACCCGTAGCTCTGTCCATCCTTGGTTTCAATCTCGAAGTGCACCCCATCCACAGGGGAGCCTGACACGCGATTTCCTCGGCCCTCGATCAGCACCTTGCCATCGGGGCCGCGCAAGACCATCTCGCGAGCTGGCGGAGTCGCGCTGTTTTGCGTGCGCTGCTCTTCGGCGATTTTCCAGGCCCAGGCTACGCACAGCGTGAGCACGGCCATGCCAACGACCACGGCCAGCCAGATGCGCAGATAAAGGCGCTGGGAAAAGATATGCAGTAGCTTCATCAGTCTTGCTGTTTGGCAAAGACATAACCCACACCACGCACCGTGAGAATGCGCTTGGGGGTCTTGGGGTCCACCTCAATGGCGGCACGAATCCGCCCCATGTGTACATCAATGGAACGGTCAAAGGCCTCCAGCTCGCGCCCACGCACCGCCTCCATGATCTGGTCACGCGTCAGAACCCGCCCGGCCCTCTCGGCCATCGCCACCAGCAGGTCAAACTGGTAAGAGGTGAGGTCGGCCTGCTTATCAGCCACAGAGACCGTGCGTGCATCGCGATCGATTTCCAGGCTGCCAAAGCGCAGAACAGCGTTTGCAGGTGCAGCCTGGCTCTCACCCCCCTTGCGGCGCAAGATGGCGCGAATTCGAGCCAGCAATTCACGTGGTTCAAAAGGCTTTGGAAGGTAGTCGTCAGCGCCCAGTTCCAATCCAATGATGCGGTCCATGGGATCACCCTTGGCGGTCAGCATCAATACCGGCACCTGTGCCGCAGCGCCTGGCATGGAGCGTATGCGGCGGCAGACCTCAAGCCCATCCATGTCCGGCAGCATCAGATCCAGAATCACCAGATCGGGCAGCTCCAGAGCCCCACCCGCACTGGACTGCAGTTGCTCCAGACCGGTTTTCCCATCGGCCATATGGGTCACTTCCAGGCTGTTATTGCCCAGATAGTCGCTCACCATTTGGGCCAGTCGGACGTCGTCCTCAATCATCAAAAGTTGGTGCGTGCTCATAGGGGGCAGTGTAGTCATGCTCGCGCCTCGATATTGCTTCAAGACGCCATGCTGCAGCACGTCCATGATCCGAGCTTGTCTGGCGCGTAAAGTTGGGTAAACACCAGATTCGCAAAAATAATAGCTAGCAGCGCTTATGCATCATGCGCTTGAGCCCATTTTCACTCTGGATGCCAGAAAGATCAGCAGCAAAACCGGGAAACCCATCAAGGCCGTGGTGTGGAAGAAAGCCTCGTAACCATAGGCATCCACAAACATGCCCGAATAGCCCGCCAGCCACTTGGGAGCAAGATTCATCATGGAGCTGAACAGCGCGTATTGCGTGGCCGAATACTGGACATTGGTCAGCCCGGAGAGATACGCGATGAAGGCTGCAGACGCAATGCCGCCAGCCAGGTTGTCTGCGCTGATGACCCAGATCAGTGCCGTCAGGTCATGGCCGCGCATGGACAGCCAGGCAAACAGCATGTTGGTGCAAGCCGAGAGAATCGCGCCCAGCATCAGGATGCGCATCACGCCCCAGCGGGCCGCCATGGTGCCGCCCAGGAATGCGCCCACCAGCGTCATGATGACGCCAAAGACTTTGGATACCGCAGCAACCTCCTCCTTGGTGTAGCCCATGTCCACATAGAACGGATTAGCCATGATGCCCATCACCACGTCGCTGACCCGGTACAGACCGATCAGCGCCAGCAGGAGCAACGCCTGCCAGCGGTAGCGCTTGATGAAGTCTGCAAAAGGCGCGATCAGCGCTCCCTTGATCCACTCCAGCGCATTACGGGCTGGATCCATGGGCTTGGCCTGAGGTTCGGGCGAGAACAACACCGTGCACATCCCCACCAGCATGCTGGCAGCCATCACGCTATAGGCCACATGCCAAGCCTGCAGCATATAACCAGCACCACCGCCTTGAACTTTGGATGCCACCCAGAGCACGCCAGCACCTGCCCAGATCATGGCCAACCGATAACCGCTTTGATACGAGGCAGCCAACGCTGCCTGCTCATCCAGCTTGGCCGATTCGATGCGATAGGCATCGAGGGCAATGTCCTGGGTTGCTGAACCAAAAGCCACCACCACGGCAAACATGACTAGGGCCTGCAAAGACTTCTGCGGGTCCGTGAACGACATGCCCAGCAAGCCCCCCACAATCACCAGCTGCGCAAACAACAGCCAGCTGCGTCGGCGCCCCAGCAAGCCATGGAGAATGGGCAGTGGCAATCTGTCCACCAATGGTGACCAGACCCACTTGAAGGCGTAAGCCAGGCCCACCCAGCTCAGAAAACCGATGGTGGTTCTGTCGATGTCGGCCTCGCGCAGCCAAAAGCTCAGGGTTCCAAGCACCAGAAGCGGCGGCAAGCCGGCCGAAAAACCCAGCGCCAGCATGCGCAAACTGGTGGGCTGGGCATAGACCTTGAAGGCCTGTCCCCAGCTGCGTTGCGGCTGGGTGGATACATCGGAGGAGGTGCTGCTTTTGGTTGACGGCTCTGTCATGGTCTGGCTCTCTAAGGCAGCAGGCATTATCGGTTGCTCACTACAACACACGGGCGCTACCATCGAGCCGCCCTTCTCTTGTTGTCTGCCTCTTTGATTCATGAGCCGCTATATCGCCCCCTCGCCTGCCGTGCTTGAGCATGCACAGGCATCGGTGCGCAGTTACAACGGCGAGCACCAGGCCCACGCCCATGCGCATGCACAGGTTCTGTTTGCGCTGCAAGGCCGCATGGAGCTGGAAGTCGGCGGCAGGGCCAGCTTTGTGGACGGCGCCTGCGGCATGGTCATACCCGCAGGCACAGACCACGGCTACCTGGCCTCCCCTGTCACTAGGGTCCTAGTCATTGATGCCCCCATGAGCCATGGTCTGGACAAGCCACGCCGCTTTGCAGTGCCTCCTGCCCTGCACTTTCCGCAAAGCAGGCTGTCCGCAGCTGCGCAAATGGCTCTGATTCTGGAAGCCCCCACGCTGCTGCAGCGTCGCGGCCTGGACCTGCAGTGGCTACAGCAGCAAGTGCAAGCGGCCTTGCACGAGAGCTGGCCGACAGCCCGTCTGGCAGGGCTGGTGCATTTGAGCGTGGCGCAGTTTCATGCCCGCTTTGTCGAGCTGGCACGGCGCACCCCGCAAGACTGGCTGCGCGACCTGCGCCTGGATGCCGCTGTGTTGCAGATCAGGCAAGGCAGCGCACTGGAGGCTACGGCTTTGCGCTGCGGCTATGCATCGGCCAGCGCTCTGGCCTATGCGCTGCGACGCGAACGTGGGCTGACATCGCGCCAGCTGCGTGAGCACTCTTCCATCAGCACCTGCACTTCAAGCGTTTCTCGATAGTCAGCCGGGCCGTCACCTGCATGATGGCAGTCTCATGCCTTCCTCCTCTGTACTGTCCTCCTCCAAGCCTGCGGCCCTAGGCCCTTTCGGTCTGGTATTAGCCGCCGCCATGCTCTGGGGTACCACGGGCACGGCTCAGCACTTCGCTCCGACTCAGCTCTCGCCCTACTGGGTGGGCGGCCTGCGCATGGTCATGGCCGCGCTGTTCTTTGTTGCCCTGGCAGCGGTAGTCGACAAAGCCCATGCCAGACCACCCCTGCGCTGGCTGCGCATTCTGTTCTGCGGCCTCTGCATGGCTCTTTACAACCTCAGCTTCTTTGCCGGGATCAAGGCCAGCGGCGTGGCCCTGGGCACGGCCCTGGCCATTGGCAGCGGCCCCATCTGGGCCGGGCTGATGCAGGCCGCAGTGCAAAAGCGCATGCCTGGCCCGCAATGGTGGCTGGGCACTTGCATAGGCGTTGGCGGCGGGATTGTCATGGCGCTGGCCGCCACCGACCGACAGCAGCTGCCCTGGGCGGGCATGGCCCTGTGTCTGCTGGCAGGCCTGTCTTACGCCGCCTATGCACTGGTCAACCAGGCTTTGGTGCTGAAAGCGCCCGTGGCCACCGTCAACGCCTGGGTGTTTGGCTGCGCGGCTTGCATGTCACTGCCTTTTGCCGCCTGGCTGGGCGGGCCACTGCACATGACGGCCAGCGGCTGGGCCGTAGTGGCTTATCTGGGCATGGTGGCCACGGGCCTGGCCTATCTGCTGTTTTCCGTGGGCTTGCGCGGCATGTCTGCCGCCACCGGCGTCGCTCTGAGCAAGGCCGAGCCGATTACTGCTTTTGCCCTGTCTTTGCTGGTGGTGGGCGAGCGGCCTGCATGGTGGTCCGTCATAGGCCTGCTGGGCGTGATCGGAGGTCTGTGGCTGGTCGTGCAGGCCGAGAGGAAATCTGCAGAAACCGTCTGACCCGAAACCGCCAGCAGCTCGCATAGACTTGGCCATCATGCAAGCCCTCACCTCCTTCATGCACATGTCTACCGTCCGCCATAGCCTGCTGCTGGCCTTTGCCTGCGCACCGCTGCTGCACACACCGGCACAAGCCCAGGTCGATGTAGGCAGGGCATCGGTCATGCGCCAGCTGGTTCCTGCCGAAACGCTGGAGGGCTCTGCCACCCAGCAGTACCAGGAGCTGCTGCAAAAGGCCAAGGCCCAGGGGGCGCTGGCCGATGCCAGCCACCCACAGCTGCAGCGCCTGCGGAGCATTGCCCAACGCCTGATTCCCTACGCTGCGCAATGGAACCCACGGGCCAACCAGTGGCGCTGGGAGGTCAACCTCATCGGCAGCAAGCAGATCAACGCGTTTTGCATGCCCGGCGGCAAGATTGCCTTCTATACCGGCATCATTGACCAGCTCAAGCTCACCGACGATGAGATCGCCATGATCATGGGCCACGAAATGGCCCATGCCCTGCGCGAGCATTCGCGCGAGCAGCTGGCCAAGAACCAGGCCACCAGCATTGGCATCTCGCTGGGCGCCCAGCTACTAGGCTTGGGCGATATTGGTAACGCAGCGGCCCGCCTGGGCGGGCAGTTGCTCAGCCTCAAGTTCAGCCGCAACGACGAGAGCGACGCCGATTTGGTGGGTCTGGAGCTGGCCGCCCGTGCTGGCTACAACCCAAATGCCGCAGTGAGTCTGTGGCGCAAGATGGGGGAAGCCACGGGCGAAGGCGGCATCGGCTTTCTGTCCACCCACCCTACCGGCCCTGACCGCATTCGCCAACTCGAAGGCAATGTGCCACGCGTCATGGGCTTGTACGAGCAGGCCCGCAGGCGCTGAGCCCTCACCTCAAAGCGGCTGAAAACCCGCTTTGCGACATCCCAGCAGCCTCCTATATTGGCCTGTGACCCACGCACCGCCACAGGAGTGATCGCATGCAGGCTCTGGACACCCATGACGTCTTCAATCAGTTCGACGAGCTGACCGACTTCCATCTGCTGCAAAGCGACCCTGCCTTGCAGGAAGTGCTGCAACGCCAGCAAGCCCAAGGCTTTGTGCCGGCCCTGAGCCGCTTTGCGCAAGAGCTCGGGCAAAAGCACCACTGGAAGCAGGCAGAACTGTGCAATCGCCACTCGCCAGAGCTGCAGCGTTTTGATGCGCGCGGACGCGTTCTGGATGCGGTGGAGTTTCACCCCAGCTGGCATGAGCTGATGGATCTGTATCGCCGGCAGGGGCTGATCTCTCTGCCTTTTGAAAATGCCGCCACCGGTCGCTGGAGTGCCTGGGCGGCAGGCTTTTACCTGCATGGTCAGGTGGAACAGGGCACGTTGTGCCCGGCCACTATGACCACAGCAGCCATCCCTGTGCTGCAAAAAGAGCCAGCGCTCTGGAGCCAGTTGCAGGCGCAGCTGTTCAGCCATGAATACGACCCGCGTGACCTGCCCATGGGCCAGAAAACATCCATCTGGATTGGCATGGGCATGACGGAAAAGCAGGGCGGCTCGGACGTGCGCGCCAACACCACGGTGGCGCGTCCCGTGCATGAAGGCGGACGCGGTGGCGAGTATCTGCTGCGCGGCCACAAGTGGTTCTTCTCGGCCCCCATGTGCGACGCCCATCTGGTGGTGGCCAGCATGGCCACGCCCAGTGGCGAGCTTGGTGGCCATGCCTGTTTTTTTGTACCGCGCTGGCGACCGGATGGAAGCAAGAACCCGGTGCGTGTGCAGCGCCTCAAGGACAAGGTCGGCAACCGCAGCAACTCTAGCTCCGAGGTCGAGCTGCAGGATGCCTGGGGCATTCTCATAGGCGAGGAAGGCCGAGGCATTCCCACCATCATTGAAATGGCCAGCTACACGCGACTGAACTGTGTGCTGGGCAGCGCCGCCATTTTGCGCAGTGCCACCGTGCAGTCACTGGCCTATGCGCGCCAGCGCTCGGCTTTTGGCAAGCGGCTCGCAGACCAGCCTCTGATGCGCACCGTGCTTGCGGATCTGGCACTCGAAAGCGAGGCCGCCATGCAGCTGGCCATGCATCTGGCGCAGGCCTATGAGCACGAGGCCGAAGGCGATCTGCTGGCCCGCGCCTGGAAGCGCATCATGACCCCGGCCGCCAAATTCTGGGTCTGCAAGCGCTCGGTGGAGCTCACGGGCGAAGCCATGGAGGTGTTTGGCGGCAACGGCTATGTGCAGGACAGCATCGTCTCGCGCCTGTTCCGCGAAGCACCGGTCAACTCCATCTGGGAAGGCTCGGGCAATGTGATGTGCCTGGATGTGCTGCGCGCCATGGCGCGAGAGCCTGAAGCCGCCCACCTGCTGCTGCAGGATCTGATCGACATGGCGGCGGGCGAGCCCCGCTTGATGGCACTTGCGCAATCACTGGCTCAGCGCCTGTCTGCCGCACCCGAATCTCTGGAGCCGCAGGCTCGCAGACTGGTGCAGGATTTGAGCCTGCTCGCGCAGGCCTGCCTGTTGCGCAAACACGCTCCCGGCTATATGGCCGAGGGCTTTATCCACACCCGGCTGGCAGAGCAGCAAGGCGCCCTGGTGGTCGGGGCATTTGACCCGGCAATGCTGGACATGGCAGCCATTTTGGAGCGCTGCCTGCCGTCTTGAATAAAGCGCTGAGAGCAGGCTCAGCCCCTCGGGCAAGGACCATACACAATCAAAAAAGGAGCGCCTAGCGCCAATCAGTATTGGATTTCAGGTGGTTTTTTATCTGAAACCCAATCAGACATAGCGCTGTCAGCTCATATTTTATGGATCTGCCATGGCTGCTGCGCCAGCCCAGAACAGGTCCGCAGCTTCACAAAGCCACGCTCCCCCAGTGCCAGAGTTCAGAGTGCACCGCCCAGGCTTAGAGCGGCGAACACCACCCTTGATACATCGTTGCTCTTAGTGAACGCCGCCCAATGAATCCTGATCCAGCCTGGCCCCCTTGGCCGCCTCGGGCGGAAGGATGGCCATGGTCAGGCTGCTGCTGCAGGTGAGCTTGCCCTCTTCATCGCGCAACTCAATCGCCCAGACATGGGTGGTGCGCCCCAGATGCGTGGGTCGTGCCGTAGCGGTGATCCAGCTGCCTTTGCGGCCTGCGCGCACATGGTTGGCCGTGACGCTCAGGCCCACACAGCGGTAGCCCTCTGGAATGCTGCAGGCTGCGGCCATGGAGCCCAGCGTCTCGGCCAGCACCACACTCACGCCGCCGTGCAGGATGCCGTAGGGCTGGCAGGTGCGTTCATCGACATGGATACGGGCACACACATAGTCGTCCCCGTACTCGGTGAACTCAATGCCCAGGTGGCTAATTGCCGTATTGGCACTGCCTGCGTTCAACGCTTTCAGATCAATCTCACGAGTCCAGATCGCCATACCAGTCCTTGTTTGAGCATGAAAAAAAGGACGCTCTTTCCAGAGCGTCCTTGGATGCTACAAGCTTGGTGCCACAACGCTAGCACCAAGCGGACTAGGCAGCGCGATCAGGCTCTCATATCGCCCTTGTCCATGAAACGCTGGTGCCAGCTCAGCGCCTCGGTCAGGATGTGGGGCGTATGCTGCGCGCCCTTGGCACGGGCACGGTCGAAGTAGTCTTGCAGCTGGTCGCGGTAGTCAGGGTGAGCGCATTGGTCGATGATGACTTGTGCACGCTGCTTGGGCGACAGGCCGCGCAGGTCCGCCAGACCTTGCTCGGTGACGATGATCTGGGTGTCGTGCTCGGTGTGGTCTACGTGCGAGCACATGGGCACGATGCAGCTGATCTTGCCGTCCTTGGCCACCGAAGGTGTGACGAAGAAGGACAGGTAGCCATTGCGCGCAAAGTCGCCCGAGCCGCCGATGCCGTTCATCATGCCAGTGCCCATGACGTGGGTGGAGTTGATGTTGCCGTAGATGTCGGCTTCGATCATCGAGTTCATGGCGATGATGCCCAGGCGACGCACCAGCTCGGGGTGGTTCGAGATTTCCTGCGGGCGCAGGATGATGCGCTCGCGGTAGAAGTCGATGTTGTCCTCGAAGTCCTTGCAGGCTTCCTTGCCCAGCGAGATGGACGTCGCCGATGCCTTGCTCATCTTGCCCGCGCGGATCAGCTCCAGCATGCCGTCTTGCAGCACTTCGGTGAAGCCCAGCAGGTTCTCGAACGGGCCGTGCAGCAGGCCTGCCAGCACGGCGTTGGCCACATTGCCGACGCCCGACTGGATGGGCAGCATTTCCTTGGGCAGGCGGCCCATCTTCATCTCGTGGGAGAGGAAGTCGATGATGTAGCTGGCAATCTTGTTGCTGTTCTCGTCCGGCACGGCAAACACGTTGTCGCGGTCGCCCTTGTGAGTCTCGACCACGGCAATCACCTTGGCGGGGTCAACCTTCAGATAGGGCTCACCAATACGGTCGTCCGCGTGCGTCATGCTGATGGGCATGCGGCGTGGCGGAATGGCCGTGCCGTAGTAGATGTCGTGCATGCCTTCCATCTTGGCAGGCGGCTTGGTGTTGACTTCCAGAATCACCTTGTCGGCGATCTCCAGCCAGGTCTTGTTGTTACCGACAGCGGTCGAGGGAATCAGCAGGCCATCGGCGGTCACGCCCAGCACTTCCACCACGGCGATGTTCATGTGGCCCAGGAAGCCGAACCATGCATGCTGCGCCACGTGGGACAGGTGCATGTCGATGAAGTCGATCTCGCCAGCGTTGATCGCCTTGCGTGCGGTGGGATCGGTGTTGAAGGGCAGACGCTGGCCCAAGGCTCCGGCTTCGGCCATCACGCCATCGCACTCAGAGGCCGTGGACGCACCGGTCCAGACATTGATCTTGTAGGGCTTGCCTTGGGCATGTTCAGCCTTGGCGCGGGCAGCAATCGCCTGGGGCAGGGCCTTGGGGTAACCGGCTCCGGTAAAGCCGCTCATGCCGACATTGACACCGTGAGGGATCAGGGCAGCGGCCTCTTCGGCCGTCATGACGCGCGAGAGGAATTGTGGGTAACGTACGCGATCTGCGATGGACATTGCATGCTCCAAACTCAGAGGCCCCGACCGGACGCGCGAGCCTGACCAGCGCGAGCACGATGGCGTTTTTGCGGCTCATGCTCAGCGCATGGCTGGCACCTCTAAAAAAAACCGCCCTGGTCAGGGCGGCGTATCTCCAACGAGAAATGTTACCAGCGCGGAACATTTATCCCGGGTTTACCCGTAAAGGCCCCGCGCAGCTGTCAGGGGAATATTCCCCGGGTTACATGTTGGTGCTCACTTGGCCTGTACCTTAGTTTCAGATTGACGCTCTCCCAAGTTGAGCAAAGCATACAGAATGATGGCGCCAAAGGTCGCGCAGCCAATGCCGCCCAGCGCAAATTCGCCGAACTTCAGCGTGAACTCGCCCGTGCCCAGAATCAGCGTAATCGCCGCCACGATCAGGTTTTTGATGTCGGAAAAATCGACCTTGTTGTCCACCCAGATCTTGGCACCAGCAATGGCGATCAGGCCGAACACGACGATGGAGACACCGCCCATCACGGGCAGCGGAATGGCCTGAATCAGCGCGCCGAACTTGGGCGAAAAGCCCAGCAGCACGGCCAGCAAGGCCGCCACAAAGAACACGGCGGTGGAGTAGATGCGCGTCGCCGCCATCACGCCAATGTTTTCGGCATAGGTGGTCACGCCCGTGCCACCGGCTGCGCCGCTGACCATGGTGGCCACGCCGTCGCCGATAAAGGCACGGCCCATGTACTGGTCCAGGTTCTTGCCGGTCATGGCCGTCACTGCCTTGATATGGCCCAGGTTCTCGGCCACCAGAATGATGACCACGGGCACGATCAGCAGCATGGCGTTCGTGGTGAAAACGGGTGCGTGAAACGATGGAATGCCAAACCAGGCGGCATTGGCCACGCCGCTCAGGTCCACGGGCTTGCCCCAGCCCAGGCCGTTGGTGAACAGCGCGTAGAGCAGGCTGGCCACGATCAGGCCAATCAGAATCAGCAGACGCTGCAGCATGCCGCGCGTGAAGACCGCCACCAGCGCGACCGACACAAAGGTCAGCGCCTGCATCCAGGCTTCGAAGTTGTTGGCCGCCATGTTCTTGATGGGGATGTGTGCCAGGTTCAGACCGATGATGGCCACCACGGCCCCGGTCACCACGGGCGGCATGAAGCGCTCAATCCAGCGCGTGCCGATGAGCTGCACCAGCACACCAACCAGCATGTAGACCAGGCCACAGGCGATGATGCCGCCCAGCGCCACGCCGATATTGGCATTGCTCGGGCCCTGGCTGGCCACATAGCCGGTGGCGATGTTCACCACGCCGATAAAGGCAAAGGACGAGCCCAGATAGCTGGGCACCTTGCCACCGGTGATGAGAAAGAAGATCAGCGTGCCAATGCCGCTCATCAGCACCGCGAGGTTGGGATCGAACCCCATAAGGATGGGAGCCAGCACGGTGGAGCCAAACATGGCGATCACGTGCTGAATGCCCATCAAGCCGGTTTGCGCCCAGGGCAGCCGCTCATCGGGGCCGATGACGCCGCCGCCCTGCAAGACATCGGACGACCGCTGCGTCCATTGAAACATTCCCATCCCGTCACTCCTGGAGTTATTAAACGGGGCAGATTATGGCAAGCCAGCCTTGTCCGATGGGGCGATGCAAGCACTGGCATGGAGCGCGCAGTGGTCTCTTGTGCACGCTGCAAAACCGGGGCTTGAGAGGAAAAACTATCAATTCAATAGCTGCTAGCGCCAGCCAGTCATCAACATCAGGAATAAATACCTTTAAAACCCATGATTGACCTGCGCAAGCAGCTATCAAAAATACTTATCTCTGCTGCAAGGCCCGCGCAATGCGGTCGCGCTTGACCGTGGGTTTTGGCACCTTGAACGGGAACCACATGCGCACATCTTCTTCCAGGCCGATGCCGTGCATGAAGTTGTAGATAGCCTTCTTGAGCGCCGCGCCCAGTGCGTCGTGGTCAACGCCCGTAGGGTCGATGAAGGGGCGGTCGTTCTTGGCAAAGTTGCCCTCGGGCAGCGGCGGCAGCTCGATACCGTACTCCTCGGGGTTGAGGCCCACGGGCGAGTGCACGGTGCAGCTGAAGCGGTGAAAGAAGCCGCTTTGAATACAGCCGTTGAGGAACAGCTGGCGCACATACTCGAGCGCGTCCACCGTGTCCTGCACGGTCTGCGTGGGAAAGCCGTACATCAGATAGGCGTGCACCAGAATGCCGGCATCCGAGAATGCCTTGGTCACGCGCGCCACCTGGTCCACGGTCACGCCTTTTTTCATCAGCGCCAGCAGCCGGTCGGACGCCACTTCCAGGCCGCCAGAGATGGCGATGCAGCCGCTGTCGGCCATCAGCTCGGCCAGCTCGGGCGTGAAGGTTTTTTCAAAGCGCACATTGCCCCACCAGCTGATGCCGGTGTTGCGCGCAATCAGCTCCTGCGACAGCGCCTTGAGCGCCTTGGGCGGCGCGGCCTCATCGACAAAGTGAAAACCGGTCTGGCCGGTTTCGGCCACGATGGCCTCGATGCGGTCGGCCAGCACGGCGGCGCTGGCGCCCTCGTAGCGACCGATATAGTCCAGGCTGACATCGCAGAAGCTGCACTTCTTCCAGTAGCAGCCATGGGCCACGGTGAGCTTGTTCCAGCGCCCGTCGCTCCACAGACGGTGCATGGGGTTGAGCATGTCCAGCAGCGACAGATATTTGTCCAGCGGCAGGCCATCCCAGGTGGGGGTGCCCACCTCGGCAAACGCAATGTCGGCCTCCATCATGTTGACGTACTGCACGGCGCCCGCATCGTTGCGCACAAAAGTGCGCACCAGGCGCGACTGACCACGCTCGCCGCGCAGGTGTTCCAGTAGCGCCAGCAAGGGGCGTTCGCCCGCATCCAGCGTCACAAAGTCAAAGTAGTCAAAGACACGCGGCTCGCCCAACTCGCGCAGCTCGGTGTTCACAAAGCCGCCGCCCAGCACGGTAGCGATCTGCGGGTGGTGTTTTTTGATGGTCTGCGCGATGCGCAGCGCCGCATACATCGCACCGGGAAAGGGCACAGACAGCAGCACCACCGTGGGCTGGTGGCGCTCCACGGCTTCCAGCGTCAAACGCTCCAGCACTTCATCGACCAAATTGGCGGGAGCCGCCAGCGCCTTGGCCAGCGGGTCAAACGTGGGCTGGCTGCCCGCCAGCGACTCGGCATAGCGCACGAACTCGAAGCGCTCGTCCACCGCATCGCGCAGCACATCAGCCAGATCGTTGAGGTACAGCGTGGCCAGATGCTTGGCCTTGTCCTGCAGGCCTAAAGCGCCAAATGCCCAGCCCAGCGGATCGCCGCCCTCTTCGTCCTCGTACACGTCCAGCGTGGCAAAGCGCGGGCCTTCGGGCAGAAAGTGGCGCCCCACGATGCGGTGGGCCAGCGTGGAGTCTCGCCCCTGCAAAAACGCAATCGTGGGCGCAATCGTGGCCAGATAGCGTTCCTGTTGTTCCACAAAGGACTGCACCGCAGGCGTGAGCTTTTGGACTGGCAGATTTTTGATGCACTCGGCCACGGCACGCAGACCATCGGGCGACAGCAATTGCAGCACCAGCGCCAGCGCCAGATCCTCCTGCACGGCATCAATGCCGCGCGAGCGCAGAAAGCCGGTCAGATAGGCGGTGGAAGGATAAGGGGTGTTGAGCTGCGTCATCGGCGGGATGACGGCCAGCACGCGGGTGGGCAAAGCAGACATGGGGTGCGGGTCGCCGGCATGCGCCGTTGACGGTGTAGACAGGCCTTGATTATCGATGAGGACTTACGCAAACATAGATGCACGCAAGGCTGCGTCCCTACAGCGCAGTTCCTGCTCGAACCTGATTTGCGTAAGTCGTGTCGGTTTGACCGCTGAGCTGTGCTGGTGTGCGCCCATACAGTCACCCTCGCTGCTGCACAGGTGACATCTGCAGGGGCCACCACCAATGACTTGCACGGACTGCAGCGCTAGGCTGGCCTCATGTCTTCCGCACACACCACCACCGCACCACGTACGGCCGAATTTGTGCCGCAGATCAGGCTTTATCAGGAATGGCTGCGCAGCACGCGCGGCCTGTCGTTCGACAGCTACGACGCGCTCTGGCGCTGGTCCACCACGGAGCTGGACGCCTTCTGGCAAAGCATCTGGGATTACTTCGATCTGCAGTCGCCCACGCCGCACAGTGCCGTGTTGGCCAAAAACGTGATGCCCGGCGCGCAGTGGTTTCCAGGCGCGCAGGTGAACTATGTGCAGCAGGTACTGCGTCATGTGCAACCTGCCCAGGCAGCAGGAATGCCCGCCGTCATCAGCCGCAACGAGCAAGGCCTGCAGCGCGAGCTGAGCTGGCCCGAGCTGCAGCGTCAGGTTGCCGCGCTGGCCCTGCACCTGCGCGCGCAGGGCGTTGCCAAGGGCGACCGCGTAGCCGCCTATCTGCCCAATATTCCCGAGGCCATCGTCGCCTTTCTGGCCTGCGCCAGCCTGGGCGCCATCTGGAGCATCTGCGCGCCCGACATGGGCACAAATGCCGTGCTCGACCGTTTCAAGCAGATAGCGCCCAAGGCGCTGATTGCCGTGGACGGCGTGCATTACGCAGGCAAGGACATAGACCGCCGCGAGGTGGTGCAGGAGCTGCGCCAAGGCCTGCCCAGCGTGCAGCATGTGGTGCTGGTGCCGAACCTGAATGCTCATGCAAAGATAGCTGATACCGCAGACTACACAAGCGTTACAGCCAGAAATGATGCTGAAACCGCAGCTTTTGAACCCGAATGGCTGCCCTTTGACCACCCGCTGTGGATCGTCTACTCCAGCGGCACCACAGGTCTGCCTAAACCCATAGTCCACGGGCATGGCGGGATGGTGCTAGTGGCCCTGCAGCTCAAAGCACTGCACAACGACATCGGCTGCAGCTACGAGTCCAACAGCTGGGGCGAGCGCTATCACTGGTACAGCTCCACGGGCTGGGTGATGTGGAATGCGCAAGTCAGCGGACTGCTGGGCGGAACCACCTGCGTCATCTTTGACGGCAGCCCCGGCGGCAGCAAGGACAAGCCCGACTGGGGCACGCTGTGGCGCTTTGCAGCCGAGACCGGCATCACCAGCTTTGGCTCTGGCGCGGCCTTCTACGCCAACTGCATGAAGGCGGGCTTGGACCTGTCCACCTGCGGCGATCTTTCGCGCATACGCGGACTGGGCAGCACGGGCTCGCCGCTGTCTGCTGAAGTTCAGCAATGGGGTACAGACCAATTCGAGAAACTGGGCCGCGCCAATATTTGGTGGAATAACTTATCCGGCGGCACCGACTTCGCAGGTGCCTTTATCGGCGGCAACCGCGATCTGCCACTGGTTCCCGGCGTCATGCAATGCCGCCAGCTGGGCGCGGCCGTCGAGGCCTGGAACGAGCAGGGCCAGCCCGTGATGGACGAGGTCGGCGAGCTGGTCTGCACCCAGCCCATTCCGTCCATGCCGCTGTTCCTGTGGAGCGACACAGATGGCGGGCGTTATCTGTCCAGTTACTTCGATATGTATCCAGCCGGCCATGGGCGCCAACCCGGCGGCGGTGACGGCCCGCAAGAGATGGGGCCGGTATGGCGCCACGGTGACTGGATCAAATTGCTGAGCGAAGGCGGCTGCATCATCTACGGCCGCAGCGACGCCACCATCAACCGCCATGGTCTGCGCATGGGCACCAGCGAGATCTACAGCGCCGTCGAGGCCCTGCCCGAGGTGCTGGACAGCATGGTGGTGGACCTGGAATACCTGGGCCAAGACAGCTATATGCCACTGTTTGTCGCCCTGCGTCCCGGCCTGGAACTGGACGATGCCTTGCGCGCGCGCATCAACACCGCCATTCGCAATGCGCTGTCCCCGCGCTTTGTGCCCGACGACATCTTTGCCGTGGCCGAGATACCGCGCACGCTCAGCGGCAAGAAGCAGGAGCTGCCCATCAAAAAGCTGTTGCTGGGTCAGCCGCTGGCCAAGGTGGTCAACAAGGACGCCATGGCCAACCCCGGCTGTCTGGACTGGTATGAAAGCTTTGCGCGACAACATCTGACGCGCACTACGGCATCCACCTGAAGCCCCCTTTAAAACAAGGTGCAGACACGGAGATATTGGCTGCCCCTAAAGGCGTGCTCACGCTCTCTTTGGCGCCGCCTTGGAGTGCGTGTAGAAACGTTCTAAAGACCAGAGCACGAACCCAAGGCTTCACTCATGTTGCAAAATGTTTGCCATAGAAGCTGACAAAGAGTTCATGAGGTGTGGATTGAAGGCGCTTGCGCGCAGTCTGGGATGTTTGCTGTATTGCTGTGCAAGCTGGGGAAATGCCCAGACCTGTGAGGGTGCACAGAATATTCGTCTAGTCCGTCCCGTGGCAATCAGCGAGCAGGAGCGAAAAGCCATTCAGGCCATGGCTCCGTTGCGCGTGCTGGCAGTCGATGCGCCACCCATGTCCCGCTATGACAAAGACAGCCAGAGCTATGGCGGGGTTGGCGTCGATGTATGGTGCTTCATCACCCATCAGCTGGGGCTTCGCTACCAGATCGAGCCAGGGCGCGAGCAGACAACCAGCCACAAGATCCAGCAAGTACAAAACGGCAGCGCTGACGCATTCATGCCGCTGAGCCTGACAACCGATAGAGCCAGGCTCGGCCACTTCACCCTGCCCTACTACGAGAGCTACTACGCCATCATTGCCCGCAAAGGACAAAAGCTGTCCATACGCAGCATCAACGACCTGGCCGCATACCGGGTCGGCGTTGTCAAAGGCGTGGCCCTGGACGGCAAACTACAAGGCATTGTTCCCGCAGAGCAACTGCAGCGCTTTGACCAAGCCAGCAGCGAAGGCCTGTTCCAGGCATTGCAGCAAGGCCAGATTGATGCGGCAGTGTTCAGCAAGGGAATCTTTGAAGAGAAACGCTACATCCACGACTACTTCGACCTGGAAGTCATCAACACCCTGACCGATGACCCACGGGAGTACCGCTTTTATTTCAGCCCCTCGCCCCAGAGCCGGCAAATCGCACAGGTGTTTGACCGCTATCTGGCTGCCATCGACACTTCGCACTCCACCGCCAAGCATGAAGAGGGAGAGCGCCAGTTCATAGAGCGCTATGTCCAGCAGCGCAACCAGCGCCAGTTGTGGCAGCTGACCAGTCTTGGCATTGCTGCGCTGGTGCTGATACTGGGCCTGGGTCTCTGGCACTACCGGCGCGTGGCCAGACTGCTGGCCAGGCACAATCAGGAGATACAGTCTCAAGCACAGGCTCTGGCGAGTGCGAACGAGAAACTGGAGCGTTTGAGTCTGTCCGACGGGCTGACCGATCTTGCCAACCGGCGGGCGTTTGACCAGATTCTGCAGCACGAGCATGCGCGCAGTCAGCGCACGGGGCTGCCGCTGAGCGTGATCATGGCGGACCTGGATCACTTCAAGGCCGTCAATGATCACTACGGCCACGCTACTGGCGATGAGTATCTGCGGGCCGTGGCCCTGGTGCTGACGCAGACCGCCACAAGAGCCACCGATCTGGCCGCACGCTATGGCGGTGAAGAGTTTGCCTGCCTGCTGCCCGACACGGGCGAGCAAAGCGCGCAGGCATTGGCCGAGCAGATTCGCGCAGCCGTCGCCAGACTTGCGCTGCCCAATGCACAGACCGCAACGGGCTTGCTCACCATCAGCCTAGGCGTGGCCACCCGCGAATCAGGGCAGGCCACCGCGCAAGAACTGCTGGAGCAGGCAGATGCCCAGCTCTACCTCGCTAAAAGCCTGGGAGGCAACTGTGTGCAAAACACCACCTTGCGCACCCATGCTCGCGAACTCGCCAGCACGCTCTAAGACCGGCTAAAAGCCTGCAGCCTAGCGACCGATGAATTGCGGCAGGCGCTTCTCGCGCCAGGCAGCCCCGCCCTCTTGCAGGTCAGCCGATTCAATGGTGGCCTGCACGGCGGCATCGATGCTGGCCTTGTCCTGCACGCCGCGGGCAATGGCATTGAGCTGCTTTTTCATGCCCAGCAAAGCCAGCGGTGCCATGCCCGCCAGCGTGGTCTGCAACTGCGCCACCCGCTCGCTGATATCTGCGCCATCGACCAGATCGGTCAAGAAGCCGCAGTCCTTCATGGCCTGAGCCTGAAGCTTTTCACAGGTCAAAAACAGACGCTTGGCCGTATCCACACCCAGACGGGTGACGTAACGCTCCATGCCCGAGGCATAGAAGTGCAGACCCAACCGCGCCGCAGGCATGAACATCTGGCTATGGGAGCCGCCCACCCGGAAGTCACAGGCCAAGGCCATGTCCGTGGCGCCACCAAACACGCCGCCTTGAATGGCGGCAATCGTCACCGGGCGGCAGGTCTCAATAGCATCCACCATTTCACCGAAGGAGCTGCCCTTGTTCTGGCTGTTGGCAATCTCGCCAATGTCATAGCCGCTGCAAAAATGCTTGCCCACCGCCTGCAGCGTCAGCACCAGCACAGCCGGGTTGGCATTGACCTCATCAAGATGGCGGCGCAACACGCTCAAATCTTCGGGCAGCAGTTTGTTGGCAACTTCGGGGCGGCGCAAGGTAATGCTGGCGCGGGCTCCCTGGATCAAAAGCTCTGGAGACATGCCTGTATTTTCATCCATGTCGAGCCGCAAAGATGGCCCGTAGTCGCATCAAGTGTTGCAGTGCAAACACTCAGTGACCATATCTTTTGCCAGTACACAGGTACACTTTGGCGTCCTCATAGAGCACCTTGCGTGCGCTGCCCCCATCCCATGTCTGTTGAATCGACCGGCGCCGAGCGCCCCAGCTTTGACCTCAAAAGCGCGCAACTGCCAGTGCTTTCCGTCGTGCTTCGCAGCACCGACATGCAGGCGCTGGCCCAGGATCTGGCCCGCCGTCTGGCCGATGACCCGGATTTTTTCGACAACGACCCCGTTCTCATCGACCTCAGCCACGTCTGCGATAGCGCGCAGGACATCGACTTTCCCGCACTACTTGAGGCTTTGCGCACCCATCACACCGTGCCTGTGGCCGTGCGTGGCGGCAACGATGCCCAGATGGAGGCCGCCAAGGCTTTGGGCCTGAGCGCTGCCCCCGATGCCATGCCCGCACGTCGTGCAGAGCCGGAGATTCACGAGATCATCCGCGAAGTCGAAGTCGTGCATGAGGTCGAAGTACCTGCACCGCTGGCCGATGCCGTGATCGTGGATCGCCCTCTGCGTTCGGGCCAACGCGTCTATGCCAAAGGCACGGACCTTGTGGTTCTGGACATGGTCAGCTATGGCGCAGAAGTGATTGCCGACGGCAACGTCCACGTCTATGCACCGCTGCGAGGTCGTGCGGTGGCGGGGGCTAGTGGCAACACCAGCGCAAGAATTTTTAGCACTTGCATGGAGCCACAACTGCTCTCCATTGCAGGTATCTACCGCACAATTGAAACCGATCTCCCCAAAGACGTCGCCGGCAAGCCTGCCAAGGTGCGTCTGGATGGAGAAAAAATCATCATCGAGCCGGTATGAACAAAGCCGGTCGCCTATCAACCAGCTCCATTTGTCTTTAAGGAATCGTGCAAACATGGCCAAAATCGTCGTCGTGACCTCTGGCAAGGGCGGAGTCGGAAAGACCACAACCAGCGCCAGCTTCGCATCGGGCCTCGCTCTGCGCGGCCACAAGACCGCCGTGATCGACTTTGACGTGGGTCTGCGCAACCTGGATCTGATCATGGGCTGCGAGCGCCGCGTGGTCTATGACCTCATTAATGTCATACAGGGCGAAGCCAATCTGAATCAAGCCCTGATCAAGGACAAGCAGTGCGACAACCTGTTCATCCTGGCCGCATCGCAAACCCGTGACAAGGAAGCCCTCACGCAGGAAGGCGTGAAAAAAGTGCTGGACGATCTGTCCGCCATGGACTTCGAGTACATCATCTGCGACTCCCCCGCCGGCATTGAAAGCGGTGCGCTGCTGGCCATGCACTACGCCGACGAGGCGTTGGTGGTGACCAACCCTGAAGTCTCGTCCGTGCGCGACTCAGACCGCATTCTGGGCATGCTCAGCTCCAAGACCGACCGCGCCACCAAGGGCGAGCGCATCAAGGAACACCTGCTGATCACGCGCTACAACCCTCACCGCGTGGAAGACGGCCAGATGCTGTCGCTGGAAGACATACAGGACATTCTGCGCATAGAGCTGATCGGCGTGATTCCTGAATCGGAAACCGTGCTGCAGGCCTCGAACCAGGGTATTCCTGCCGTGCACATGCAGGGTTCTGATGTTGCCGAGGCTTATCAAGATGTCATTGCCCGCTTTCTGGGCGAAGAAAAGCCAATGCGCTTTACCGAAGCCGTCAAACCCGGCTTCTTCAAGCGCATGTTTGGTGGGAGGTAAGCCTGATGTCCATGTTGTCGTTTCTGCTCGGTGAGAAGAAGAAGTCCGCCTCGGTCGCCAAGGAGCGACTGCAGATCATTCTTGCGCGCGAACGTGTGGGCGGCGGCGAAAGCAGCAAGCCCGACTATCTGCCGGCTCTGCAAAAAGAGCTGATGGCCGTTATTTCAAAGTATGTGGACATCAACCCCAATGACATCAAGGTACAGCTGGAGCGCCAGGAGAATCTTGAAGTGCTGGAAGTGAAGATCGAGCTGCCGGAGGCACGGATTACCACCCCCTGAGGCGCTTCGCGCCTTCCCCCTCTCTCGCTACGCGGGAGGGGGACGACAGCCTCGCTGCAGGACGGCCTTTGCTCGCTGTCACTGAATCAGGCCATGCGGGCGGTAGACGCTCGCGAAGCGACTCATATATTCATAGCTGCTTGCGCTTGTTGGATAAAGGAATGGGCCTGAAAAGGCCCATTTTTTTATATACACATCCGTTTGGGTGGTCGGACTGCCATGGCTTATTCCCGCACCGGCTCACGCATGGTGACCAGCTCTTCGGCCACCGTGGGATGAATGCCGATGGTCGCGTCAAACTGCTGCTTGGTCGCGCCGCATTGGAGTGCCACGGCAAAGCCTTGCATCAGCTCACCCGCGCCTTCACCCACCATGTGCACACCTCGCACGCGCTGGTCAGCCTTGGAGACGATGAGCTTGAGGAAGATGTTCTCAGGTTCTGCGCCCATGCGATTGCTCAGCGGCCGGAAGCGGGATTCAAAGATCTGCACCGCACCAAAGCGCTCACGAGCCATCTCTTCAGACACACCCACCGTACCCACCTGCGGGTGCGAGAACACCGCCGTGGGCACCAGCTCATAGTCAGGCGCGCTCTTGCCGCCCTGACCAAACAGATGATGGGCGACGACTGTTCCCTCCGCCAGCGCCACTGGGGTCAGTGCCATGCGGTCCACCACATCGCCTACGGCGTGAATCGACGGCACATTGGTGGTGAATTTGGCGTCCACTTCGATAGCCCCTTTGGCATTGACTTTCACGCCAGCCGCATCCAGCCCCAAGCCTTCGAGCAGCGGCACCCGCCCTGTGGCATACATCACGCAGTCCACCACCAGTTGCTCGCCGCCCTGCAGCTGCAAATGCAGGCCGTCGGTCTGCTTGTCAATGGACAGGATTTCCTCATTCCACCGGAAGCTGACGCCCAGCTGTGCCATTTCCTGCACCAGATGCAGACCCAGGTCGGCGTCAAATCCGCGCAGCAACTGCTGGCGGCGGTGGAGCAAGGTGGTCTGGGCTCCCAGGCCGTTGAAGATGGAGGCAAACTCCACCGCGATATAGCCGCCGCCCACCACCACCACACGCTTGGGCAACTGCGCCAGGTGGAAGGCTTCGTTGGAGCTGATGGCATGCTCGATGCCTGGAATATCGGGCAGACGGGGCGTCCCCCCCGTGGCAATCAGAATGTGTCGCGCCTGAATGCTCTGACCATTCACCTGCACTTCATGCGGCCCTGAAAGCGAGGCATGGCCGTGGATGACCGTCACCCCGGCCCCAGCCAGCATGCGGTCATACACGCCATTCAGGCGTGTGATTTCACGATCCTTGTTGGCAATCAGCGTGGCCCAGTCAAACTGCGGCTTGTCCAGTTGCCAGCCATAGCCTTTGGCTTCCTCGGCCTGCTGGCTGAAGTGCGCGGCGTGACTGAGCAGCTTTTTGGGAATACAGCCCACGTTGACGCAGGTGCCACCTAACTGGGCCGCCTCTACCACCGCCACGCGGGCGCCCAGACTGGCCGCCAGACGACTGGCACGCACACCGCCCGAGCCGCCACCGATGACCAGAAAGTCGTAATCAAAGTCCTGTTGCTGCATGTTTTGTCTCGCTGGTTGGGAGCTTCAAGACTGAAGCTCTTTGCTTTGCACTCTACAAGACAAGACTGCCGCAGCGGGCTTAACACCGCGTTAAAACGGTTTGTCACCAATGACCGTGGCACGGTGCATGCGGCGCACGGCAGGGAAATAGTCCTGAACCGCATAGTGCTGGGTAGAGCGGTTGTCCCACATGGCGATGGTGTTGGGCTGCCAGTGCAGGCGCATCTGGTACTCCAGAATGCCGGGCTGGCGCAGCAGATACTCCATCAGGTCTTGCTGCTGGGCATGGATTTCGTTGGCCGAACGAAAGCCTGAATAGTCGGAAGTGAAGTTGGAGAAATGCGTGACGAAGGTCTCGTTCACGTACAGGATTTTTTTGCCACTTTCGGGATGGGTTCGCACCACCGGATGCACCACTGGCGGATATTTGGTGCGGGCCTGGGCTTGCTCCTGTGGTGTCATGCGGGCACCGAAAGACGGCAGGATGTCATGCACGGCAAACAGCTTGGCAATCTGCTGCTTGCGGGCCTCAGGCAGTTTTTCGTAGGCCAGCTCCATGTTGACCCAGACCGTGTCACCGCCCACTTCCGGGCATTCCACACAGCGCAGCACCGAGGCCATGGAGGGCGTCTCGCGCCAGGAGACATCGGTGTGATAGACGTTCTCGGTACCCGGCATCTTGCTGTTGCCACCCAGCAGCACCAGCTCCGGGTGCTCAGGATGTGGCGGAAGCACAGGATGCAGCTCCAGATCCCCGAAGCTGCGCGCAAACGCCACATGCTGGGCTGCGGTGATGTTCTGGTCCCTGAATACAAGCACCTTGTGTGCCACCAGCGCCTGGCGCAGCTCCCCGGCCTGCTGCTCGCTCAGGGGCTGGCGCAAGTCCAGACCCGAAACCTCCACGCCTATGGCAGGTGTGATGCGCCTGAGTTCAATCCCGGTCTTGCTCTCCACACCCACTCTGGCATGGGTGTGTACCGCCACGTCTTCGCACTCGATCATGTTGGGCCTCCAAAACATGGAATTTGTCCGCAGACCTGATCATGCAGGTCTGCCGGTCAATCTAGGCCGGGTACAGGGGATCGGTATCGTTCAAGCCGACTAGGTAGGGCTACCAGTCAGGCTTCAGCGGTGCTCTCTGAGCGCTCTTATTTCTGAAAGCCGTGGGTGTGCATATGCCCTGCGTGGTAGAGCAAAGGGGCGCGGTCCAGATGATGTTCGCAGCGCTCCACTTCCGCGATGAAGAGCAGGTGATCGCCTTCTTCATGCAGGTTGCGGTGGCGACATTCAAAAACCGCTGCACAGCCTTCCAGCAAAGGCACTCCATGCTTGGAGTTGTGATGCGCTGTGTGGCTGAAGCGATCCGCGCCCTTGCGTGCAAACAGCTCGGCCAGCGGCTTTTGCGAGGCGGCCAGCACATGGATGGCGTAATGCGTGCAATGGCGGAAAACTGGCAGCGAGTTGGCGTGCAAGTTCAGGCTCCAGAGCACCAGGGCTGGAGACAGAGAAAGAGCATTGAAGGAGCTGACCGTGGTGCCCACCGGATGGCCCTCTGCACTGCGCGCCGTGATGATGGTCACGCCCGTGGCGAACTGGCCCAGCGCATCGCGAAATTCGCGCTGCGAGAAAGGCACGGCAGAACGCAAGACGGAGGAAGGCAAGGCAGAGTTCACGAAATTCGGCGCTAAAGACAGCGACCTCAACGGTGCACTGCGATTGAAGTTCAGCAGACTGTCAGCAGCTGCAGGGTTGGGCCGATTATCAACTTGAACCTCTCGAGTCACACTTCGTAAGGGATTAGTCGTCACGTTGTCATCATTTTTTGATAGCTATAACTGCTTGCCTGCTAATGGATGAAGAGCTGAAAGCCTCAAAACTCACGCTTTGCTGCCAGCAAGCTTTCTCTGCTCCTCTGGGTCAACCAGCTGCCGGCTTTGGCCTTGCTGCAACGCTGCAATTGCATCAGCAGCTCATGGTCGGGCCAGGGCAAGGCATGTCGGGCGCACAGGTCCTGCTGCATACGGGCTAGCAGGGCCGCCGTCATCTCGGCATCCACCATGGCGCGGTGGGCTCGACCTGTGGAGGGCAGCTGCAGATAGCGCGCCAGATTGCCCAGGCTGTGGCTGGGCGCCTGCGGATAAATGCGCCGTGACAGCAGCACGGTGCAGGCAAACGCCTGCGTCGCGGCTTCTCCCGCCAGCGCCAGCTCGGCCTGCCAGAACTTGCTGTCGAATGATGCGTTGTGCGCCACCATGGGTGTATCCCCCACAAAACGCGCCGCCTCGCGCATGACCTCTGCGGCCGCAGGGGCCGTGCGCAGCATCTCGTTGGTGATACCCGTCAGCTCGGTGATAAAGGGCGAGACCCAGGCACCGGTCTGCATCAAGCTCTGGAAGCGATCGACCACGCGCCCCTGCTCCAGCATCACGATGGCCACTTCGGTGGCCCGAGCGCCCTGACCTGGCGACATGCCCGTGGTTTCAAAGTCGATGACAGCAATCGCAGAACTCATGGCTGCATTGTGCCGTGCATCTCTCGCCTCAATCCGAGCACAGATCATCCTCACCGGGCAGGCCCAGGCTTTGCACCACATGCTCGAGTATGCGAAACAGCTGCTCGCTCTCGGCACTGCCCAGCTGGTTCTCTACCTCTACATAAATGTTCTCGAAAAGCGGCACGATGCGCTCCACGATCTCGGCGCCAGCGGGCATCAGCGCAAACTCCGAGCCGCGCAAGTCGCCGACATGCCGGCCACGCTTGATGAGCTGTCGCCCCTCCAGCGTCTTGAGCAGGCGCGAAAGGCTGGGCATGCTGATAAAGGTCAGCTGCGACAGCTCCATGGGCCGCAACCGTTTTTCCGACATCCACATGGTGCGCAGCACACGCCACTGCTGCTCGGTCAAACCATGCTCGCGCAAAGTCGGCCTGAAGCGCGAGGTGACGGCCTCCCTGGCCTTGAGCAAGGCCAGTGGCAAAGAGCGCGCAAAGCTGCGCGAAGCAGGGGCAGCAGGTGTGGGATCAGGCTGGGTCATGGTCGTGATCGGTAAGCTGGCCGGCATTGTAGTGAGAGCCCGGCTCAACAATACAGGCAATCTTCGCAAAACTCCAAGCGCAGACGCACGCGTGCTCCACGCTGACCTCCGGACGTCGCAAAGGCGTCAGCCCGTAGCGGCCAGCGAGCCGCTCAGGCCGCGCAGCTCTGACTGTCCCCAGAAGCCGAAGTCCAGTGCCGGGCGTTCACCACTCATCAGTGCCGCCATCGCCTTACCCGAGCCCGCACCATGCGTCCAGCCCAGCGTGCCATGGCCGGCATTGACCCAGATGCCTGCGGCCTGGGTGGCACCGATGCAGGGAATATTCGTCGGCGTCGCAGGGCGCAGGCCACACCAGAATTGCGGATCACCTCCCTCTTCAGGCAAGCGGGTGTCGCAGACGCCAGGCATCAGCGCTTCCACGCGCCTGACCAGCATTTCGCAGCGGGCTCTGGCCGTAGGCGTGTCCAGCCGCATGTCAAAGCCTCCCAGCTCAATCGTTCCCGCCACACGCAGCTGGTTGCCCAGACGGCTCATGGCGACCTTGCAGCTGTCGTCGATGGTGGAGACAAACGGTGCTTTTTCTGGCTGCAGCAGCTCCAGCGTCGCGCTATAGCCCTTGCCGGGATAGATGGGCAGCTTCACTCCCAATGGCTGGAGCAGCAGCGGCGTGTAGGAGCCGCAGGCGACCACCACCGCATCCGCGCTCAGGCGGCGCGCAGCGCCGCCGTTTTTTGCGTGAATCTGCACGCTGGCGGGCTTGCCTGCAGCTGCAGCTTGCAGGCTCAAAATGTCGTGCTGATAAAGGAATTCCACACCAGCAGCTGCGCACAACTGCGCCAGCTTTTCGGTGAAGACACGCGCATCGCCGCTTTCATCGGACTCGGTAAAAGTGCCGCCTGCAATATGGTCTGCATAAGGCGTGAATGCAGGCTCGATTTTCAGCAATTCATCGCGGCTGACAAGGCGGCGCTGCACACCGTATTGGCGCATCAGCTCCACGCCCTCGGCAGCCTCATCAAAGGCTTTCTGGGTGCTGTAGAAATGGGCAATGCCGCGCTCCAGGCGCTCGAACTCAATGCCGGTCTTCTTGATCATTTCCTTGAGCGCCGCATGACTGTAGGCGCCCAGCGCCACGATCTGCTGCACATTGCGGGCAAAGGCCTTGTCATTGCACTGCGCCAGAAACTGCAGGCACCAGTGCCATTGGGCAGGATTGAGCTGCGGCCGAAACAGCAGTGGAGCCTCTTTGTCGAACATCCACTTCAGCGCCTTCCACGGCGCCTGGCGATTGGCCCAGGGCTCGCAATAACTGACCGAAATCTGCCCGCCATTGGCATAGCTGGTCTCCAGCGCAGGGCCGCTTTGGCGATCAACCACGGTGACTTGATGACCGCGCTCGCGCAGATGCCAGGCGGTGCTGATGCCGATGATGCCGGCGCCCAGGACGATGATGTTCATGCAGGCAGTGTCCGCACTCTTGCCCACAACCAAAAGCATCATTAAATTTTCAGCAGTTTCATCAGTTCTGCTAATGCAGCTCAAGATTGATTGTCTATGAGTTACTGGGACCCGGTTGCACTGGAATGTCTGGCGGCCATCGTCGAAGAAGGCGGGTTTGAACGCGCGGCGCAAAAGCTGCATATCACCCAGTCCGCCGTGTCGCAGCGCCTGCGCGCGCTGGAGTCGCAAGTGGGCTCCGTTCTGGTCGAGCGCACACGCCCCGTCAAGCCCACCAGTGCTGGGCGCTTGCTGCTAAAGCATGCCAAGCAGCTGCGTCTGCTGCGGGCCGATCTGGCGCACGAGCTGCAGGAGCTGGCACCGCAGACCGGACAAAGCCAGGCCGGGGAAATCATCTCGATTGCCATCAATGCCGACAGCATTGCCACCTGGGCCATGACGGCGCTCGATGCGCTGGTGAAAAGCGGCCTGCCGCTGGAGGTGGTGGTGGACGACCAGGACTTCACGCAGGAGCTGCTGCACTCGGGCCAGGTCATGGGCTGCGTGACCACGCTAAGCCAACCCATGCGCGGCTGCACGGTACAGCCTCTGGGTGCCATGCGCTATGTGGCCGTTGCCTCACGCGAGTTTGCGCAGCAGCGGCTGCCCCAAGGCCTGACACGCAAGAATTTCAACCGGCTGCCTTACCTCTCCTTCAACCGCAAGGACGACATGCAGGCCGAGTTTGTAGCGCGCTGCCTGGGGCTGCGCAGCGTGTCTTTGCAGCACCAGATTCTGCTGCCCAGCTGCGAGGCACAGGTGCGCGCCGTGCGGGCCGGCTGGGGCATTGGCGTGCTGCCGCAATTGCTGGTGCAGCCTGCTCTGGACGCGGGCGAGCTGGTCGATGTGGCAACGGGCCAGTCGCTGTCCATCGCACTGTTTTGGCATTGCTGGAATCTGCAGTCCCAGGTGCTGACACGCGTCAGCCAGGCCTTGCTGGATGAGGCCATGCAGTCGCTCCAGACAGATGGATTCACTGCATAAAAAAGGCTGCGCTTTGCAGCGCAGCCTGAGGGGATATCACGCGGAGGTACTTTGTTTTTTGTAGCTGTGGACGCTCGTCTATCCTTGATTTCAAGCTGATTTATGGCTGAATTGTTTGAACCACCAGCGCCATCAGCTATGAAATTATTAGCGAATCAGCAGCACCGGAATCGTGCAGCCTGCCAGCACCTGCGAGCTGACCGAGCCCATGACCAGGCGGCCCAGCGCGCCGTGACCATGCGTGCCCATGCCGATCAGGTCGAACTTGCCGTCCTGCGCTTCCTTGATGATGGTGTCGGCAATGGGGCCGACCTTGGCAAGGCTTTGCGCTTCCACGCCACGTGCCTTCAGGAACTCCTGCACGGGCTGCAAAATCTTGGTGGATTCCTCATCGTAGTACTGCTCCACCACGTCCTTGCCCAGCGCAGCGCGTGCACGGGGAGGCAGTGTGGGCTGCACGGTGATGATGGTGTAGTCATGGCCCGTGCCCAGCATCTCCTGATGCGAGGTCAGGTAGTCCAGCATTTTCTGGGTGTAGGCACTGCCGTCCACGGCGAGCAAAATTTTCATGGAAACATCTCCTTGTTGATAGTGAAAGACTACGCGCTTGCAGCCTGCCGCGTCTTGACTTGGCTCAAGTCAATTGTCGAAGCTGGCAAAAAATCCTTTTGTTCACCCTTGCGAGCATAGCCAAGCGGATTGGCCACCACCCGGCATTGCCAGTCGCTACCGTCCTCGCGCTGGCCACGGGCGATGTAATCACTGGCGCAATGCAAATGGCCGTGCAGCCACAACTGGGCGTGGGGCAAAAAGTCATCCATGACATTGCAGAAACCGGCCGTTCCCGGCACCAGGCCATAGCGAGGGTCAGCGCTGCGCAGGCTGGGGGCAAAGTGGGTGACGGCGACCGTGGGCCCGTCAAAGGGCTGCTGCAGCGCATTCCTCAGCCAGTCCTGGCACAGCAGACTTTCTTCACGCATGGGCTCGGCCAGGAAAGGCTCGCCATGGCGGGTTCCGCCCGTCTTTCGCAAATAGAAGTTGGCCGCCCGAAACGCCTTCTCGCGCAGCTTATGCAGGCGCGTGACATCGCTCACGCCTTCATGCATGGCCATGGCATCAAAATCGCTCCACAGCGTGGTGCCCACAAAGCGCACGCCATCCATGACCACGGTTTCACGATCGAGCCAGATCAAGCCCAGCTGGTCGCAGACCCGCTGCAGTCGCAGGCGGGCCTCGTCAAAGTCCTGCATGTCGTACTCATGATTGCCGGGGACGAACAGCACCGGTGTGGGCCAGCTCGCATACTGGGGCAGCGGCGAAAAGCGCTCCAGCCCGAAGTGCTCACCGGCCACCTGGGTGCTGCTCTGGTAGGAGCCAATATCACCGGCCAGCACCAGCACATCAGCCCCCGAAGCCGGCTGGGCCACAAACTGGGGATGGACTTCGAGGTGCAGGTCGGACAGCAACTGAATCTTCATACGCCTAGTTTAGAGGCTGTACCCCTCAGCCATGCTGAGCCACCTGGGCGAAACCATTGGCAAAAGTGATCTCGGCCGAGCGCGTCAGCGTTCTGAGCAGCCAGTCATAGGCTTGTGGATGAGGCCCACGGCGGCGCCACAGCGCATCCACATGCACCGGAGGAACGTCAAACGGCAGCTCGCGCAGCACCAGCTGCTCGCTCATGCCGGTAACTGGCACAAAGTGGCGCGGCAAGATGGTCAGCAGATCGGAGTTGATGACCACCCGCGCAGCCGTGAAGAACTGGTTGACCGTGAGCACCACTTCACGCGAGCGCCCCAGTGAGGCCAGCGACTCATCGATAAAGCCGAACGAGCGCCCCGAAAAACTGACCAGCATGTGGCGCGCCGCGCAGTAGTTGTCCATGGTCAGCTTCACATGCTCCAGCGGGTGGCCCTTGCGCATCACGCACAGGTATTCCCCCTCATACAGGCGGCGGCTGTCAAAGGCCACCAGCCCGCCGGCCTGTGCACGCGCCGTCAGATCGGCCAGCACGGCCGGGAAGTAGCCCACGGCCATGTCGGCCTCTCCGTCGTCAAGAAAGGGCCGCGGATCACGCGTGGTCAAGGGCAGCACGCGTATCCCTATGCCCGGTGCCTCGCGTTCAAGAATCGGGTACAGCGGCGGAATCAGCGTGGCCGCCGTCGCATCGGCCATGGCAATCACAAAGGTGGTATCGGCCGTGGCCGCATCAAAGTCATCAGGGACCAGCACGCCTTCAAGTTGCTGCAGTGCTTCACGAATCGCCGGCCACAGCGCCTGGGCACGTGGCGTGGGCTCCACGCCCTGTCCCTGGCGCACCAGCAGCTCATCGCCCAGTGCTTCGCGCAAGCGGCGCATGGCATTGCTGACGGCGGGCTGGGTGATATTGAGCTTGTGGGCAGCTCGCGTCAGGCTGCGCTCGGACATGACCTCGTCGAAGACGCGCAGCAGATTGAGATCCAGAGAGCGGAAGTTCAAAGACATGGCATCACCCAATACATCACTGCCGTGAATGCTACAGATTCAAAATATAAATTTGAACACACCTAGGGTAATCCCTATAGTTATGCCTACTCCCCGGGCAATTCGCCAAAAGCGTGGGTCAAAGGGTCAACTGCCATGAGCAACTTTATTTACAACTCCTACTGTGTCGAGCACCCCGGTGTGGTGCGCATTTATCAGGCCAGCGATGAACGCATGGCCGCCTTGGCTGCCGAGCATCAGGCCAAGTCTCAAGCCAGCACACGCTGGATCGTCGCCCTGGTGGTGCTGGCCGCTTTGGCTGTGGGCATCTTTCAAGCCACGGAAACCTGGAACAACGGCCACATGATGGCGGCCTGGCTGGTGCTGTGGGCGATGGCCTTTGCCAGCGTCGCACTGTTCTCCGCCCCCGCACGCCGCGCCCTGAACATGGCCCGCAGCGGTTACCGCGCCTGGGTCAAGAGCCGCCAGCAAGCCGCTGCCGACGAGCGCGTCTGGAACGCCGCTTTGCAAGACGCACGCCTGATGGCCGATCTGGCCCGCGCCATGGATCGCCAGAGCCGCTAAGCGCCCTGCACCATCCAAAAAAAAGCCGCTGCCCACAAGGCCAGCGGCTTTTTGCATGGGGGAATAGATTTTTGAGTCAAACAAGTCTCTAGCCCAGATCTAGAAAGTGCTTACAGCTACAATAATAGAAGCAAACAAAAAGCCCTGCTGAAAAAATCAGCAGGGCTTTTTTAGTGGACACAATCTCCGTCAGGGACACCGCGCAAGGGCCGCCCCGACGCGCTGGTGTCGTCCCCCTCCCATAGCGCAAAGCGCGTAGAGAGAGGGGGAAGCCGCAAAGCGGCTCAGGGGGAGCTTTATGCGCTCAGGCGCTCTTCCAGCTTTGCCTTGGTATCCAGCATGGCCTTGGGCAGGTTGTAGGCCAGCTTGTCGAAATGCTCGCCGTGCAGCTTCATTTCTTCAGCCCAGGCAGCCTTGTCGATATTGGTCACGCTGTCGAACTGGGCGGCATCGAAGTCCAGGCCGGTCCAGTTGATTTCGGCGTACTGGGGAGCAATACCGAAAGCGGTTTCCTGACCTTGGGCCTGACCTTCCAGACGGTCGATCATCCACTTCAGCACGCGCATGTTTTCGCCGTAGCCGGGCCAGACGAACTTGCCTTCGGCGTTCTTGCGGAACCAGTTGGTGGTGAAGATCTTGGGCAGGGTCGCGCCCTGGGCTTCGATCTTGGCGCCCAGATCCAGCCAGTGCTGGAAGTAGTCGCTCATGTTGTAGCCGGCAAAAGGCAGCATGGCGAAGGGGTCGCGACGCACCACACCTTGCGCGCCAAAGGCAGCGGCGGTGGTTTCGGAGCCCATGGTCGCAGCCATGTACACGCCTTCGGTCCAGTCACGCGCTTCGGTCACCAGAGGCACGGTGGTGGAGCGACGGCCGCCGAAGATGATGGCATCGATCTTCACGCCAGCGGGATCGTCCCAGGCTTCGTCCAGCGCGGGGTTGTTGATGGCAGCCACGGTGAAGCGGGCATTGGGGTGAGCGGCCTTGGCACCGGTTTCCTTGGCGATCTGGGGTGTCCAGTCCTTGCCTTGCCAGTCGATCAGGTGATCGGGCAGCTTGCCCTGGTCCTTTTCCATGCCTTCCCACCACACGTCGCCGTCATCGGTCAGCGCCACGTTGGTGAAGATCACGTTCTTGTCCAGGCTCAGCATGCAGTTGGGGTTGGTGAGCATGTTGGTGCCGGGAGCCACGCCGAAGTAACCGGCTTCGGGGTTGATGGCGCGCAGCGAGCCGTCGGCCTGAGGCTTGATCCAGGCGATGTCGTCGCCGATGGTCGTGACCTTCCAGCCGTCGAAGGCCTTGGGCGGCACCAGCATGGAGAAGTTGGTCTTGCCGCAAGCCGAGGGGAAGGCCGCTGCCACGTGGTACTTTTTGCCTTCGGGGTTGGTCACGCCCAGGATCAGCATGTGCTCGGCCAGCCAGCCCTGGTCACGGCCCATGGTGGAGGCAATACGCAGCGCAAAGCACTTCTTGCCCAGCAGCGCGTTGCCGCCGTAGCCCGAGCCGTAGGACCAGATTTCACGGGTTTCGGGATAATGAACGATGTACTTGGTCTTGCTGCAAGGCCAGGTGGTTTCGTCTTTTTGGCCTTCGGCCAGAGGCGCGCCAATGGAGTGCACACAGGGCACGAACTCGCCATCGGTGCCGATCACGTCAAACACGGCCTTGCCCATGCGGGTCATGATCTTCATGTTGACGGCCACATAGGGACTGTCGGACAGCTCGATACCCACGTGGGCAATGGGCGAACCCAGAGGGCCCATGGAGAAAGGCACCACGTACATGGTGCGGCCAGCCATGCAACCGTCGAACAGAGGGTTCAGCGTAGCGCGCATTTCGGCAGGGTCCATCCAGTTGTTGGTGGGGCCTGCGTCTTCCTTCTTGGCGGAGCAAATGTAGGTGCGGTCTTCGACACGGGCCACGTCGGACGGGTCGGTCCAGGCCAGGAAGGAACCGGGGCGCTTGGCCAGGGGCTTGAAGGTGCCGGCGTCCACCAGTTGCTGGCACAGCGCGTCATATTCGGCTTGCGAGCCATCGCACCAATGGATCTTGGCAGGCTTGCACAGTGCGGCCATCTCGGCCACCCAGGCGATGAGCTTGGGATTCTTGACGTAGTCTGGAGCCTGAATGTTCAGGTTTTGCACAGCGGCGTTCATGGGGCAGTCCTTCAATTAAAAAACCAATTTTTCAAAGAAGCAGGCAGTCATCCATTGCCATGCATCCATCTGCGTCTTTGAAAAAAGGCTCGAAGGTGTCTCTCTTACTTTCCCTGGCGCTTGTCAACGCCTGAACTCCTGCTGCAACCGTCAAAACAGCCTGACCTTGAAAGGCAGCGGGACACCGATTCTAGGTAGGGGCTTTGAATTTGTCAGCAAAACAAAGGCAAAAAGTATGCATTTTGAGCATAAAAATATGCACATCAGTATTCTCCATGGGCTTCTTCGGGCAAGAAAAAACCCCGCATTGCGGGGTTGGGTGGAGAGATGAAAGCTTACCGGGGCTAGGCCATGTTGACGGCAATGAACGCCAGCAGAAACATCATGACCGCACCGGCGGCGGGAATGATGACCGGGATATAGGGCACCACGGCTTCCACCGCATCCTGCGGCTCGTGCTCGACAACGGGATCATGTGACATGCGATCAATGCTCCTTTCCACAACAAGAGTTGCCTGCATTCTGGCGCACCTGCTCCGGGGCATCGCTCAGGGAAATCCCGCCAGCCGCGTCAGCCTATGCGCTCTGCCTGCATGCCCGCTGCACGCAGCGCCTGCAGCACCTGCTCCACATGGGGCTGATTGCGGGTTTGCAGCACCAGCTCGATCTCCACGTTCTGCGCCGCCAGCATGGTGAAGGCACGCTGGTGGTGAACCTCTTCGATGTTGGCGCCTGCGGCAGCCACCGTGGTGGTGATCTGGGCCAGCACGCCGGGCACGTCGCGGGCGCTGACACGCAGACGCGCCAGCCGGCCAGAGCGCACCATGCCGCGCTCGATGATGGCGGCCAGCAGCATGGGGTCGATATTGCCGCCCGACAGCACCAGTCCCACCTTTTTGCCCTTGAACGGCTGCGGGTGGCGCAACAGCGCAGCCAGACCGGCAGCGCCAGCGCCTTCAACCAGCGTTTTTTCAATCTCCAGCAGCATCAGCACGGCCTGCTCGATATCGCCCTCATCCACCAGCAGCAATTCGTCCACACAGCGCTTGACCACCTCCTGCGTGATGATGCCGGGCTGGGTCACGGCAATGCCTTCGGCAATCGTCGAAGTGCCCATGGGCAGATCGGTCTGGCGCAACGCATTGACCATGGAAGGAAAGCGCTGTGTCTGCACACCGACCACTTCAATGCCAGGCTTGATGGCCTTTGCCGCCGTGGCAATGCCGGCAATCAGGCCGCCACCGCCGATGGCCACGACCAGCACATCCAGATCGGGCTGGGCCTGCAGCATCTCCAGCGCCAGCGTGCCCTGACCAGCGGCAATGGCTTCGTCGTCATAGGGGTGGACGAAAGTCAGTTGCTGCTCCTGCGCCAGCTGGTAGGCGTGGGCACGCGCTTCGGCCAGCGTGTCGCCATGCAGCACCACCTCGGCACCAAAGCCGCGTGTGCGCTCCACCTTCACGCCGGGCGTGAAACGCGGCATGACGATGACGGCGCGCAGACCCAGGCGCTGTGCGTGATAGGCCACGCCTTGCGCATGGTTGCCCGCGCTCATCGCCACCACGCCGTGGGCGCGCTCCTCGTCGCTGAGCATGAGCAGCTTGTTAAGCGCACCACGCTCTTTGAAGGAGGCCGTGAACTGCAGGTTCTCGAACTTGAGAAATACCTGCGCGCCCGTGATCTGCGAAAGCGTGCGCGACTCGACACAGGGGGTCAGCAGCACCGCACCGCTCAGGCGTTGGGCGGCGGCTTGGATATCAGCAAAGCTCAGCATGGTGAAGCGCTCCAATACAGCGAGGGGTGATGCCTTTGTGTCTCAAATAAAGGAGCTGATTGCGCTTGCTAGTCAAGGATTTCAGGATCTTTCCAACCTGAAATCAAGATAGTCATTGCGCTAGCAGCTCTTTATTCAGGAGTTGTCCTCGGATGACTCTGCCTGGCTTTTGGCCAGTCGTTCGCTCTTCCAGTACACATCGTCGCCGCCATCCACGCGATTGAGCACGCGAGACAGCACAAACAACAGATCGGACAGGCGATTCAGATACTGGCGCGGTGCGGCTCGCATGGCTTCGGCCTGCTCCAGCGCCACCACATTGCGCTCGGCGCGGCGGGCCACCGTGCGGCAGATATGGGCTTGCGATGCCGCACGCGTGCCTGCGGGCAGGATGAACTCCAGCAGGCGCGGCAACCCGGCGTTGTAGTGGGCCAGCGCGTTATCGAGCTGCAGCAGCGCATCATCTTTGAGCAACTCATATCCGGGCATGGACAGCTCACCGCCCAGGTTGAAGAGCTGGTGCTGGATGTCGATCAGCAACTCGCGTACATCCTGCGGCAGCGGCTCGCACAGCAGCAGGCCGATATGCGAATTGAGCTCGTCCACATCGCCCATGGCGTGCGGGCGGCCGCTATTTTTAGAAACGCGGGTGTTGTCACCCAGGCCGGTGGTTCCGTCATCGCCGGTGCGGGTGGCGATCTGTGTGAGGCGGTTGCCCATATGTCTTCCTTGTTGGTCGTCTAACAGTGCGAGGTCACGATTGTGCTTTACACACCGCTGGCAAATGTTGTCTCAAGCAACAAGCTGCAAGAGTGCCGGCTTGACAGGAGCATGAGATTTGGAATGCGGGCCTGAAACCTGCTTTTCCACTCGTTTCATGGAGTAGCTGCGATGGAAATGCAAAGCATCAGCTATGGCACCACTAGCGCAACACGCCCTTTGAGGTGATGAGCGTCATTCTGCTTTCCGCGCTGACCTTGGCAGCGCAGGTGCAGCAATGACGCATGGCGCCGCCAAAGACCACAAGGCTTCTCATATCCAGACAGTGCTCCCTCGGCGCGCACCAGACACCCCGCCGACAAGCTCACCGGCAACAGGCACGTATAAATACGCGTCATCCGGGCGCTGACCGAATGGTATTCTTTTGACCCCTTCAAGAGTTCCAAAGAGTCATGAACGCACCTGTTGCTGCGCATGAGCTGCAAGCCATGCAGCGCCCCGTTTCCGATGAATTTCTGCAAGCGCTGGCGACACGCTTTGGCACGCAGTGCTCCACCGCGCTGGCGGTACGAGAGCAGCATGGTCGTGACGAAGGCTCGATTGCAGCGCCCCCTCCTGCCGCCGTGGTGTTTGCCGAGTCCACACAAGACGTGCAAGACGCCGTCAAGCTGTGCGACCAGTTCAATGTGCCCGTGATTGCCTACGGCGCAGGCTCATCGCTGGAAGGCCATTTGCTGGCGGTACAAGGCGGCATCACCATCGACGTCAGCCGCATGAATCAGGTGCTGTCGGTGAACACCGAAGACCTGACCATCACCGTGCAGCCTGGCATCACGCGCAAGGCATTGAACGATGCGATCAAGGACACCGGCTTCTTCTTCCCCATCGACCCCGGAGCGGACGCCTCGATTGGCGGCATGACATCGACCCGCGCCAGCGGCACCAACGCCGTGCGCTACGGCACCATGCGCGAAAACGTGCTGGCACTGGAAGTGGTCACCGCCAATGGCGAGGTAGTGCGCACCGGCAACCGCGCCAAGAAAAGCGCCGCAGGCTACGACCTGACGCGTCTGCTGGTGGGCAGCGAAGGGACTCTCGGCATCTTCACCGAGATCACGCTGCGCATCTACCCGCTGCCCGAAGCGGTAAGTGCGGCCATCTGCTCTTTCCCCAGCATTGAAAAAGCCGTGCATGCGGTGATCCAGACTATTCAGATGGGCATTCCCATCGCCCGCGTGGAATTGGTCGATGTGAACTCGGTGCGCATGGTCAATGCCTACAGCAAGCTGGAGTTGCGTGAGGAACCCATGCTGCTGATGGAGTTCCACGGCTCGCCCACGGGCGTGAAAGAGCAGGCAGAAATGGTGCAGGACATTGCCAATGAGTTCGACGGCAATGCCTTTGAATGGGCCGAGCGCCCCGAAGACCGCACGCGCCTCTTTACCGCACGCCATAACGCCTACTTTGCAGCCGTATCCAGCGTGCCCGGCTGCCGCTGCATCACGACGGATGCCTGCGTGCCCATCAGCCGCCTGGCCGATGCGCTGCTGGAATGCGTGACCGAGGCGGACGCCAGCGGCATCCCCTACTTCCTGGTGGGCCACGTGGGCGACGGCAACTTCCACTTCGGCTACCTGATCGATCCCGACAACGATGCCCAGCGCCAGCAGGCCGAGCAGCTCAATCACACTCTGGTGGCCCGGGCCATTGCACTGGGCGGCACCTGCACAGGGGAGCACGGCATCGGTATCCACAAGCAAGGCTTTTTGCTGGAAGAAGCAGGCGCCGGAGCAGTACAGATGATGCGCGCCATCAAGCAGGCGCTGGACCCCAAGAACATCCTGAATCCAGGCAAGATCTTTCAGCTGTAAAAAGCATAGCTATCTGCGCTTGATCCATCTGCGAAAACCATAAAAAAGGGCCTGATTTCTCAGGCCCTTTTTGCATCCGCAACCAGTGCTTACTTGCCAACCTTCAGCTGGCCGCCACGGCCCAGGCCGCCCTTGACTTCCTGCGCCTTGTAGTTGCGCAGCGAGATCACCATCTTGTTGTAGGCATCCATGAAAGCTGCCACGGTGGCCTTGCCTTCGGGTGTGCGCGAGAAGCCTCCCAAGCTACCGCCCACACCACCGCCAAAGGCACCCAGAGCAGCGCCGTAGTTGGTGGCCGTGGCATTGCCTTCGGAGATCGACAGCTGCACACCCGAGCGGATGTCAAACATGCTCATGGTGACCACCGACTGCTTGCTTTGCAACGAACCAGCCAGCGCACCTGCAGTGCGGCCGAACAAGCCGCCCAAACCGGCCGCCAGACCACCAACGGAGTCATTGTTGATGATGATGGAAGGCTCCAGATAGTAGTCAGCGGCAACGCGCTGGCCCTTTTGCTGGCGCGAGCCGGCACGGAACTCACCGGAGTTGCGCTGCTTGTCAGTGATGGAGCTCAGCTTGCTTTCCGTGCGGTTGTTGCCGATGGAGGTGATCACAAAGCAGTTGGACTGCTGCACCGCCAGACGAATCAGCGGCTCAATGGTCGTGATCTGAGTGGCTGCACCAAAGCTGGCATACCAGTCCTTGCCGCGGCCATCATCAACGGCAATGGTGCCCAGGGGGGCATCACAGCGCTCCAACGACGAGTTGGCATCGACGCTGGTCGCGCCACCCGCTGCACCGCTGGCTGCGGTGGGTGACGAACCTGTGGAGAGCAGACCGCCACCTGGGGTCACGCAGCCACCCAGAGCAAGCGCCGAGGCAATGGCAGCCAGTCGCAGTGTTGTCTTCTTGGACATATTGATGCTTTCTAAAAATATAAAAAGTGACGATGGGCTCAAGGCCCATCAACGGTAATACCAACCCGATGATCGCCAGACCATGTAGTAGGGGGCGTGTGCGTACCAATAACCCCAGGACTTGCGTTCGTCCTCGATCGCCTGGTAGCGGGCATGAGCATTCTGTTTGGCAGCCTGGGCCTGTGGCAACAAGCGCTGGGCCTCCTTGAAACCCTTGGCTGCGGCGCGCGACAACCAGGCTTCGGCCTCGGCAGGATCCGAGCCCATTTCTTCAAAGCCCAGCAGATACAGGCGGCCCAATGCGAACTGCGCATCGCCATTGCCGGCGTCTCCCGCCTTGCGCATCCACTCGATGGCCTGGTAGCTGTTGCGCTCCACACCATCGCCGCGCAGATAGCGCAGGCCCAGATCATACGCAGCGCGCGGATCGGCCTCTGCCTTTTGCACCAGAGCCGCCAGACGACGCTCGGCCTCTGGGTCCACAGGATCGCCACGGAAGGTCGCCGTATTGCGTGCGACTTCTGAGCAATTATTTCCCTCGCACAGACGTACAGTGGAGGAAGCGGGCGTAATCTGCGCCTCAGGGGTTTGAGCAGCGCATGCTGTCAATGCGAGAACCGCCAATGAAAGACTGGGGGCGAGCAAGCGCATGAAGGTCTCCTATTCATTTTTGCCTTGGCAAGGCAAAAAGTATACATAAGCAAAAATTGGTAATTTTTACGATCAGTTGACACCGTGGGCACCCCTCTCAAGAGGGGTATCACTTACAAATTGAAAATCAAGGCAGCAGCAAGCGCATGCTTGCACGCCAGGCGGCCAGCACATGGCCTGCAACTGGGCTTTGTGTGCAACGACTGAGTGCACGCAAGCAGACTCTGAAAACAAGCAAAACTCATGCTCGACAAGCGGCTCTCTCTTTTTTGGCCCCTTCCTGCCTTGCTGACCTGGCTGCTGGCCTGGGCAATGTTGACGGTGTTTGCCCGCTTCATGCCCTGGTGGCTGGCTCTGCTGCTGGCCTGCAGCTTCAGCACCGTCGCCAGCCTTGCTGGGAGCAGCTGGTGGCGCCGGGTCATCATTGCCGCCGGATTTCCGCTGTCTTTTCTGGCCTTGTCAGGCAGCTTGCTGCCTGCCTGGGGGTGGTTGCTGCCACTGGCCTTGTTGCTGCTGATCTATCCACTCAACGCCTGGCGCGATGCGCCTGTCTTTCCCACGCCCAAAGATGCGCTCAAAGGCTTGGCGGACGTCATACAGCTGCCTGACCAAGCACTGGCACTGGATGCAGGATGCGGCATGGGCGATGGCTTGCGTGCATTGCGCAGCGAGCTGCCGCAAGCGCGTCTGCAGGGTCTGGAGTGGAGCTGGCCGCTAGTGGCTATCAGTGCTTTGCGCTGCCCCTGGGCCCGCGTGCGACGCGGCGACATCTGGCTGGCGGACTGGAGCGGCTATCAGCTGGTCTATCTGTTTCAGCGGCCCGAGAGCATGGGCCGTGCCGCCGTCAAGGCAGCGACGGAGATGTCGCCCGGCAGCTGGCTGGTGAGTCTGGACTTTCCGCTGCCGGGGACGGATGCGACGGCCTGCCTGGCAGGCAATAGCCGCCACAAGGTCTGGATCTACGCCATGCCGCTGGATGGCGCAGAACGCAGCTGACGCGGCTTACTTGGCGCCGCCACTGGCCTTGCTCACATAGAGGGCGACGGCGGCGATGTCCGCTTCGCTCATCGTGGCCTTGAACGAAGGCATGGTGCCAATGCCATCTTGCAGGGCGCGCACCACGCGGGCCATATCGGGCTTGAGTTCATCGAGCACAGGGCCGATAGCGCCCTCAGCACCAGCGTCTTGCAGCGTATGACACACAGCGCAAGCGGGCACTGCGGCGGTGTTGAACAGCTCTTTGCCGCGCGCCATCTGCGCAGCTTCATCGGCCTGGGCCGCCCCCACAAAAGCGGTCAGCATCACGGCAGCAAGGATGGAAATGGTCTTCATCATTGTTCTGGGAAAAATCGATTCATCAAGGGGAGATTCACAACCCCGGCAATGCTTCTTTCACCGTCGGGGTTGCTGGCCATCACATCAGGCCACCGTCACCGTCACTGCGTGGTCAGCCCAGCTGGTGTTGTTGTAGCCACTCTGGTTTTCACCACGCGTTTCGGGCTGCACATTGCCCTTGACGTCGGTGGCGCGGCTGGCCAGCGTATGCGTGCCCTTGGGCAGATGGGCCAGCAGCGCGAACTGGCGCCATGCGTACTTGCCCATATCGGGGCCAATCAGCCGTGCCTGCTTCCAGGTCTTGCCGCCGTCGATGGAGACTTCCACCCCCTTGACGGCGTCCATGCCACCAAAGGCCACGCCTTGAATCTGCACCATGCCAGCGGCTAGCTGGCCGTCTTCGGGAATGGGGCTGTTGATCCAGGACTTGACGCTCATCTCCTGCACCGAAGGCTGGCTGGGGTCACCCTTGCTGCCGGGGGGAGAGATGCGATAGCCATGCGACATGATCTTGGCTTCGCTCTCCTTGGGCGTAAAGGCCAGCTGCTTGATGTACTTGATGTTGTTCACACCGGTGTAGCCGGGCACGATCAGGCGCAACGGGCCGCCATGGGCAAGAGGCACGGGCTCGCCGTTCATCTCCCAGGCCAGCAGCGCGTCTTCCAGCGCTGCCAGGGGCACCGAGCGCTCCACGATCACGGTCTTGGGGTCCAGGCCTGCAGGCAGCACTTCGCCGCCTGTGCCGGTCATGTAAACCATGCCGTCAGCCACGCCGCCCAGCGCCTTGACCACGTCACGCACGGGCACGCCGCTCCAGACCACGCAACCTGCAGCGCCCACCGTCCAGGGCGTGCCGCTGGGCTTGCTGGGGAAGAAGGCACGGCCGTTGCCCGAGCACTGCAGCACCATGGTCACTGTTTCCAGGCCCAGCTTTTTCAGCTCGCCCACCGTGAGCTTGGCAGGCTTTTTCACGCCCTCAATCTGCACGGTCCAGGCATCACGATCGGCCACGATGGACTCGGGTGGTGTGGGCAGGTTGTTGCGCACATACAGCTGGTTGGTCGGCGTCACCACGCTGGAACCGAATGCACTGCGCTTGGTCTCGATGGTGGTGGAGCTGTGAACAATCACAGCGTCCGCATTCTTAAAGCCTGCGTAAGCGGGCAAAGGCTTGGCGGCAGGCGCTGCAGCGGGCGACCCGGCCTGCGCCAGAGCTTGGCTCTGAAAGCTGGCCAATCCTGCGGCAGCCAGAGCGCTGGCACTGCCAGCAAGCATTCGGCGCCGTGGCAAGGAAGTAAGTTGTTGCATGAGAGGTCTCCTCGTTACTCTGTGGGTGAAAAAAGAGGCAAAGAATCGGGTCAGCTATCGGCCTGGTCTGGTGCTCCCAGCACACGTGATGCCATGACCAAAGCCTGCTTCTTCTGTGCGATCAGCACCAACGGGCGGCCTTCGCGCGAGCGCACCACTTGCCAGTAGGTATTAGCCCACCAGCCTTGTCCATCGGGGATCTGCTGAGGCTGCTCAAAGGCGAGCACGGTGACGATGCCGCCTTTTTCAAAAAAGGTCGTCAGGTGATACGCGCGGCTGCCGTCGATCTCGCAGGGCCGCATGAGCTGGGTGTAGCCGGGCAGCTTCTGGTCGGCAGGCCAGTCCATATGCTTGGCGACCTCGGCCTCCGGAATGAACTGGCCGCGCAGGGTGCGTTCGTAATATTCATGTTCAATGGCCGAGCGCACCATCTCGGGCGGGCGCAGATTCAGCACCCCCCCCAGGGCTGCACTGCTGACGATCACGGCGGCACACAGCATCTGCAGGCCACGACGCGCATACCAGGGCGTGTGGCGCAGCAGGTGCGCAGGCACTTCTCCGGGCTCGAAGGCCAGCGCCAGCTCGGCACGCGCGCGCAGGTCGAAGGCCGTATCAAAGGCGGAGTCTTCGGGTCGGTCTTGGTATTTCATGGAGCACGTTTTCTCAGCGGTATCACGCTCGCAGCAACGGGGGATGGAGCAGGCTGGCGCACCGGCTCCTGCAGCGCCGCTCTCAACGCATCGCGCGCTCTTGCCAGGCGCGAGAGCACGGTTCCAGGCGCAATGTCCAATGCCTCGGCCATCTGCGTCGTAGGCATGTCATCGAAGTAGTAAAGCACCAGCACTTCACGGTGAATGGGGGCAATGCGGCCCAGCGCCTTCACAACGTCCAGCTGTGCATCGAGCGCATCATGGTGGTTCACGCCCTCTTCAGCGCTGTCTTGCAGCGGCAGGGCCTGCAGTTGTGCTGGATCAAAGTGACGAAAGGCATGACGGCGCATGATCTGGAACAACCAGGCTCTGGCCATGCTTTGGTCGCGCAGCTGATGGCGAAAACGCCAGGCGCTGGTAAAGCAGTCCTGCACCACATCCTCGGCCGTGGCGCGCGAGCCCGTCAGCGCCCAGGCGCTGCGCAGCAAAAAGCGATAGTGCTCGCGCACCCACTGGTTGTAGCGCGACTCGGCGGAGAAGATCATGGTGCTAAAGAGCGCACAGATGCCGCTTTCATTCCATGCCTGCGCAAATATTTTGCAAGCCGCCGCTCTGAATTAGCATCAAATCGGCACCTAGCCCTTTATCCACAAGCGCCTGCAGCTATACATTTTGCGCATGCATGCCAAAGAATTGTGCCGGTGGCATGCCCACGGTGCGCCGCACCATGGCGCTGAAGGCACTGGGGCTGTAGTCCAGCTCGGCGGCAATGCGCTGAATCGGCCAGTTGCGTGCGGCCAGGCTCACCGCATGGGCCAGCACCACCTGCTGGCGCCACTGGGTAAAACTGCATTCGAGCTGCTGGCGAAACAGGCGCGCCACCGTGCGTGGGCTAGCCCCGGTGTCGCGGGCCCAGTCCTCCAGCGTTTCAAACCGCGTAGGGTCAGCCAGTACGGCCTCGCACAGCAGGCGCAGGCGCTTGTCCTGGGGCAGGCTCACCCCCAGTTGCACGGCACTGGCGCGGCGCAGCTCGTCGAGCAGTAACTCGCTCAGGTGATGCTCACGCGCCCTGTCCTGCGCGGACAGGGCCAGACTGTCATCGGGCAAGGTGGGCAACTCGCGCACCACGGCCCGCAGCAGCGCCGAAGCATTGAGCACCCGGCACTGACGCCAGTGCGCCTCCTGCTCGGCGCTGACGTTGGGGCCGCAGCGGCCATTGGTTTGATAGAAGTACATGGTGCGCAGATCCGCGCTCTCCACCATGGTCACGGCATGCTCCATGTCCGGCGGCACCCACAGCGCCCGCGACGGCGGAACGATGTACGTGCCCTGCGCCACCGTCAGGCGAATCGTGCCCGTGGTAGAGATGGCCAGCTGCCCCCAGGGGTGGCGGTGCGGCTTGACCTGGGTGTCGGCTTCCAGCCAGCGGCATTTAGCGCGCACGGGCCGCTCGGCCGAAGGAACGTAGAGGTGCGGTGTGATGGTCTCGACATAGGTCGAGGCCTTTCCCGCACGCAGCGGCTCAGTGACAGAGGTTCGGAACATGGCAGCGTATGCAGTGGTTGGCTGGTTTGCGACAGCAATTGGCAGACTATCGCATACAAGACGCGAGAGGTCTGCCTAAGATGCGACACATGAACCGCCCTGCCTCCACAACACCTCAAAACCAGGCGCCTGAGACACTGCGCAGCGACGCGCGCACCATCAGCCTCATCGGCCTGGCCCATGGCTCCTCTCACTTTTTTCACCTGCTGCTGCCGCCGCTGTTTCCCTGGCTGATCAAGGACTTTAACTACAGCTATGCCGAACTCAGTGTCATGGTGTCGCTGTTCTTCATCGTCTCCGGCACGGGTCAGGCTCTGGCCGGCTTTGCCGTGGACCGCTTTGGCGCACGCCCCATTCTGTTTGCTGCCCTTGGCAGCTTTGTGGTGGCGGGCCTGATTGCCAGCACCGCCCAGGGCTACAGCATGCTGCTGGCCGCATCGTTCTTTGCCGGTCTGGGCAATGCGCCCTTCCACCCGGTGGACTTCACCATCCTCAACAAGCGCGTGTCGCAGCAGCGCATCGGCCATGCGTTCTCGGTGCACGGCCTGTCGGGCAATATCGGCTGGGCGCTGGCACCGCTGTTCATGGCGGGTATCACCACTGCCACCGGCTCCTGGCGTCTGGCCTGCCTGTGCGGCGCCATTTGCGCCGCCGTGGTGCTGGCCATCATGGTGATCAACCGTGATGCGCTCGATGACCGTGCCGAGACGGCCAACTCAGCCGCCAAGCCCGTTGCTGGCAATGCGGCCGTGGCAGATGAACACCCCATGGCCTTCATGAAGCTGCCCTCGGTGTGGCTGTGCTTTTCCTTCTTCTTCTGGAGCACCTGCGCACTCAGCGCCATCCAGAGCTTTGCCAGCCCCGCCGTGCAGGCCATGTACGGCCTGCCGCTGTCCGTGACAGCGCTGATCGTCACCGGCTACATGCTGTGCGGTGCTGCCGGTATGGTGGTGGGCGGCTTTCTCGTGGGGCGCGTGCAGCGGCTGGAGAAAGTCATTTCGATTTGCATGCTGGGCTCTGCCGCGCTGCTGTTTCTGGTCGGCACGGGCGTGCTGCCCGGCATGGCCGCTGTAGTCGTTGCATCGCTGGCCGGTGTGGGCACGGGTCTGGCCGGCCCATCGCGTGACATGCTGATCAAGCGTGCAGCGCCCCCCGGAGCCACAGGCCGTGTCTACGGCACCGTGTATTCGGGCCTGGACCTGGGCTTTTGCCTGGCCGCCCCCGTGTTTGGCTACATGCTGGACCACCAGATGAACAACACCGTGTTCTACGGCTCAGCCATTGCGCTGGTGCTCAGCGTGGTGTCCGCCGTCATCGTGGGCGATGGCGTGAGCAAGAAAAACAAGGCTCCGCTGGCCGCAGCCTGATCGCCTCGCCCCTGTCTCACAAGCCCTGCCCGCATCATGCCGCAGGGCTTTTTTAATGGTGTTTTTCCCCAGGCGATTGCACCTCTCGGCACCCGCAGCCACTGCTAAGCTGAATGGCCATGGGCCCCACCGCCCTCGTCCCAGCGTGCGCTTCCCCTTCAAAAACCCAGCCAGTCAGCACGCCTCATTTTGCATCCCATCAGGAGACAAGCATGCACCGAAGCATCACTCGCGCAGCCACCCTATTCCGCTTGGCCCCCATGGCCTTGGCCTTGAGCCTGGGCTGCGCCCATGCCGCGCCCCAAGCTCCGCTGCTGGAGCAGGCCCAGAAGGAGCAGCAGGCCTACCTGGACACCTTGCGCGACCTGGTGCACATCGAGTCCGGCAGCAAGGATGTGGCGGGCGTGAAAAAGATCGCCGAGTACATTGCCACCCGGCTGAAGGCCCAGGGTGGCAAGGTCGAGGTGGTCGAGCCCAGCGATATCTTTCGCCTCGATGACACGCCCGAAAAGCTCGGCCCCATGGTGCACGCCGAATTCAAGGGCAAGGGCACAAGCCGCATCATGCTGATCGCGCACATGGACACCGTCTATCTGCCCGGCATGATCAAGGATCAGCCGTTTCGCATCGACGGTGACAAGGCCTATGGCCTGGGCATTGCCGACGACAAGCAAGGCGTGGCGCTGATCATGCACATCGTGCCCCTGCTCAAGAAGCTGGGCATCGAGGACTACGGCACGCTCACGGTGCTGATCAATGGCGACGAAGAGATCAGCTCGCCCGGCTCACGCAGCACCATCACTCGTCTGGGTGCCGAGCAGGATGCCGTGTTCAGCTTTGAAGGCGGCGGCACCGACGGTGGCCTGCGCCTGGCGACCAGCGGCATTGGCTCAGCCTATCTGTCGGTACAGGGCAAGTCTTCGCACGCCGGAGCCAAGCCCGAAGATGGTGTGAACGCACTGTACGAGCTCTCGCACCAAATTCTGCAGATGAAGGATTTGTCGCAGCCCGAGAGCGGCCTTAAGCTCAACTGGACCGTCTCCAAGGCCGGCACCAACCGCAATGTGATTCCCGCCGAAGCCACGGCCCAGGCCGATGCCCGCGCCCTGCGCGTGGCCGACTTCACGGCGCTGGAAAAGGCCATGCAGGAGCAGATTGGCAAGCAGCTGCTGCCTGACAGCAAGGTCGAGCTGAAGTTCGAGGTGCGCCGTCCGCCGCTGGAGGCCAATGACACGGCGCGCAAGCTGGCCGCCCATGCCCAGGGCATTTACGAGCAGGAGCTGAAGCTACCCATGAAGGTCATGGACAAGGCCACGGGCGGCGGCACCGACGCGGCTTTTGCCGCGCTCAAGGCCAAGGGCGGCGTGATCGAAGGCTTTGGCCTGTCGGGCTATGGGGCGCACTCCAACAATGCGGAATATGTACAGATCAACACCATCGTCCCGCGCCTGTATCTGGCCGCACGCATGATTCAGGATCTGTCTCGTGGACAGATCAAATAAGCAAATTTAATAGCTTCTTGCGCATGACAAGAAAGCATTTCAGGCAGTTTTCAGCCTGAAACCCAAAAGGGGCTTGCGCTGCAAGCTCCTTTTTTCATAGACACGACATGCTCGGCGCATGCTGCGCAGCCCCGTCAACGGCGACGTATGCGGTAGAGAACATGCTCGGCCAGCGCGTGCTCCTGCGGCACAGCCGGGTGCATGAAGGTCTGCGCATCGGGCTGCATGCCCAGGCGCTGCATCACGGCCTGCGAGGGCTTGTTCAGCACCGCCGTGAACGCCACGACCTCACCCTGCTGCAGCACATTCCACGCAAATTCCAGCGCGGCTTTTGCGCCCTCGGTCGCCAGGCCTTGACCCCAGTATGGGCGGGCCAATCGCCAGCCCACTTCCACACAGGGCGAAAACGGCAGCTCTGGCGCGGGAGTGTGCAGGCCAATCATTCCTGCCAAGCGCCCTGAAGCTCTGTCCTGCACCGCCCAGAAGCCCCAGCCCTGCTTTTCAATCAAGGCCTGGGCCTTGGCGGCCAGGGCGTCGCTGGCCTGTCTGTCCAGCGTGCTGGGGAAGTAGCGCATGACCTCGGGGTCTGCATTCAGCGCGGCAAATTCCGGCAAGTCCTGCGGCTCCCATTGCCGCAGAATCAAGCGAGGCGTGGTCAGTGGCTCAGCCTTCACCACGCAGCTTTTCGATGATGCCGTTGAGCTCATCCAGCGAGCCGAACTGGATGGCGATTTCACCCATTTCATGCGCCTTGCCATGGCGGCGCACCGTCTTCTTGATGCGCACTTCCACATCGGCGGTAAGCAGGTCGGACAGCTCTTCCTCGATGCGCTTCACGTCGCGTGACTTGCCATCTTTCTTGACCGACTTCTGCGCCGTCAGATTGAACTCGGCACCGATTTTCTTGACCAGCGCCTCGGCCTCGCGCACCGACATTTTCTTGGCCGCAATCTGGTTGCCCGCCGTAATCTGCGTGGCGCGGTCCAGCGTCAGCAGCGCACGGGCATGGCCCATGTCGATATCGCCGGCCATCAGCATGGTCTGCACGGGCTCGGCCAGATTCAGCAGACGCAGCAAGTTGGTAGCAGCACTGCGCGAGCGCCCCACAGCCTGCGCGGTCTGCTCGTGGGTCAGACCAAACTCCTTGACCAGACGGGCCAGACCCTGAGCCTCTTCCAGAGGGTTCAGATCTTCGCGCTGAATGTTTTCGATCAGCGCCATGGCGGCGGCGGCCTCATCCGGAACCTCGCGCACCAGCACCGGCACTTCGGCCAGACCTGCCAGATGGGCGGCGCGAAAACGGCGCTCACCGGCAATGATTTCGTACTTGCCCGCGTTCTCGCCCTTGGAGAGCTGGCGCACCAGAATCGGCTGCATGATGCCTTGAGCCTTGATGCTCTCCGCCAGCTCGTACAAGGCCCCCTCGTCCATGCGCGTGCGCGGCTGATACTGGCCGGCCACCATCACATTGAGTGCCAGTGTGCTGGGTAGATTGGCCGGCGAACTGCTGGTCTGTGCATCCTGCTTTTCGCTGACCTTGGGGCCGAGCAGAGCTTCCAGACCACGCCCCAGGCCCTTGGGTTTCTTAGTCACCATTGCTGAATTCTTTCCTTAAAGGGTGAGCAGGAGTTCATGCCCTGCATCCCAGAGTCCCAGCCCGCTGGCCGTATTGATATGGCCCGCAGCACCAGCATTCACAAACCGGCTTCCCCAGCCCTCGGCCATGGCCTGCGCACGGGCCAGAGAGCAGTTCGGATCATTCTCGCTGCCCACCAGTATCGACGGGAAGGGCAGCAACTGCAGCAACACGGGCGACCAGCCGGGCAGCACGGCACGCAGGTTTTCCTGCTCCGTGTCACCGGGCGCAACCAGCAGTGCACCACGCACCTTGGTCTTGGCTACCGGCGCATGGGCCGCCCACCAGGCCACCAGCACGCAGCCCAGGCTGTGCGCGACCAGCGTCACCGGGCGCGGCGCATCGAGCACCAGCTCTTGCAGCTGAATGCTCCAGTCGCCACGCAGCGGATGCTGCCAGTTGTGCTGCTCGAGCCGCTGATAGCCATACTGCTGCTGCCACAAGCTTTGCCAGTGGCTCGCATCGGAGTTCTGCCAACCCGGCAGCAGCCAGACATCCTGAGGGTTCAATGCATCAGATGTCATAGCTGCTCACGCTTGCCAGATAAGGGCTGGAATGCTGTTTCACGTGAAACACTCATATTTTCTTGATGCGCTTGACCATTTCCTGCGCAAACTCAACAAAGGCCTTGCTGCCCTTGGCCGAGGCATCGAAGACCACTCCGGGCAGGCCATAGCTTGGAGCCTCGGCCAGGCGCACATTGCGCGGAATCACGGTATCGAACACCTTGTCGCCAAAGTGTTCCTTGAGCTGATCGCTGACCTGTTGCTGCAGTGTGGTGCGCGGATCGAACATCACGCGCAGCAAGCCGATGATTTGCAAGTCAGGGTTCATATTGGCATGCACCTGCTTGATGGTGTTGACCAGGTCGGTCAGGCCTTCGAGCGCGAAGTACTCGCACTGCATGGGCACGATCACCCCATTGGCGCAGCACAGACCGTTGAGCGTCAGCATGGACAGCGAAGGCGGGCAGTCGATGAGCACAAAGTCATAGTCATCCTTGACTGCGGCCAGCGCCGCTTTGAGCCGCTCGTTGCGGCGCTCCAGCGAAACCAGCTCGATTTCCGCGCCCGAGAGTTCGCGGTTGGCACCCAGCACGTCGTAGCCGACCTGCTCGGATTTCACAGCCGCCTCTTTGACGCTGGAATTCTCCAGCAGCACGTCGTAGACCGACAGTTCCAGCGCGCGCTTGTCTACGCCGGAGCCCATGGTGGCGTTGCCTTGCGGATCCAGGTCAATCAACAGCACGCGCTGGCCGACCTTGGCCAGACCTGCAGCAAGATTGACGGTGGTGGTCGTCTTGCCCACTCCACCCTTTTGATTGGCAACACAGAAAATTTTGGCCATTGAACTTCTCTTTTAGTTGACGGCCAGCTTGAGGCCAAAACCGATCAAAAACACTCCGGCTGTTTTTTCCAGCCACTTCACCACGGCCGGATTGGCACGCAGGCGCTCGGCCAGCACCGTTGTCAAAGCCACGACGACTATGCTGTAGAGCAAGGTAATCAGGGCGACGGTGGCTGCCATCACACCAAAGGTCATCAGCCCCTGATGCTTGGCGGGGTTCACGAACATCGGGAAGAAAGCCATGTAGAAAACGATGGCCTTGGGGTTCATCAGTGTGATCAAAGCACCCTGACGAAAATACTGGCGCGGCTGAATTTCAATCGCCGGGGCATCACCGGGCTTGGCTGTTAGCAGCTTGTAGCCCAGCCAGGCCAGGTAGGCAGCCCCCACCCATTGCACAGCATGAAAGGCTGCCGGGTAAGTGGCCAGCAGCGTGGCAACGCCTGCAACGGCCAGCCACATCAACGCCTGATCTGCCGCCATCACCCCCAGGCAACATGCGATGCCTGCCCTCCATCCGCCCTTGCCTGTGGAGGTAATCAAGGCCAGATTGCCTGGCCCGGGGATCAGCAAGAAGACGGTAACGGCTGCCGCAAAAGCGCCGTAATCAGAGATGCCAAACATTCAAACCCTGCGCGATGGAAAACAGCAAGTTTATGCGAGGGGCATGGCTGGCGCACCGCCTTGCACAGATGTTGCCCGATACGGTGTGTAAAAAGCATTTTTCGCCGTTGCCAGCGGCACCGACACGCCCACCTACGGCCTAGGTCGAAGACACCGTGCAAAGGCCGCCCTGCGGCGAAGGTGTCGTCCCCCTTCTAGGGGGAAGCGGCAAAGCCGCTCAGGGGGTTACTGCAGTTTTAGCCAAATGACGCAGCGCTCGGCATCCAGGCCGGGAACTTGCAGTGGTTCCACGTGAAACACCTTCACATCCGCAGGCAAGGCTGCGATCTCATCATCGGGGTGCTTGCCCTTCATGGCAAACCAGATTCCGCCCTCGGCCAGTGCCTTGCGCGACCAGGTGGTGAAATCCAGCAGCGATGCAAAAGCGCGGCAGCTGATAACAGGATACTGAGTCTTGAGGTTTTCCACCCGGTCGTGGATGCCACGCAGATTAGGCAGGCGCAAGGCCGCGGCGACCTGTTGAATAAAGGCGGCCTTCTTACCCACGGTATCCACACAGTTCACATCGACGTGCGGGCAGCAGATGGCGAACACCACACCGGGCAAGCCACCGCCCGAGCCCACATCCAGCAACGGCAGACGCTTGCCCTCTTCTCGCGGCAAGGTATTCACATGGCGCAGCAAGGCAGGCACGGCTGCCAGGCTATCGAGCAGGTGATGGGTCAGCATCTCCTGCGGGTCACGCACCGATGTCAGGTTGTATACCTTGTTCCACTTTTGCAGCAGATCCATAAAGGACATCAGCAAATCGATTTGCGCCGAGCTCAGCTCCAGCTTCAGTGCCTGGACGCCTTGCTCCAGTTGGGTACGCAAAACCTGACTCATGCGGATGCCTCTTCACTCTGAGCGCTGAAGCCCTTGAAGCCACCCTTTTTCAGATGAACCATGAGCAGCGAAATCGCAGCGGGCGTGACGCCCGAAATACGCGATGCCTGTCCCAACGTTTCGGGCTTGTACTTTTGCAGAATCTGGCGCACCTCAAAAGAAAGCGCAGCGACCTGGGTGTAGTCAAAGTCTGCAGGCATGCGCAAGCGCTCAATATGCGATGCACGCTCCACCTCATCTTTTTGCCGGTCGATATAGCCCGAGTACTTGGCAGCAATCTCCACCTGCTCAATCGCTGGCGCACTGAGCTCACCCAAGGCCTGGGGCTGCATTTCAGCCGATGTGTACTTGCCTTCATTCAGGCTCATGAGCTTGTCGTAGTCCACACCAGGGCGACGCAGCAGGTCGAACAGGTTGTACTCGCGCTCCATGGCCTTGCCCAGCACACGCTCCGCCTCTTCAGCAGCCACGATGCGGGGGTTGACCCAGGTGGACTTGAGGCGCTCTGTTTCACGTGAAACAGCATCGCGCTTGCGACTGAAGGAATCCCAGCGCGCATCATCCACCAGACCCATCTGGCGGCCCACTTCCGTCAGGCGCATATCGGCGTTGTCTTCACGCAACTGCAGGCGGAACTCGGCACGGCTGGTGAACATGCGGTAAGGCTCGGTTACACCCTTGGTAATCAGATCATCAACCAGCACGCCCAGGTAGGCCTCATCACGACGAGGCAGCCACGGACCTTCACCACGGCATTGCAGTGCAGCGTTCAGACCCGCGAACAAGCCTTGAGCCGCAGCTTCTTCATAGCCCGTCGTGCCATTGATCTGGCCCGCAAAGAACAGCCCCTGAATCTGCTTGGTCTCAAAGCTGCTCTTGAGCGATCGCGGGTCAAAGTAGTCGTACTCGATGGCATAGCCGGGACGCAGAATGTGCGCGTTCTCCATGCCCTTCATGCTGCGCACCAGTTCGTACTGGATATCGAAAGGCAGGCTGGTCGAGATACCGTTGGGATAGAACTCGTTGGTCGTCAGACCTTCTGGCTCCAGAAAGATCTGATGGCTTTCCTTGTCGGCGAAGCGATTGATCTTGTCTTCCACGCTGGGGCAGTAGCGCGGGCCCACGCCCTCGATCTTGCCGGTGAACATGGGGCTGCGGTCAAAGCCGCTGCGAATGATCTCGTGCGTGCGCGCATTGGTATGCGTGATCCAGCAAGGCATTTGCTTGGGGTGCATGGCGCGGTTGCCCATGAAGCTGAACACGGGCACCTCACCCTCGTTCACGCCACCGGGCATGCCATCACCGGGCTGCTCATCGCACTGGCTGAAGTCGATGCTGCGGCCATCGATACGCGGAGGCGTGCCGGTCTTCAGACGCCCCTGAGGCAGCTTGAGTTCCTTCAGGCGTGCGGACAGACTCACAGCAGGAGGATCACCCGCACGGCCTGCTGCATAGTTGTTCAGTCCCACGTGAATCTTGCCGTCGAGGAAAGTGCCGGCCGTCAGCACCACAGTGCGGCTGCGGAACTTGAGTCCCACCTGGGTGACGGCGCCCACCACGCGGTCGCCCTCTACCATCAGGTCATCCACCGCCTGCTGGAACAGCCAGAGGTTGGGCTGGTTCTCCAGCGTCTCGCGAATCGCTGCCTTGTACAGAATACGGTCTGCCTGTGCTCGTGTGGCACGTACCGCTGGGCCTTTGGAGCTGTTCAGGATACGGAACTGGATGCCGCCCTTGTCGGTGGCCAGTGCCATCGCTCCGCCCAGTGCGTCCACTTCCTTGACCAGATGGCCCTTGCCAATGCCACCGATACTGGGGTTGCAGCTCATCTGCCCCAGGGTTTCGATATTGTGGGTCAGCAGCAGTGTCTTGCTGCCCATGCGTGCAGCGGCCAGCGCAGCCTCGGTGCCGGCGTGGCCGCCACCGACCACGATCACATCAAATTCCTGTGGGTACAACATATTCTTGCTCCGGGCCATGCCCGGCCCTTGTCCCTGCACGAAGCACCCATGCCTCGGCTCTCATGGCAGGCAGGCATGTGTTTGCTCCATGTCCAGCCCTGCGGGGAACCGACAATTTTCCCACCATTGGCCCAACAATGCCTTGTCAGGGGTTGAGCTTGTTGTTTCACGTGAAACAACAGAGCCAAACCGCAAGCCTAGATGTTTGCCCTGATTGCCCCGTCTATGCATGAAAAATGCAAATGCTCTGTGCTGCAATCCATGAAATGAAGATTCTCATTTTTGCGGGCAGTACCCGCCAGGACTCGTACAACCGCAAGCTGGCCAAAGTCGCAGCCTCCATGGCTGAGCAACAGGGCGCAAAGCCAACTTTGCTGGAACTGTCGGACTATGACATTCCACTCTACAACGCCGACCTCGAAGCTCAGGGAACGCCTGCCGATGTTGTCCGCCTGAAACAGGCTATGCATGACCATGCCGCCTGGATCGTCTGCTGCCCAGAGTACAACGGCAGCTACCCTGCCCTGCTCAAGAATGCCATTGACTGGGCCTCCAGCCCTGTCAAGAACGATCCTCTGTGGTCCGACGGCGTTCTGCCATTTCGCAACAAGGTTGTTGGCATGGCCAGCGCCTCTCCGGGCGGCATGGGAGGCCTGCGCGCCCAGTCACACTTGGCACCATTGCTGCTGAATCTGGAGTGCTGGGTCGCTCCGCGCAGCCATGCCGTCGGTCATGCGGCAGAGGCATTTGATGCATCGGGTCACTTGGTACGTCCTCACAACCAGCAAGGCATGGAGGTCTTGGTGCAACAGGTTCTTTGGGCTGCGCAGCGCCTGCAATAGGTCGGCAAAGGCCTCCTTGATCTGGACTACTGCCATGCAAGCATGCATTTCAGCAGCAACCGGTTTAGCATGAGCGCTTGTCTTTTCAATGCATAGAGAGCCACTCACCATGAAGCTTTACTACAGCCCCGGCGCTTGCTCCCTGTCTCCGCACATCGTGCTGCATGAAGCAGGCCTCCCGTATGAAGCAGTGCTGGTCAGCACCAAGAGCCACAAGCTCCAGGACGGAACGGATTACTACAGCATCAATCCTCTGGGCTACGTGCCTTTTCTGGTGCTCGACGACGGAGACAGCCTGCACGAAGGCCCGGCCATCGTTCAGTATCTGGCCGACCTTGCTCCTGAAAAGAACCTGGCTCCGGCCAATGGCACGATTGGCCGCTACCACCTGCAGGAATGGCTGAACTTCATCAGCACCGAAGTCCACAAGGGCTTCAGTCCCCTGTTCAGCCCTGCAACTCCGGAAGACTTCAAACCCACGCTGCGAAGCAACCTGCTCAAGCGCCTTGGCTGGGTCAACGCACAGCTGTCCAACAAGTCCTATCTGATGGGTGACCAGTTCACCGTCGCAGATGCCTATTTCTTCACGGTCACAGGCTGGGCCCAGTTTGTCGGTCTCGATATTTCTGAGCTCAAGCACATTCAGGCCTACCGCGAGCGCATCCTGGGTCGCCCTGCGGTACAGGCCGCGATGAAGGCAGAAGGCCTGCTGAAGTAAACGCCCTATCTGGATAAAGAAAAAGCTCGGCACTGCCGAGCTTTTTTATGGGTGCTTGATTCGCCGTTCAATTCAAGCGATTGATGCTCGCTTCAGGCATGCTCCTGCAGCCGGGCCTTTTGCACAGGCAAAGCGGCGCTTGAGCCTGGAGCCGAAGGAGCCATGCCCGGTGGGGTTACGCCTCTGGAGCTGTGCCTGAATCCAAAGGCGGCAGAGCCCTCCTCCAGCTTGAACTGATGCACCAGTTGCGCCAGCCTTGCTGCCTGTTCCCGCAGCGATTCAGCCGCCGCCGCAGACTCTTCCACCAAGGCAGCGTTTTGCTGCGTCATGCGATCAATATCACCTACTGCTTGATTGACCTGACCAATGCCCAGAGACTGCTCGCTGGATGCGGCCGTAATCTCGCGAATGATGTCGCCCACCCGCTGAGCGCTGTCCAGCGTTTCCTGCATCGCCTTGCCGGCACTGCCCACCTGACGCGCACCAACATCCACAGTCTGCACACTGGTGTTGATCAGTGACTTGATCTCGCTGGCAGCCTGTGCCGAACGCTGAGCCAGGCTGCGCACCTCGGCTGCCACCACCGCAAAACCACGGCCCTGCTCGCCTGCCCGCGCGGCTTCCACAGCGGCATTCAGGGCCAGGATATTGGTCTGGAAGGCAATGGAATCGATCAGGCCGATGATGTCGCCGATCTTGCGGCTGGAGGCCGATATTTCCTCCATGCTGCGCACGGCCTGACCGACGATTTCTCCGCCCTGTACCGCTGTCGAGGATGCCGAAGATGCCAGCTGATTCGCCAGCTGCGAAGATGACGCCGTCTGCTGCACCGTTGCCGTGAGCTGGGCCAGCGAGGCCACGGTTTCCTGCAAGTTGCTGGCTGTCTGCTCCGTGCGCGCCGACAAATCCTGATTGCCCGTAGCAATCTCCTGGCTGGCAGTGGCAATACTTCCGCTGGCATCTCGAACCTGAGCCACCGTACTGCTCAACGACTGCTGCATTTGCTTGAGTGCCTGCTGCAAATCCGTCAGCTCATCCTTGCCACTGACCGCTGCCTGGTGTGACAGATCGCCACCGGCAATCGTCAATGCCATCTGGCGGGCGACCTCCAGTGGGCGGCAGATGGACAGCATGTTCAATAGCGTCAGCGGGATCACCACCACCAGCGCCAAGATCACGGCCAGCACAAACATCCAGCGAGTCTGGCCTGCCACATTGCGCTCGGCAGCGACCAGAGAATCGGCCTGCTGGCGCAGCAAATCGTCAAGCTGCGCCAGCAGCTTGTCAGCCTCCACCACTTCAGCCAAGGCTTTGCCGCTCATGCGATTGGCCGTGGTGGCAGAGTCATAGCCTCCCGCTTCGAGCTGGCGCGCCACCGGCTCAAAAAACTTTCGATAGTTATCGACATGGCCAATGATGCTTGTGGCCAGTTGTGCGTTCTGAGCATCAGCACCTGTCACAAACTTGCCCAGCGTCTGTTTGGATTTGTCGATGAACATGCCCCACTGCTGATAAGCCTTGCGCACTTCTTCAGGCTTTTCATACTGGATGACCATGTCCTTTTCACTGATGCGAATACCACCGAGCTCCATGCGCAGCTGTGCCATGTAACCGGACTGGACAAAAGCCGTGTTTGCAAACTCCTGGCTCATGCCCTGGATGCGGAGCATGCCCATCATTCCCGCCCCACCCAGCAATGCCAGCAACAGCATCACCACTCCAATGGCACCCAGCATGCGCGTGCGAATCGTGAAGCCCCTCATCATTTCCAACAGATTCATGAATCCCTCTCGACGTTGAATGACTGGCATTGTCGGGCCAGAAGCCTCAAATTGTTTCAAATTGTCAATAGATCTGAAGTAGCTTAGCTTGGAAGCAAGACCACAGCGCTCTTCAATATGACAAGTTCTTATCGACAGCATTTGCGACTTATCAACCCTGTTTGGCTTCGTGTTTTGTCAAAAGCTTGACCTTGTCATGATGTTAGGGTTGAGCATTCACTCACAGAGAGCTGCCATCCCGGCGGACTCATCTTTTGAAGGAGCTATCCATGCAACAAACATTTGAAGTTCAAGGCATGACCTGCGGCCATTGCGAACGTGCCGTCACCAACGCCATTCAAGCGGTTGACGCGCAAGCCCATGTCAAGATTGACCGCGCAGCCAATCGTGTGGAAGTCGAAACCAGCGCCAGCCGCGAAGCCGTGGCAGCAGCCATTGCCGAAGAAGGCTACAAGGTCGCCTGATCCAGGCCCATCCCCAGCGTCAGCAGCCCTCAGGAGACACCAGAAGGCCGCTGACGCGATTTTTCGGAAGTCACCATGCCTACCCCTCACCCAACGCTGAAAACTGCTCAGAACTGGCCTGTTGTCATCGGTGAAGCGGCACGCCGCGCCGGGGTTTCTGCGCGCATGGTTCGGCACTACGAGTCGCTGGGCCTGCTGGCGCCTGTGCATCGCACGGATAGCGGCTATCGGCAGTACACCGAGGCCGACGTGCACACGCTGCGCTTTATCCGCCGCGGACGCGATCTGGGCTTCTCCATGGAAGAGATCGGCACCTTGCTGGGACTTTGGCAAAACCAGGACCGCGCCAGCAGCCAGGTCAAGACCATTGCCCAAAAACACATCACCGCGCTGACGGAGCGCATTGCCGCTATGCAGTCCATGCAGCGCACGCTGCAAAGCCTGGTGCAGTGCTGCCATGGCGATGACCGCCCCGACTGCCCCATTCTTGACGACCTGGCCAGTGCAGATGCCCGGCCTTCGGCTGAGCGCCCATAAGCTGCCACCAGCGGCCGCTGTCACAAGGCGCTCACAAACGCCTGCAGGAGATGTATCGAAGGCCGTTTCACGTGGAACATCCCTGCCTCTCAAAATCGTCAACTGCGAGACGTGCTGCAGTGCAACAAATACTGCAGAATATGCACCGGATTCCGGGGGAGTCTTTCTTCTCCGAATCCTTGTATTTCATCATTAGCCATTGCAGCAGCAATGGAGGAGACAGTTGACATGAACACACGCGACATCTTCGTCGTCAGCGCCGCTCGTACGGCCATTGGTACTTTCGGCGGCAGCCTTAAAGACGTTCCCAACACCCAGATGGCCACCACCGTGGTCAAGGCCGCTATCGAGCGCGCGGGAATTGCAGCCGAAACCGTGGGCCATGTGGTCATGGGCAATGTCATCCCTACAGAAACACGCGATGCCTACCTGTCCCGCGTCGCTGCCGTCGATGCCGGCTGCCCCATCGAAACCCCGGCCTACAACGTCAACCGCCTGTGCGGCTCGGGCCTGCAGGCCATCGTCTCGGCTGCGCAATCCATCGCTTTAGGCGACTGCGAAGTGGCGATCGGTGCCGGCTCCGAATCCATGAGCCGCGGCCCCTACTTCGACCAGGCTTCGCGCTGGGGCGCACGCATGGGCGACGCCAAGAGCATCGACTACATGCTGGGCATCCTGCACGACCCCTGGCAAAAAATGCACATGGGCATCACGGCCGAGAACGTGGCCGAGCGCTACAAGATCAGCCGCACCATGCAAGATGAGCTGGCCGTCATCAGCCAGCAGCGCGCAGCGGCTGCCATTGAGGCGGGCCGCTTCAAGGAACAAATCGTTCCCGTGGAAATCGCCACCCGCAAGGGCGTGATCGTTTTCGACACAGACGAGCATGTGCGCGCCTCCACCACACTGGATACGCTGGCTGGCATGAAGCCCGCATTCAAGAAGGAAGGCGGCACCGTCACAGCCGGCAATGCCTCCGGCATCAACGACGGCGCAGCCGCCGTGCTGATGATGAGCGGCGAAGCCCTGAAGTCCTCGGGCGCCAAACCCCTGGCCCGCCTGGTCGGCTATGCCCACGCGGGTGTGGAACCTGCGTACATGGGCATCGGCCCTGTGCCAGCCACGCAAAAAGTGCTGGCCCGCACCGGCCTTAAGATCGAGCAGATGGACGTGATCGAAGCCAACGAAGCCTTCGCCGCCCAAGCCTGCGCTGTGATCCAGGAGCTGGGCCTGGACCCCGCCAAGGTCAACCCCAATGGCTCTGGCATCTCGCTGGGCCACCCCGTGGGTGCCACCGGCGCCATCATCACCACCAAGGCTCTGTACGAGCTGCAGCGCACCGGTGGTCGCTATGCGCTGGTGACCATGTGCATTGGCGGCGGCCAGGGCATTGCCGCGATTTTTGAGCGCGTCTGAAACGCTGAATTTCAAGCGGTTCAAACCGCTTGAGCCCCTCATCAAAAAAGCCTGCTGGAATCATCCAGCAGGCTTTTTTTAATAGCTGCTTGCGCCTGATTTATCTACATTTCAGGCTCAAAACATGCTGAGTTCATTCATGCTCAAGCGCAACCAGCTATTGTTTTTAAAGTCTTCAAAACGGGGCTTCTTCCGGCGCAGTATCCGCAGGTGCCGTCGCAGGCCCTGTGACCGTGCCCTGGCTGCGTCCCTGCGCCAGTCGCACTGGCAAGGTTTCCGCCGCTGGAGCGGCCTGCAAAGAGGCGGGCAAGCCATCGCCCAGACCCGTGCGCCCTTCTCCACCCAGCGCCTCGATCAGATCGGGGATCAGGCGCGAGAGCTCGCCCGTGGCAATCGTCACATCGGTATCAAAACCACCGTCGTCTTGCGACTGTCCGTCCATCACGGCATCCAGCAGCGCAATCTTCTTGATCTGCAGACCTTCGGTCAGCACAAAGCTCACGCGATCATCCCAGGTCATGGCCAGCTTGGTGGGCAGCTTGCCGTGCTCGATATGCTGGCGCACCTCGTCGATATCGAGCGGGTGGCGCGCATATCGCACCACGGCCTTGGACTCGTCCGCAGCCTTGAGTTCGCACTCGCGGTCGATCGCAAAACCCGCTGGCGGCTCCTGCGTCATCAGCCAGTGCGCCATGGCGGCCTGCGGGCTGGTCTGGGTGTCGACCAGCGCCACCGCAAAGCCCGGCAGTCCTTCCACCAACAGCGTCACGATCTCGTCGGCACGGCCCTGGGCGCTGGTGTCCAGCACCAGGGTACGCGCCTGCGGATCGATCCAGACCCACATGCTGCCCTGCTTGGTGAACGCCATGGGCAACAAGTCCAGCTTGGCCTCGTCCTTGAGTTCCTTTTTCTCTTTCTTGCCGGGCTTGCGACCTTCGGTTTTTTCGATGTGCTCGGCCTTTTCGTTGACCTTGCGGTTGAGCACGCTGGCGGGCAGCATCTTGGACTCGCTCATGAAGCGCATCACCCATTGCCCGGCCACGGATTCGGCCAGCGGGCCGTGCTGCTCGCCACGCGGCGGAACCCAGCCCACAGAGCGCTCCTGCGTGGCACCGCACTCGGCAAATACCGTCTTTTGCAGCGCATCTTCCAGCACCTGCAGATCGCCCTGCCAGCCTTCGGCAATGCGATAAACAATCATGTTCTTGAACATCAAAAACCTTTGCTAAATCTTCAGTCGACCTGCGAATTTCAACGTTGAAATCACGCGAAAAAAAGCGGCTGCCAACGCAGCCCATGCATGCATTGTTGCGCAGCTGCAGCCACGCAAACTTATCAATACTTTACAGAGCGGCTGCAAAACCTCACGCCGCAGAAACATGGGGCCCTCACACTTCAGTCATCCGCTGCCGAATGCCTTTCAAGCGAAGGATCTAGCGGCTACTTCTTCCACTTCATCTGAAAAGGAAATAGACATGACCCGCTTTCGCCAAACACTGACCGGTGCCGCTGTTGCCACTGCCCTGCTCGCTTCCCTGAGCCTGCCCAGCTTTGCCCAGACTACGGCTCCCGCAGAGCCCGCAGCCGCTGCCCAGAAGGCCTCCGAACACCACAAGCACCATCATGGCGACAAGCGTAGCCATCGCATGGAGCACATGAAGCAGCGCATGGAAAAGCTCAAGACCGACCTGAAGCTGACTGCGGCCCAGGAAAGCGCCTGGACCACCTACACCGACTCCATGAGGCCCGGTGAGCGCCCTGCCCGTGGCGACCGTGAAGCCTTTGCCAAGCTGACCACCCCAGAGCGCATCGACAAAATGCGTGAAATGCGTGCCAAGCGCAACGCAGAGATGGACCGCCGTGCAGAAGCCACCAAGGCCTTTTATGCCCAGCTGAATGCAGAGCAGCAAAAGACCTTCGACAGCGCCACCCTGCGCATGCACCAAGGCCCTGGTAAGCACGGTGGCCACCACCGTCATGCAGGCAAGCCCGGCCAAGAACGCCCAGCTCCTGCACCCGCCAAAGCCCAGTAAATACTGATATGGCGACAAAGCCCTCTGATGAAAATCAGAGGGCTTTTTTCATGCCATTGGCAACTTGACTGACTGCAGCCACCCGCCTTTGCCGACAGGCAATTTACACACAAGAATCTACTGTTATATCCACAGCACTTTCAGCATCGGCAACGCCCCAACGGCCCTCAATCCATTGCGGCAATGCATGCAATTGGAGGGACTTGAATATGAATTCGTTAAAGATTGCCAGCTATTGCAGCGCAATGCTGCTGAGCCCACTGCTATGCAGCCAAAGCTTTGCACAACCTGTACAAAACAATACCCTCTATGTTCAGTACGGGCAGGCTGCTCACAGCGCAGATAGCTGGGCGCTAGGCATCACCATCCCCTGGAGAGACTGGAATTACGCCCTGGGTTCGGGACTGGTCACCGGCTATTGGGATATCTGGGGCGGACAGTGGTCGGGCGACTACCAGGGCCGCAACCGTGCAACCTGGGTCATTGGAGCCAAACCCACCTTGCGCTGGCGTCCCAATCAGGGCCAATCCCCCTGGTTCATGGAAGCAGGCGTGGGGGTGAGCTATGCCATCAACCACCGCTACCAAACGGACCACAAGGACTTCTCCACCCGATACAACTTCGCAAGCCATATAGGCATCGGATACTTGTTCGGCGAGCAACGCAAAAACGAAGTCAGCTTTCGGCTGGAACACCACTCGAATGCAGGCATCAAGAGCCCCAACCCTGGAGAAAACTTCATTCAGATTCGCTACGCCCGGCACTTCTGACGCAGCAACTTCATCTCCAACCGACAAGCCACTTTAAGTGGCTTTTTTCATGCCTGTCCTTTGCCAAAAGGATTGTGGATAAACATGGTGATAAAAATCATTAAAAACCAATGTTTTCCACAACTGGATGTATCGCCCAAAAGTTTCTCCCAAAACAAGGACAGCAGGAGCCTCTATCGGAGCACAGCTTTTAACAAAGGCTAAGTCGTTGTTTTACTTATAAATTAATAAGTTATCAACAGTTAAGTAGGATACTTACTACTATTACTATTGAAAAAAGTAAGACTAGGAATAACAACTTCAGTGAAAGTTTTCACAGCATACACGGATGCTTTGGACAAAAAAAATGTCCGACAAATTCATGTCGAACACTTTTTAAAAAGTCACACGCTCGCCAAGCTATGTGATGAGAAGTCATATATCAAAGTTATTCACTATAAAAAAAATAGCGTTATGTACTTATAGATAAAGGATTTAAGGCTACCTCAATAGTTTTTTATAAGGGCTGCCAGAATGTGGACAAGCATGTATGAATTTCAGTGTTTTCCACAGATATTCATCAATAGGGCAAGTTGTTCAAGTCTGGAAGACAGCAGCAGCCTCTACTTGTCTCCATGCTTACACCCTAGAAAAGTGCTTGATTTCTCGTTGATTTATGAGGTTATCCACAGTATTGATCGATCTTTATTACTACGACTATATTTTTATAAGACTTCTAAAGAATAACTAAAGACAAGTTCGATAGATCATTAAAAAAAGAAGCGGTCAGAATGGTTCTGAGGCCTTCAATTCCTCTGTAGACAAGGGAAACATGACAAAAAAAGGCTTTATCGAAATTGAAGCGCGCCAGTCTGAAAATTTGGCGTAAGATGCGCTCCCTCTGATGAACGGACTTGGGGATAAGAAGGACTTGGAGAGCCTTCAACCGCATAGTTATCAACAGAATGTTATAAACAGCTGGGGGTAATCTGGTGTGAACCGCAGGGCGGTCATGCGGATGGCTCTCGTTATTTCTTCATTCAAAAAAATTCAACACATGTAAGGTGTTGTTTTCAAAGAAATTTTCTGTATTGGGTCCTGAGAAACAGAGAAGAGCCCGCCGGCCAACGCTGAAGGGGGTACGACTTGCATCTGATCAGGACAGGATGGCCATCCTGCATTCGCATAGATTCCCGATGACGTCTACGCACCGCTATCTTTTCTGGCAGATCGGGAAGGTCAGGTCGATTTGTCGAGGGAGCTTGCCGCTACGCATGACGGCATGCAGCTGTTAGAAAAATTACAAAAGCCTTGTGCAACCAGTCATGGTCGTCACAAGGCTTGGAAGCGATCCAAATCGCTTTGAACAGTGCAGGCAGGGTAGGGGCTTGAAAGCTCTTTTTAGCCTCGCTGAAGGCCTCTCAGACCGGTCTGCGCTGCAAAGTGAAGGGAGGCAGACCCTTGATCAATTGCTGGCCGTAGTGGGTGCCAGTCAGCCGCTTGTCATAGCAATAGACATGGGCCAGATCTTCCTCGGTGCGAATGGCGCGGCCCACCCATTGAGCCAGGCGAATGGCTGTAGCTGGCACCACCAACTCGTTGAAAGGATTGCGGCCACTGCTGCGCAGCCATTCGGACCGTGCCTCACCCACAGGATCATCGGGTGGAGCAAAGGGCAGCTTGGTGATGAACAAAGACTCGCAAAGCGCTCCCGGCAGATCCAGTCCTTCGCCAAAGGACTGCATGCCGAAGATGATGGATGGCTCGCCCATCTCCACTGCTTCGCGGTGCCGTTTGAGCAGGGTATGACGGGGCAGGGCAGTCTGAACGAGCACTTGGTCGCGCATGTGGGTAGACAGAGCTTCCACGGCCTGGCGCATTTGTTCGCGTGAGGTGAAGAGCACCAGTGCGCCGGCGTCAATGTGACTCAAATCGTTCAGCAAAGCTTCAACCATTTCTGCCGTGAAGCGGGCTGCTTCACGGGGGTCTGAGGTGGTTTCGCGGGCAATCAGCGTGCCTTGGCGTGCATAGTCAAAGGGGCTTGGTACTTCCAGCGTGGTGACAGCTATGTCATTGGACAGCCCAGCTTCGCGCAGAAAGAAGTCGAAATTTCCGCAACTGGTCAACGTCGCGGAGGTCAGCACTGCGCCACGTACCTTAGACCACAGATGTTGACGCAAGGTGGAGCCAGGCTGGATGGGGCTTGCGTGGGCCTTGACCACGATGAACTCCCCATCCATCTCCAGCGTGAACCATTTGGCATGGGGCACTGTTTTGCTGTCACCGTCGTTCTCGTTGTTCTGCAGCAGCAATTGCGTGGTGTTGAAGATGGCTTCCAGTCTGGGAGCCAGGGCGCCCACCTGCGCATAGACAGTGGACAGGCGCTGTGCTTCCTCGGGCTTGTCCTTGATTTCGGCGCGCAAAGCTTTGGAGACGGCACGCAGTGCATCCAGAAAGGCATCAGCATGGTGCGCAACCTGGCTCAGAGGCTCTAAAAGCGCTTCTGGCAGCTCGCCACGGGCTGCCCGTACCCTGGCTGGTCCATAGCTGTCTTTTTGCGATTTAAGGGCCTTTCCGTAGTGCTCCATGACCAGTCTGGCCAGCTCCTGCATCTGCTGGCGCAGCTGGCTGGCATGTTTGGGTACATCGGCCAGCTCTTCCACTTCTGCGACCTGATTCACACGCAACGCGCGGCTGGCAAGTTTGTCTATCCAGGTCAGGCGACTCAGATCCATTTCGCCTGCGAACTGGTCCAAGGCAGTGGCGGGCAGATGGTGGGCTTCATCGAGCACCAGCAGGCAGTTATCCAGCTCCGGCAGCAGCTTGGATCCCAGCGAAGAAAGCAGCAAATCATGATTGGCAACAATGACTTGCGCGGCTACTAAGTCCTTGCGGCGCTCGTAATAGACACAGTTGCTGAAAGCCGGGCAATGCTTGCCTGTGCAGGAAGAAGACTCGGCCGCAACGGGGCTCCAGGCCTCTGCCTCGGGAGGTGTTTCCAGAGAGTCTCGGTCCCCGTTCCACGCTTCTGTGGCTAGCGCATCGGCCATGGATTTATAGAAATGCATGCGTGCCTGCAACTCGTGCTGAGGGCGCTTGAACGGGGTCTGTTTTTGCTCATCGCCAAACAGGTCGTCCATCTCCTCATCCTGTGCTTCCCCTGTGCTTGCCAGGCGCTCCAGCTTGAGCTTGCAGACAAAACGGCCACGCCCCTTGGCCAGGGCGAATTTGAAGGGCTGGTCCAGCTTTTGTGCCAGTGCTGGCAAATCCTTGTTCACCAACTGTTCTTGCAGTGCCACGGTTGCAGTAGAGATCAGCACCCGCGTGCCACGCGACAGTGCCATGCGAATGGCCGGGATGCTGTAGGCCAGCGACTTTCCAACGCCGGTCCCAGCTTGCACGACAGCGATGGCACGACGGGGTTCTGGCTCGCCTTCATCGACTTTGCCGAGCTGGGCCTCGCTCAAGGTTTTTGCGATCTGGGCTGCCATTTTTCGCTGTCCATCACGGCTGCGAAATCCAGGCATGCCACCGACCACGGCATCAAAGGAATTCAGGGCCTCTTCAGCCCACTTTTTTTCATACATTTCAGCGTTTTTTGAGACGCAAAGACGCTGTGCTTTTGCGTTTTATAAGTATTCGTACAGAGATATGTATTAAATAAGATTGAATTTCTTATGCAATACGCCATACAAACAGCAGTGTTTGTGTGGCCTGAGATGTATCTCATTGAAAGTCTCTTGGTGAGACTTCTCCACCACTTGTATGTGACTTGTTCATTGTAGTTGTGGATTGTTGAGTGTGGAGTTCTTCAGAAACTTATCCACAGAATAATGTCGATCAAATCCTGTTGTAATCATGTTTACAACCTTGTTGTTAACTATGTTGACTATGTTGTTAAATTTTTATGAATAAAAAGATTTTTTTAGATTTGAGAATGTCGTTGATAGAGGTGGAATTCGAAGTTTTCAAGCTCTGTGAGTAAGCTTATTCTTGCCAACTTCTCTTTGAGAAAGCCAAGGAGCTGTGATATTTATCCACAGGTGCAATGTGTGATTTTCTGGGGTGTTTTATCTGTGAAAAAAGGCATGACTCTAGGGCTTGCAGCCGTTTTGTATGCCAGAGATGCTTTTTCTGTTGACAGATGCTTGAGAGTGCGTATGACGTGCTTGATCTATCCACTGAGTGGATAACTTTCAAGCTCTACTTTTGATAGTACTTATCCATTGATTGACAATGGTTTGAGGCACTTTTTCTTGAAATTCAAAGGACTTGCCTTGAACATCTTTGCCTCGTTATTTTTTGATACTAGTAGTACTCATGTATGAAAAAAACATCAAAATTGCTTGTTTTTTGAGCATTTTTTGATTTTTCATCGAAAGTGATGAAAAAGTGAGCAAACCGCTTCAATGGATGTCTTGAGCACTTGCCCTCTTTGAAATGGAGGTCGATCTGCGCTTGGTGACCTGCAGGGCCTTACTAAACCGTAATGCTTGCGTCACCCACGGCAGGAGGCGTCGTTCCTAGCATGGCAGTCAGTACTGAAGGTGAAGTCATGGCCCCGCCTGTCGCCCGTCAGTGATGGACATACAGGTGAACGATGAACAAGAACCTCGTGGGATTGCCGGGCTCGGCGTATTTGCAAAACGGATCGCTGACGAAAATGCCGCTGGTGGTGGCTGCTCTGGCAATTGCCACAGTGCTGGCGGGCTGTGATGTCTCCAGAGCCACAGAAGAAAAGCAGACGCTGGCTGAGCCCTTGCCTAAGGGGTTTATCCATGTCAAACCAGAGTCGGTGAAGATGCTGGACATCGCTGCCGTGGCCGACCCCCAAGGCGTGCAGATGGCGTGGGCACCTGCACATGTGGCTTTTGTGGAAGATAGGGTGGCCTCCGTGTCTGTACCGGTATCGGCGCGTGTTCAGACAGTCAGCGCGCATGTGGGCGATATGGTCAAGGCCGGTGATCTGCTGGCTACACTGGTCAGCCCTGATGCACTGCGTACCCGCTATGACGTGGCTGCCGCCAAGACAGCGCATGACGTGGCCGTGGTGGAGGCCCAGCGCCAGCAGACCATGGTGGACAAGGGTGTCGGCGTGGAGGTGGATTTGCGTGCTGCACAGGCCAAAGTGCGTGAAACCTCGCAGGAGTTAGCGCGTGCTCAGGGCACAGCCGCACTGCTGGGCTCGGGTGGAGGGGATCGCATAGAACTGCGTGCACCGCGTTCCGGGATCGTGGCCGAGCGCAAGGCCGTGGTGGGAACGTCTGCCGAGCCTGGCGCAGCACTTTTCACGATTGGAGATCCTCAGGCCATGAATGTAGTGGCTGAGGTGTTTGAGTCTGATTTGCCAGGCATTCTTGTGGGGAGCTCCGTTCAGGTCGAGGTTCCTCAGTTGCCCAAACCCCTCAAGGGTACGGTGCGATATCTGGGCGCTACGCTGGATAAGGAGTCCCGCCGGGCTGCCGTGGTGGTGGCGTTGAGTGAGCAGAACCCGGTGCTGCGTCCAGGTATGCAGGCCAAGGTGGGTGTGCAGCTGTCGAATCTGCATGAGATGCTGATTCCTGTCAGTGCCGTGCTCATCAAGGATGAGAGCCACAGCGTTGTGTATGTCCAGCATGAGAACAGCCAGTTCGAGGCGCGAGCGGTGACGCTGGGTCGTCCATCGCGTGGCCTGGTTCCAGTCATCAGCGGACTCAAGGTTGGTGAAAAAATTGTGGTGCGTGGTGGCCTGCTGCTCGACGGCGCAGCCAGTCAGCTACTGTAGTCCTAGCAGGAGCCTGAACCATGCTGCGTTCCTTTATTGCATTCGTTGTCCATCGTCGCTTGCTGGCATTGTTTGCCACGCTGGCGATCGCTGTTTACGGCGTCTACGCCTATCTGCAGACAGCCATTGAAGCCTATCCTGACGTGACCAATGTGCAGGTCGGGGTGATCACTCAGGCCCCAGGCCTGGCGCCTGAAGAAGTGGAGCGTCAGATCACCCAGCCGCTGGAGCGAGAGCTTAATGGCACGCCGGGGCTGATATCGCTGCGCTCGGAGAGCTATTTCGGTCTCTCCATGATCAATCTTGTCTTTAACGATGACGCCCAGAGCTTTAAGGCGCGTGCAGAGGTTTCGCAGCGACTGCCTCAGGCAGATCTGCCGGATGGCATGACGCCGGAAATGGCGCCTGACTACACACCGCTGGGAAAAATCTTCTACTACCGCCTAAAGAGTGACAGGCACAACCTGGCGCAGTTGCGTACCGAGCAGGAATGGCATGTGGTGCGCGTGCTCAAGCAGGTGCAGGGCGTGGCTGATGTAGTGAGCATTGGCGGCTTCGTCAAAGAGTTCCACGTTGAAGTGGACCCTGAAAAACTCTACAGCCTGGGCCTGTCTTTGGACGATGTGAACGATGCCCTGTCCAAGTCCAACCGCAATGTGGGCGGAGGGCTGATGCGCCGGGGTGAGCAGTCCTTCATCATTCGCGGCATTGGCTTGCTGCGCACACCGCAGGAAATTCAGGATGTCGTGGTGGCCATGCGTGGCAAGGCCCCCGTTACCATTGGTGACGTGGCACGCGTGGCGCAGTCGCATACCCCTCGTCAGGGCTCGGTCGGCATGGATGACCAGGACGATGTGGTACAAGGCATTGTGCTGCTCAAGCGCGGGACCAACCCCTCCACGGTTCTGGACGAGATTCATCTCAAGGTCGCCGAACTCAATGGTGGTGGTTTGCCCGCAGGCATGGAGATGGTCACCAATTACGACCGCTCTGACCTGGTGGGGCATACGCTCAAGACCGTGCAGCACAACCTACTGTTTGGCGCGACGCTGATTGTTGCCGTGCTGTGGCTGTTCTTGCGCAGCTTGCGCGGCTCGTTGATTGTGGCGACGGTGATTCCTCTGTCGCTGCTGGTGGCCTTTATTGGACTGCACTGGCTGGGCATGCCTGCCAACCTGATCTCCATGGGAGCCATCGATTTCGGCATCATGGTGGACGGTGCGGTGGTGCTGGCAGAAAACATCATTCGCAATGCACGCCAGCGCAAGCCACAGACGGCCAATGACATGCGCCACATCATTGTGGATTCGGCGGTTGCCGTGGCCAAGCCCACGCTGTTTGCCATGGCTATCGTGATTGCCGCGCTGATCCCGGTATTTTCTCTGGAAAGCATTGAAGGCCGTATCTTCCGCCCGCTGGCCATGACCTACAGCTTTGCCTTGCTGGGCGCACTGGTGTTTGCCATGGGGCTGGTGCCGGCCTTGTGTGCGCTGTTTCTCAAGCCCAAGCATGTGATGGTGGAAGAGCCCAAGATCTTTGACCGGGCACACCATGGTTATCAGCATTGGATTGCCGGCGTACTGGGAGCTGCCAAATGCCGAACGGCCGTGATTGCCGTGTTTGTGAGCGTGCTGGTGGTGGCCGGGGGTTCAGCCAAATGGCTGGGTACCGAGTTCCTGCCCGAGCTCGATGAGGGCGATGCCTATGTGCTGGTGCAGATGCCGGCTTCCATCTCGCTGGAAAAAGGCCAGGAAGTGCTGCGCGATGTGCGCCTGCGCCTCAAGGTGTTCCCTGAGGTTATTAGCGTCACTACAGAGCAGGGGCGCCCCGAATCGGGCACCGATAACGAGACGCTCAACCTGGCCAAGGTTCTGGTGCGCCTCAAGCCTCATGAGGAATGGCGCAAGAACTTGACCAAGCCCGCGCTGATTGAGCAAATGCGTACAACGCTGGGCGAGATTCCGGGTGTAGCCTTCAACTTTGCACAGCCCATTCGTGACAGCGTGGAAGAGTCCACATCGGGCGCACGCGGACAGGTCGTACTCAAGCTGTTTGGCCCGGATATTCCCACGTTGCGCGGCCTTCTTCAGCAGACCAAGACGTTGGTGAAAGACATTGATGGCGTGGTGGATCTTGACCTGTATCGCGATGCTCCGGCACCGCAGGTGCATGTGCAGTTCGATCGCCAGGCGCTGGCACGCCAGGGCATTGCCATGGAGACCGCGCAGAAGACACTGGAAGTGGCTTTGGCCGGCAATGTCGCCACCACTTTGTGGGAGGGCGAATATCCCGTGCCGGTGCGTGTGCGACTGCCTTATGTAGATCGCATGGATGAAGAGCGTATCCGTAACATCGCCATACCGCTGCCAGAAGGTGGCTCCGTACCTCTGGGTTCGGTCGGTACTGTCAGCATGAAGATTGGTAATTCCTCCATCTTCCGCGAAGGTAATGCGCGCTACATGGCGCTCAAGTTCAACGTTGAAGGGCGCGATATCGGCTCGGTCGTGAAGGATACGCTGGCCACCTTCAAGAAGAACGTCACTCTGCCAGAAGGCTATCAAGCCGTCTGGGGCGGTGAGTGGGAGAACCAGCAGCGCGCGGCTGCACGCCTGAAGGTAGTGGTGCCGTTGTCGTTGGTCATTGTCTTTGCCCTGCTGTTTGGTGCGTTGGGTCAGGCGCGCAGCGCTGGTGTCATCTTATTGTGCGCTCCATTTGCCATGGTGGGCGGTATTGCCGCATTGCATCTGGCACATATCGAGCTGTCCATCAGTGCGGCGATTGGCTTCATCGCTCTGCTGGGGCAGGTGGCACTGGCTGGATTGCTGGTGGTCTCCGCGGTTGAAGATTTGCGCCGCCAGGGCATGCCCTTGATGCAGGCCTTGATCGAAGGCGCTGCCGAGCGTATGCGCTCCATCGTCTTGGTGTCATTGCTGGCGCTGCTGGGCCTGTTGCCCATGGCCTTGTCCACCGGCGTGGGCAGTGAAACCCAGCGCCCCTTTGCATCGGTCATTGTGGGTGGCATGGTGGTTCTGCCGCTGGTGGCCTTGGTGCTGCTGCCCGTGCTGTATGCCTTGCTGGGCCCCAAGAACATGTTGACGCAGGAAGAACGTGATGAAAGCGCGCAAGATGAATAAGTGGCACTCTCTGGCCATGGAAGCCGCCCTGTGCTGCAGCGTTTTTGGCAGCACGGCCCATGCTGCCGATGCGGCGGATGCGGCAACCCAGAGCATGGCAGCCGAGGGGCGTATGACTGCTCCTGTGCAAGCTGTGACTTTGCAGGAGTACCTGCGCATCGTCATGCAAAACCAGCCGAATCTGGCCGCAGATTTGATGCAGCGAGAGCTGGCCAGGGCAGACAGCAAAACGGCAGCCACCATTCCTAACCCCTCCATGCATTACTCCAGCAAGCGTGGTGAAAAAGAGTGGGGCGTGGAGCAGCCCATTCCCATCTTTGGTCAGCGCGGCATGCGCATGGAAAACGCCAGACTGGGAGAGAAGTCTGCAGCGGCCAATGCCGATGTCGCGGTTGCCGTCACCATGAGTGATGCAGCCCATGCCTTCAACGAGTTGCTGGTGGCCCAGCAGCGCTATCAGGTGTGGCTGGCTGCGCGCGATGAACTGGAGAAAGCAGGGAGCATCGTCAAGGGCCAGATCGAAGCAGGTACGCGCAGTCGCTATGACGGCGCGCGCCTGAACCTGCAACAGGCTCAGATGAGCATGCAGGTCAGCAAGGCGCAGGCAGGCTTGCGAGATGCAGCATCCCGTGTCGCTGCCATTGCTGCCATGCCCCAATGGCAGGTGCGAGTGGAAGGCAGTTTGCAGGCTGCCGATTTGCGCAAGGCTCCCAGTTATGAACAGCTGTGGAATACGGCTCAGACTCGTCTCCCTAGTCTGAGAGCAGCGCAGGCAGAACTTGATCAATCGCGCCAGAAAATCAAGCTGGAGCAGCGAGAGGCTTTGCCCACTCCATCGCTTGGTCTAACGCGCATTCGCAATAGCATGGATGGTAACTTCAACCAGATTGGCGTGAGCGTGGAAATTCCGCTGTTCGATCGTCGCCAAGGTCCGATTGAACGCGCCAAGGTTGAGGCCGACCAGGCCGAGCTGCGACGCGATGCGGCGGTGCTTGCTGCACAGTCTGAGCTGCAGCGTTCTTTGCAGCAGCTGTCACTGCGCCGCACGGCCGTGCGTGACTATGAGAAAGAAGGACTGGCGCAGATTGCTCCACTGCACCAGATGGCACAAGATGCCTACAAGCTGGGCAAGGGTACGATTCTGGAGCTGATCGATACCCTGGGCTCGATTACCGAGCACCGGCTGGAGCATCTGGAGCTGGTCAAGGATATGCTGGATGCCGAATGGGAAGTGCGGCTGGCCAGTGGCGACCTGCCCCTGATTCAGCCTTGAGCGAGGCCGGGAGATGCTGCAGACCCCTGCTTCCCCTCCTCCTTGCTCTGCTGTACAGCATACAGTGGATGGCAAGGCAACGGCTTATAGTGTCTTCCCTCCAACGGCCAGAGACAGACTCCACATGTTCCGCTATCTCATCATCGAAGACGATGCACTCAATGCGCGTTACATCGCTGAAGGTTTGCGCCAGCAAGGCGCGCATGTCAGTGTCTGCGGTGACGGCGTTCAAGGCATTGCACAGGCCGTTGGCGAGAACTGGGATGTCATCATCCTCGACCGCATGTTGCCAAATGGCTTTGACGGGCTGCAGATTCTGCAGGCACTGCGCTCTATGGGAAAACAGACTCCGGTCCTTGTCCTGAGCGCCTTGTCTGCTACAGATGAGAGAGTGCGTTGCCTCAAAGCAGGCTGCGATGACTATCTGACCAAGCCCTTTGCTTTTTCCGAGCTGTCGGCGCGGCTGGAAGCACTTGTACGCCGGGCTCAGATACCCGCTCCCACGCGTGAAATGCATGTGGCTGATCTGCGCGTGAACCTGATCTCACGCAGTGCAGAGCGCGCAGGCCTGCCTCTGTCGCTGCAGCCACGAGAGTTCCGTTTGCTGGCGTTTCTCATGCAGCACGCGCACCAGATCGTCACACGCACCATGCTGCTGGAGTCCGTCTGGGATTACCGGTTCGATCCGCAGACCAATGTGATCGATGTGCACATCAGCCGCCTGCGCAGCAAGGTGGACAAAGGCTTTGCCACAGCCCTCATTCATACCGTGCGCGGCGTGGGCTACAGCCTTTCGGATCAGCCGCAAAATCTGCCCGAGGTCGTCTGATGACGCGCTCCAGGCCCTGGAGCTCGCTGGCCTTCCGGCTGGCGCTGAGCTATGGCGCACTCATGGTGCTGACCATGACCATAGTGCTGTCGGTGTTCTATATTCAGACCGTGGGAGTCGTGCGCGTTCGCCTCGATAAGCAGGCTGAAAACCATGTGCGCAGGCTGCTCGATCACTCGGCCAAATACGGCCCCGGAGCGCTGGAAAGCGAGATTCTTCTGACCATTCGCGATGGTGTGGATACGGACACTGAAATCCTCATCCTCATGGACCCGAGTGGCGAGCCTATCGTCAGCAACGCAGAAGTCTATCCGCACCGAAAACTTACCACCATGGGAGTGCGAGAGCTTACCGTCAAGCGCAATGACCGCCTGATGATCGGACGTGTGGCCGTCGTTGAGACGCCTGATGGCAACCTGCTGGCAGTGGGCAGCGATATGCAACTGCAGCGCGACATGGAAGAGCTGTTTGGCCAAGCCAGCTTGTTAGCCGCCATTGCCGCCTGCATCATGGCTCTGATAGGAGCCATCGTCTTCAGGCGCGTGGTCGATGAGCGTGCAGCAGCTATTCGCAGCACCATGTCACGTGTTGCTGCGGGCGATTTGCGCCAGCGCATTCCCGTCGATCAGCGTGGTGATGAATTCACGCTGCTCAACCGCGATATCAATGCCATGCTCGACCGGCTTGAGCAGTTGATGGAAGGCATACGCCATGTCTCCAACAGCATTGCGCACAACCTCAGAACACCGCTGACGCGCATTCTGCTGCGTCTGCGTAATGCACAGCAGGCCAGCCCTGAAATGCAGTCAGCCACGCTGGCGCTGGTCGCCGAAGAGGTGGCGGAGCTAGGCGTGGTTTTTGAAAAGCTTTTGCAGATTGCTGAAGTCGAAAGCGGTGCCAGCCGCAAGCATTTCGCCTTGGTGGATCTGCGCGATTTATTGGTGGATGTTGTGGACTTTTACGAGCCGCTGGTAGAGGTCGCAGGTGGCGTTCTGCGGCTGGATGTCAAGTCGAAGGTAAAGGCATTGGGCGATGGCGACTTGTTGGCCAGCGCTGTCTCCAATCTTGTCGACAATGCCATCAAGTACGGGGCCGCCTCAGGCTCGGAGCACGGTGCCGATGTACAGCTGTACGCAGGGCCTGCGCTGGAAGGCACAAGCGACGATGGTGCATGGGGTGTAGAGATCACAGTGCGGGATCATGGAGCCGGGGCCGACTCACAGACGCTGGAGAAAATGACGACTCGCTTCTACCGTGCGGAATCAGACCGGCAGGGTTACGGACTGGGCTTGGCCAGCGTGCTTGCCATTGTTCAGCTGCATGGTGGAAAGCTCAGCTTTCACAACGCCAATCCAGGGTTGGTCGCCCGCATCTGGCTGCCTGCTGTCACCATTTCTTGAGCGAATGGTGACAGCTCCTCAGCGCTGAGAAAGCGCCTTGTTGCCATAGGCGCAAAAACCGGGCTTAGGCCCTTTTTTCGGGTGCAGTCTGCAGGTCTCTGGGCGTTTTTCATACACCGTGCAGCGTCGCGTTTCCTTGTCCAGAAAATTGCAGTCACCACCTGCACGGCGGGCCATGGTGAAGATTTCGTGCTTGGGGTTGAAGTGGTCAATCAAGCGCATCTTCAGCAGACGCTTGGCAATCAATTTGGGTTCGATGTTTTCGACCTCGAATGGGTCCACCAGTTCCAGACGCACCAGATCTGACAGGCGTACTTCCAGCGGCATGGTGCAGCAATTGGCGGCGCAGCTGTCGCACATGCCGGGCTTGTACTTGCTCCAGGTTTCCAAGCGGTCGACGTCAACAATGCGGATGGAGGATTTCATGTGGGAAAGCGGGGCTCATCAGAGTGCGCGATGCTGCCACGGTTCATGTATTTTTTCTGTGTGGAGTAAGGATGAGCAGGTAGCCTACATGGGATTTTTAGCTTGAGGAACGCATCTTAGAAAGTGGATGATGCCCAGTCGTTCACCGCTTTGTGTACCCGTGAAGCGGGTAAGAACTCCTGTTCTAAACGTCCTTTTTCAAGGTTTCGCAAATGTGCATCTAGTGCCGCGTCTGCAGATTGAGAAAAGGAAGCGCTGCAAGCATGAACGGGCTCAGTTACGGCCTGGCCTTGATAATCTCTGAAGGTATCCATATCCATCAGCAGGGCTTGCAATTGCGAGAGCTGTTTGCGTGCAGTTTCCAGCATGAGAAGACCCCAAGTGTCTATATCTCCCCAGTAGGCTACAGAGCGCTCTTTCAGCCATGGAGCATCCAGCCAGTTCAGGTTCAGGCCTGCTCCCAAAATGGCAATGGTGTCATCCATTGGCATAGGAAGCTGATGCAGACATTGCTCGTTTTCCACCAGCAAAATACGGCGCGAAGGCAACGCTGTTGTTCGCAACTCGCTCGCTGATACACGCAGGCGTGCAAACGGCAGCAGATCTGGGGCCAGAGGCACTACCAGCAGCCAGTGGTCATCCTCGACAAGTGCCCCTAGAAAAGTGCTCAGGCCCTGCCGGCTGGCTTCTTTGGCAAAGCGCTCATCCAGCAAAGCGGTCAGCAGTCCTGTATGGCGCTCATAGAACTTGCTGTCATTGCCATCCACTGCAAGCGCTCTTAGAGGGCGGCCTAGTGCACAGCCGGGCTCCAGTTGCATGGCAAGGCGTGCAGCAGTCTTGACATCGTCTACAGAGACGTTTTGCCATTGGGTCAAGCGTCGTGCCAGCAAGCGCTGAAAGCCTGGATGCTCTACGGCAGCGATGATGGCGCACAGCCTGCTGTATTCCACCTTGACCTGTGCATGCCCGGCAGGTCTTAGCTGCTGTATGGCGGCTAGCCATTCAGAGGGGCGATTCAGTTGCCAGTGGGCGGGGACAGCAATCGCATCGTTGCTGCCACGGTAGCTGCGCTCCTGCCACTTCACGATGCCCAAGCCCTGCTGTTCCACATTGCGCCACTGCTGGAGGTGACTTCGCAGCAGGGCTGCATCATTCATGAAGACCTGCGTGCCCGGCTGACCAATTGGCAAGATCAGAGGCCAGGCACCCGAACCACCTAAAAGTTGGCGCTCGCGCCAGTCTGCGCTGCTCCATTGCTGCACTAGTCTGGCAGCTAGCTCTTGCGGTGACTTCATGGCTGATTTTGCGTGGCCGCTTTGCGGAACTGGTCAATTTCTTCCCAGCGCAGCGATGCCAGAGTTGCCTGTGTGCCGCGTCGGTGCACCACAACGGCCGAGCGCGTATGGCAGCGAAGCAGCCGCACTTCCTTGTTGGGTGTGACAAACAGCGCATGCAGACCAAACTCGCGCAGGGCCTGAATGATGCGGGCTGCTACGGCTTGCGAGCTTTTGGAGAAGGCCTCATCCAGCACGATGGAGCCAAACACCGGCCTATCGCTGCCGGTAGGGCACAGCGCATAGCTGAGCGATGCTGTCAGAACATAGCTGGCGATGATTTCTTTCTCGCCGCCGCTGCCGCCTTGCGAGCCGGTGCGACGCTCAAGCAACTGACCGCTGGAGCGGTCCAGCACCAGCACGGCAAATTGCAATCGGTAGCGTGGGTCCAGCAGCGCTTGTGCGGCCTTGCTGCGCCGGTTGCTGGCGTGCTCCTGCAGCATTTCGATGATGGTGCGCAGTGCACGGTAGTGGCTGCTGCCGCCATCATCGCGCAGGCGTTCGGTGCGCAACTGTGCTTGTGCTTTGGTCAGGTTCTGCAAGCTCTGGTGCACGACGGGGCGCGGTTCAAGCTGCAGATAGCGGCCGGGTTGAAAATCCACACGCTTGAGGGTTTCATTGAGCCGGGCGATGCGATCTTCGATGTCGGCCACATGCGCCACGATGCCGTTGAGCAAGGTGTCCACGCCTTGCTGCGACGTTTCGTTGAGGTATTCCTGAAAACGCTGGCGCTTCTGAGGCAATGCCTCTTCTTCCAGCACCTGCAAGCGTTTGAGAAATGGGTTTAGTGCCTCCAGCTCTGGAGCATGGTCAGCCAGTGCTCCACGGTCCTCGTTTTTGGCCTTGCCCATCTGGCGAATGATCTCGTTGTGCAGACCGGCGAGCTTCTTGTTGGAGTCATTGATTTTGCTCTGCAAGGCGCTGGCAGCATCGCGCTCCTGAATATCCAGATTGTCTCCGTCCAACTCGGGAAGTGGTTTGCCAGTTTGTCTGGCCAGTTGTTCTGGAAAAACGTCATCAATGCCTGCGTCACCAGTCAGGCGGGACTGCAGTAATTGCTGCTTTTGCTGTGCCGTCTGCAGGTGAGTTTCATCCTGCGTCTGCGCACTTTGCAACGCACGTAAATCGTCTTCGGCTTTTGTTGTCTGGGCTTGTGCAGCAGTCCATTGTTGCTTGGCCTGTGCGGTATCAGACTGCGGATTCAGCAATGTCTGCAACTGATGCTGTTTGTTGAGCAGTAGTTCCTCCGTCGCTGCTGTGTCCAGATCTTCCAGGCGCAGAGACTGTAGCGCTTGCCACAAGCTACGCTGATTGCGGGCATTGCTCAAGGACTGAAGTTGCCCTATCTTTTTGGCCTCTAACGATTTCCAGATTTGCGCTGCATGCTCTGCTTGTTGTAGCAGCTGTGCCAGCCGGTCACGGTTGTCGAATCCCGTCATCCAGTCCTGGTCAAGACGCTTTTGGTCTTGCTTATCAAAATGATCGACGCGGCCAGACATTAGGCCTTGCGCCGTCATCGCATGGGGCGTTGTTTGCAGCGCCTGCACATCATCAACACAATGACGATCCAGGCTTGCCAGCAACTGACGCAGGGCATGCAAATGCGTTGCAGGGGTTTGTGGTTTGAGATTGAGCTTGCAGGCGAAACCATCGTCGAAAAAGCTTTGCACTGCGCCACTGGCTCGTACCTCCAGCAGGCGCACATGCAGGCGGTTGTGGCGCTGGTTGACCCAGTGCAAGGCTTGCTGCATGGCATGCGGTGGCACCAGAATGCGTAGTCTGTGGCTGCCAATGGCGCGTTCGATGGCTCCACGCCAGATCTGGTGGCTTTTCTGCACTTCCACCAGCTCTGCAACAAAGGGCAAGTCTTCCTCAGGCAAGTCCAGATGCTGCGCCAGATCGGCTCGAAATCGCTGAAATTCCATGGGCAGATTGGAGCCGGGGCGCTGGCGTACTGCATCGTGCTCGGCTTCCAGGTCTTTCCAGGCCTTGTGTGCGTTGCGCTCGTTCGTAATGGCGGCTTCGGCATCTGCCTGCAACTGCAGCTGGAGGGCATCCAGCTCTTGCAACGCCGTGCTTGATGTGGACTGGTGCTCCAGCAGGCTTTTGGCGCCTGAGGAGGTATCCAGCTCCAGATTGCTGGCCAGTTTCAGGTACTGATCCAGGTTGCCTTGCTGGCGGCTCAGTTCTTTGCGTGCCAGCTGTATGTTTTCCTCCAGTGTGGTGATATCTGCGCCACCGGCTTGCAGGTAAATACCGTGCAAATCCTGCTCATGCTGGCGCGAGGTTTGCACATGGGTTTGTGCTCGGTGCAGCAGCTGGCTGCGTTGTTCAAGTTGCGCCTGCAACTGCTGGTGGCGACGCTGCCACCATTGCAGGCCCTGGGCTGCAAACCATTGCGGAAGATGCTGCTGCAGGTTTTGCTGTTGTGCGAGCAGGTGACTTTGCTGCTGCTCTCGGCCAGCCAGATCGCGTAGCGGCAGCAGCGAGACGAATTGCGCGTTGGCAATCTCCAGGTCGGTATGAATGGATGCCAGTTCGCCAAAGCCATCAACGACTCTCTGGGCATCTTCATAGGCAGCATGGTCGTCCAGCACCAGCTCTCTGAAGATTTCATCGATGCTGTTGAGCTGCTTGAGGCCTGCTGCGCGGTTGAGCAAAGTGAAGGCGTTGGAGCCCACTTCAAAAAAGCTGTGCAGCTTGGCCAGATACGACGATTTGCTGGTGTACATCTGCAAGTCTTCGCTGTCCTTGGCCAGACGTGCCAGAGCACGTGAGCCGCCGCTGTGCAGCTCTTCCAGCCAGAGGTTTAGCGTCTGGCCCTGGCCTTGTGCAAAGAACCAGCGCTTTTGCATGTCGCCAGTGGACTGGCTGCTGCCATCAAACCAGAACAGCGCACCCAGCAGCACGGATTGGGCAAACGGTGCCGTGCCACGCTCCAGCCGCGCAGCAATGCCGGTGATGCACTTGTCCGGCCGTGCAATGTGGTTGCCGCTTTCATTGCCCTGGCCGCTGGCACCACGCACATAGCTGACCAGATCGCGGTCGCTTTCATGTCCGCCAGTGGAGGCAAGGTTGTAGCGCGGTGTTGCGCATAGCAGAGTCATCAAAGCATCGACCAGCGTTGTCTTGCCACTGCCGGTGGGGCCGATGATGGCGCTGTTAGCGGGGTCTATCTCTGCCTGGTGACGGCCTGCAAAAGGCCCCCAGTTGTACAGATGCAGTTCATGCAGGATGTAGGAAGCCTCAGTGCTCATGATGCATGGTCCGGGTTATCGGATGCAGTGCCCTCGGTAATGTCACGCAGCTTGAGCAGCAGCGCCTGCAGGTTCTCGGGGTTGAGCAGGTGAACAATCATGGGGCGAATCGTGATGCAATCTTGCGCATCAGCTTCAGACACCATGCCATGCGTGCGCAGCCCATCTAGTAACTGGTTCAGTCGTCTGCGTTCTTGCATATCGCTGCCCGTGGCACCGAGGTAGGTTTCGAGTTGCGGCAGCAAGCTTTCCACTGTGATACGTACGGCTGTGCCGGTACCGCTTTCTTGTTCGCGCTGCAGAAATTCGCGGCGCAGAATGGCCAGCAGCAGAGATTGCTCAAGGTTCAGTCGCTGGCGGCGCATCAGCGGGTGGGTCCAGTCGTCCTGCTCGCTCTCATCGACGGCCTCGATATCTTCATCTGCTCTGACAGCAAGAAACGCCAGCCCACGCACGTCGTCTACTTCCAGGCGCAGATCCAGCGGCTCCAGCAGCAAGTCAAGCTGCGAAGTTTGAGCAGCAATGAGACGGTACATCGCGGGCTTTGTGGCTTCTTCCAGCCACCCATTCGCCAGTAAAAACTGTAGCGCTTTGCGCAAATTTCGAGGAGTTCTCAGCTCGGTTTTGGCTGAAGCATCAATACCATCCTGCGCAGGCAGCTCCTCTTTTTGAAAAACTTCGGGAGCTGTCGCCACTCCGGGTTGTGCGGCAATCAGGTCAAAAATATCGGGCTCTTGATTCATCAAAGCTCCCAGTGGATCTGGGCCAGTTGTGCGCCGTCCAGGGCAACGCGCGGTACGGTGAAGGACCATGCTTGCTCGCCGTCCTGCGTGCTGATCTGCTCTTGTTCATCCTGAAGTTCAATGCCCGCCTCACGGGCCATGGACAGCCACAGAGCCAGCGTCTCCAGGTCATGCTGAGCGGGCGGCAAAACTTTGGCCAATTCGGCCAGCGTCATGGGCTGGCCGTGTTGCGCCAGAGCTTGCAGTGTTTCCTGCAGCAAAGCCTCGCGGTCCAGCCCTTCAAAAGACTGCCAGAAATCGCTCTCCATCTGGCTCAGATCAGTGTGTTCTGTAGTCAGCAGCAATGCGGCTTGCTCGCCGCTCTCCAGGGACTTGATACGCAGGCGCTCAATCAGTGGAATGCTGCCAACGGCAATACCCAGTGGTGGCAAAGGAGCCGGACTGCGGCGTACCTGCTGGCGCTGCCAGTTCACGCTCAAGGCCTGCTCAAGCACCTCGTTGAGCAACTGGCCCACACGCAGGTTTTCGGCGGCCTGACCGGACTTCATGAACTGACTAACTTCGCGCTCGCTGCGGGCGCGTACCGCTTGCACCACCTTGGCTTCTTTGATGAGCTGCATCACCAGTGTTTGCATGGTGCTGCGCTGCAAGCCGTCCAAAGCCTTCTCAGTGGCTGGATGCAGCAAAATTTGCCGGATGCGCTGACGCATCTCGGTTAGCTCAGTCTGGTTGGATAGCTGTTGGTGAAAGCTGTCAAACACACGCCCTTCCTGTGTGTTCAGCAGGTTGGCATGACCATCGAGCAACTGATCCATCACGGCACCGCGATGGTGGCGGGTGCTGATGATGGCCTCGCGCAAAGAGCGATCGGCGTTGCGCCAGGAGTCTTCCACGCGCCTGAAGTCTGCCCGCAAGCTGGTTGCCAGGGTATAGATCTCGCGAATGCCTTCGACCGCCTGTTCAGGTGTCAGCTCTGCAATATGGCCTGCAAGTGCGGCATCCAGTTGCTGCTGCAAATCGTCCAGGCGCCGCTGCAAGTGCGTGATGCGGCTTTGCGGATCGGGGTTGAGGGCTGCGGCCAGATTGTCGATTTCGCGCTGCACCACAGCCAGTCGTGATGCGGTGGACGTCATCATGCGGCCATCAAGCTGGGTGAGAAAGCTCAACGCCGTCTTGAGCGCATCGGTCTCAAAAATACAGCCTTCACGCTCCACCACCAGTCCGCGTCGAATCCACGCCCGAATCTCTCGCCGCGCATCACCCAGCGTATCTGCGCTATCAATTTCAAAGTCGGTATCGTTGGCATGCGAGGCCAGCATGTCTGCCAGTGCCTGAGTGGCTGCGTCAAACGGCACACCATCACGCTGATGTTCAAACAATGCATCCAGACAACTGAGAACCAGCGGCGCCCGCCGAGAAGCCAGCAAAACCCATGCCGGATGCTGCTGGCGCGCGGAGATGTATTTCTGAGTGCGTTGCTGGCTGAGGCTGAGCATGTTCAGAATTGTAGGGAGAAGCGCAAATTCGTCGAAGCCTCTAAAGCAGTGCATTGCCCATAAACAAACAGGCTGCTGTTTTTCAACAGCAGCCTGTTTGGCATATCAAATGCTGTGCCAAATCATGTTGGATGACAGAGTTAGTGAAAAGCCAGCTGTTGACTTTAAAAGGAAATTTCATTCTCGCTGACACATGCTTTTTCACTATCGACACAGATAGTGAAAACTTCCGGAACTCGCGACACAATAAGTGAAAAATTCCTGTGTACAGCCGTGCATGATCTGCAAACGACGTTCAATGTGGCACAAGCAGAGCTAGTAATATTTGATCTTGCAACTGCTCGCGCGGGCGGAGTGTGAGCAATACGTAGTGTGGATCTCTCCGACAAGGTTCGCCATCGTCATCAGTTGTAGTGTAGAGCGGAGGGCTCCTCTCCATGCACAGCCCAACGCCCCAGCGCTTGAAGTTTGTAATCCAGTGGATCATGCAGCGTGTGCGTGCGCACGTTGCGCCAGAAGCGGTCAAACCCTAGGTCGGCATGGGTGCCGCGTGCACCTACCACGTCGAACATTTCCTGGCTTGCGAACAATGTGGCGCGGTGGGCCATCACTTTGGCTTCAAACACTGCAATCGCGACTGCAGCGCGCTCGGAAGCCGTGAGTTGCTCTCCTTGTAAGAATGCCTTCTGGGCGAGGCCGGCTGCATGGTCTGCCATGAGTGCCGCAGCGGACACCTGGGCCTGTATGTCGCCCATGCGCCGCAGCAAGAACGGATCGTCCGTGGCGCGATCCACCGTAGCGCTCACCCAAGGTTGTGCGTGGGCCAGTGCATAGTCGCGTGCCTGTTGTTGTGCACCTTGCGCCACTCCCACAAACAGGTTCACCAGTACCAATTGTGCCAAAAGGGTGCGCAGCGTGTGAAACGGAATAGTGGTGTGCTGCACATCGCGCATTACCTGGTTGGTGGGCAGTGCGACAGCAGTAAAGCGTACTGATCCGCTGTCTGTCTGCCGCTGTCCGATGGGATTCCAGTCATCATGTACGGCAATACCGGGAGTACTGGTTTCGAGCAGTCCCAGCACGGGCTGCGAATGTCCTTCGAAGCAGGCGGAGACAGTCAGATAGCGTGAGCCACGAGTGCCAGAGCAAAAGCCTTTGGTGCCGTGCAGCGCGTAGCCGCCGTGGGGATCAGCGGTTGCTTTCAAGCGTTGGTCGCGTGGGTTCAAAGCGTTGCCCCACCAGCCGTTTTCATCCACGGTGCGACGCAGCCAATGCCGTTGCTGCGAGGCGTTGCCGTAGATCAATACGGTAGCCACCTGCAACTGGTGAAAGGCCAGCACATGGGCCAGGGCGCTATCCACCGTGGCGATTGCTCGCACATGACGGTAAATGTCGGGCCAGCTGCGCTCATCGCCACCATGCACGGCGGGGATGGCCAAGCGCAGTAGGCCATGGTCGCGCAGCAAGGCTTTTTCAGCAGCCGCATGACCGCCCGCGCGATCGCGTTGCACGGCGGTCGAGGCCAGGGTGTTGAGCAGGTCGGGAAAGTCAGACGCAAACATGGTTGATATCAGATGAGGGAAAAAGTCAGTGGCAAATGGCGCCGTCTTCTAGCAATGCAGCCTCCATTACGATGGTGCTGGCGCGGTGCTGGAGTGCCTGGGTGTATTCGCTGCTGCGCAGCCACTGTTGAGTGGCGTGGTGCAGCCATGGTGGCAATGCCTTGGCCGGAGTCGCGCTAGGCTCACTAGCGGCGGCTGTGTGCAGATTCCATGGCTTACCAAGAGGACCGTAAAACCGCCAACTGGTTTGCTGTAGCAAGCGTTGCACCACGCCTGGCTCCTCGGCCAGCAGGTCGCATTGGCCGGCCAGGAAATCACTGATGGCATGAATGGAAGAGAGAGTGATGTGGGGCCGCGCGTTCAGCGTGCTCCACAGATCGCGAGGTGCAACACCAGCGCCCACACACACGACAGGGGATGGGTGTTGTGGCGCAGCAGTGCTGGCAGCAGGAAGCCACGAAAAACGCTGCCACCACGTGGGCAGGTGATGGCGAGCCCACACAGCCCAAATTGCAAGCTCTTGCCGTCTCCTCACCAGTTGCAGTTGAGCACTGCCGTAAGCGCGCGCGGCAGGTCGGCCGGCATTGGTGAATTCAAATCCTTGAAGTTGCAGATCGGCATGTTCTGCATCCTGATATTCCACGGGAAGCTGCAACCGCTTGCCAAGCCATTGCGCAAATGCAGCATCGAACACATCGGGCTCCGGCTCCAAAGGCTGGTCAGGTGCAGAGGGGCGAGGGTAGGTGCGCGTAGCCACCCACAGTGCGCCACGTTGTACCGCTCGCTCCAGCGCAGCACTTTCGGAGGCTGAATCCACAGCTGGGGTCGCTTGCGACGATACGCGCGGTAGCACCGCATACCCCAAGGCGCACAGAGCTACAACCGCTGTTGTCAGCACCACATGAAGGTGCACGCGGAAGGTGGAGCCTGTGCGGTTTACAGCGTGTCGTAGCACTTGTAGCTCAGGCATGGAATTCCAGGCCATGGCGCCACCGTGTCAGCCTTTTTTCGATGACGGCCAGCACATAGTTCAACGCCAACCCTAGCAACGCCAGCAGCACGATGCCGGCATACATGCTGGGTATCTGGAAGATCTCTTGCGAGTTCAATGTCAAAAAGCCCAGCCCTGCGTGTGAGCCAATCATCTCGGCAGCGACAAGCGCAGTGATGGAATAGGCGCCAGCCAGACGCACACCCGTAAATATCGATGGAGATGCCGCTGGCAAAATCACCTTGCGAAAGATGAAGCCGCGCGACGCGCCCATGGAGATCGCAGAGTGGATCAGCAGTTTCTCCACTTGCTTTACTCCGCTGATGGTGTTGAGTAGCACGGGCCAGAATGCGGCCCAGAAGATGATGGCAATTTTGGAGGCCTCGCCAATCCCGAAGAACAGCAAAAATACTGGGAACAAGGCCAACGCGGAGACCTGGCGAAATAGTTGGAGCAGTGGATCCAAGAATTGCTCCAGTCGGCGGATGACCCCCATCAACAATCCCAGTGCCACACCGGCTGCGATTGCCAGCAGCAAGCCAGCCAAGGACCGTTGCAAACTGGCCAGCACATGCTTGCTGAGTTGGCCGCTGGTGACCAGCTGCTGGATCGCTGCGAGTACATCGGAGGGTGGGCTGAGAAAGGCAGAACTGACGATTCCTAGGCGCGGTAGTAACTCCCAAATGGCGAAGAATGCGATCAGGCCGGCGCTGCGTTCCAACCAGCGGCCGGTGGTGCGCCACCAAGGCGCTGTCGGGCGTGTTGAAGCAGTTGCTGCGGCAGGCACGGTGGAGACGGATGTGGCGGCGGTCATATGGCAAATCCTCGCAATGCAGGGGCGTAGTCGGGGGCGGTGGGCAGTACCGGCGTCAGGGGCTGCTGACGGTGCCCGCTGGCAAATGCGACTTCGTCGCGCAGCACATCCCATGCTTTTTCGCGCAGGTGGACAAAAGCGGGTGAGTGCCGGATCTCCGCGGGACGTGGACGGCCCAATGGGACGTCCAGAATGGACTTGATCCTTCCTGGACGGTGGGTCATCACCGCAATACGGTCTGACAGGTAGATGGCTTCATCCAGGCTGTGGGTGATGAACACGATCGTTTTCTTGTGTTCCCCCCAGATGCGCAGCAGCTCGGACTGAAGGATTTCGCGCGTCTGTGCGTCCAGAGCCGCAAAGGGCTCGTCCATCAACAGCAGGTCAGGCGAATAAGCCAATGACCTGGCGATGGCGACGCGCTGGCGCATGCCACCCGACAGTTCGTGCGGATAGCGGTGGCTAAAGCCAGTCAGGCCAACGAGCTGCAGAAAATGCTCGGCTGTTTCGCGGCGCTCGCGTTTAGCGACCTTGCGGATCTCCAGCCCCATCTCGATGTTTTGTAGCACCGTGCGCCACGGAAAGAGCGCGTACCCCTGAAACACCACGCCTTGGTGCCGGTTGATGCCATCGCTGGGCTTCCCATCGATGGTGATGGTGCCGCCCGTCTTGTGCGCCAAGCCCGCCAGCACATTCAGGAACGTTGATTTTCCGCAGCCCGAGGGGCCAAGAATGGATAGAAATTCGCCTTCGCGGACGACCAACTCAAAGTCATGCAATGCAGAGATTTCTTGCTTGCGACCTTGGTCATCTTGAATAGAGAAGTCCATACGCACATCGCGTGCCTGAATTTTGATGCCAGGCGCATGCGTAGCGGTGTGGTGCAGCCGGGCATTCATGCAGCGTCTCCTTTGGCAAAAGGATTGAAGGCATTTGTGTACACATCCTTGACCTGTACCTTGCCGGGAGGCAACTTGCCTTCGCGCTCCAGAATGTCGATGTAGTACTGGATGGGTGGCTCCGTGATGATTTGATCATCTACATAGGCGTAGCGCTCCACATGCTTGAGGTCCATACCCAGCCGCTCTGCGGTGTACTGGCGAGACTCCAGCGGATGTTCATTGACCCAGTTTCCAGCCTTTGCGATGGCTGTCACCACATCCCGCACCACTTGCGGATGTGCACGGGCAAATTTGCCGTTGACGCTATATGGCGACATGCCGCCCAGACCTCGGTCTAGGTCGTAGTCACTCCACAAGCGCAGCAATTCTGGGTTGGCTTCAGCGCCGCCAGAGTGTGGTGGGTGAATGATGGCCAGGTCCACGCTTTTGCCCACTACAGCTTGTTCGTTCTGGTTGTCCGGTACCACTAGGAAGTTGATCTTGGTGACGTCGACACCGTGCTCGCGCAAGAAGGTTTTGGTGACGAACTCGGCACACGCCCCAAAACTGTTGAATCCAATCGTCTTGCCTTCCAAATCCTTTGGCTGGCGGATGCCGGAATCCTTTCGCACAAAGTACTTCATGTGCGGAGCTTCTTGCAGTGTCTTACTACCGGCAGCAATCACCTGCATGTCGGCCCCGGCAGCAATGGCGGAGATCACCAGTGGCACCATCCGCGCGCCAAAGTGGATGTCGCCCGTTCCTACCAAGGGAATGATCTGGGGTGCGGCTACTTTGCCCACGTAGTTGGGGCGTGTGGAGGTCCCTTCGAAGTAACCCAGTCGGTCGGCCAGGTAGATCAGATCGAACGAGGGGTTGTCGGGATAGTTAAAGGGCACGATCTGGGTGCTGTCTTCCTGACCGGTAGTCGCGACGGGCGTGCTGTCCTCAGAGCGCGAGCAAGCCATCAGTCCCAGCGGTAATGTGCTGGTGGCAAGGATACGGGCCAGTGCTTGGCGACGACTGTGCATATGCAATCTTTCCTGGATGCAGTGCAGCGGCAGCAGCCGGCGTAGTGAAACGGTTGCTGCGCGTGCGATGTGGTGTATTCAGAGCTTGGCGATGGAGACTTCAGTGGACTTCACCAGGGCCACCACATCGGAGCCGACGGACAGCTTGAGGTCATCCACAGAGCGGGTGGTAATGACTGAAGTGACGATGCCCCATGGTGTTTCGACATCGACTTCTGACACCACGTCTCCGCGGATGATTTCGCGCACTTTGCCCTTGAACTGGTTGCGCACATTGATGGCTTGAATAGACATGTTGAATTCCTTTAAAAGAGAGGGGAAGGGCAGACCTCAAGCGGCCTATGACGGTGGTGAATGAATCAGCTTTGCGAGGCTTGGCGCGGTGTAAATTGGTTGCCAACGATTTCTCCAAATGGCCCATTGGCAGTACCGCCTTTGAGCTTTTGCTGGGTCTGAACGGGCAGCAGCGGAAAGACCAGCTCGGCGAAGCGGTAGGCCTCTTCAAGATGCGGGTAGCCAGACAGCACAAAGGTGTCGATGCCCAGGGCGGCATATTCTTGAATGCGGTCAGCCACGGTTTGCGGATCGCCCACCAGTGCGGTACCAGCCCCGCCACGCACCAAGCCCACTCCGGCCCACAGGTTGGGGCTGATCTCCAGATCGTCTCGGTTGCGCTTGCTGCCACCCGCATGCAGCGCGCGCATGCGGCGCTGACCTTCGGAATCCATCTTGGCAAGGGCTGCCTGAGCAGCTTGGACGGCCTCATCGGTTAAGTGGCTGATGAGTGAATCGGCCGCTTGCCATGCCTGGGCATCGGTCTCCCGCACAATGACATGCAGGCGGATACCGAAACGCACTGTGCGACCATGCTTTGCTGCTTTGGCGCGTACATCGGCAACCTTGCGGGCCACCTCGGCTGGTGGTTCACCCCATGTCAGGTAAGCATCGACTTGCTCGCCGGCTAACTCATGTGCAGCGGCGGAAGAACCGCCGAAATACACGGGTGGATAGGGCTTTTGCAATGGTGGGTACAGCAGCTTGGCGCCCTTGACCTGCAGGTGAGTGCCGTCAAAGTCGTATGACTCGCCGGTATGGCTGCGTGTGACGATTTCGCGCCAGATGCGGATGAACTCGCTGGATTCTTCATAGCGTGTGGCATGGTCTAGAAACACACCGTCACCCTCCAACTCCGCCTGGTCACCGCCAGTGACCAAGTTGATCAGCAGGCGCCCTTCAGACAGGCGATCAAAGGATGCAGCCATGCGTGCTGCCAGCGCGGGCTGGTGCAAGCCAGGTCGCACAGCTACCAGGAACTTGAGGCGGCGGGTAACGGGTATCAGGCTGGAGGCCACCACCCAAGGGTCTTCGCAGGATCGCCCGGTGGGAATCAGTACGCCCTCATAGCCCAGGCTGTCTGCGGCGCTGGCAACCTGCTTGAGGTAGTTGTGGTCTACAGGGCGTGCGCCTTGGGAGGTGCCCAGGTAACGGCTGTCGCCATGGGTGGGAAGGAACCAAAAAATTTGCATCATTGTCTCCAGCCGCGAAAGCGGTGTTGGTGGTTAGTAGCTCAACGTGAAATGGACGCGCCGGGCATCGGCCAGAGCAGGCCACTGGCGGTGGGTCAGAAAGCCCCAGGCCAGTGCTGATGTGTTCAAAATTCGGTCGCGTTGTTTGATAAAAGCTTGGGAGGTCATGGTGTGTCTCCTGAAAATGGGCAATAGTTCGTCCTCCAGCGCATGTCAGCCGGAAGTTCATTGAAGAAAGCAAAAGGTGATTCGCTGGTCGTAGCGCGTGTGTCAGACGCTACATCGCACTTGTGAGAATGGAATCTCTGGAAAAAATGCTCCCGCAGCGGAGCGCTGCAGACTTTCAGTCAGCAGCAAGTGCACGGCATCGTCAATGCGCGATTGCAATTCGGGGGCAGTGCTCGCAGTGCCGTCGGAGTGCAGTTGGATCTGGCTGTCGACGCCGTAGATGCCTGGAAGAATGTGTTTAGCGCCTAGCGACTGCAGAACGGGACGCAAGGCATAGTCCATTGCCAGCATGTGGTGCGGGCTGCCACCGGTGGCCAAGGGCAAAACGGTTTTACCCTTTAATGCGGTTTGGGGCAGCAGGTCCAGCCATACTTTCAAAGCCCCCGCGTATGCCGCTTTGTAGACAGGGGTAGCAATCACCAGTACCTGGGCATTTTCTACACGCAAGGCGGCATTGATGACATCGGGATGCTGAAAGTCTGCGTGCAGCAGCGCTTGTGCGTCGAGTTCTCGTACAGCTAGGCGATCAACCGACAGTCGATGTTGGGAGAGTCTGTCGCCCACATTGTCTAGCAGGGCTGCTGATCGCGAGGTTTGCGTGGGGCTGCCAGCAATTAATAAGATAGACATTTTTTTAAAACCTCTGGCAACTGCGCAGTGAGGTGGAGTGAATTGCTGTGCAGTGTTATGAATTTTTTTAATTTTGAAAAACAATAATTTTCTTTTTTATTATTTATATTTCATCTAAGAGATATAAGTTTTTAGTTTATGTATAAATAGATCTACTACTAATCCGTCAAACGGACCTATCTAATAGATATATGTGCCAGGATTGGTTAGCTTGCTTCATAGATTTTGTGGTATTAATTAAATATTTGAATCTTATAAGATGATTCCATAATATCTAAAAAATTTTTTATTGGTTCATCTTTTTAATATCGACTCTAAATTAAAGACTTATCAGTTTTTTCTGCCCGCAGATGGGCGTTGTTGCATAAATCCAGTTTGATACGAGCTAACCCAAACCCCGTCCGTGGCTATGCCACGGCTGCCGTCTGAGGGCGGCCCAGCTCAGTAAACCGATTCAATATGGCTGCTC
>NZ_JBXXZI010000014.1:0-79506 GCF_057369555.1 Comamonas sp. FUJ_7
ACTTTGGTGGCCGAGGGCCGCGCGATGATGACCGCCGCAGCTATGGCGACCGTCGCAATGACGAGCGCCGTGGTGAACGCCGCGACAGTCGTGGAGGCGAGCCTGAAAAGCGCCATATCCCCGGCTCGTTTGTGTCGGAAGCAACCCGTCGCCCCACAACCGGCATTCGCACTTATCGTCCCGCTGCAGATGGCTCGGACCGCGCCATTCCTGTGAAGCGTGCTCCCGAAGTGGAAGCGCGCCAGGATGATCGTCCCGGTGCTATCCGCATCAACAAGCGCATTGCCGATATGGGCATGTGCTCGCGCCGCGAGGCCGATGAGTGGGTGGAAAACGGCTGGGTCACGGTCAACGGCGAAGTCGCGACTATGGGCCAGAACGTGGTGCCCGGCGACAAGATCGAGATCGATCAGAAGGCCCAGGACCGTCAGGACCAGCAAGTCACCATCCTGTTGAACAAGCCCGTGGGCTATGTGAGCGGCCAGGCCGAAGACGGCCACGAGCCCGCAGTGGTGCTGATTACCAACGAAAACCGCTGGAACGAAGACCGTAGCAAGACGCGTTTCAACTACAGCCAGCTCAAGGGTCTGGCACCTTGCGGCCGTCTGGACATCGACTCCGTGGGTCTGCTGGTGCTGACGCAAGACGGCCGTGTGGCCCGCCACATCATTGGTGAGGAATCGGAAGTCGACAAGGAATACTTGGTGCGCGTGACCTTTGGTGATCGCGACGTGGATGTGCAATCCGTCTTCCCGGAGGAAAAGCTGGAACTGCTGCGCCACGGTCTGTCGCTGGACGACCAACCTCTGCAGCCCGCCAAGGTGGACTGGCAGAACCCCGAGCAGCTGCGCTTTGTGCTGACTGAAGGCAAGAAGCGCCAGATTCGCCGTATGTGTGAGCAGGTGGGGCTGCGCGTGGTGGGCCTCAAGCGCATCCGTATCGGTGGCGTGACGCTGGGGAATCTGCCCACTGGCCAATGGCGTTACCTTGCTCCGCATGAGACTTTCTAACCCCCTGAGCGGCTTTGCCGCTTCCCCCTTTCTCTACGCGCTTTCGCGCTAAGGAAGGGGGACGATGCCTTCGCCGCGAGGCGGCTCTTGCTCGGCATCTCTGGGTTGGGGTAGTGGCGGTTTTTAAGTGAAATTGGCCTCTAACCCTTTATAGATAATCGCAAGCAGCTATTCTTTTTGAATGGCGCTTGCGATTTTTTCTTGTCCGAATAGCTCTTGAAATATCAGAGGGCAGGCCTTAGCTAACACTGCGCATCGCCTTGAGTGGATCTCCGGGCGGCTTTTGATTTCAGTTTTTCGCTCAAAAAGACATGACAAAGCAAACCCATTCCTTTCAGGCCGAAGTGGCCCAGTTGCTGCACCTGGTCACGCATTCGCTCTACTCCAACCAGGAAATTTTCCTGCGCGAGTTGATCTCCAATGCCTCGGATGCTTGCGACAAGCTGCGCTTTGAAGCGCTCAATGATTCCAGCCTCTATGGCGATCAGCCCAATTTGGAAGTGCGTGTGACCTTTGACAAGGCCGCCAAGACGCTGACGATTACCGACACCGGTATCGGCATGACCGAGCAGGAAGCCATCGACAACCTGGGCACGATTGCCAAGAGCGGGACCAAGGCTTTCATGGAAAAGCTCTCGGGTGACCAGAAAGCGGATTCGCAGCTGATCGGCCAGTTCGGCGTGGGCTTTTACTCCGGCTTCATCGTGGCCGACAAGATCGTGGTGGAATCCCGCCGCGCCGGCTTGGCTGCGTCTGAAGGTGTGCGCTGGACCAGCGGCGGCACGGGTGACTTTGAGATCGAGCAGATCGAACGTGCTGAGCGCGGAACCAGCATCATCTTGCATCTGCGTGACGACGCGCTGGAGTTTCTCAACGCGTGGAAGCTCAAGGAGATCATCGCCAAATACTCAGACCATATCAGTCTGCCCATCCTGATGGAAAAGGAAGAGTGGAAAGACAGCGACAAAGAAGGCGAGCCTGGCCAGATGGTTAAGACAGGCGAATGGGAAACCATCAACAAGGCCAGCGCGCTTTGGACGCGCCCCAAGAAAGACATTACCGAAGAGCAGTACCAGGATTTCTACAAAGCGATCAGCCATGACTTTGCAGATCCGCTGACCTGGAGTCACAACCGTGTCGAAGGCAATACCGAGTACACGCAGCTGCTCTACATCCCCTCGAAAGCTCCTTTTGACTTGTATCAGCGAGACAAGCATGCGGGCATCAAGCTGTATGTGAAGCGCGTCTTCATCATGGACGACGCCGAGGCGCTAATGCCCCAGTACCTGCGCTTCGTGAAGGGTGTGATCGACTCCAGCGATCTGCCACTGAACGTCAGCCGCGAGCTGCTGCAGGAGTCGCGTGATGTACGCCTGATCCGCGAGGGCTCGGTCAAGCGCGTCCTCTCCATGCTGGAAGACCTTGCCCGCCACGATAAGCACGAGGCGTCCGCTGAAGGCGCTGAAGTCACCGATGTGGTGGATGCCGACGACAAAGCCAAGGAAGGCAAGTACAGCCAGTTCTACGCCGAGTTTGGCGCTGTGCTCAAGGAAGGCTTGGGCGAAGACTTTGCCAACAAGGAGCGCATTGCCAAGCTGCTGCGTTTCGCCACCACCACGCACGAAGGCCTGAACACTTCGTTTGCCGACTACAAGGCGCGCATGAAGGAAGGCCAGGACGCGATTTACTACATCACGGCCGACACCCTGGCTGCCGCCAAGAACAGCCCACAGCTGGAAGTGTTCAAGAAAAAGGGCATTGAAGTGCTCTTGATGACCGACCGTGTGGACGAGTGGGCGCTGAACTATCTGCACGAGTTTGACGGCACACCCCTGCAGTCCGTGGCGAAGGGCGCCGTGGACCTGGGCAAGCTGCAAAACGAAGAAGAGAAGAAGGCCGCTGAAGAAGCTGCCGAAGCCTTCAAGCCCGTGCTGGCCAAGCTCAAAGAAGCTTTGAAGGACAAGGCCGAAGATGTCCGCGCGACTAGCCGCCTGGTAGATTCCCCCGCCTGTCTGGTGGTCAGTGACGGCGGCATGAGCCTGCAACTGGCCCGCTTGCTCAAGCAGGCTGGCCAGGCCGCCCCCGACTCCAAACCCGTGCTGGAAGTGAACCCCGATCACGCCCTGGTCAAGAAGCTGGACGGCTCCGTCCACTTCAACGATCTGGCGCAGATCCTGTTTGACCAAGCTGTGCTGGCCGAAGGCGGTATGCCTGAAGACCCCGCTGCTTACGTCAAGCGTGTGAATGCACTGCTGGCTTAAACGGCTTAGCTCTCAATAAAAATCCCCGCAGAGTGGTGGCTCTGCGGGGATTTTTTATGGAATGCGCTTGACGGCAAGCGGCCATTGATGGCTATTGGTGCTCGTCAAATGTCATGGCCTCAGAAGCTGAAGATTACGGAGTGACATCGCTTCAATCGAAAAGCCAGAAATATGCGACCGAAGCTGCACATGCCAAAGCCATTACCAGGAAGACCAAGGGCATGCCTGGAATGCCTCCGGCTCCTGTGCACTTGTGGGAGCGTGAAACCCCTTGTTCTCTCACTGACAAAGGGTCAACCCCCACCGCTCTGCCAGACACGGGGGGAACCGCCCAAACAAAGTTGGGCAAATCGTGGAAAAGTGCGCTTATTCTCGCCAAGCAATATCTTTTTTTGGGGCGCTCGCTGCTCCGCATTGTTGGGACGACTGGATCTTCAGCTTCAAGAATCTTCATGCGATAAGCACACGAGAAAAATAGCATCCAGCGCTTGCTCATAAGGCGTTTGAATAGGCTGCGGCTGTCTGGCTGCGCAGGGGCTGGCCCGCACTTCGGATGGCAAGGCTCACTGTCGCGGTACCGGCAGGGTACGTGCCCGGATGCTGATGCCTCCAAGTACGACTGAAAGAAGGCCAAGGCATGTGCAGAAACCGATCATGGCGCCAGTCAAGCCAATGTGGTCAGACAGCCAGCCCATGCCCAAAATGGGCACGATGGTGCCGATGTAGCCCACGATTAGGTAAGTGGACAGCAAGCCCGTGCGGTTGGTGGGCTTGGAGACCTTGTTGACCACCGCCATGCCTGACAGATTGCACAGCGCGTGTCCGCAGGACATGCTCAACACGCTCAAGGCGAACAGCCATGGCGAGCCCGCAAACAGATTGAGAATCAGCAGTGCATTGGTAAACGCTAGGGCAAAAAAACCGATGATGGCCAGTTGTTTGGTGGGGTAGGGCCGGGCGATCAGCTGAATGCCGGCCGACAGAAACAGGATGACGCCGATGGACAGGCCAGAGACCGCAGGCCCGTGCCAAGGCAGCATCTGGGCCATGAAGCTGGGGGCCATGGCGGCGAACAGGCTGAACATGCCGAAGGCGGAAAATGCCGCCATGCAGCCCAGTGCGTAGTGATAGAGAAAGGGCTTGCGAGGCTGGGAAATGCTGGGCAGAACGTCATGGAGTCTCAGGCTGGAAGTTCTGTGAGTGCTTGCATGGGCCGCAGGCAGCTGGATCTTGAACAGTGCATAAATACCCAAAAAGCTCAGTGCAATCGGCGGCAGGTAGCTGCTGACCAGAGGGAATGGCACCCATTGCGCCATCAATCCGCCCACCACGGGCCCCAGGCCGAAGCCGAAGGCAATCGTCAGACTTGTGGTGGCTGCCGCACGCTGCAGGTCTCCCTTGTTGTTGAGCTGAGTCATGCCGATGGAGGCCGAGGTGGTGACAAGACCCGAGGCGAGCCCGATGATGAATCGGGATGCGCCCAGACTCCAGGCATTCCATGACAGGGCCGAGCCGATGACGCCTACGGTCATCACGATCAGGCCCAGACGCAGCACCTTGAGAAATCCAAAGAGGTTGGTCAGCCGGCCCAGAAACAGCAGGCTGATCAGCGCACCCAGCATATAGGTCACGAAAATCTGCGTGATATGGCTGGCCTGCAGCCCCCAGGCTTGCTGATAAAGCGGATAGAGCGGGCTGGCAAGAGCTGTTCCCATGACGCCTACGCACATGGAAAAGCAGACCCAGGCATAGGGGCTCAGGCGAGATTGCATGGTGAAAATACGTGGTGGATTCGGCATTCCTCATGTCTTATGTGGAGAAATCTGCCGAGACTAAAATTATTAAAAGTGACTTTCTGGTCAATTTTGTCCATTCTAAAAAAGGGCCTCGAAGAATGAAGCATGGCAAGGCTGCAGCCCTTTCTACAGACTCGGATATAGCGGCGCAGACAATGCGGCGGCGCAGAACGCGCGGTCCCAGCGTGGACAAGACGGCGCAAACACGCCAGCTGATTGCGGAAGCGGCACTGGCTGAATTTGCGGAGTCTGGCGTGGCGCGCTGCACCATGGAGCGAATTGCACGCAGAGCCGGTGTTGCAAAGGGGACGCTGTATCTGTACTACCCGTCCAAGGATGAGCTGCTGCGCGGCGTGGTGGCGCATGCCCTGAGACATTCGGTTGTCTACCAGCCACTCAAGCGCAGGAAAGGCGAGACTGTCAAAGCCTTTCTGAGGCGCAGTCTGCTGCCAACGCTGGAGGCGGTGGAGAGCAGTGAGCGCGGCACGCTGGCGCGGCTGGTGCTCAGTGAGGCGCGCCATGCTCCGGAGCTGGGCAGGTTGTACAAAGAACTGGCCTTTGATACCTGGCAGCACTATGTGCAGGACTTGCTGGCACTCGCTGTCAAGGAAGGGGAGCTTAAAACACGCTCCGTGCACCGCAGTGCACAGTTGCTGGCCAGTCCGTTCTGGATGGCCTTGGTACACAACAATCTGCTGGCTCCCGGTGCATCCCAGAAGCTGGCCCTGAAACCCTTGATCGAGCTACTCATTGATAACCTTTTTGCCCGTGCAACGGATGACAATGAGACTGTTGAAAATGAATAAGTTGACGGATATGAACACTCCCTACAGACCTTATCGCGGCAAGGCACTGGGCGCAGCCTTGGCGACGGTGCTGATTCTTGCCTTGCCTGCCTGCGGCTCTGTGGGCGCAGGAGTGGGTGTGGGTATTCCGGTCGGGCCTTTTTCTGTAGGCGTTGGTCTTGGCAGCGGGGGCTTGAGTGCGGGTGTGGGAACAGGTGTTGGCCCTGTCGGTGTGGGCGTGGGAGTCAATCAGCGTGGGCAGGTCCTCGGCAGTGCCGGGGTCGGAGCCTCGACCGGAGTGGGTGCCGCGAGCGTTGGTGTTGGCGTGGGTACGTCAACCGTCTTGCATGATCCCCATCAGCAGCCGCGCCCCGCACAGGAGGCAACTGTGTTGCCTGAGCCTGTCGCAGTACCCGGCTCCAGCAATGTCCAGTGGCGTGATGCGCACGGACAAGTGGTGCCCGAATGTCGGCTGCAGGGGCGGTGCTGAATGAGTCGGTAGTGGCAGCGAATAAAGCACAGGCCGCAGGGCGGGCTGTGCTCATGGATACGCAAGGGACTCCGGCTCAGGCGTAGAGCGGCTCTGCCTGCATGGCTTCGATCTGCTCGTTGAGCATGTCCACCTGGCCTTGCCAGTAGTCAAAGCTGCCAAACCACGGGAAGTTGATGGCAAAGATGGGGTCTTGCCAGCGGCGTGCCAGCCAGGCGCTGTAATGCAGCAGGCGCAGCGTGCGCAGCGGCTCGATCAGGGCCAGCTCGCGCCGGTCAAAGGGGCGGAACTGCTCATAGCCTTCCAGCAGGGCCGATAGCTGCTGGGTTTGCTGGCCTCTGTCGCCAGACAAGAGCATCCACAAGTCCTGCACGGCCGGTCCGCTGCGGGCATCGTCCAAATCCACAAAATGCGGGCCGCCGTGGCCGTTGTCGTCCAGCGGTGTCCACAGAATATTGCCGGGGTGGCAGTCGCCGTGCAGGCGAATCTGCTTGGCACTTTGCAAGCCAAAATGGCCTGCAGCGCTTAGTCCGTCTGCAGCAGGTGCTATCAAGGCAAGAGCGGTCTCGCAAGCCTGTTGCCAGCGGCTGCGCACCTCGATAGCGACCACATTGTTGTCCAGCAGATAGCGCATGGAGTCATGGCCAAAGCTTTGCAGATTGAGCGCCGGGCGGTGCGCAAACGTCTGGGCCGAACCCACGGTGTGGATGCGGGCCAGAAAGCGGCCAATCCATTCCAGCACCTCCCAGTCATCCAGCTCGGGCCTGCGCCCGCCGCGCCAGGGACTGACGCTGAACAGAAAGCCTGCATGCTCATGCACGGTCTTGCCTTCCAGCACCAGCGGCGCAACGGCGGGAATTTCCTTGGCCGCCAGCTCTTGCGAGAAAGCATGCTCCTCCTCGATCTGCGCCTGGCTCCAGCGGCCAGGGCGGTAGAACTTGGCCACCACCTTGTCGCCATCGTCCTGATGGGCCAGATAGACGCGGTTCTCGTAGGAGCTGAGCGCCGTCAGGCGCCCGTCCGGCAGCAGACCAGTGCTGCACAGCGCATCGATCACGCAGTCCGGCGTGAGGGCGGCATAGGGGTGAGAGGGGTCTTGCAGTTCGCTCATCTAGACATTGTCATGCGCAAAGCCAAGGCTGGGTCGCAATTCACCAGACTTTGAGGTTGCGCACATTGCTTTTGATTTGATAGCTGGTTGCGCTTTGCCAGCATGGTTTAGAGTGCGATTTCTATTGAATACGCCGTAGGCAAGAGACCTCTTTGCAAACTGGCACACTCACCATCATGAATGCCAGCTACGCCCTGTCACAGCCCTGCGAAGACCGAGATTTTGCCGAGTGGCACCAAGGCTGCCCCTGGTGTGCCGTGTGGGTGGTGCTGATTGATTCCGAGGCAGTTAACGCCACGGTGCAGGCCGCACGCCATGTGCTGGGCGATGCGCTGCTGACACGCTATGCCCGCCAGCCGCATCTGACGCTGGCCTATCGTGGCCTGTGCGATGCCACACCCCACGCAGCGGCTGAATTTGCGGCTGAACACCTCCAGGCTGATCTCCACACCCTGAAAGCGCTGGCCCAGCCGCCATTTGCCGTGCAACTGCAGGGCGTGGGCAGCTTCACCACCGTGCCGTATCTGAGCGTGACGCAGGGCGCCGATATGCTGACCCGGCTACACGATGCACTACAGCCCTGGCCGCCAGAGCCGGGTTGGCACTACCAGCCGCATGTGACCCTGGGGCACTACGCCAGAGAGCTGCCATTGCTATGGGCGGTAGACCATTTGCAGTCCGCCGGTGTGGGCTTACCGCAACTGTCGATAGACGTGCAGCAACTGGCGCTGGTGCGCTACGCCAGCCACGATATTGCCGGCCCGCTGGTGGTGGAAGGCCTGTGGGATTTGCAGCGGCAGCAATACCAGCCGCAACATGGCGCGCTGTGGGCGCAGGAGCGCCCATAAAAAGCCGGGCGTTGCCCGGTTGGTGTGTGGAGCACCTGCCCAAAAGCTGGCGCGATCCAAGCCAGAAACACCGAGCAAGGGCCGCCCCACAGCGAGGGTGTTGTCCCCTCGCCCGAAGTGCGCAGCACTGCGAGAGCGAGGGGAAGGCGCAAAGCGCCACAGGGGAGTGATCGCGATTAAGCGATCTTCAGTTCCACATTGATATTGCCGCGCGTAGCGTTGGAGTAGGGGCAGACCTGGTGAGCAGCGTCCACCAGTTGCTGGGCAGCGGCCTTGTCCATGCCGGGCAGGTTGATGGTCATGCGTACTGCAATGCCGAACACCTCGCCCACGGGGCCCAGGTCCACTTCTGCGTCCACGGACAGGTCGGCGGGTAGGGCTGTTTGTGTGCGTGCAGCCACGGCCTTCATGGCACCGATAAAGCAGGCGGAGTACCCCGCGGCAAACAGTTGCTCTGGGTTGGTGCCCTGGCCAGCGCCGCCGGGGGCGGTCAGCTTGATGTCCAGACGGCCATCATCGGTGCGCGAAGCGCCCTCGCGGCCGCCAGTGGTGTGGGCGTGGGCGGTGTACAAAACCTTGTCGAGTTGGGCCATGGTGATCTCCTTGGGTTGGTAAAAGACATACGCTAACCCATGTTGATGACGCCAGTTGCTCGCAGGGGGGAGAGCGCTTGTGCGGAGAATGCACGAATCTCTGTCAGATTTGCCACCAGCGCTTTTGTGACAAGCGCTGGCAGCTATGAATTTGAGAAAGCGGCCTTAGTCGTCGTAGGGAAGATCAGCGGGGTTGACTCCCACAAAATCAGGCGCTGGTGTGACGTGCAGGCGCTGCGCCAGGATGTCCTGATGGCCCTGCACCAGCCGCTTGACGGCGCGATGCATGCCGTCCATCAGCCGGCCTTCGGCATCCAGCAAAATGGGGTAGCCGGTGTCGGCGGCATCGACGAGCTTCATATGCTCTGCAATAGAGCGCGGCGTGGGCTTGTCACCGGGCTCGCTGAACCAGAAGCACTGGTCGAGCTCGGCGATTTCGCTCAGCAGCACGGGCTGCGGCTTCAGCTTCTGATCCACTGTCAGCGCGATGAGTTTGCGCACATCCCAGGCCAGCGGGTCCTGTGCGCTGGGGCGGATATGGTATTGGGCTCGAATCGACATGCGGGCGATGATAGGTGAGGAGTCTAGAGTGATGATTGAAACTCTGGCGCAGGCATCAGGGCCTGCGCTGCGCAATTCGTTCAGAGACTACGCGCTGGACGGCGCGCTGCTGCGCTTTCATCCAGCAAGCGGCACCCACATTCGCATTGCCAATGTGGCCACGCAGCATCTGCGCCGCGTGGTGCCGCGTGTGGCGATGTTTGGCATTACCAATAAGTGCAACCTGAGCTGCGATTTCTGCTCGCGCGATGTGCAGCGCGAGAGTGCGTGGACAGTGCAGTCCGCCGCCCAAACGCTGCGCGAGTTGAGCGCAGCCGGGGTGCTGGAAGTGGCTTTCGGCGGTGGCGAGCCCTTTGCGTTTCGCGGCTTTGCTGATTTGATTGAGGAGCTGCATGAAACCACGGCGCTGGCCCTTAATGTCACCACCAATGGCTTGCTGATCCGAGACAACAGCCTTAGCCGCTATGCAGGCCGCTTCGGGCAGGTGCGGCTATCTATCTACGAAGACCCGCGCTGGCGCGATGCGGCGCAGATTTTGTCCAGCCACGGGCAAAAGTGGGGCGCTAATTTGCTGGTGGATACGCAGGCGCTGAGCTCCTTGCCCGCCTTGCTGGCGCAACTGGCGGCGCTGGGTTGTCACGACGTTTCGCTGCTGTCGTATATCGGCCCTGATCTGCGCCGGCATCTGGGGCATGAGGGCAAGGCGCGACTGGCGTCCATCGTGCAGGACTCGCCCATTGCCTGCCGTCTTTCTGTCTGCTTTGGCAATACCGTGCCGCTGCCCCGTTTGTTTGATGGTGCAGACGGCAGCGGCGACTGTGGTGCGGGCGTGGACTTTGTCTCCATCACGCCCGATCAGCGCATGCAAGGCTGCTCGTTCCATGACGGTGGCCTGCCCGCACGCAACGCCCAGGAAATTCTGGATGGCTGGCGCTTGCAACGCTCGCACCTGGCGCAGCCCAGCTTGCGCCACGGCTGCATGGGGCGCAGGCGCGGTGCGGCGCCGCATCAGCCCACCGAGAGTTCAGTTCGCGTGTGGCAGGCGTTTTCAGGCAATAACAGCGGCGAATGTGTGATGGTGGCGCGCTTTGACACCATCGACGATGCCAACGTCTATCTGGCGCAGTTGCTGCCTGGCTGGAAGCCTGAAGCCGATTACTCGCCAGAGTGGAAGCAGTTGTTTCAGGCACAGGCCGTTGCCGGGCCCGGTCTGGCGCATGGCGAGATGCCCCGCGATTTGGTGGCCATTGGCCGATCTGTGGTGGCTATGAGCTATGGCCTGGACGATATGTTCCCTGAGCTTCGTGCACTGGCCTGGAAACAGGGTGCGGCAGTGATGTCTGATGGTGTGCATTGTCATGAGGTGACGCTCTTGGCCGCAGTGCGCACGGCCAGCGCCGAGGAAGCGCGCAGTCTGGCTGCATTTGAGTTTGCTCCTGAAATGCAGGTCAAGACCTTTGTGTATGGCGACAGGCTGTTGTTGTCCATGGGCTTGTTGGGCAGCGATGGTGAGCTGGCAGATTGCAAGCAGATGCTGGAAAAACTGGCGGCGGGCAGGCCCATGGCCGCAGAAATTCTGGCCGAGGTGCTGACGCCGGAAGCGATGCTGGAGGTGCTTAAGTGCCTAGGCGTAAGCATCGACCAGAAGCCGAGATTGCTGCTGCACTTCTGGAGCGCTGAACCTGCGAAGGCACTGCAAAAAGCAGAGCGCTTTGCGCAGATGGTGACGGAGGCTGAGGTCACTTTGGCTGCTGGTTGTGTGCTGGTGACAGGCCTCGCACGGCGCAAGCGGTTGGCGGTGCTGGCCTATCGGCAAGGGGCGCAGGTGGCGGCGCTGGATACCGCAGAGCTGCAGATTCACGCTCGCATTTCCTTGCCCGAACTGCCCAGGCAGAAGGGTGTGCGTGCCGTACAGCCGCAGATCGACATTCAGGCGTTGCGCTATGTGCTGCAGCAAAGCCTGTGGGGCAAGGGAAAGCTGGAAGTGACGGAGTCCTATCGTGGCGCAGCGCAGGTGCTGGTGACCACGACGCAGCCCGAATGGGTGCTGGAGCAGCTGAAACAGACGGCCAGCAGCTTGGGGGCAGATACACGCTACTGGGTCAGCGAGACTCAGTCTCTGGCGATGACGGTGCGGCGTTTGATGGAACAGCTCAAGGAATAAGCAAAAAAGCGCATGTGGGTTTTGCTCCCACGTGCGCTTTTCGTTGTTTGAGCTCAGTCTCAGTAGGTGTACACGCCCTGGCCGGTCTTGCGGCCCAGACGGCCAGCGGCCACCATTTCGCGCAGCAGGAAGCAGGGGCGGTACTTGCTGTCGCCAAATTCCTTGAGGTAAACCTCCATCACGGCCAGGCACACGTCCAGACCAATCATGTCGGCCAGAGCCAGCGGTCCGATGGGTTGGTTGCAGCCCAGCTTCATGCCGGCGTCAATGTCTTCGGCGGTGGCCGTGCCTTCGGAGAGCACCTGGAAGGCTTCGTTGATCATGGGCACCAGAATGCGGTTGACTACAAAGCCGGGGGCGTTCTTGACGGTGATAGGAGTCTTGCCCAGCGTCTCGGACAGGGTCTTGACGGCCTCGTGCGTAGCGTCGCTGGTCTGCAGGCCACGGATGATCTCCACCAGCGCCATCATGGGCACGGGGTTGAAAAAGTGCATGCCGATAAAGCGGTCGGCGCGCTGGGTCACTGCGGCCAGCTGGGTGATAGAGATGGACGAGGTGTTGGTCGCCACGATCACGTCCTGATCGAGCAGGCCGTCGAGCTGCTTGAGGATCTTGACCTTGAGGTCGAAGTTTTCGGTCGCAGCTTCGATCACCAGCTGGGCGGCCTTCAGGTCGTCGTAGTTGGTGGAGGTCGTGATGCGGCCCAGGGCCGCGGTCTTTTCAGTTTCGCTGATCTTTTCCTTCTTGATCAGGCGGTCCAGGCTGCCAGCCACGGTGGCCAGGCCTTTTTGCACAGCGGCGTCAGAGATATCGACCATTACCACGTTGATGCCCGACACGGCGCAAGCCTGCGCGATGCCGTTGCCCATGGTGCCGGCGCCAATGATGCCTACGGTTTGGATTGCCATTTTTTGTCTCCATTCAGATAAATGCGATTGAACTGGAAAATGTTATCCCGGATCTGACCGGGTTTGACCTTAGTCGGGCATGGTTTTGCATGCTAGGCGCCACGATCATTGCTTGTCGCGTGCTTGTCAGAGGTGCTGGCTTGGGAGGTTTGAGCCTTTTTACCTCAGATATGGGCGTCTGAGGTCGGCGGTGCTGGTGGCGTCATGGTGCGAAACACCACGCGTCCACGGGCTTGTTTCTTGGCTTGCTGCAGAGCCTCGGTGGCTAGATCCGACAGTTCATTCAAGTGCAAATCCTGCCAGACAGTTGGCACCAGTACGCAGCCGGCACTGAAGTCCAGGCTGACTTGCAGTTCATATTGGGCACCCATCTGGATGGATGACTTGATCCGCGTGATCAGGGATTGAACACCGGCTTGGTTGGCATGAACCAGCAGGCAAAAGGACTCACCTTTCCAGCGAACCACCACCTCGTCGCCTCGCATCTGCTTTCGCAGGGTCAGTGACATCAACTGCAGGGCCTCATCACCCGTTTGATAGCCGTGCTTGCGGTTGACGCGAGAAAAGTGGTCCATATCCATCAAGATCATGGCCAGGGGAAGCTGCTCGCGTCTTGCCCTGTGCAGCATGAAGCGAGCCTGATTTTTGATGGCCTGCCGCCGCGGCAGCCCGGTCAGGCTATCTTCGGGAGAGTCGTAGGCTTGCTGGCGTAGCTCTTCATCTCGGCAGGCCATGAGTATGGACAGAAAGAGAGTTGCCGAGAAAAAAGGCATCAGCCATGAGAGCTGCAAGACAGGCAGAGGGGCTTGGAAGAAGCTTTGCCGCCACGGTGTTGGCAAGGCAGAGTAGCCTTTGGAGATCAGTACGTAGGCGAGCCCCATCGCCGACACCACGAATAGCGTGCGCCAGACCTTGCCGGTGTTGTGCTTGGGGCGCAAAGCGAGGCAGGCCAGTGCCGCGACGCACAGGCCGTACATGACGCTGAACCAGGCCAGGCGATAAGACTCGCTCAGGATCAGCACTATTGCGCCGGCAAGGGTCAGGAGGCACAGCACCGCCAAGGCGCGGCGCAGCTGCAGGTTGCGCGGACCAAGCCAGCCCTTGAGGGCTTTTTTCAGCTGCCACAAAGCACCTGTTGCTGCAGAGACTGCAGCGATGAACAGCAGAGAACTCCAGAAAGTGGACGCGACTTTATCCGCCGCAAAAATCAGTAGCCAGCTCAGGCCGTGCAGCAGCAGAAACTGCTGGGCATTTCGTACAGGGCGGCTGGTCTGCGAGCCCATGAACCATGGCAGGGCAAAGGCGACCGTCATCAAATTGACGGCCACCATGAGCGACATGGAAAACTGGTCGGCTTCAGGCATGCCAATGCTTACTGAAACGCCACTTCATCAAAGCTGCGCAACTTGCGACTGTGCAGTCTGTCCGTTCCGCCTTCTCGCAAGATGTCCACTGCGCGCATGCCTATGCGCAGATGCTGGTCTACACGCTCGCGATAGAAATGGTTGGCCATACCGGGCAGTTTGATCTCGCCATGTAGGGGCTTGTCGCTCACGCACAGCAAGGTGCCGTAGGGCACGCGAAAGCGGAAGCCATTGGCGGCAATGGTGGCGGATTCCATATCCAGCGCCACGGCCCGGCTTTGACTGAAGCGGCGCTGGGGAAGGTTGTCTGGCAACAATTCCCAGTTGCGGTTATCGGTGCTGGCCACGGTGCCGGTGCGCATGATGCGCTTGAGTTCGATGCGATCCATCTGCGTGACATCGGCCACGGCCTGCTGCAGGGCCACCTGAATTTCGGCCAGTGCCGGGATTGGTACCCACAGTGGCAGCTCTTCATCCAGCACATGGTCTTCGCGTACATAGGCGTGGGCCAGCACATAGTCGCCAAGCTGCTGGCTGTTGCGCAGGCCTGCGCAGTGCCCCAGCATCATCCAGGCATGGGGGCGCAGCACGGCAATATGGTCGGTAATGGTCTTGGCATTGGCTGGGCCTACGCCAATATTGACCATGGTGATGCCGCTCTTGTCGGCTCGCACCAAATGGTATCCGGGCATCTGAGGCAGGCGTGGCGGGGCGTTGCCCAGTTCATCCACGGCTTGGGCGGGCAGGCCTGTACGGCGGGTCACCACATTGCCTGGCTCGACAAAGGCAATGTATTCGCTGTCTTCCCTGGCCATCTCGGCATGGCCAAGGCGAATGAATTCATCGATGTAGAACTGGTAGTTGGTGAACAGCACAAAGTTCTGAAACCACTCGGGAGCGGTTCCTGTGTAGTGGCGCAGCCGGTGCAGCGAGTAGTCCACGCGCGGTGCGGTGAACAGCGACAGGGGCAAGGCTTCTCCGGCGGCAGCGCGCCAGGTGCCGTTGGCAATGCCGTCGTCCATGGACTCCAGGTCAGGCAGGTCAAAGACGTCGCGCATCAGCATGCGACGCTCGGGTGAGAGCGAGCCTTCGATGTGGTCGTTGTCGGCAAACGAGAAGTGAATGGGAATGGGCTTGTCGCTCAGGCCAACCTCGATGGGTACCTGATGGTGCAAGACCAGCAAGCGCAACTGCTCGCCAAAGTAGGTGGCAAACAGGTCCGGGCGCGTCAGCGTGGCCTCATAGGTACCAGGCCCTTCCACAAAGCCATAGGTCAGCTTGGTGTCCGCATGGGCCACGGTTGTGGTCTTGATGCGCACAAAGGGGTAGTAGGCGTGCACTGGGGTGGCGGGCGTCTCTCCGGCCACAAAGCGCTGCATGGCGGCGCGCAGGTGCTCGATCTGCTCGCGATACAGCTGCTGCACATGGGCCAGAGCCTGAGGGGCGTCCATATGAAACATGCTGCTGCTTTTATGCGAGGGTGTATATGTATTCGGGGCCATGCACTATTGTCTTTGTAGCAATTGACAGCGTTGCGACATCCAGGCCGAGGCGCTTTCGGCTGGTAATGGCGCTGACACGAGAAACCCCTGCATCATGGCACAGCCCATTTTTTGCAGCAGCTTTTGCTGCTCCGTGTTTTCCACGCCTTCGGCCAGCACCTCGAGGTGCAGGCTTTGCCCCATCTGCACAATGGCGTTGACGATGGCGGTGGCATCCGGGTTGTGCGGCAGGTCTGCGACAAAAGAGCGATCGATCTTGAGTCGGTCTATAGGGTGCTTGCGCAAATAGGCTAGCGATGAGTAGCCGGTGCCGAAGTCGTCAATGGCCAGCCCTACTCCCAGTGCTTTGAGCGAATGCAGGGTTTGCTGCATCTGAGTGTTGGAGAGCATCAGCGTGGTCTCGGTGACCTCGATATGCAGGTAACGCGCTTCTAGCCCTGATTCCGTCAGAGCCTGTGAGACCTCTTGCACAACATCTCGTTGGCTGAACTCTTGTGCTGACAGGTTGACCGATACGGGAATGCAAGGAAATCCAGCCAGTTGCCAGCTGCGCGCCTGGAGGCAGGCTTGGCTGAGGACCCAGCGGTCTATGGCGGCAATCAGCCCCCGGTTTTCGGCAAGGCCGATGAATTCATCGGGCGAGACCAGGCCGCGATGAGGGTGCTTCCAGCGCACCAAGGCTTCAAAGCCTGCCAGCTCGCCTGTCGCAATCATGGCTTGTGGTTGGTAATGCAGCTCGAACTCACCGTGCTCCACGGCGTTGCGCAGCATTTGCTCCTGCATCAGCATGCGGGTCGCCCGGCTCTCCAGTGCCGGCGTGTAGAACTGGGAGAGGCTTCGGCCGCGGCCCTTGGCCATTTGCTGGGCAGCCTCGGCATTGCTCAGCAAGGCCTCAAGGCACTGACCATCCTTGGGGTACATGGCAATGCCCACGCTCAGTGAGACGACCAACTGAGTTTCATCGACCAAATAGGGCGCTTCTACGGCATCGCGCAACTGAGACACGAGCGCTTCTGTCTCCAGCAAGCTGGGGTTGTCGCACAGCACGATGACGAAATCGTCACCGCCAGTGCGCGCCACGATATCCTGCGGACGCAGCGTGGTTCTAAGGCGCTGAGCCAGCTCGCACAGCATCAGGTCTCCAGCTCTGTGACTCAGTGAGTCATTGACGGACTTGAACTGGTCCAGGTCCAAGGACAGTACTGCCAGCCGCGACTCTAGGCTGGCAGCCTTTTTGATGGCATCAGCCAGCAACTGGTTCAGGTGCGCACGGTTGGGCAGGTGGGTTAGAAGGTCATGCTGAGCCAGAAAGTCCAGGCGCTGGCGCGTGCGCAGACTGTCCGTCAGGTCGCGCAGCACGACGATGCGGTGATTTTCTCTTTCATCCGGCATGGTCTTGGCCTCAACCTCCACGGGGATGAGGCTTCCATTCTTGTGAACGATGACGGATTCAAAGCGCTCTTCACGCTCTCCGCGCATGTTTTGCAAGGCAAGCAGCTTTTCTTCGGAAGAGACGTAGTCAAGAATAGGCGTGCCACGCAGCTCCTGCAGTGAGTAGCCAGACAGGCGCGAGAGTGCGTCGTTGCCATCGAGAATCAGGCCGTCACGATGGAGCACGATGGCCTCGGTGGTGATTGCTGCAAAGCGACGCATGCGCTCTTCGCTGTCGCGCATCTGCTGGGCGACAAAGTGATGGTGACTGACATCGGTCATCAGCGCTACCACGCCTTTGAGCGCACCATTTTCTTCGTGGGGCCGCAACACTGTCTCCAGATGTCGTGTACGACCTGCCCAGCTCTCAATCTGGTGGGTATAGCGCAGCGTCTGGGCCTTGTTACGACCAATGGCGTCGAGGTAAGGCTCGATCTGGGGCCAGTTGGATTCGCCCACAATATCGCTGAGGCTGAGGCCCACGATGGAATGTGGTTTGTAGCCAAAGTGCTCTGCATAACTGGCATTGGCGAAGCGGCAGGTACGACTGTCGGCATCGAAGTAGGCCAGCATGGCGGGCGCGGTGTCCGCTACCAGCCTGAGGATGGCATCCTCTTCTTCTTCAGGAGGCGGTGCTGTCAACGTATCAGCCATGTGCCTTGCCATTGTGTGGACCCTCATAGGGCAAACAGGTGAAGCCGAAATGTGACAAGGCCCACCTGATAAAGGATTTTGAGTTGTTTGACGTACAACCGGCAACGATTTTGACATTTTCAGATGATTGCGGGTATCAGGCCTGCAGGACGTGACCATGCTCAAGCCCAACGCTTTAACTTCTTCGCAATGGATGCAGCCAGACAATCTGCTGCGCATTTCTGTGGTGGTGGCTTTGCTCACCATTGTTCTCAAGACACTGGCCTGGTGGCTGACGGGCTCGGTTGGACTGCTGTCCGATGCGCTGGAGTCCTTTGTAAACCTGGCGGGAGCCATGTTCGCGCTGACCATGGTGACGGTGGCCAAGCGTCCGGCGGATACCGAGCACCCCTACGGGCATTACAAGGCCGAGTACTTCTCGGCGAGCTTTGAGGGTGTACTGGTCATCGGCGCCAGTCTGGCGATTGCCTGGGCGGCCTTGTCGCGCTTGTGGAACCCGCAGCCGCTGGAGCAATTGAGCTGGGGCCTGCTGCTGTCTTTGCTGAGCACGGTTTTCAATGGCTTGCTGGCTTGGGTCATGCTGAGGTCGGCGCGCGTATATCGTTCCATGGCGCTGGTGGGGGATGCCAAGCATTTGCTGACCGATGTCTGGACCTCGGTGGGCGTCGTGGTGGGCTTGATGGCCGCCGCCTGGACGGGCTGGCTGTGGGTGGACGCACTGGTGGCGCTGGCCGTGGCCGTGCATATATGCGTGCAAGGCGTGCAACTGGTCTGGCAGTCTGCACAAGGGCTGATGGACCAGGCGCTGGATGCGCCCCAGCGCCTCACGATAGACAACCTGCTGGAAAGCTTCACCCAGCGCAATCCTGGGGTGAGTTTTGACAACATCTCCAGCCGTCAGGCCGGTGAGCGCAGCTTTGTGGACTTCCACATGCATGTTCCGGGGGGATGGAGTGTTCAGAGGGCGGCACAATTGCGCTCTGAAATTGAGGCCGGGTTGCTGGAGGCCGTTCCAGGCCTTTACGCACGTATTGAGCTGCTGCCCCTGGGCATGAGTACCGTCAGCGAAGTGACGGATGCGGAGCTGGGCAGCGAGGCACCAAGCCCTGCAAAGGAAGATTCAGAGACATGATGAGTGTGATTCAGCGCGTGAAAAATGCGCGTGTGGAAGTCGAAGGTCAGGTCATTGGCCAGATCGAACAAGGCCTGCTGGCGCTGGTCTGCGCCGAAAAAGGCGATACCGAAGCCGAGGCCGACAAGCTGCTGGCCAAGATGCTCAAGCTGCGCATCTTCAGCGACGAGGCCGGCAAGATGAACAAAAGCGTGCAAGACGTGGGCGGCGGCCTGCTCATCGTCAGCCAGTTCACGCTGGCGGCCGACACCAGGGGCGGCAACCGCCCCAGCTTCACCGCTGCCGCTGCACCCGATGAGGGCCGCCGCCTCTATGACTACTTTGTGCAGCAGGCCCGTGCAGCCCACCCCGTGGTGCAGACCGGCAAGTTTGCCGCTGACATGCAGGTGCATCTGGTCAACGACGGGCCGATCACCATTCCCATGCGCATGGAGCCTCAGGCGCTGGCCGCACAGGGCTGATGCCCCAGAATCCTCAGGGGCCAAGCCTGTGCAGATCGGTGGTGAATGGAGCAGGGCCGGGATAATCCTGCCCCATGAACACCTCCACCAGCGCCGCCAAGGCCACTGATTCCACCGCTTTCTCGGCGCTGCCCCTGTCCCCTGAAATGTTGGCCAATCTCCAGCAGCTCGGCTATGCGCAGATGACGCCGATCCAGGCCGCCAGCCTGCCGCTGACCCTGCAGGGCAAGGACCTGATTGCCCAGGCCAGCACCGGCAGCGGCAAGACCGCCGCCTTTGGCCTGCCCATGGTCGATCGCCTCAACCCTCGCTGGTTTGCCGTGCAGGCTCTGGTGCTGTGTCCCACACGAGAGCTGGCCGATCAGGTCGCCACTGAAATTCGCCGCCTGGCGCGTGCGCAGGACAATATCAAGGTCGTCACCGTCTATGGCGGCGTGCCCTCGCGCAACCAGATCGCCTCGCTGGAAAACGGCGCCCACATCGTCGTCGGTACACCCGGCCGCGTGATGGATTTGATGGAGCGCGGCAAGCTCGATATCAGCAACCTCAAGACACTGGTGCTGGACGAAGCCGATCGCATGCTGGACATGGGCTTTTTCGCCGACATCGTCACCGTGGCCGAGCAATGCCCCGCTGACCGCCAGACCCTGCTGTTCTCGGCCACCTACCCTGAAGGCATTGCTAATCTGGCCAACCGCTTCATGCGTGACCCGCAGACCGTCAGGGTTGCCACCCAGCACAGCAGCAACAAAATTGAGCAGCGCTGGTACGAAGTGGGTGCTCGCGAAAAAGTGAGCACGGTGGCCAAGCTGCTGGCGCACTTCCGCCCCGAATCGACGATTGCCTTTTGCAACACCAAGCAGCAATGCCGCGATGTGGTGGGCGAGTTGCAGTCTCAGGGCTTTAGCGCTTTGGCTCTGTTTGGCGAGCTGGAGCAGCGTGAACGTGACGAGGTGCTGGTGCAGTTTGCCAACAAGAGCTGCAGCGTGCTGGTCGCCACCGATGTAGCGGCCCGTGGCCTCGATATTGCCGATCTGTCTGCCGTGATTAACGTCGATGTGACGCCGGATTCCGAAGTGCATATCCACCGCATTGGCCGCACAGGCCGCGGCGACGCCGAAGGTCTGGCGCTGAATCTGGTCAGCATGGACGAGATGGGCAGTGTGGGCAAGATCGAGCAGCTGCAAGGCCGTGCCTCGCAGTTCTATCCTGTGGATGAACTGACCCCTGCCGCCGGTGGCGAGCTGCTGCCCCCGATGATGACCATCCAGATCATCGGTGGCCGCAAAGAGAAGATTCGCGCCGGTGATGTGATGGGTGCCATGTGCGCCGACTTCGGCTACAGCCGCGACCAGATCGGCAAGATCAGCGTCAATGATTTTTCCACCTATGTGGCGGTGGACCGCAAGATTGCAGCGCAGGCTTGCGCCAAGCTCAACAATGGTCGCGTCAAGGGCAAGACGGTGAAGGCACGTCTGTTGTAAAAATATCTGTCTAATTGGCCTTTGACGCTTGTCCATCAAGCGCTGAGTGCTCATAAAAAGCCTTCTCAGGCCGAGAAGGCTTTTTGTTTTGAGCGGTGGTGCTCAGCCCTTGGCAAAAAACAGCGCCGCCATCACCAGTCCCGTAGCCACAATGCCCCAGCGCAGAATATGTGCGGGGATCTTGCGGGCCACGCGCGCGCCCAGATAGCCGCCCAGCGTGGCGGCCACCATCATGATGATGGCCTGCTGCCACTGCACAATTCCGCCCACGGCGTAGATGGCCACGGCAATCGCGGTCAGCAGGGCGGAGACCAGATTTTTCATGCCATTCATGGCGTTGAGCGAGGTCTGACCCAGCAGGCCGAACAGGGCCAGCAGCAAAATGCCCAGCCCGCCATTGAAATAGCCGCCGTAGATGGCGACGATCAGCATGCCGACGGCGGCCTTGGTGGCGGAGGCTGCCGCGGCGTCCGCATTCTTGCCCGAAGCCCAGGCGCGCAGCTGCGGCCCAAAGGCAAACATGGCCGTGGCGGCCAGCAGCAGCCAGGGCACGACCTTGCGGAAAGTGGCATCGGGCGTGAACAGCAGCAGCGCGGCGCCGGCCGATCCTCCAATCAGCGACAGCAGCACTACCTGCTTCATCGACAGGCCGGGCGGGGACTGCATATCGTCCTTGAAGCCCCAGGCGCCAGCCATATAGCCGGGCAGCAGGGCCACGGTGCCCGTGGCATTGGCAACCACGGGTGGCACGCCCGTAAAGACCAGTGCGGGTAAGGTCAGAAAGCTGCCGCCGCCGGCCACGGCATTGAGCGCGCCGGCGGTAAAGGCCGCCACCAGCAGCAGGGCGAGATGGCCCAGATCTTCCATGTTGTTGTCTCCTGATTTTGTAAAGCAGCTTGGTGCTGCGTCTTGTTGTGTGCCGATCTTAGTGTGGCGCTGCGCGGTGCTTGCAATAGCAAGCGGTGTTGCTTATTATTTTTTGAAATAAAAAAATACGAAAACAGTATTTTGAAGAATAAACAATTGTTTTGACAATCAACTCCTTAGTTAAGGAGTTTTGCCGTGAATCTGCCCCGTTTCCTCTCTCGCACTGCTTGGGTCATGCTGGCTGCAACCTGTGTGTCGGGCGCAGCCATGGCGCAGCAGCCGGACTTTCCTGCGCGCTCGGTCAAGCTGGTCGTGGCCAATGGCCCCGGCAGCGCCCCCGACCTGCTGGCCCGCCAGCTGGGCAATGTCGTGGGCAAGGACTGGAAACAGGCTGTGGTGGTGGAGAACAAGGGCGCAGCAGGCGGCGTCTCGGCCGTGGATGCCGTGGTCAAGGCCCAGCCCGATGGCTACACCTTGCTGGTGGGCGGTGACAGCGCCATCACCATCATGCCCAATGTTCAGCGCAATCTGCCCTATGACGTCAAAAACGACTTGCTGCCCGTGACCAAGCTGGGCCAGTCCGACTTTGTGCTGGTGGCCAACCCCAAAAAGGGCTTCAAGAACGTGCAGGACTTTGTGAGCTACGCCAAGGCTCACCCCGGCAAGATCAACTATGCGTCGTCCGGCACAGGCGGCGCCCAGCATCTGGCCATGGAGCAGTTCAAGCAGCGTGCGGGCTTTTTTGCCACGCATATTCCTTATCGCGGTGGCCCCCAGGGTTTGCAGGATGTGCTGGCCGGTCAGGTCGATGTGATGCTGATTGCCATCGCGCCTGCGCTCACGCAGATTCAAAGCGGCAAGCTCACGGCGCTGGCCGTTTCCGGCCTGCAGCGCCATGCCCTGCTGCCCCAGGTTCAGACTTTGGCCGAGAGCTACAAAGGCTTTGAAGCCGGTGCCTGGTTTGGACTGTTTGCCCCCAAGGGCACGCCCGCTGCCGTGGTGCAGGCTATTGCCCAGGACACCGACAAGGCGCTGAAAGCCCCCGAGCTGCGCAAGAGCCTGCTTCAGCAAGGCATCACGCCTGTGGGTGAAGGCCAGCAAGTCTTTGCCAAGCAGATCAAGACCGAAGATGTGCGCGTGGCGCAGCTGGTGCGCACCATTGGTTTGAGCGTGGAGTGAGAGCTGCGGCTGGTCTCAGCTGCTATTTCGTCGACTTGTTAAAAATGCCCAGAACTCATGCGAGTTGCTGGGCATTTTTGTCGCTGCAAAGAGGGATGAAGTTAGCACGGGGCCGTTTGTGCTTGTCTCTGGCTGAACCAGAGCTGACCTTTATTGAAATAGAGAAAACAGAACGTAGATTGCCGTCAGAAGCCAAGTGATTTATTCGCTGCAACCACGCTTTCGGACGTTATCGGGACCAGTTCCACGCGCCTCCACACCCGGGTAGTGACGCTGGCTGAGTACACAAGCTGTCTAACAACTGCGTCAAGCCGCGACAAGATAAGGCAGACCAAAGCTGAAGAGTGCCACCCCCACCAATACCCAAGTCAAACCCGTCACGATGCGCGCCACTTTGTGCCGCCAGGCGTGCTCAGCTGGCGCTGCCTGTTCCTGCGATGACTGCGCGAGTCTTAGTTGCCTGATCATAAAACCCAACCCAATAAAACTGACCACCACAGCGCCAAACAACCATGGATGTTCGCCTGGCAGAAATCCGCGTAGATATTCACCGTGGTTCGACAGCGTAGCCTCCCAATGGGCGGGAATCACGGCGCCATTTGCCCTGGCCTCTTCTGCAGGGGTTGAGGCAACAAAAGCGATGAGCAGATAAAAGCTTAAAAATGATGGCACTGCCAGCAGTAGCTCCAGGCCGTGAGTCCAAGGGAATGGAAGACGTTTGAAAATGATGTAGCCCCTGTTTTATGGAGTTCTCAGCCCGCCTGATTAGGCGGTCCTTTTTTGCTCAGTGCCTCGTACCCGTCTTGCTCGTATTGCATGGACTGAGAGAGCCTAAGCTGCGAATGCAGTCTGTGGGAATTATAGAAGGCCATCCAGTTCATGATGGCAGGTTTCGCTTACTCCAGGGTAGTGAAGCGGTGGCCTTGTACACAAGCAGTTGGGCTGCTGTTGGTCACATATCAGCCAAGATTAGCAAAGGCAAGCGAATGACTGCTCATGGCCGTTAGCTGATGCTCGATAAGTAAAAATATCAGTCGCTACAAATTTCTAACTCGTTCACCGCCACATGGACAACCTGCTTAAGATTTTTCTGTTTCCACTATTGTGGTTCGCGGTCGCCGCTGCACTACTTTTCATACTTGCGGGCGCCTATGTTCGGGCTTTGCTTCTGGCCGCGCGTCTGCGTGGACTACTTAGGGTTTCACTTTCTGCCTTGCTTTGGCTGATGTTCAGTGCCGCTTTCGTTACTCCCATGTGCCTATGGCTGCTCATTGCTCGCCTGTACCTTCCTGCCTCCCTAGAACTCCCACCATTGCTCTGGCCATTGTTCTGCTTCGGCATGTGTTTTGTGGCGGTGTATCGCCCGATCAAACTTCGTCTACCTGAGTTACAGGCTGCGGGTTTCTTTCGTCAATGACAGCTAACACTTGCTCTGGGGCAGGCTATGACAGCCGACCCGCAACCGATGCTGTTGCCTTGAGCTAGCTGCCAAACAGAACTCCGACTCACATTACCTAGTTTGTGGTTGTGCAAGCGAAAAACTATAGGCAATGATTCCCTTGCCCATTCTTGTTGGGCGACCGCTCCTGGCCGCTCAGAGGCCGCCAACCGTACTTTGTCTGAGGTAATTGCTCTTATAAAAAGAGCTGCATGCGCAAGTCAATCAAGGAGTTCAAGGCTTATTCGCTTTGAATAGCAAGAAAGACCAGCGCAGGCAGCTCTGCTTTCAGGAGCTTGATCCGGAATAGTGCTTATTGGGCGTACGGGTCTTCGTAACCCAGCTCTTTCATGATGTCGGTCTCATAGGCTTCCATCTCTTCGGCGTCTTGCTCGCTGGTTTCGTGGTCCCAACCCTGGGCGTGCAGCGTGCCGTGCACCAGCAGGTGGGCGTAGTGCTCTTCCAGCGTCTTGTTCTGCTCCTTGGCTTCGCGCTCCACCACGGGGGCGCAGAGCACCAGGTCGGCCATCACGGTGGGTTCCTGCTGATAGTCAAAGGTCAGCACATTGGTGGCGTAGTCTTTTTTGCGGTAGGCGAGATTGAGCTTGTGGCCTTCCTCGGCATCGACGATGCGCACGGTGATCTCGGCATCCACGGCCAGCGCATGGCGAACCCAGCGCGTGACATTGGCGCGGCTGAGCAGCTCGCGGTGGGCAGTGGCTTCAGCGCTGTCGCCAAACTGCAAAGACAGTTGCAATTGATTTAAGGTCATTTTGGCTTTTAGCCCTTGCTGAGCAAGCGCTAGTAGCTATGAATTTTGATTAAAGCTCGTCGGCCGATGGCAAAGGGCGAACGGTGCGGGTACGGGGCTTGGGAGCCGATGTGCCCTGAGAGACACGGCCATGGGCGTCATAGGCATCCACAATGCGGGCCACCAGCGGGTGACGCACCACGTCGGCACTGGTGAAGTGGTTGATGGAGATGCCCTTGACGCGGCGCAGCACGCGCTCGGCATCGACCAGGCCGCTGGGGGCGCCCTTGGGCAGGTCGATCTGGCTGACGTCGCCCGTGACCACGGCCTTGGCGCCAAAGCCGATGCGGGTGAGGAACATTTTCATCTGCTCGGGCGTGGTGTTCTGGGCTTCGTCCAGAATCACAAAGGCGTTGTTCAGCGTGCGCCCGCGCATAAAGGCCAGCGGGGCGATTTCCAGCGCATTGCGCTCAAAAGCCTTCTGTACTTTTTCGTAGCCCATGAGGTCGTAGAGCGCGTCATACAGAGGGCGCAGATACGGGTCGACCTTCTGCGTCAGGTCGCCGGGCAGAAAGCCCAGACGCTCGCCGGCTTCCACGGCAGGGCGGGTCAGCACAATGCGTTGCACGGCGCTGCGCTCCAGCGCATCGACGGCGCAGGCCACAGCCAGATAGGTCTTGCCGGTGCCGGCAGGGCCGATGCCAAAGGTGATGTCGTGCTTGGCGATGTTTTCCAGATATAGCGCCTGATTGGGCGTGCGGGCACGCAGGTCGGCGCGGCGCGTGGTCAGCTGCGGTGCGCAGATGTCGGCTTCGAGCATCTCGGCATCGCCCGCCAGCATGAGTTGCAGGGTATCTTCGGCAATGGCATCGTCCGCGATTTCGTAGAGCGCCTGCAGCAGCTCCAGCGCTTCATTGGTCTTGGCCTTGGAGCCATCGATCTTGAACTGCTCGTGGCGGTGGGCAATCTTGACGCCCATGGCGATTTCGATGGTGCGCAGATGCGCGTCTGCCGGGCCGCAAAGATGGCTCAGGCGCGTGTTGTTATGGGGAGTGAAGGTGTGGCGCAGGATCACGCGGATAATTTCTCGCAAAGAATCGCCGCACGGTGCGGCAAAGGATTTCAATGATAGGCAAATTGACGGGAACGCTGCTCGAAAAAAACCCGCCAGAGGTTCTGGTGGACTGCGGCGGTGTGGGCTATGAAGTGCAGGTGCCCATGAGCACCTTCTACAACCTGCCCGCCAACGGCGCCAAGGTGGCGCTACTGACCCACTTTGTGGTGCGCGAAGACGCGCAGCTGCTGTTTGGCTTTGCCACGGTCAGAGAGCGTCAGACTTTTCGCGAACTCATCAAAATTACCGGCATTGGCCCGCGCATGGCGCTGGCCGTCTTGAGCGGCATGAGCATTGATGATCTCGCGGAAGCGGTATCACAGCAGGAAGCAGGGCGATTGGTCAAAGTGCCCGGCATCGGCAAGAAAACGGCCGAGCGATTGCTGCTGGAGCTCAAGGGCAAAATTGGCGCTGATACGGGTGCGCAGTCGCTGTTTGCCAATAACAATGACCAGAACGATATTCAGCAGGCGCTGATGGCGCTGGGCTACTCGGACAAGGAAGCTTCTGCGGCACTCAAGAAGCTACCGCCGGATGTGGGGGTGTCCGAAGGTATCAAGCTTGCTTTGAAGGCATTGACGAAGTAGCAGGGCACCTCCTGAGGCGCTGCGTGCCTTCCCCTCTCTGCTTCGCGGAGGGGGACGACGCCTTCGCTGCGAGGCGGCTCTTGCTTGGCGTCTCTGGAGCAAGGGGCGGTTTTAAGCGCTGTGGGGTGTGGAAAGTTTGCCGGGTTCATGGGCTTTTTTCGGCGGTCTGGCGGCTGAAAATAAAGCATGAAATACCCATCAAACGATTGATGGGTAAGCGGTGACAGCTCATTTTTTGATATTGCTCTGCAGCTGTCTGACGGCAGTCTGGGTCTGCTGGACATGGGCCATGGGGTCGCTGCTGACGAGGGCGAATTTCACCTTGCCGTCCTGCCCAATCACATAAGAGATGCGGTCGGCCATGGCCGGGTTGGCGGCGGCAGCGGCGTCGTAGGCCTTGATGGTTTGCGCTTTTGGGTCAGAGGCCACGGCGAATTGGTCGCGGCAGGCTTCGGTGGAGAAGCGCTTGAGCGTGTCGATATCGTCATGCGACATGCCCACCACCGTGGCATTCATGGCCTTGAACTGGGGTGTAGCCTCGGCAAATGCATGGGCTTCCACCGTACAGCCACGGGTAAAGGCTTTGGGGAAGAAGTACAGCACCACCGGCCCTTTTTGCAGAGCAGCCTTCATATCAAAGTCAAACGCCTTGCCTGCCACGGCGGCGGGCGTGCTGAAGTTGGGGGCGTTGTCGCCCACCTTGAGTGCGGCTTGGGCGGTGGCCGTCAGGCAAAGCAGGGCGGCCGTGCAGGCCAGAGTGTGAAAACGCATGGGAAACCTCCTGAAATCCATGGCAGTCATTGTGCGCAAGTAGCGGCTGAGCTTGCCGCGAGTGCGAATATCAACTGTGGGATTTTGTTTAACCCTGTATTTTTAATCAGTGCTTATCTTGGGCTTGGGGCACAATTGCCGCCATGACGATTCAAATGGACGAATTTGCGGCCAGCCCCGCTCCCGCCAGAGCCGCGCGCAAGGCGCGTGCTGTGGCATCTGAAGCCGAGGCCAGCGAGCCACGCATGGTGTCAGCCGGGCATTCGACCATGGGCGAAGAGGCGCTGGAGCGCGCGCTGCGTCCCAAGCAGCTTGACGAATATGTGGGTCAGGCCAAGGCGCGCGAGCAGCTGGAAATCTTCATTGGTGCGGCCAAAAAGCGCAGCGAGGCGCTGGACCATGTGCTGCTGTTTGGCCCGCCCGGCCTGGGCAAGACCACGTTGTCCCACATCATTGCGGCCGAGCTGGGGGTGAACCTGCGCCAGACCAGTGGCCCGGTGCTAGAAAAGCCCAAGGATCTGGCGGCGCTGCTCACCAATCTTGAGCCCAACGATGTGCTGTTCATCGACGAGATTCACCGTCTCTCGCCCGTGGTCGAGGAAATCCTCTATCCGGCGCTGGAGGACTATCAGATCGACATCATGATCGGCGAAGGACCGGCGGCACGCTCTATCAAGCTTGATCTGCAGCCCTTCACACTGGTGGGCGCCACTACGCGCGCTGGCATGCTCACCAACCCGCTGCGCGACCGCTTTGGCATTGTGGCGCGGCTGGAGTTTTATACGTCCGAGGAGCTGTCGCGCATCGTCAAGCGCAGCGCGGGTTTGCTGAACGCACCGATTGATGCGGAAGGCTGCTTTGAGATTGCGCGCCGCTCACGTGGCACGCCGCGTATTGCCAACCGCCTGCTGCGCCGTGTGCGCGACTATGCCGATGTGAAAGGCGATGGCCGCATCACCCGCGAGATTGCCGACAAGGCGCTGGCCATGCTGGACGTGGACCCGCAAGGCTTTGACATCATGGACCGCAAGCTGCTCGAAGCCGTGGTGCACCGCTTTGATGGCGGCCCGGTGGGCCTGGACAATATCGCGGCCAGCATTGGCGAGGAGTCCGGCACCATCGAAGATGTGATCGAGCCTTATCTGATTCAGCAAGGCTTTTTGCAGCGCACACCGCGCGGTCGCATGGCGACGAAGGCTGCGTATCTGCATCTGGGCCTGCAGGCGCCCGCAGACGATTCATCGGCGTAAAGCCAGGAAGCGACGCAAAAAACTGGCGCACTCCAAGCGAGAGACATCGAGCAAGGGCCGCCCCGCAGCGAAGATGTCGTCCCCCTGGGGGGAAGCCGCAAAGCGGCTCAGGGGGGAGTTAATTTTGCGGTCCTGCGTTCCAAAACGCCTGTACCACACCGGGCATGGCTTCGATCTGTGCCAGCACCTGATCCAGCTCCTCGGCATGAACTGCCGTGGCAAACAACTCGGCCTCCACTTCGCAGCTATTGGGCGGAATATCGTGCTTGGAGACCGTGCGCACCGGGTAGTTGGCGGCCTCCAGCAACTCCTGCATGCGCTCGCGCACATCGGCCTGTACTTCGCGCTGGCAAATAGCGTAGACGTAGTAGGTCGCTTCACTGGCGTGCTCTGCGACGGGGTGGCGGTTGATGTAGTTGACCACGGGACGCAGCAAGGTATTGCTGGCCAACACGAACAGGGTGGCAATACCGGCCTCGGGCAACATACCCGCTCCCGCGCAGGCGCCCACGGCGGCAGAGCCCCACAAAGTGGCCGCAGTGTTCAGGCCGGTGATGTTCGCGCCTTCCTTCATGATGGCGCCCGCGCCCAGAAAGCCCACGCCCGAGACCACATAGGAGATCACGCGGGTGGAGCCATCCGCGCCAGAGATGCGCATGGCCAGATCGACGAATACGGCAGCGCCTACGGCCACCAGGGTGTTGGTGCGCAGACCCGCCGTGCGCTGGCGAATCTGGCGCTCAAGGCCAATGATGCTGCCGCAGACAAAGGCCACCAGCAGGCACAGGATGGTGTTCAGCGTCGAGAGCAGATGAAAGTTTTGCAGGGATTGCATGCGATGAACTTTTATTCTTGATTAGGTGGTCGCCAGGCGGTGCTTCTGCTGTATGGCTCAATGAAAGAGCATAGGGTTTTCAGATGACAGCAGCGGGGCCTTTTGGTGGCAGTGCATCAGCCTTGCCGCAGCGCACGGTACAAGTTGCGCAGCCAGGTGCTGGGGCGGGCCTTTTTCAGGCGAGCCGAGGTGCTGGTCGATGCGTTGGCCGATGACCCGGCGGATGCGCCGCTGCAAAGCCATTGCTTGCGGGCATACCGAGGCAGGTGGCGGAGCACGGATTCGCGCTGGCAGGGCTCCAGCAGGGACAGTACATCATCGCGCTGACGCGCTGGCAGGGCGGCGAGCACGGAGGCGAATTCGGCCGTGCTCTCTGCATTGCGGTGGTTTGATCCCAGGTGGCGCAGCACCTCGGTGTGGCGAAGCTCCAGTGCGCGGACCACGGCTCTTTGCAGGCCTTGTGGTGCGGCATGGGGATGAGTGGGAAGCAGCTTGCGCTGCAGAAGGCGTTGCATGGGCTAACTCCTTGATGGCCATGAAGGCCGGAGTCAGCCTGGGACTTCAGTCCGCGGCTTTGACGATACCGGCCCTGAGGGCGTGTGAAAACAATGGGTGCGCGCCCTGGCTTGGGCCAGCGAACACGCACGCAGCAATGGCGGGCACCTGCGCATATGCAGCAGCGGTGCAGCAAGATCGGCTAGGGTCGGGGTCCATGCGTGTTCCTCGATGGTTTGAAAAATCCCCGTGCCCAAGTCGGCGCGGGACCGGTCATGCGTGCAGCTCAGTCGGCGCGGCGGTGAGCGCGCTGCGTGAGCAAAAAGCTGCGAATGCGATGCGTGGGCCAGTGGGTTTGGGCATCGAGCTCGGCTGCTTGCTCCATAGCCTGTGGCGTTTGCGCAGAGCGAACCACGGAAGACTGGGCTGAGCCTTGGCGGCGCAACTGGCAGATGAGGCGGTTGAGTTGATGGCGCATGGCGTACTCCTTCTTGTCGAGCAGGAACGGAACGCACAAGTTCTCAACAGGTTCTTTGGAATGCCGCAAAAACGGCACGCTAAAGGCGTTGATTTTTCAGTGATGCACAGACCCAAAATCGCCAGGCATCAGCAGATGCAGGCAGATGAAAACAGTCTGGAAAATCGGGGGCGCGAGGCATGGAGCGGGTGGGTCGATGACGACTCCCGCTCTGAAGAGAGTCTGTCAGCGAACCAGCTTCGCAGCCATTGCGGCAAGCGATAAATCACTGGTTGAACTGGCACTGTCCACGTGGGGACTCCTGAAATGGCAATCGGGGGATTATCTCTGCACAGGCTCATCGGGTCAACCCTTAGAGGTTCCTCGCAGAGTGTGCTCATGGGATCAGGGCAAGATTTGTGCGCAGTCTGGTGATGGCACAGGCCGCAGGGCGGCGAGGCAAGAAGATCAGTATTCCAGCAAGGCAGTCGTCCTAAAGCAAAGAGGCTTTCTTGCAGGTTTCAGGCTGGATTTGTGTCGCCGGGGCCAGTGCGCAAAGTGGTCACCATGCCATGCACGATCAGAGCCTGGGCCAGGTAATAGGTGCTGAGAACGCCTATGGCAGACCAGGGCAGGGGCTTCACAAAACGGTTGATGGCCAGCAGAGAGTCACTGAGCATGAAGAGGCCCGATCCCAGCGCGACGAGCAGCGACGCTGGCGTGCGCAGTTGGTGATGGCGGCTCCATGCCTGTGCAGCCATCAACGCGATGATGGCGACGTAGGCGGCGACGGGAAGGCGCAGTGCGGTGGGCAGGCCGTTCGCCCATAAAAACGCATACATGGCGCAGCCTGTGACGGCGCAAAGAAGCAGCGAGGGGCGATGGGAAAACCAGCGCGCATCTGCGCCGAAAAGAACGATGTAGCAGACATGGGCCAGCAAAAAGCTGACCAGGCCGGGGATGAAAAGGCTGGATGAAAAGTGACCATCCAGCATTAGGAATATATCGCCACCCAAAGAGAAAACAATAGCTGCCAGCAGAAGGAAAGTCTGCTTTGTAGATGGTTTTAGGCCTGAATTGAAGGTGTTGCGTGCGCTGGCAGCTATGTAGATGAGAGCAAGCACCATGGTTGCCGGCTTGAACAACCAGTGCCACTGCTGCAGCCCCAGTGCAGCAGTGGCGGTGGCCAGAGCACCGCTTTGCAGCATCAGTGCAAGCCAGGGGCTGATGCGCGCTTGCAGCGTGGCGCCCAGCGTCCATTGCGCGGTCAGCAGCACGCCAAAGCCGATCAGGTTGTGGGAAAGCGGCGATTGGTCGGCCTGCCAGAGAAAAGCAGCTGTCCCGGTCAGTAGTGCCAGAAACTGCAAGCTGGCAAACCAGCGCAGCGCTTTGCTCAGAGGCGGGGCGTAGATGATGCGATGTTCGTCCAGGTCAAAGTCCGGGCGGGGAAAGCGTTGGGCTACATCGGCAGGCCGCCAGCCCGGCGGCTTGAACCAGATGCGAAGCTTGTCCGGCCAGTTGCGGGCATGCCAGCTGTCGTGTGCCAGTTGGTGATAGACGGTGAAATTCGCCCAGACAGGGTCCCAGCTTTTGAGCAGCCCCCGCGTGCCGTAGACGCAGGGCTCGCTCTCGTCTTCTTCTTTGTACGTGCCAAAGATGCGGTCCCAGACAATGAGAATGCCGCCGTAGTTCTTGTCCAGATACCGGTCGTTGACGGCGTGGTGCACGCGGTGATTGCTGGGCGCGCAGAACCAGCGGTCAAACCAGCCCAGCTTCTTGACCTGCTCGGTATGCACCCAGAACTGGTAGAGCAGATCGATCAGCCCGACCACGGCAAACACCAGCGGCGGCACGCCAGCCAAGGCCATGGGTAGATAGAAAATCCAGCCCAGCAGGGCACCCGAGCTGGTCTGGCGCAGCGCCGTCGAGAGGTTGTAGGCCTGACTCTGGTGATGCACGGCGTGCGCCGCCCAGAGCACGCCCACTTCGTGGCCCCTGCGGTGCAGCCAGTAGTAGCAAAAATCGTAGAAAACCAGGGCCAGCAGCCAGCCCGGCAGGCTCATCCAGAACGCATCGGCCTCGAGCAGCGCCACATGGCTGGCAACGGCGGTGTAAATGCCCAGCGTCAGCAGCTTGGTGAAGACCGCGCTGGTCTGACTGAGGATGCCCAGGTTCAGCGAGCTGATGGCATCGGCCAGCGCATAGGCATTGCGACCGCGCCTGAGGCTGATGGCCCACTCCACGGCCATCAGCACCAAAAATACGGGCGTGGCCACAACAATGATCTGACTGGGAGAAAGCATGGTCTTGGATTCTGGGCTGGCCTGCAGTCAGCGGGCTTGGCGGCAACCCTAGGGCGCTGTGAACGAGGTTTGGGTTGGTGGTCTAGGGGTGAATGAGGATTGCTAAGTAATTTCAGTTATGGCAGTGATTTTGCCGTCGGCAGATAATCGAAGACTGACTAACCTGCCGCCTTGCTGTGCCGCCGTTTGCGCTGGTGCTGGCAGGGCTGCATTTTTGCTGCCTGCCCATGACCACATCTCGTCGCACTTTTGTTGCCGCCGCTGCCTTGGCTGCGGCTGGCGTTTCTGCCCCTGCACTGGCTGCGGGCGACGCCTGGCCCGCTGCCAAGCCCATCACGCTGATCGTTCCCTTCAGCGCCGGCGGCAATGTGGACACCACGGCCCGCCTGATCGGCCAGAAACTGGGCGAGCGCCTCAAGCAGTCCATCGTCATCGACAACATGCCAGGTGCTGGCGGCGTGCTGGGTGTGAGCAAGGCCGTCAAGGCCCCGGCCGACGGCTACACCTTGCTCATGGGCTTTGACGGCCCCATCAGCATTGCCCAGCTGGTGAACTCTGCCGTCAAGTACGACGCGGAAAAAGATCTGGCTCCCGTGGGGCTGGTGACGATTGCACCTGTGGTGGCCGTGGCCCGTCCCGGCCTGCCTGCGCACAACCTCAGCGAACTGATTGCGCTGGCCCGCTCCAAACCCGGATCGCTGACTTACGCCACCTCGGGCGTGGGCACCATGCTGCACCTGTCCATGGAAATGCTGCAAGAGCGCGCCAAGATCAAGCTGGTGCATGTGCCCTACCGTGGCGGTGCGCAGATCACCAGCGATGTAATGGGCGGACAGGTCGATGTGGGCATGCTGGTGACCACCAGCGCCACCCCCATGATTCAGCAGAAAAAGCTCGAAGGCCTGGGCGTGACATCGGCACAGCGCATTGACTCCATCCCCAATGTGCCGACCTTTGGCGAAACCCCTGAGCTCAAGGGCTTTGACCTCAACACCTGGACGGGCCTGTTTGCACCCGCCAAGACGCCGCAGGCCGTTGTGACGCGCCTGGCCACCGAGCTCGATGCTGTGCTCAAGATGCCCGATGTGAAAAAGCGCCTGGAAGACGGTGGTGCAACACCGGGCTCCGGCACGCCGGCCAGCTTTGCCCAGTTCCTGAAGAAGGAAAAAGCGGGTTACGCGCAAATCGTGAAATCAGCCCATATTCAGGCGGAATAAGTCATGGTGACTCCGCTGAATCCCGTGCATCACGCACTGCCGGATTTGCCGGTGCTGCCCGAAGTGGCAGCCATTGCGCAGGACATGCTGGCCCTGCGCCACGATCTGCATGCCCACCCCGAGCTGGCCTATGAAGAGCACCGCACGGGCGATATCGTGGCTGCCAAGCTGGCCGAATGGGGCTACACCGTGCACCGCGGTCTGGGCGATACCGGCGTGGTGGGCCAGTTGCGCTGCGGTGACCATGAAGGTGGCAAGCGTTTAGGTTTGCGCGCCGATATGGATGCGCTGCCGATCCGTGAAACCACGGGCCTGCCTTACGCCAGCCGCCATGAAGGCAAGATGCACGCCTGCGGGCATGACGGCCACACGGCCACGCTGCTGACGGCGGCCAAAGTCATTGCAGAGCGCAAAGACCAGCTGAACGGCACCATCAATCTGATTTTTCAGCCGGCCGAAGAAGGCCACGGTGGCGCGCAGAAGATGGTCGACCAGGGGCTGTTCGATCTGTTCCCCTGCGATGCGCTCTATGCCTTTCACAACGAGCCCGGCTACCCCGCTGGCCAGTTCGGCTTTCGCTCGGGCGTGATGTATTCCAGCTCGGACACGGCCATCATCACCATCCGCGGCAAGGGCGGCCACGGTGCCATGCCGCATGTGGCGGTGGACCCCATCGTCGTCGCCTCGCACCTGGTGCTGGCGCTGCAGACTATTCGCTCGCGCGAGATCGACCCCAACGACATGGCCGTGGTCAGCATTGGCGCGATTCATGCGGGCGATGCGCCCAATGTGATTCCTGAAACCTGCGAGCTGCGCGTGACCATCCGTGCGCGCTGCCCTGAGGTGCGCCAGCAGCTGCGTGAGCGCATCACTGCCATGGCGCACGCCCAGGCGGCGGTGCACCGCGCCACGGCTGAGGTGGATTACAAATGGCGTTACCCGCCCGTCATGAATGACGTGGCTGCTACCGATTTTGCAGTGGGGGTAGCTCGCGAATTTTTGGGCGATGAATGGCTGATTCCCGATCTGCAGCCACTGCAGGCCAGCGATGACTTCGCCATCATGCTGAACGCCGTTCCCGGCAACTACTTCATCGTCGGCAACGGCATGGGTGAGGGCGGCTGCATGGTGCACAACGCGGCCTATGACTTCAACGACAACCTGCTGCCCGTGACCGCTTCGTACTGGGTGAAGCTGGCTGAAGCATATCTGCGCCGCGACTGAGATTTGTATGAGTGAAATTGCATCACCGGTCGATTTGAGCGGCCAGAATCTGCCCGGCTTTGACGCCACGACCGACTACTGGCAGAGCATCGTTACTGAGGCAGAGCTGACCCAGTCACCGCTGCCGCCCTATGCCAAGAGCTACCCGGCCCAGCTGCCCGATGGCCGCTATCTGGTGCTGCCGCTGCGCGGCATGCCCACGGCCGACGGCTCTGCGCCGGATCGCTGCGTGGCCTCGCTGATTGCGAACCAGGCATCGCTCGATGTGGTGGAGCAGTTGGCGCTGCACATGGCCGAAGCTGCCAAGGCACATGACTTTGACGTGGTCGTTGGACTGCCCACGCTGGGCCTGGCCTTTGCGCCGCTGGTGGCGCGCCATCTGGGCCACAGCCGCTATGTGCCGCTGGGCTACTCTCGCAAATACTGGTACCGGGAGGAGCTGAGCGAACCCGTCAGCTCCATCACCACGCCGGGCAAGGGCAAGCTGCTCTATATCGACCCCAATCAGCTGAGCCTGATTGCCGGCAAGCGCGTGCTGGTGGTGGACGATGCAGTCAGCTCGGGTACGACCATGGTCTCGGGTCTGCGTTTGCTCGAGCGCTGCGGTGCCCAGGTGGCTGCCATTGCCGTGGCCATGCGCCAGGGCACGCAATGGCAGCAAAAGCTGCTGCGCGCCGATGGCAGCGCCATCCCCGTGGTCGGTGCCTACGACTGCCCGCGCATGGAGCGTCGGGCAGATGGCTGGTGGCCCGAGGGCTGAAGTCTGGCGGCAGGCTGGGCGCTGGTTGTTGGACGCTAGTGTCAGCGCTTGCCAAGTGCCCTCTCGATTTTTTTATCGGTCTGGTACTGATTCAATGCGTAGACGGCCCAGATGGCGGCGGGAATCCAGCCAATCAGCGTGATCTGCAGCACCAGGCAGATCAGGCCTGAAAAGGGCCGGCCAATGGTGAAGAACACGGAAAACGGCAGAAGCAGGGCCAGAAGCAAACGCATAAACAATCCAATTGTTGAAAATAAAGACCAGTGCGATGAAGCCGGAGAAATATCCCAGCTCCATGCGACGACGGGTGACGCATCGCAGTGCCTGCAGGCATTGTGAATGAATTGATAGCTGCTTGCGCTTGCTGATGAAGCAATTCAGGGTGTTTTGACCTTGAATTGCAATGTAGTCAAGCGCTGCAAGCTATCAAAATCAAGTCAATGCACCGCGCCCATCGACGGTAAAGATGCGCTCGACCACGCCTTTCAGACGACCTCCGCGTACGCCGATCAGGTGGTCGTGCAGGTTGACCGTGGGGTCGCAGTGGCCGGGAATCAGCCATAGCGTCTCGCCCAGCGCGGGCAGCCAGCCGCTGGTGTTGCCCGCTTCGGCATCGGGGTGCAGCACGCCATGCTCATCACCGCCGTTGGCAAAGCGCAGTGCGTGTTCGGGCGCCAGCGCGTGGAGCTTGGGCAGTCCGGAGTCAATGGCGTGGGCCTTGTGACCCGCATCGCAGACGGCGTGCTTGTCGTTGCGCGACATGACCTGCGTCTTGACGTAGAGCGCATGCTCGAACAGGGGCTGGGCCGCGTCGCGCTGGTTGCTGGCGTAGTCGGCATCCATGAAGAGAAAGGAGCCGGGCTGGATCTCGCCATAGATGCCGCTGGCAGCTTCATTGACCATGGTGCCCGTGCCCGCGCCGGTGATCAGCGGGATGGCGATATTGGCGCGGTCAAACTCATGGTGCGTGCGCTTGACCAGCGTGAGCACCTGCTCGATGGCCGCTTTGCGCTCCTCGGCGCTGCGCAGGTGCTGTGCACCGCCGTGATAGGCCTGCAGGCCCGCAAAGCGCAGCGTGGGCTGGGCAGCAATGGCTTGAGCCAGCAGCAAGGCGGCTTCGCCGGGCTCGGCGCCGCAGCGGTTCTGGCCCACGTTGATTTCCACCAGCGCATCGATGGCGGCATTGCCCGCTTGCGCATCCTGCATGGCTTGGGCCAGGCGCGTCACGCCTTCTTCGCTGTCCACGCAAATGGCCAGACGCCCGCCCTCGGCGCTCAAGGCCTTGGCCAGCGCAGCCACTCGAGCCAGCTTGAGCGGGGCGATGACTTCGTTGCTGATGAAGATGTTGGTGATGCCGCCTGCCGCCAAAGCCTCGGCTTCGCTGACTTTTTGCACGCAGTGGCCTACGGCTCCTGCGTGCTCCAGCAGATGCGCGATATGTGCAGATTTATGTAGCTTGGCGTGGGGGCGCCACAGCACGCCATGCTGCTGGGCAAAGCGGGCCATGCGTTCGATATTGCGGTCCATGGCGTCCAGGTCTATGACCAGGGCCGGGGTGTCAATGCGCTTGACGGCCTGGCCGACCAAATTTTGCAAATGCTCAGGAATGGGCTTCATCTCGACTGCCTTGCTGAAGGTGTGCGGTATCTGCCCAGCCTACCAAAGACAGGCCGTCAGGTGTCCAGAGCAGGCGATTGATGGCGCAGTTGCTCAGCTCCCAGGTGCGGGGGGCTTGAAAATCCTGGCGCGTGGCCAGGCGGTACAGGATGTCCATCACGCCGCCATGGGCGACCAGCACGATCTGCTCACCCTCATGCTGGCGCGCAATCTGGTCCACGGTGCTGGAGATGCGCTCGCGCAGGGCCAGCAGCGAATCGCCGCCGCCGGGCGGGGCGTAGGCCGGGTTGCGTGTGCGCCAGAGCTGGGCGTCTTCGGGCTGGCTCTCTTCCACGTCCTTGAAGGTGCGGCCCTGAAAGTCGCCAAAGCAGCGCTCGCGCAAGCCGGTGGTGGTGTGCAAAGCGGCCTTGGCAACACGGGCAATGGCCTGGGCCGTGACATGGGCGCGTTGCAAGTCGCTGCTGTAGATGGCGGCAATCGGCTCATCGGCCAGCGCCTGCGCGGCCTGATCGGCCTGCCACAGGCCGGTGTCGTTCAAGGGGATGTCCAGATGGCCCTGGATGCGGCCATCCACGTTCCAGGTTGTCTCACCGTGGCGGATGGCAATGATGCGCGTGGCGTGCATGGCTTGGCTTGTTGTCCGTAGTTGTTTTCTCAGACGATCATTGTCTTGCAAACCGCTTGCAGCTGTGTTGTGTGGCGTACTTACCGCTTTTCCTGCCACAAGTCATTGTTGTAAAAGGGCAGTCTGCTCTTGTTTTTGATGGTGTGGTGAGGTGCTCCGGGCGGCTTTTCATGCAAAAAGGCCTGCGTGAAATTGCAGGCCTTTGGGGGCTCTAGCGCTTATGTAGAAAGCGCTGATAGCTATGCTTTTAGATCAGAGCAGCGACTTGGCATTGTCCAGCACGAAGTCGCAGGCTTTTTCCTTGAGGTTGCCCTTGATCTTGTCCAGGCTGAAGCTTTGACCGTCCGAGCCGGTGACCATGCCCAGCAGGCCATTCTGGTAGCCCTGATCCTTGGGTTCTTCCTTCTGACCCAGGCCCAGCTTGCCCAGCAGCTGATCTTTGACCTGAGCCGCCTTGTTGGCGTTCAGATAATTGTTTTTCATGCAGTAGGTGATGACACCGGCCGCATTGCTGGCCGTGCCCGAGCTGGCCAGGCCGCCCAGACCCAGGGCGGAGAGCGCAGAGGAACCACCGGCACCACCTGCGCCCGCGCCCAGCATGCCGCCCAGGCCTGAAGAGCCTGCACTGCTTTCGGCGGCACTACCGCCGAGCTGGCCGCGCAGAGCATCGCCCAGACCGCTGGCATGAGCGCTGATGGAGCCTGCGGCCAAAGCGGCGCAGACAAGGCTGGAGAGAGCAAATTTCTTCATGAGTGCCATCCTTTGCGTGAGGAGAAGGTGCTTGAGTTCAGGCCCTGTTTGAGACTGAGCCGCACGTTAGCACGTGGTGGCGCAGTCAACTGTTGAAGATTGCAAATCAAGGTGCGGGTGTGCTGGTCGCGGGTGTTGCCTGTGTGGCCCGCGGTGTGACGGGTACTACGGGCTGCGTCACCGGTGCCGCTGTGGCTGGCTGCTGTGCTGGTGCAGGGGGCTGGATGATGGTGCGCACATTGCGCGGGCCCTGCGGCGGCTTGGGAAAGCCCGTCAGCGCCGCATCGAACAAGATGCCAAAGATGGCGGGGTCGTCGGTCCAGACATCCTGGCGCTGGGCCGAGGTTTCATAGACGATCTGCTGGGTCTTGATATCGCGCATGACGATGCTCACAGCGCGGTAGTACTCCAGCGGCGGGCCATCCATCATCATCATGCTGCCGCCAAAGCCCCAGCCGAAGCCGCGGCCATAGCTCATGCCCCAGCCCCAGCGCGGGCCCCAATAGGGGTCGTAATAGGGCCAGCTGGCGTAGTCGCGTGCATAGCGGGCCACGGCGCTGATCTGCACCACCACGCCGGGACGCGAATCATCGCGTGTCATCCCCACGCGTGCCAGTGCATGCTGGGCCTGGGCTTCAATGGCGGGAAAGTTCATCTGGCCTTGCTGAGAAGGCAGAGTCTCCAGCCGGTAGGTGGCAGGCACGGGAATGGTGTTCAGCGCGGAGAAGCTTTGAACCGTGCTGTTGACTTCACGCACGGTGCTGCAACCCGCCAGCAGGGCGCTGGCCGTCAGCGCCGCAAGGCCAATCCAGCGAAGAGAGGTTTTGCGCAGATTCATGGTGATGCTTTCGATACAACAAAGGCCCATCGAGATGGGCCTTTGTTGGGACTTCAGTGTCCAGGATTAGTTCAAAAGTCCGCTCAGGACAGTTGTACCACTTGCACGCCGCCAGGCAGGGCGGCCATGGTGGGCAGCTCTTCATGGTCAAAGGCCATATCGCCATTCGGATCGGCAACGCCGGTGGCCTTGGCGCCCTTGAAGTCGTGCAGCTGGGGATCCATCATGTGCGTGGTCACGATGTTGCCCATGGCGCGGAACATGCTCTCGATGCGGCCGGGGAACTTCTTTTCCCATTCGCGCAGCATCTCGCCGATGGCCACGCGCTGCAGGCCGTCCTGGCTGCCGCACAGGTTGCAAGGAATGATGGGGAAGCCTTGGTACTGTGCCCAGCGTGCCGTGTCTTTCTCGGGCACATAGCACAGGGGGCGAATCACCACATGCTTGCCGTCGTCACTCACCAGCTTGGGTGGCATACCCTTCATGCGGCCGCCGTAGAACATGTTGAGCATCATGGTCTGCACGATGTCGTCGCGGTGGTGGCCCAGGGCCACCTTGGTGCAGCCCAGCTGATCGGCCACCTTGTACAGAATGGCGCGGCGCAGGCGCGAGCACAGGCCGCAGGTGGTCTTGCCTTCGGGAACGACGCGCTTAACGACACTGTAGGTGTCCTGGTTTTCGATGTGATAGTCCACACCGATGCTCTCGAAGTACTCGGGCAGGATGTGCTCGGGGAAGCCGGGCTGCTTCTGGTCCAGGTTCACGGCCACGATGTCGAACTTCACGGGCGCGCGCTTTTGCAGCTTGCGCAGAATGTCCAGCAGGGTGTAGCTGTCCTTGCCGCCCGACATGCAGACCATGATCTTGTCGCCTTCTTCGATCATGTTGAAGTCGAGGATGGCCTTGCCCACTTCGCGGCACAGGCGCTTTTCGAGCTTGTGCTGCTCGCGTTCAATCTTGATCTTGCCGGGCTTGGCGGCTTCTTCGCCAGTGGCGCCGGCGGGGTTTGCTGCAGCCGCAGTGTCAGCGGCCTCTGCCTCTTCGGCAATCCAGGGGTTGTCGTTTACTGCATTCATGGGTTTCACCATTGTCCGGTTTCGATGCGAATGGCTACTTCGCAGTCGTCAAAAATTTCCAGCTTTGCAATTTTCACACGCACGCCGCGCACGCCGGGCAACTGCATCAGGCGCTGGGCCAGCTTGCCGATCAGGCTCTCAAGCAGGTTCACATGCTCTGCCGTGCATTCGTCGATGATGATCTGGCGAACCTTGCGGTAGTCCAGCACATGAAGAATGTCGTCGTCACGCGGGCTCAGAGGCTGAGGGCCGAGGTTGAGTTCTGCGTCGACCTGGATGGGCTGAGGCTCTTGCTTTTCATGCGCAAGAATGCCGAGGCTGGCGTCAAAGCGCAGTCCGGTCAGCGTGAGGATCTGGGTTCCCCCCTGAGCGGCTGCGCCGCTTCCCCCCAGGGGGACGACGCCCTCGCTGCGAGGCGGCTCTTGCTTGGCGTCTGCTGGTTGGATTGTGCTTGCAACAGGAGCTGCAGACGATGTTGGGTTGAAAGTCATGGAAAAAGCGGTGCGGCCTCGGCGGCCTCACATCATCGAAAAATCACGCTCGAAGCGCTGTAAGTGCTGGCCGCCATCGACCAGCAGGGTGGTGCCTGTGATGGCACGGTTTTCCAGCGCAAAGCACACGGCGCTGGCAATGTCCTCGGGCGAGGACGAGCGGCCCAGCGGGCTCATGGTGTGCAGGGCCTCGAACTTTTCCTGGCTCAGCATATGGCTGGTCAGCGTCAGGCCCGGGGCTACGCCCACCACGCGCACGCGTGGTGCCAGCGCTAGGGCCAGCATGGTGTTGGCGGCTTCCAGAGCGGCCTTGGAGAGGGTGTAGCTCAGAAAGTCGGGGTTCTGGTTCCACAGCTTCTGGTCCAGCACATTGACCACGGCGCCATGGGCGGTCTCGTCGCCCACCCCTTCAGCATTCGCCACGCGCTGCTGAATATGAGCGTGCAGCGCTTGCGCCAGCAAAATGGGCGCGCCCGTGTTGCTGCGCAGGTGTGCCTCCAGCGCCACATAGCTGAAGCTCTGGGCATCGTCATGCTCGAACAGCGAGGCGTTGTTGACCACGGCGTCGATGCGGCCAAAGCGCTCGATCACACGCGGCACCAGCGAGCGCACGGACTCCTCGTCAAAGAAATCAGCATCAAAAGCCGCGCTATCGCCGGATAGATCTGCGCATTCAGCTACGGTTTGCATAGCGTCGTCATGCGAATCACGGTAATGCACGGCGACCTGCCATCCCGCGCGGGCGAGAGCCAGGGCCATGTCACGACCCAGGCGACGGGCAGAGCCGGTCACCAATACTGTGCGTAGTCGGGCGGGTGAGGACATTCGTGGAAAATGCGGGTTGTGACGACAGAACCTTCAAGTTTAACGAGCGCCTTGCAATCCCGCATTGCCAAGGAAATTGCCGCCGTGGGCGGTTGGCTGCCTTTTGGCCGATTCATGGAGCTGGCGCTCTATGCGCCGGGACTGGGCTATTACGCCAATGAAACGGCCAAGTTCGGAGCCATGCCAGAGTCGGGAAGCGACTTTGTGACCGCCCCTGAAATTTCCCCTATTTTTGGCCAATTGGTGGCGTCCCAGCTGCGTGAAGCGCTACAAAAAACGAATACCCAAGAGATCTGGGAATTCGGCGCTGGTACCGGCGCGCTGGCGCTGCAAATCCTCGATGAACTGGCCGCGCAGGGCGCTTTGCCCCAGCACTACACCATCGTCGATCTGTCCGGCACGCTGCGTGCGCGCCAGAAGCTGGCGCTGGCCAAATACGAGCATCTGGTGCGCTGGGTGGACATGCTGCCCGAAGCGATGGAAGGCGTCATCATCGGCAACGAAGTGCTGGATGCCATGCCCGTGCAACTGCTGCAGCGCACCAAAGGCCAGTGGCACGAGCGCGGCGTGGTCATGAACGGTGATGAATTCGCTTGGGAAGACCGCCCCACTGATCTGCGCCCCCCTGTGGATATTGGTGGCTCGCATGATTTTCTGACCGAAATTCACCCTCAGGGCGAGGCGTTTATCCACACCCTGGGCGAGCGATTGACTCGGGGTGCTGCTTTTTTCATCGACTACGGGTTTGGCGAGAGCGAGTACTACCACGAGCAGCGCCACATGGGCACGCTGGTCTGCCACTACCAGCACCAGGTGGACAACGATCCGCTAGTGCTGGTCGGTCTCAAGGACATCACGGCCCACGTCAATTTCACGGGCACGGCCGTGGCGGCCCAGGATGCGGGCTTTGAGGTGCTGGGCTATACCAATCAGGCGCACTTTCTCATCAACTGCGGGCTGGCTCCCAAGCTCGATGCCGCTGGCATCAAGGCGCGCTCCATGGCCTCCAAGCTGGTGATGGAGCACGAGATGGGCGAGCTGTTCAAGGTGATTGGCTTGGTCAAGGGCGTGGAGCCCTGGCTGCCACTGGGCTTTGTGCAGGGCGATCGCACGCATAGGCTGTGATCAGCCTGTCATGAGCAGTCCGTCTCATCGCCCCATCAAGCCCCCGCTGTCACGTTGGCTGCTGGCCATCGGCATCGATGCACTGCTGCTGGTGCTGCTGTGGTGGGAGCATCTCTACCCCAGACGCGCTGCCTTTGAGCTCGGGGGCTTGCTGGTGTTGATGGTTGCCGTGAATAGCTGGGAGCAACTGCTGCGCCACTTCTGGCTGCGCGTAAAGGTACGCAGGGTTTTTGGCCGCTCTATTGAGCATCTGCGGCCTTTGCCGCTTTCACTGGCTTATCGGTGCGTCAGTGGCTTGGGGGATCTGCTGGTGACCGCCAGCCTGATCGCCACGGGGCTGCCCTGGCTGGCATGGGCTTATGGCCTGGCGGCCTTGCTGGTGCAGGCAGGCCAGTGGAAGCTGGCCAGAGCGAGGTAGTCGCGTTTGCAGCTCTGACTTCAAGCCTTCACCGCAAGCTTTTACACTGCAGCTCATGATTCGCTGGTTGATCGTTATTTTTCTGGCCCTGTTGCTCATCAATGGCCTGCACTCCTGGCTGCAGCGCATTGGGCTGGGGCGGCTGCCGGGCGATCTGCGCTTCAAGATCTTTGGGCGCGAGTTTTTCCTGCCTATTGCCAGCACCGTGGTGCTGAGCCTGGTCGCTGCGTTGATTGCCCGTTTTGTGAAGCTGTAGTTCAGGGCTGGCGCGCTGTATGTCTTGAATCCTGGCCCATTGGCTGCACATATTCCCGAGAATCTCCAGAAGACCCGCCGTGTTCTGCTGGCCTCCCAAGAAAGGTTGCCCATGTCCCAATCCATTCACTACGTCTGCCCTCACTGCCATACGACCAATCGCATTGCTGCCGAGCAACTGGGCAACCAACCCGACTGCGGCAGCTGCCACCAGCCGCTGGTAACGGGCGAGCCCGTGGCGCTGGATAACGACAGCTTTGCCAAGCATATTGGCCGCAGCCAGCTGCCCGTGGTGGTGGACTTCTGGGCTCCCTGGTGCGGCCCCTGCCGCATGATGGCTCCGGCCTTTGCACAGGCGGCGCAGCAACTGGCAGGGAAGGCGCAACTGGCCAAGCTCGATACCGAGGCTTATCCACAGTCCGCTGCCCCCTTTGGCATTCGCAGCATCCCCACCATGGTGATCTTCAAGGAAGGCAAGGAGCTGGCCCGTGTCTCGGGAGCCATGCCTGCGGGCGAGATCGTGCGCTGGATTCAATCGGCAACCGCCTGAGCGCGCAGCGCGCCTTCCACCAAGGGGGCGCCTGCCTCGGTGCGCGGCGGCGCTTGCTCGCCGTCTCTGGCTTGGGATAGGCCAGTACAGGGCAGTTCAATCAGCAGCGCAGATCCCTAAAGGCTTTGCGCGCTTTGAACAGGCTGGCCTCGGCCTGCTCTTTCTCGTGAGAGTGGGCCTTTGCTGCGGTTTCCTCGATTGCTGGCAGTCTTACGTCCCACGCAGCGCATTCGAGTTGAGCGGTGCGAGAGAGCTTTTGCCGTTGCGCAAGGCGCATATGCGTTTCCGGGCTGAGGCCTGTCACGGTGCTTGAGAGGGTGCCAAGCTGTCTGCGGAATTCATCGCGCTGGACATCGGCCCCTTTCTTGGTCTGACCTGTCATCTTGTCCATGCCTTGCGTTGGCGTGGTGTCTATGGCCTTGGCCCCTACGCAGGGTTCGTGTGAATAGCCAATTTTTCCATTGGCTTCGCAGCGGTAGACCTGCTGGGCCATGGCGGCAAGTGGCGCGATCAGGGCGCTAGAGAGCAGCAGTTTCAGAATGTCTCTCTGATGCATGGCTGCCAGTATTACGCAGGAGCTTGTTTGCGCAATACCAGCAGACCTCCAGCGCGCTCAAAAGGCGCAGTTGTTCAGGGGCGCAATCAGAGGGCTTGCATGCTGCGAGCTACGACAGCGCTGCCAGCCCCTTGATGAAGTTGACCTTGCGCTGAAATCGCTGGCGCAGATCTTCCAGCCAAGGCGTGACCGCTTCTGGCGGCAGCCGCGCCCAGATCAGGCGCACCAGCTGCAGCTCTTCCTGATAAGGACTGTAGGCCGAAGGCATGTTCTGCTCCAGTATCTCTTGCAGGAGCTGCACGGCGCGTGGGTATTGTCCGGCGGGCAGGTGCAAGGCCAGCTTGCGCCGCGTGCTTGAATCGCAAAACACCTGCGCTTGATCGAGCAAGGCCAGCGCCTGCTGCCACTGGTCCTCGCGCAGCAGCCAGTGAACCGGGGCGCTGATGTCGGTGCATTCTTTCCCGTGAATGTTCAGGCTCTTTCGCGTCAGCGCATAGGCCACTTCGGCCTGCAAAGCCGTTTCTTTGCTTTGCCCCAGTGCAGCGGCGCATTGCAGCACCGCATCCAGCCGCTTCAGGTCATCGGGGCGCTGGCGCAGCAGTTTTTGCGCCAAGGCCAGCGCTTCCTCATCCCAGCCGTCGCGCTGGTAGCAGTGCAGCAACTGCGTCTGCAGCCCCAGATGATCCGGGTGCGCCTGCAAACCCATCTGCACGCAGGCCATGGCTTCGCGTGGGTGATTTTGGGCTTCGCAAAACGCCACTGCCTCCGTCCAGTCGCTCTCGGATTGGGCGGTTTGCTGCATCAGCAAGATCAGCCCGGGCGTGTCCAGACTGGCCTTCATGGCCAGCAAGTAGCGTTTGCGCAGCGTGCTGCGCTCGCGGGAGCGCATCCAGTCATCAGAGACGTAACCGCGTCTGGGTTTGATCGTGCTGCCTGGGTGGTCCTGGCACCACTGCTGCCATGCGGCAATGGCCTGCTGGTAGTAAGCCTGCTGCAGCGCCGTGCCGCCCAGCGTCAGAATGCCTTGCTCGTTCCAGTCGCCCATGGGGTCGGCCTGCATCAAAGCCATCCAGTCTTTGAGCCAGCTGGCCGGCGGCGCTTCCGCGCTCAGGCTTTGCAGCAGCAGATCGCGCAGCCAATCGTGCAAGTCGTGGAGCTGACCCTGCGAGTCATCGGCGGTCTCCCACAACTTATAGAGGCGCATCAGCGCGATGGTGGCGGCGGCCCGGATGTTGCCCGGCTGGAGCGGCAGTTGCTGCGCCAGCGGCTGCAGCGCTTGCTGGGCATCGGTGGCCCAGCGCTGCAGCTCGCGGCCATACAAATCCCGACGCTGGGGCATGGCTTGCGTCAGGTATTTGCGCCACTGGGCGGGCGTTTGCGGGCTGTTCAAGGTGCTGGTTCGCCACAGGCTCAGTTGCTTGGCCAGTTGCGGGTCGCGGTCGCATTGCTCGCCAATCCACTGACTCAGCTGCTCGGCGGACCGGGATTGCAAAAAATCCACATTGGCCTGCATCTCCTGCAGGCGTGCGCTGGCCTTGGCCGTTTTGCCAGCGGCGGTGCGCAGGATGGCAGGCGGTGCGCCTGCGTGGGCAGACATCCAAGCGGCCACCATGTGCTTGCAGACCGCCACCGATTCAGCGTGGGGGCAGTCGCAATAGCTGCGCAGCGGCTGTTGCAAGTCCAGCATCACGTCGTACTGTGCGCTGCCTTGCACGATGAAATAGCGCTCGTGCGCGGCGCTGGGGGTGTCTATTTCTTGCACTTTGTTCTGCAAAAAATAGTTCACCCCGCGGTCATACACACCGGGGTCGGTGATGCCTTGCCAGCGTTCGGGCAGATCGGGTAAATCTGTCATGGAGCGGGGCATTTTCAGGGGGAGGTTAATTGCAACGCAATCGCCTGCTCGCGCGCCTGGCTCACAGCGTCGCCAATGGCCTTGCCTTTGAGCCCGCGCTGCGCGGCAGCCTGTGCGACGGGTGCGGTTTCCACGGCCAGTGCGGCCTGCAGTGCGCCACTCAGGCGCTGGCGCTGCGGGTAAGGTGCTTCTTCAAAACCCAGGCGACCACGGGCATCGCATTCGCAGGCCAGCAGCGCCTCTTCAAACCGTTCGGGCTTGCGGATGGCGTCGCAGCGCTCCAGCAGGCGCAGCAGGGCGGCGGCGTTGAGCTCACTGCTGCGGTGAATATTGCCGTGCTCGCGGGCCACGACTTCGGCCAGTTCCTTGCAGTCATTGGGCACGCGCCAGCGGTCGCAGACCTGCAGCAGCAGGCGGGCGCTGCGCTGCTCGTGGCCGATATGACGGGGCAGCACATCGGCGGGCGTCGTGCCCTTGCCAAAGTCATGGCACAGGCAGGCAAAGCGCACGGCCAGCGGTGCCTGCAGGCGGGCGGACATGTCCAGCACCATCATGGCGTGAATGCCGGTGTCCACCTCGGGGTGGTATTGGGCACGCTGGGGCACGCCCCAGAGCTTGTTGAGCTCGGGCAGCAGCCGCTGCAGCGCGCCGCAGTCGCGCAGGATGTTGAACATGCGCGAGGGCTGCGCCTCCATCAGGCCGCGGCTGATTTCCTGCCAGACGCGCTCAGGCACCAGGGCATCGACTTCGCCAGCCGCCACCATTTCGCGCATCAGCGCCAGGGTTTCGGGCGCAACGGTGAAATCGGTAAAGCGGGCCGCAAAGCGGGCCAGGCGCAGAATGCGCACCGGGTCTTCGCGAAAGGCATCGGTCACATGGCGCAGCACCTTGCTTTGCAAGTCCTGCTGACCGTTGTAGGGGTCTACTAGGTCTTTTGGGTCGCTAGCGCTTGTCCAGTCTGCGGGAGCAGCTATGGAGTTGATAGTGAGATCGCGCCGGGCCAGATCTTCTTCCAGCGTCACATCGGCGGCGGTGTGCACCACAAAGCCGCGATAGCCCATGCCGTTCTTGCGCTCGGTGCGGGCCAGCGCATATTCCTCATGCGTCTTGGGATGCAGAAACACCGGAAAGTCGCGCCCCACGGGCACAAAGCCGCGCGCCGTCATCTGCTCGGGCGTGGCGCCCACCACCACCCAGTCCGTGTCGTGGACGGGCAGGCCCAGCAATGCATCGCGCACTGCGCCGCCGACCTTGTAAACCTTGAATTCGCTCATGCTGCAATGGTAGTGGCTGCGCGCTGCGGCGCCAGACGCTTGTTGGCTTCAGCGCTGGGTGCGGTAAGGCTCTTCAAACGACAAAAAGTCCTGCTCGGCCAGCGCGGCCTGCATCCATTCCTGGGTGGCGGGCAGCTGGGTGACGCGCTGCACATAGGCGCGCACGGGGGCCGAGGTTGGCAGGCCGTAGCAGTTGATGCGCATGCAGACCGGGGCGAAAAAAGCGTCGGCAATGCTGAACTGCTCAAACAGCATGGGGCCGTTGGCGGCGCTCAGCAGCGGGATCCAGAGCTCTTCGAGCTGCTGCATATCGCTGCGCAGATCGGCATGCTTGGCCCAGAGCTGGGCACCGACCTCCTGCAGCTGGGCTTCGATATTCATGGGGCAGAGGCTGCGCAGCGCGCCAAAGCCGCTGTGCATCTGTGCGACCAGGCTGCGTGCGCGGGCTCGCTGTGCAACAGCTTGTGGCCAGAGGTGCTTTTCGGGAAAGCGCTCGGCCAGATACTCGCAAATCGCCAGGCTGTCCCAGATGATTAGCCCTTCGTCGACCAGCAGCGGAACCTTGCCCGTGGGGGCGAGGGCCAGCGCCTGCAGCTTGAAGCTGGAGCCGGGCGCAAAGCTGTCAAAGCGCAGCGTGACTTCTTCAAAGCTGATGCCGCTTTGGCGCATCAGCACCCAGGGCCGCATGGACCAGGACGAGTAATTCTTGTTGCCGATATAGAGCTTCATGGCGCATTCCTCGCAGGAGATGAACAGGCCCTTCCAGCTTATCAAGCTTGGGTGTTACGGTCTGTGTGTTGATGCCCATGAACCGGGGCGAGTGCCGTGGCTGATGATGTAATTGCGGCCTATGGCAAATACATCCATTTCTTCTGCAAACGTGGCTGGCGCAGGCCACCACAAGGGCGCGCTGGTACTGTTTTCAGGTGGGCAGGACTCGACCACCTGCCTGGCGCAGGCCCTGTCCATGTTCGAGCGTGTGGAAACGCTGGGCTTTGACTATGGCCAGCGCCACAGCGTGGAGATGCAGGTGCGCGCCGGTGTGCGCGAGCAGCTGGTACAGCGCTTTGCGCAATGGGCGCCGCGCCTGGGCGAAGACCATGTGCTGTCGCTGGATGTGCTCAAGCAGATCGGCGGCTCGTCGCTGACCGACGATGTGGCCTTTGCCATGCAGGCCGACGGCCTGCCCAACACCTTTGTGCCGGGGCGCAACCTCTTGTTTTTGACGCTGGCCGGTGCACTGGCTTATAGACGCGGCCTCACGGTCATCGTGACCGGCGTCTGCGAGACCGATTACTCAGGCTACCCCGACTGCCGCGACGACACCATGAAGGCCCAGCAACTGGCGCTGAACCTGGGGCTGGAGCGCCGCATGCGCATCGACACCCCGCTGATGTGGCTGGACAAGGCCCAGACCTGGCAACTGGCACACGACCTTGGCGGCAGCGCGCTGGTGGAGCTGATTCGTGTGGAGACCCACACCTGCTACCAGGGTACGCGCGATGTGCTGCATGACTGGGGTTATGGCTGCGGCAGCTGCCCGGCCTGCGAGCTGCGCGCATCGGGCTGGCAGAACTGGCGCGCCAGCCAGGCATCTTGAAAATTGATAGCTGCAAGCGCTCAATAGTAAAAGGGTTCAAGGTATTTTTGCCTTGAACCCTTTGTTTTATGTGCGGTGGCAGCTATCAATTTTTGAGGAGAGGAGAAGCTCGGGCTCCCTCAATCACCATCTTCCGTCTTGAGCTTGCCGGCCATCGAGGCCAGCAGCGCCCGTGTGCGGCGTTGCCGCAAGACACGCAGCACATTGAAGAGCACCAGCACGGCAATCAGCAGCAGCAAGAACAGCTCCCGCCCCGTGAAGGCCCAGAGTGCGACAAAGACGGCGGGCGGCACGACCTCCACCGCCAGCAGGTTCAGAAAGTGCCAGCGCCCTGTGGGCAGACGCTGATACTGCGCAAGCAGCGCCTGCTCTGTCGGGCTCAGCTTCGGCTTCATGCCTTGGTCGCGGGGCGCAGCGCTTGTTGTCCGGCTTGAATCTGGCTTGTCATATGGCCCAGCCAGGCGTGGCTTTCCGGCAGGTCGAACAGAAAGTCCCAGATGGCATTGTGCTGACCGGGCGTCAGGCTGCGCGGGCCGTGGCGGCGCATATGGGACTGCAGGCGCTGCACCTCTGCACGCGTGAGCGGCTGCTGCATGACGGTCAGGGGAGGGCGCGGGCGATAGCGGCGCTGGGGGATGTTTTTGTTAGGGCGACTCATGAAGGACAGTTGTCAAGCCCACCGAACCTAATCTGTGGGCTGCGGTGGCAGTGCTTGATTTTAGAGCGTCAACATCTTCCTATACGGGCCAGACCACGCCGTTGTCGTTAAGGATGGCGTCCAGCGGGAGATCATGCGCCTCGGGCTGGAAGTCATCGACATAGGCATTGGTGTAGCCCAGGCCCACGGTAAATGGACGGGGAGTGAGTTCGGCCAGCGTGCGGTCGTAGAAGCCGCCGCCATAACCCAGGCGATAGCCGCCTGCGGCATAGCCCACGCAGGGCACAAAGAGCAGCGTGGGCTCCAGCACCTCGGTATCCTTGGGTTTGGGAATGCCATAGGCATCTTCTTCCATGGGGCAACCGGGGTACCAGGCATGAAAACTCAGTGTCTTACGCTGCTTATCGATAACGGGCAGGCCAATCTTGCGCCGTTGTGGGGTACCCTGTAGCTCGCCATCTTCTTTCCAGCGATGCAGCGCTGGCAGCGGGTCAAACTCAGCCTTGATGGGCCAATAGGCACCAATCACGGTATCGGGCCGCTCCATCAACCAAAAGCGCATCACCTGCTGCAGTGCATCGGCGCGCTGCAGGCGATCTGGAAGGTTGAGGCGCAATTCAATCAACTTGCGGCGTAACGCTGCTTTGTCCATCGGGTAATTTCCTCCATGCACTGGCTGAAGATTTTGACACCGCTTTGTGCGGTTTCCATGCTGACTGTAGCTGCTCCTTTTGCGCAGGCACAAAACTCTGGTGATGCCGTGTTGCTGGATATGCAAAAAGCATTCCGTGCGCGCAATCAGCAGGCCCTGACCCAGTTACTGCCGCAGGCCAGCGGCCACCCGCTGGAGCCTTGGGCGGCATATTGGGAGCTCAAGAACCGCCTGGAAACCGCTGCTCCCGATGAGATTCAGGGCTTTCTGACCCGCTATGCGGGCACCTACCAGGAAGACCGTTTGCGCAACGACTGGCTGCTGCTGCTGGGCAAGCAGCGCGACTGGAGCACCTTCGCTCAGGTTTATCCGAAGTTTCGCATGCGTGATGACAAGTCCGTCACTTGCTACGCGCTGCTGGTCGATGCCAGCCAGGGCCGCGCAGCGCCCAATGTGGGCCAGCAGGTGCGAGAGCTGTGGATGTCGCAGCGAGATGCCGATGACGGCTGCACCACGGCCGCGGGCCAGATGTATGCCAGCAAGCTGATCAGCGAAGACGATGTCTGGCGTCGCGCCCGAGTGGCTGCAGAGAACAACCGCCAAAAGGCCGTGCGCGATGCCGTGGCCATCGTCGCACCCGAGTCCGTTGACCAGGTGGCGCAGGTGTTTGCCTCGCCCGCCAAATACCTGGCAGGTCAGAGCAAGGCGCGTGGTCGCGAGCGCAAGGAGCTGGCGCTGCTGGCGCTGATCCGCATGGCGGCCAGCGCCCCCGACGCTGCTGCCGCGCAGATTGAAGGCGGCTGGGGAGCCCAGCTCACTGGCGAGGAGCGTAACTGGGCCTGGGCCGTGGCTGGCAAGCAGGCGGCCTTCAGACTCTCGCCTGATGCCCACACCTACTTCAGCAAGGTGCGCCGCAATGAAGACCTGAGCGATGAACTGCTGAGCTGGAAGACCCGTGCCGCACTGCGTGCCGGTGACTGGAAGGCCGTGCGCCGCGCCATCGATGCCATGGGGGGCGAGCGAACCGACCCTGCCTGGGCTTACTGGAAGGCCAAGGCCATGCTGGCAGGCCGTCCCAACGCCGAGGAAAAGGCCGAAGCCCGCCAGTTGCTGGAGGACACGGCAGGCACGGGCAGCTTCTATGAACAACTGGCGCTGGAGGAAATTGGCCAGCGCATCACCGTGCCGCCCGCGCCCGCGCCCTTGACGGCGGAAGAAAAGGCCGCTGCCCGTGCCAACCCCGGCCTGCGCCGTAGCCTGTATGCGATCAGCATGGGGCTGCGCAGCGAAGGGGTGCGCGAGTGGAACTACTGGACCAATCTGCACCAGCCCGGCGGCATGGAAGACCGTGAGCTGTATGCCGCTGCCGATCTGGCCTGCGAGCGACAGGTCTGGGATCGCTGCATCAACACCAGCGAGCGCACCAAGACCTTTGCCGACTGGAGCCAGCGCTTTCCCATGCCTTATCACGACACGGTGCTGGCCAAGTCGCGCAACATCGGTCTCGACCCGGCCTATGTCTATGGCCTGATTCGCCAGGAAAGCCGTTTCATCATGGATGCCCGCTCGGGTGTGGGCGCCTCGGGTCTGATGCAGGTTATGCCTGCCACGGCGCGCTGGACGGCGCGCAAGATCGGCATGACCGATTTCACGCCCGGCATGATCAACGACCGCGACACCAACATCACCATCGGCACCGCTTATCTCAAGCTGGCGCTGGACGATTTTGACGGCTCCATGGTCATGGCCGCAGCCGGTTACAACGCCGGCCCCGGCCGCCCACGCAACTGGCGCAACGGCCCTACGCTGGATGCCGCCATCTGGGCTGAAAACGTGCCTTTCACGGAAACGCGTGACTACGTGAAGAAGGTGCTTTCCAACACCACCAACTATGCGGCGCTGATTACCGGCCAGCCGCAATCGCTCAAGGCCAGGCTGGGCACAGTGGGGCCACGCCCGACCAATGAACCAGAGCCCATGAAAGACCTGCCTTGATGGCCTGACGGAGCCGTCATCCATAAAAAAAGCGCTCGCCCCAAAAGGGTTGAGCGCTTTTTTTGACAGACCGGAAGGATGATCAAGACCCGAGCAAACGCAGTGCTCTCACGCACACGGATAGCAGATTCTTGCTTTCATAGGTTAATTTCCTACAAAGTTAAGGTTAATGAGATTGGTTTGCGTTTACAAAAATACATAATTGCAACCTTCAAAGCTCATAAATCACAACATCTCAACGGCTTTGTCTCTACAGGCTGACGCACCAGTCGCCACGTATACGCAGGCCCGATGGGTCCACGCACCTCTGTCTTACCTTTTGAAAGCGGCCCCAGCCATTGGGGTCAGGAGTCATCATGTCCAACGCAGCGACACGTCGCCCCCTTTGGCTTGCCCCTATGGGCCAACCCCGTCTGCTGGCTCTGGCTGCAGCAGCACTCTGCGCCAGCACTAGCGCTCTGGCCCAGGCCAAGGAATCCACCATGGAGGAGGTGGTGGTTTCTGCTTCCGGTTTCGAACAGGAGCTGAAAGACGCACCGGCATCGATCTCCGTCGTCACGCGCAAGGAACTGGAGACCAAGAATTTTCGCGATCTGGCCGAAGCGCTGCAAGGCGTGGAAGGCATTGACGTGATGGGCGGCACGGGCAAAACCGGCGGCCTGGATATCAGCATTCGCGGTATGCCCAGCGACTACACGCTGATCCTGATCGACGGCCGCCGCCAGAACGTGGCGGGCGACGTCACGCCCAACGGCTTTGGCGCGGCGCTGACCAGTTTTATGCCCCCCATGTCGGCCATCGAGCGCATTGAAGTCATTCGCGGCCCCATGTCCACGCTCTACGGCTCGGATGCGATGGGCGGCGTGATCAACATCATCACGCGCAAGGTTGCCAAGGAGTGGGGCGGCGAGGTCAGCGTGGGCGCAGGCATTGCGCAAGACAGCGAATGGGGCAACCAGTACAAGAGCAGCTTCTACATCAACGGCCCCATCAAGCAGGATGTGCTGGGGCTGGCCGTGCGCGGCAACACCTTTAACCGCGATGCGGCCGATTGGGTGCTGGCCCCTGGTGCCGCCCAGCCCGCACAGGCGCGCAACCCCGCCCCGGCCCAGAGCCGCCAGCACAGCCTGGGAGCCAAGCTGACGCTGACGCCCAACCGCTATCACGATATCTGGCTGGACGTGGATCAGGCCCGTACTTGGTACAACAACGAAGACGGTCGCCTGGGCAGCCGTGATGCGCTCATGCCTGTCGACAAGAAGGGCAACTTGGCGTTGCCCGGTTATCGCGACGCGCTGCGCTTTAACCGCGATCAGGTCAGCATCGGTCACACCAGCCGTCTGGGCTTTGGCACGCTGGAAAGCAGCCTGATGCACACCGAAACTGAGACCATTGGCCGCACCATTCCCAGCGCGGCAGTGCCTGTGGGTGATCCACGCGGCGGTACAGACCGCGAACTCAAGACCACCAATGTGGTGCTGGACAGCAAGCTGGTGGCCCCTCTGGGCGATGCGCACATGGTTACCGTGGGTGGTCAGGTCTGGGATGCCAAGCTCAAGGATGGCCTGCTGCCGCAAAACCACAAGCAAACCATGTGGTCGCTGTTTGCCGAAGACGAATGGCGTCTGGCTCAGGGCCTGACAGCCACGCTGGGCGGCCGTTATGACCACCACGATGCCTTTGGCGGCCACTTCAGCCCGCGCGCGTACATGGTCTGGGATGCGACGACAAACTGGACCTTCAAAGGCGGTGTAAGCCAGGGCTTCAAGGCACCACGCCTGAATCAGCTGATCGACGGTGTCAGTGGCGTCAGTGGCCAGGGGCAGACCATCAATATCGGCAACCCCAACCTCAAGCCAGAGACCAGCACCAATGTGGAGCTGTCGGCCTTGTTCGACAACAAGGCAGGCTGGACCAGCGCGGCCACGTTCTTTCACAACGATGTGAAGGACAAGATTGCCTCGGGCGGCTCCTGCTTGACTTCGGCCATCTCCAGCTGCAGCTATAACCCCACGGCCGATTACTCCATCAACGTGGACAAGGCCAAGACCTGGGGTCTGGAGCTGAGTAGCCGCGCGCAACTGAGCAAGGACTGGTCTATCAAGGGGGGCTACACCTGGACCAACAGCGAGGTGATCGAGGAAGGCCGCAAGAACGGCCAGCTGGCCAATACCGCCAAGCACATCGCCAATGTTCAGCTGGACTGGACACCGACCAGCCAGTGGCGCCTGTGGGCGCGCGGCGAGTATCGCAGCAAGAGCCCGCGCTTTAGCGGCTCCTACGACAACCTGAGCAGCGCCAACAAGGCCGTGTATGACGCCGTGGGCGACATCAAGGGCTATGCGCTGTTCCACCTGGGCGGCAGCTATCAGGTCAACAAGAACCTGAGTCTGAACGCCAGCATCTTCAACCTGTTCGACAAGGACTTCCGCAAATACAGCCAGGTCAGCGTCAACGGCACGCCAACCTGGGTGAACAGCTACTTCCAGGGCGGATCGTCGGTGTCCGGCGTGACGCAGGCAGGGCGTACCTTCTGGATCACGGCGAACATGAAATTCTGATGCGGCTCTGAACTGCCGCAAAGGGCGCTTCTTAATCAGGAGCTGCTAGCGCTAGTTAATCATGGGTTTCAATGTCTTTTGATCTTGAAATCATTGATGAACATGCGCTGGCAGCTCCTTTTTTATTCACCGCATGAATTTTTGGTCTGGGCGCTGTGCAGTGCCTGCAGCAAGAGTGCGCGCAGCTGGACTTGCTGCTCGGGTGGAAAGTTCCCCAGCAGCTGGGCTGCAATCTCCTCGCGCCTGCTGCGCAACTGCTCAAACAAAGCCAGGCCTTGGGCACTCAGTTGCAGGCAGCGCACGCGCTTGTCCGCCTCGCTGGCCGATCTTTGCAGCCAGCCTTTGTCCTGCAGCTGGCTCAGGGTACGCGCCATCTGCGCTTTGTCGGTGTGGCTGTGCTCGACCAGTTCCTTTTGCGTGATGCCGGGGTGACGGCCTGTGTGCATGAGGATGCGAAATTCGTTGAAGGTCAGCTCTGAATCAAGCTCCTGCAATGACTGCAGTAGGCGTGCGCGAAACAGGTGCATCAGGTCGTGCAGCAGCTCAAACACATCGGTGGTGACAGATGAACTCATCGGGGGCAAGGTTGTTTGTTGACTAAGTCAACTTATTAATGGATATTTAGTGGACTTTATCAACTGTTTGAAAATCATGTCCAACATCGAAACAAACGCCATCATGCAACGTGTACGGCACGAGTTCCGCGCTCGCCATGTGCAATTGCTGGCACGTGAACAAATCAGCCCTGGCTTTATCCGCCTGACCGTGGGCGGCCCCGAACTGGCCGGTTTTGTCAGCGCAGGCTTTGACGACCATACCAAGCTCATACTGCCCCAGGTTGGGCTGGACAAGCCCAATTTGCCGCAGATGGTCGATGGACGCCCGCACATCGAGGGCGAGCGCCCGACCATGCGCGACTACACGCCGCTGAACTACGACGCCAGCAACCACACGTTGCAGCTGGAGTTTGCCGAGCACGGCACCGGCCCGGCCGTGGAATGGGCGCGCACGGCAGCGATCGGTCAATGGCTGGGGCTGGCCGGGCCGCGCGGCAGTCTGGTCGTGCTTGCCGAGCTGGACTGGCATGTGCTGCTGGGCGATGAATCTGCATTGCCTGCTATGGAGCGGCGTCTGGTGGAGTTGCCTGCGGGCAGTCGTGCCATTGTGCGAGCACAGATCAGCAACCCGGCCGATCAGCGCGAGTGGAGCAGTGCGGCGGCCCTGGATCTGCAGTGGGTGGACTCGCTGGCCGATGCAGTCGATGCGCTGGAGTTGCCCGAGGGCGAGGGTTTTGTCTGGGCCGCTGGTGAAAATCGCGCCATGGCCGATCTGCGCAAGCGCATTCTGGCCAAGCCCGGTGCCCATCCCAAGCGCATGCGGATCGCTTCGTACTGGAAGCAGGGTGAAGCCGGCCACCATGAGGAGCTGAGCGCGAATGACTGACGGAGACTCTGTGCAGCAGGTGGCAGCCAAGTCACGCTACAAGCTGCACAAGCGCTATACGCCGGTGGTGTTTGCTTTTTATATGGCGCTGGTGATGGCGTTTCTCATGTGCTGCGTCATCGCATTGGCCAATGGCGGTGCAACTCCCGGCTACTGGTGGCGAGTGTTCAAGGCTTATGCCATCGCCATGCCTGCGGCATTTGCCTGTGTGCTGCTGGTGCGCCCGCTGGTGATGCGGCTGGTCGCCGCCACCGTGCATCATTGATTGAAGAGAACGGACTCTCCAGCCGCATTGCGCTTCAGTTGTGCGGCACCACTGGCGATCAGGCTCTCGATCAGGCTGTCTCGCCATTGCAGCGCCGTCTGTGAAGTGAAATAGCGTTGATGCAGGGTGTTGAAATAAGGGGTGGCCTCTATCCAGGCGTGCAGAGCCTGCAGGTGGATGCTTTGCCATTCCAGCAACTTGTATTTGAGTAACACCTTGGCGGCGTAGCTGGCATGACGGTCTGGAGCCTGCACAAAGCCAGCCAGCCGCTTGCGAGCGATCGCAAGAGCCGCTTGCACATCGGTAAACAGACTGCCATGGCCGGGGATGACGAGCTGCGGCTGCAAGCGCTCGATCACATCAAGTGTGGCTGCCACCTCGTCAAAGGCTGCAATGCCTTCAATCTCGGGGAAGACCACGCCAAAACCGTTTTCCCACAGGGCATCGGCGGAGATGAGTGTGCGGCTTTCGGGCTCGAACAGAATCACAGAATGTGGGTCATGTCCGGGCGCCGCATGAATTTGCCAGTCGCGGCCTGACAAGCGCACTGTGTTGCCCGGCTGCAGCACACCCGTGATGGCAAAGCGCGGACATTCCTGTCCCGTGGGGCCGTAGCTGAGAGCGGTTTCGTCCCAGATTCGTACGGACTCGGCCTGGCCCGGTGCGATCCAGGTCTGCACCTGTGGATAAGCTTGCTGCAAAGCTGCGTTGCCACCGCAATGGTCGCTGTGCAGGTGGGTGTTGAGAATGCGCGCCAGCGGCTGGCCCTCGAGCGTGCTCTCGATCAGCGACAGTGTCTGGGCCGAATGCGTGACATAGCCGGTATCGACCACGGCAGCGCCTTCGGTGTCGTCAGCCTGTGGCGCAAAAACGATGTTGTTGGCGGATAACCAGCCGCGCTCCAGCACGGTCATGCCGGGTGGTAGCGCTGGGGTGGAAGAGGGGGGCATGGGGCTTGTCTCCTGCACGGTGTTTTGTGTTTGAGACAAGCCTAGCAGACAGGCTGCTTGAGCAGCTGTCGCGTGAGTGAGGTGGTTCAGGGGCGCTTATTGCGGCTCGGTAGAAGACAGAATATTGCGGCGAATCACCACCGGCTTGCCGCCAAAGCGCTGCTTGGACAGCCAGTGCGCGAGGGCGGAGTCCAGGTGTGTGGCATGGCCGGGAAACCAGTCCACCAGCGCTTTGGTGAGATCGCGGCAGAGAGCGACATTGCCTTCAGCCAGCTTCTCGCGCACCTCGGCCACGGACTTGAGTACGGCAGCATGCTCATCAATATGGCAGTCGCGCGGTGGGAAGTTGGTACTCAGCATCCACTGGTCTTCCTCGGCGAAGTGGTGCTGCAAATGCGTTTCCACGGCTTGCAGCAGCTCCGGCAATTGCGCATCGCTGGCGGTTTCGAGCTGGCCTGCCAGTTGCACGAATTCCTCATGAATTTCATCCATGGGGCCATGGCCCATCAGCAGGGCGTCGCCCCAGGTCAAGGTGGCTGTCTCTCTCATAGTCATCTTTGTTGTCAGGTTATGCCTTGTGCGAGAGAGCCATTATGCAAGCGGGTTGCTTGCCGGATTGGACAAAGAAAAAGCCTCTTGAATCAATGACTCAAGAGGCTCTGTCTGGTGCGTGATACATGGATCGAACATGTGACCCCTGCCGTGTGAAGGCAGTGCTCTACCGCTGAGCTAATCACGCAATAACTGGTGGGTGATACATGGATCGAACATGTGACCCCTGCCGTGTGAAGGCAGTGCTCTACCGCTGAGCTAATCACCCGAAGACCGCAATTCTAGCAGCAAGTTGTGGCCTCTTCAGGGAAATGCGTGAATTTTCTGAAAAAATCAGCTGGATCGCAGTTCGCGGCGCAGGATTTTTCCCACATTGGTCTTGGGCAGTTCGTCACGGAATTCGATATGACGTGGGCGTTTATAGCCGGTCAGCTGCTCCTGGCAGTAACGCATGACGCGGTCTTCGGTCAGTGTCGGGTCGCTGCGTACCACATAGACCTTGATGGACTCGCCTTGCTGCTCGTCCTTGATGCCAATAGCGGCGCATTCGAGTACGCCGGGGCACATGGAAATGACGTTTTCCAGCTCATTCGGATAGACGTTAAAGCCGCTGACCACCATCATGTCCTTTTTGCGGTCGATGATGCGGGTATAGCCCTCGTCGTCCAGCACGCCGATATCACCGGTGCGCATATAACCATCGGCCGTGAAGGCCTTGGCGGTCTCGGCAGGCTGGTTGTAGTAGCCCTTCATGACATTGGGCCCTTTGATGCACAGCTCGCCAGGTTGACCGTGGGGGACGTTATTGCCTTCATCGTCCTTGATGGCGACCGAGATGCCGGGCAGCGGCAGACCGATGCTGCCGCTGAATTCCTTGTTGGTGACGGGATTGTTGGTGCCGATGGCGCAGGTTTCGCTCATGCCCCAGCCTTCAATCATGGCGCAGCCGGTGACCTGTTGCCACTGGCGTGCCGTGCCTTCGGATGCGGCCATGCCGCCTGCCTGAGAGATAAAAAGTTGCGAGAAGTCGAGCTTGCGGAAGTCAGCGTTGTTGAGCAGCGCATTGAACAAGGTGTTCACCGCTGGCAGCACATGGAAGGGGCGTTTTTTGAGCACCTTCACAAATTTGGGAATATCGCGTGGATTGGGAATCAGGCTCAGACTGCCGCCAAGGCGCATGGCAAACAGGCAGACGGTCAGCGCGAAGATGTGATACAGCGGCAGGGCTGCGACGATATGGGTGTCGTTGGCTTTGACCTGGCCTTCCAGTGCGGGCGTGAACCATGTGTGAGCCTGCAGCGTGGCGGCGACGATATTGCGGTGGGTCAGCACCGCCCCCTTGGACAGGCCGGTTGTGCCGCCGGTGTATTGCAGAAAGGCGGTGGAATCCAGTGTGGCTGTGCTGGGGATGAGCTTGCGTGCGGCACCCGCAGTCAGGGCTTTGCTGAACAGGGTGAGCTGACGCTGCTCAGTGCCTGATCCCAGAGGCAGGTCAAAGGCCGGAACCATTTTGGCCAGATGGCGCACGGCAAAGGTGATCCAGCTGCCGTAAAAGCCGCCGAGCAGGTCGCCCATGCCGGTCAGGCAGATATGGCGGATGCTGGTGTGCTCCAGCACCTGTGACAAGGTGTGGGCAAAGTTCTCCAGAATGATGATGGCGGTGGCGCCCGAGTCCTTGAGCTGATGCTCCAGCTCGCGAGCGGTGTAGAGCGGGTTGACGTTCACACAGGTAAAGCCCGCCCGCAGCACGCCGGCCATGCTGACGGCGAACTGGGGCACATTGGGCAGCATGATGGCGACGCGTGCCCCGGGCTCCAGCCCCAGGCTTTGCAGCCAGGCGCCCATCTGCGCGGACAACTTGTCCAGCTCGGCATAGCTCATCCAGCGGTCCATACAGACAGAGAATGGCCGGTCGGCGTGTTCGGCAAATGCCTCTTCCAGCAGGTGAACCAGCGAGCGATATTGCTCTGGCTGCACATCGTGCGGCACATTGGGTGGGTAATGTTTGAACCAGGGTGCAGCAGCGTTCATAGAAGAGATACCTTGCAGAAGCCGCGCATTGTCGTGAGCGGTGGGTTGAGCAAAAAGGCAGGTGTGCAGACAGAATCTGTGCTGCGGCTGATTCTGCGGATGCGATTTGTCAGGGTCTACCGGGGCTTGTCCTAGGCTTGGGTAGGCAGGTGTCAGCGGTGTAGCGTGCAAGGAGATGCGGGCTTTGAATACTTGGATCTGGCGCAGTGTGGTGATGACGAGCTGGCTGGCCTTGCTGCTGTGGTGCAGCTATTGGTGGTCGCGCTCTTTAGTCGTGGCTGTGCTGGGTGCGGTGCTGATGACCTGCGGGGCAGCGCTGCACCTGGGGGTGCAGATGTTGATGATGCGCGCAGTGCTGCGCCGCCGAGGCTTGCCCAGGCCACCTGCTCGCATGGCTTGGCGTGCGTGGGGGATGGAATGGAGCTGTGCCGTACAAATTTTTGGCTGGCAGATCCCGTTTCGCGAGCAGGCAGAGAACGATGGAATGAGCGCCCAAAGCTTGGGTCTATCGCCGCAAGGACAGGTGGGCGTGGTGCTGGTGCACGGCTATTTTTGCAATCGCGGCGTCTGGAATGTCTGGCTACGAAAGCTCAAGGCCCGTGGCATTCCTTGTGCGGCCATGACACTGGAGCCAGCGCATGGCAGCCCTATAGATGCCATGGTGGATGATCTTGAAAAATGCGTTCAATCACTTGTTGAGACTACGGGCTGCGCTCCGCTTCTGGTAGCGCACAGCATGGGTGGTCTGGTGGTGAGGGCATGGCTCAAGCGCCTCAGCCCAGAGGAGCGCAGGCGCTATGCAGCCCATGTGATGACGGTGGCCACGCCACATGGCGGCACCTGGCTGGCACGCTGGGCCAGGCGATTGCCAGCGGTGGATATGCGAGAGTCCAGCGACTGGTTGCAACAGCTGGGGCCCTTGCCTGCAGAAGTCGGTATGAGTTGCTGGAGCAGCGACTGCGACAACATCGTGTTCCCCTCCCATCTGGCGACGCTGGCGGGGGCCAAGAACTATCAGGTGGATGATGCTGCTCACATGCAGCTGCTGTTTGATGAGCGTGTCTGGCAGCATGCTCTGCAGCTGCGAGAGCAACTGCAGAACAAAGCTCAGCCTAGCGGTGGTTAGCCTGCTCTTGTGTGGAGGCCTCAGGAATGGGAGCCGGCTTTGTGGCAGGCTGGATCAGGTTGATATCGGTGGCGGCCACCAGTGCAATTTTTTGCTCGGCGCAGCGCTGCAGCAGGCCAAACAGCAGATCGCTGCGTGTGCTGTAGACATTGCGCGAGCTGGAGACATGGCCGAAGCTGGTGATGTTGACCACGCTGCCATTGATGGAGTCCACATACATGGCGGGTGCCGGGGTGGAGAGCACGGCCTCATGCTCGGTATACAGGCCCAGCAACACTTCGCGCAGCTTGACGATGTCGGTGTTGAGAGGCACGGAAAATGCAATCGAGATGCGTCCCAGCGCGCCGTCCATGGTCAGGTTCTGCACGGACTTGGTGATGAACTCCGAGTTAGGCACGATGACGGTCGATTTGTCATCGGTCTGAATCTCGGTAGCCCGCACGCTGATGCGGCGTATATCACCCACCTGATCGCCGATGCGAACGCGGTCGCCCAGTTTCACGGGGCGCTCCGCCAGCAAAATCAGACCCGAGACAAAGTTCTGGGTGATGGCTTGCAGACCAAAACCGATACCCACGGACAAGGCGCTTGCCAGCAGTGCCACCTTCTCGAAACCAATACCCAGAGCGGCCAGTGTCCACAGGGCCGATAGCGTGATGCCGGCATAGCGGGCCACGGTGCTGATGGAGTTGCGTGCCCCAATGTCCAGCTCGGTCTTGGGCAGATAGGTATCAACCAGCCAGTGCTGCAGTGTGCGAAACAGGGTCAGGCCCAGCACCAGCACTACCAGGCCGCGCACGATGGTCATGGGGCGCAGAACGGCATCCCCTATGGGCAGCCCCTTGGTCAGGGTGTCGGTCAGGGCCAGCAAGGTGCTGGAGTTGCCAAAGGGAGCCGTCAGGGCCAGCAGGCCCAGCAGCAACAGGCACAACCGGGTGAAGGCCGACAGCAAGACACCGATCTGCTCTATATGAGCGGGCTTCAGTCCCGTACCTTGAGCAATGCCTTTGCCGGTTCGACTCTCGGGAGAGTTGATCCAGCTGAACAGGTCGTCGGCAAACTTCATCAGCAAGCTGGTGGCCAGTACCACGACGGTGATCCACACCATTTGAGTGGCGACGAAGACGGAGAAGTTCAGGTAGCCGATCAAGGCTGCGACCAAGGCCGCGAGCACGGTCAAGTGGCCGCCCAGCCAGGCAAACATCAGCCAGTTGCTGGTGGCTGCGGGGCGGTGGTCGCCGGGGTGTTGCGCGGCTTTTTCCAGATAAATAGCCTGCTGACGCTGTCGCTGCTTCTTGATGACGACCAGGGTGGAAATGATGAGGGCCACATAGGTCAGGGCGATCAGCCCATCCAGTGCCACGCTGCTGACGGTGCTGGTGCGTGCGGCAATGTCAATCGCATTGAGCATCAGCGAGAACCAGGTCAGACCTGCAGCGCCCCAAGCTAGGCGTGTGAGCTTGGGGGCGGCCTCGTTGTCAATATTGAGCAGACGCCAGGAGGGGCGAGAGGGGGCCAGCAGGCTGGCGCTGATGGACAGGAAAAAGGCTGAGACAAAGCTGCCCTTGATCCAGGCATCAGCCACCAGCTCCAAGCGCGGTGCGATGGCATCGATGGAGCGTAGGCTTTCGATGAAAACCAGACTGGCCAGGCCCGGCAGGGCCGTTCCCACAAGCAGCATCCATACCGCGAGGCCGGAGCGTCGCAGGCGGCCGCTGGGCGCAGTTTTAGAGGCGGCAAAGTGGCGGCCCAGCCTGCGCAGCCATATGCGCAGAGGGAACATCAGGATCAGAGCGGCCACAGCGTCCAGTACAGGCCATTTCCAGCCATGCTCTGCGATAGCGGCGGAGAACGTGGCCTGGCCTTGGCGAATCAGGCCGTGAATGCGTTGCAGATCCTGCGGAATATCGGCAGCAAATTTTTTCCAGAGCGACGGCGAAAGCGGGGAGGCCACTTTGCGGGCAATTTGCTCGTTGAACTGCTGGGTGCGAATTTTCTCAATGCTGTCACCGGCCTGCTTGGCTTCAACGGCCAGCAGTTTGCCGCGTTTGATCGCGGAGTCCAGGTCGCTGTGCTGCTGGTTCAGGTCTTTGCGTTGCTGGGTCAGCTCAGGGGTTTCTTCTGCTCCCTCTTCCACCGTTCCCAGCTGGGCGATACGGGCGTCCAGTTGCTTCAGCAAAGGCTCCAGCGCCAAGACGGCAGCATCGGCGTCGCGCTTGGACTTGAGTGCTTTTTCGGACAGCGCCTGCAATGTCTCGGCAGAGTCGGTGTCGTCCAGTGATTTGCGCACCGCGTCCAACGCATCGGAAACCTGCTGGATTTGCTGCATTGATGCTGCTTGCACATCACTGTTGGTGGAGAGCGGCTCGGCGGCCATTGCCAAGCCAATGCAGAGGTGAAGTGCTACGAGCCAGCGCAGCAGCTGGATGCAAGGATTTTGCATGGTGTGTGTGATGGAGCGAAGCCAGGACTGGCGCGGATTGGCGGCTGATAAAGCCGCCGGCACGTTGTCACTATAGAGGCAATGCTGAAGGAGGAGCTTCAGCAGCTCGCTTCCATCCGTGTGCGCAGTGTCTGGCAAATTGCGCTGGGGTTTCTATGTAAAAAGTATAGCTGTATGCGTATGTGCTGCAATGGATACGGCCGTAAAAGACTTGATTTTTACAAACGTGTCTCGCCAGGCAGCAACTCGTTGGCCGCAATGGTGGGAAGCTGCTGGAGCCGGGAGTAAAGCGGAGCAAAGTCGGTAGTTGCCATGTCCAGCAACTGCTGCATGTGGTCGATGACGAAATAGCTTTGCTGGTAGGTATCGATCTTGTAGAGCGTGCGCATGGCGCGCTCCAGCTGCAGCGGCAGGCGCTGCGGCTGGGGGCTGTTGACGCTGTATTCCAGCTCACCCACCGAGCTGAGAATGCCGGCGCCGTAGGCTCGCATGCCTCCGTCCTCACGAATCAGTCCGAACTCCACCGTGTACCAGTACAGGCGCGAGAGCATTTCGCAGGCGCCCAGCTCTGAGGCTTTCAGGCCGCCTTGTCCGTAGGCCTGGATGAAGTCGGCCATGACGGGGTTGAAGAGCAGGGGTACATGGCCAAAGAGGTCGTGAAAAATGTCGGGCTCGACGATGTACTCGAACTCCTCGGGCTTGCGAATCCAGTCTGTGACAGGGAATTTGCGCTGGGCCAGCAGCGAGAAGAAAGGCACTTCGGGAATCAGACCCGGAACGCCCACGATCTCCCAGCCCGTGGCCTTGAACAGGCGCTCGTTGACCTCCTCGAAGCGCGGAATGCGATCCTTGGCACCCAGCGAGGGCAGGGCATCGATGAAATGCCGGCTGGCACGACCCGGCAGCAAGGCGCACTGACGCTCATACAGGCGTTTGTAGGTGTCGTGCTCGGCCTCAGTATAGGCCGCGTAGTCCTGAGCGCAGGTGTAGTCTGCGCTGGCCCGGCTGTAGTCGCCGCGGGGTGGTCGTTCGGACTGACCGTAAACAACAGGAACGGGTCCCATCATGTGCTCCTTGGTGGATGAAGGCCGACGCAGCTGTCCCCCGCGTACAGGGGCTTATCTGGTCTTGATTTTGGTGGCGCTGATCAGAAACTGAAATTTGCGGTTTTCGCGTTTCACAAATTCGGAAAACTCCTTCAGTCGCATGTCCTCAGGGGCAATGCCCATCTTTTGGTACTGGGCGCGATATTTCGGCTCACTGAGTGCGGTTTGAAATGCCTGCACATACTTCTGCGCATCCTTGTCGGGCAGGCTGGCCGGGGCAAAAACGCCAAACCAGGTTGTGACGTCGAAACCCGGCACCGCATCGTTCATAGGCGGAGTTTTGGGCAATGCCACATTGCGCCCCAAGGTGGTGACGGACAGCGCCTGCAGCTTGCCGGATTCAATCAAGGGCAATGCCGATGCCAGGTTGTCAAACACCATGTCTACCTCGCCATTGAGCAAGGCTTTCTGGGTGGCGGAGGCCCCTTCGTAGAGCTGATTGCTCATGCGCAGATTGGCCAGCGATTTGAACATCTCACCGGCGATATGGCCGATGCTGCCCTTGCCTGCAGAGCCGATTTTCAGCGTATCGGGGTTGGCCTTGGCGTAGGCCACCAGGTCACTGGTGGATTGCAGGTTCAGCTGCTCGGCGCGCTCCTTGCTCATCACCAGCACGTTAGGCACGCGGGCGACCAGCAGCAAAGGCTTGAAGTCCTTGTCGATGTCATAGCCGAGCGCATTGCCCAGGTGCGGGAGCACGGCATGTGTGGCCACGGCTCCCATGACGACCAGGTTGTCTTGCGGCTTGGCTTTGGCCACCCATTCAACGCCTGTGGCGCCACCGGCTCCTGGCTTGTTGACGACGGTGATATTCCCCAGGTTCTGCTGAGCTCCGTCAGCCAGCAACTGTGCCGATGTATGAAGCGGACCGCCAGCGGGATAGGGCACCACAAAAGAAAGGGACTGGGCGGCATTTTGTGCGTACGCGCACAAGGACGAGGCAGACAGCAGGGTAGCAAGCAACAGCGAACGTTTCACAGACGGATTCCAAGAAAGCCAGGGTAAAAAAGGAAGCCGAAAGTATAGAAACGCGCAGGACTGCTGCAGGGGTGTTAAGCGAATAAATTCGGTAGCGGGCCTGTGGAGCCCAGCAGTTGATGGGCCTTGAGCAACTTGCCGTAGTGACTGTGCTCTTGCTGCACAAATCGGGAAAAATCCTGCAGACGCAGATCGGCGCGAATCACGCCCATGGAGTCCAAGTATTGCTGCATCTGGGGCGCTTGTAGCGCCTGCGCAAAGGCGTTGGACCAGTGCCTGGCCTGCGCGTCCGTAATGCCTGCCGTGGCAAACAGGCCAAACCAGGTAGTCAGATTCAGCCCTTGCACGCTGTCGCCCAAGCTGGGTACATGGGGCAAGGCAGGTGGTGGCTTGGAGGAAGTGACGCCAATGGCTTTGAGTCGTCCGGCGCGAATATGAGGCAGGGCCGATGCAATGTTGTCGAACATCAGGTCGGCAGACCCCTCGAGAACCGCAGAAAGTGCAGGACGAATGCCGGAAAAAGGCAGATGCTGGAGTGGGGCCTGCGTCAGCGATTGAAACCACTGACCCGCGATATGCCCGATGGTGCCCCTGCCTGCCGATGCGTAGCGCAAAGACTGGCGCTGCTTGGCCATGACGCGCAGCAAATCTTCGGGGCCATAGATGCGCCATTGCAAAGCCAGCTCGCTGCGCATGACCAGCACATGAGGCATATGGGCGACCAGCGTCAGTGGCTGAAAGTCGCGCAGTGGATCGTAGGGAATCTGAGGATTTAGCCAGGGAAGAATGGCCAGAGTGCCCACGGCACCCATCAGCAGCATGGGATCGCGTGCTCCTGCTCTGGAGACCAGGGCCGGGCCTGCAGCACCGCTCTCGCTGGGCACATTCATCACCTGGATGCGTCCCACGCCCGCTGTCTGCTGGGTGAGCCTGCGTGCAATGCGATCCAGTGGACCTGCCGCCGGATAGGGCACCACCAATGACAGCTCGCCGCGGCTGGCGGCTGCATTGGGCTGAAAACTGCCTCCAGCTTTTGATGAGTAAGCGCTGGTAGCTATCAAAGGGGTAGCTGATGCTGCAGCCAGTGATAACAGCTTGCGGCGAGAGAGTGCGGGGGGCTGGGGGGGCTGCGTCGATTCCCACGCCTGGCAAACCTTGGCGGTTGTAGCGATGGGGGCAGAGGCTTGCGACACGAGATTCTTCCTGGCACTGAGAGAGATGGCCGCGCTGCACAGAACAGGACCATGCAGCACGCCAGAATGCCAGCAAGTATAGGCAGGGGAAAAGCCGCTTACATGGTCCGTTTGGCGGAATCGTAAGCGTTGGTTTTTGCCCGAATGGTGGGGGAAAATTCCACCAAGTGTGACCAGCCCCGCGCCAGCCCGTCATGCCCATGCCGCAAGCGGTGACGCTGGGATTGGAAGGGCGGGTGCGGCGCATGGGAGATCCTGCGTGCTCGATGCGCTCAGGTCTTGAGCACGCCGCGGCGCATCTGGTCGAGCTCCATGGTCTCGAACAGCGCCTTGAAGTTGCCCTCGCCAAAGCCGCTATTGCCCTTGCGCTGGATGAACTCGAAGAAGATGGGGCCCAGCTGGTTTTCGCTGAAGATCTGCAGCAGCAGCTCGTCCGGTGCGCCGTCGACCAGAATGTTGCGCGCCATCAGCTCGGGAATAGGCTCCTGCAGATTGGGAATGCGCTTGGGTAGCAGCTCGTAATAGGTCTCGCTGGTGTTGAGCAGCTTGATGCCGTTCATCTGCAGCCCGTCCACGGTGTCGTACAGATTGGTGGAGCCCAGCGCAATGTGCTGAATGCCCTCGCCCTTGTACATATCCAGATATTCCTGAATCTGGCCGGCCTTGTCGTTGCCTTCCTCGTTGATGGGAATGCGGATCTTGCCGCAGGGGCTGGTCATGGCCTTGCTCTTGACGCCTGTGGCTTGTCCTTCAATGTCGAAGTAGCGGATTTCGCGGAAGTTGAAGATGCGCTCGTAGAAGTCGGCCAGCTCGGCCATGCGACCGCGATAGACGTTGTTTGTGAGGTGATCAATATAGGTCAGGCCCAGGCCTTCGGGGTGCAGCTCGGCGCCGGGCAGCGGCTCGAAATCCACGTCGAAGAAGCTGATGTTGCCCAGATCGCCGTCCTTGGCGCCGTTCTTGCCGCGCCATTTGTCGATGAAGTAGATCAGAGAGTCGCCAATGCCTTTGATGGCCGGAATGCTCAACTCACCGGGAGCGGCCTGCTGGGCATAGCCCCAGGCACCCAGAGAGGTGGCGCGTTCATAGGCGTACTTGGCGTCATTGACGCGCACGGCGATGGCGCAGACGCTGGGGCCGTGCAGACGTGCAAAGCGCTGGGCAAAGCTGTCGGGCTCGGCGTTGATGATGAAGTTGATCTCGCCCTGGCGATAAAGGGTCACGTTTTTGCGACGGTGCTTGGCGATGGCGGTGAAGCCCATGCGCTCAAACAGCTGACCCATGGCGACGGGATCGGGGGCGGCGTATTCAACAAACTCGAAGCCGTCCGTGCCCATGGGGTTGTCCCAAGTCTGGAATTGGCTGGCGTTGTTTTGAGGCAGGGGGGCGTTCATGGCAGAGGTCTCCATCGTTAGGGGTACAACACATGAAGAACAGGTGTCGACGATGGAGTCACTGTAGGACAGGCTGCAGGCAAACTTCATGCAAAAATGCCTTGCCTGAAAACCGTTGAAAGCATTTAAATTGCGTGGAAATTCAAATTCATGCAATTTAAATGGTTATCAAGGGTTAACCCTGAAGAAAAATTGCGCTGTTTTTATAATCTGCCGCCATGAGCCCAATGCACACTATCGACAAACTGGATAAGGCGATTTTGCGCCGATTGCAGGCCAATGGCCGAGAAACCTATGACGTGATCGGAGAGCAGGTTGGTCTGTCTCCCAGCGCCGTGCTGCGCCGGGTCAAGCGCCTGGAAGAAAACGGTGTCATTGACCGTTATGTGGCCCTGGTGCAACCCGAAACCGTGGGTCTGGGACTGACGGCCTACATCAATGTGCGCCTGGAAAAATACACCGAAACCAGCAAGCGCAACCCCATGGATGTGTTCCGCGCCAGCGTGCAGACCTGGCCCGAGGTGGTGGAGTGTGTCTCGCTGACAGGGGAGATGGACTATTTGCTACGCGTCGTTGTGGCCGATATGCAGCACTACAGTCGCTTCATCATGGATACGCTGCTCAAGCACCCTAGCGTGCAGGACTGCAAGACCAGCTTTGTGATGGACCGTGTCAAGGTCACTACAGCAGTGCCGCTGTAAACGGGTGCACAAGGCGTCATGGAGCCGCATGGCTGGCCCGTTTGGGCCATGGTTTGATCTGGGCAATGGCTTAAGGTGTTGAATTAACGGAAAATCCTTACAAAATTGTTGCAATGCAACATACGGCTTGTGAAACATCGGGTTTTTACCTATATTTCAGAGCATGAATATCTCCAAAGACTGGTTGAAATCGCCCTGGCAGGCTGGCTCCGGCTGGTTAAGAGACATGGGAAAGACACATGGCTCCGAGCGCCGCTCGCCGGCCTTGGTGCCTATTCGTACGCTGAGTCCGCGTCATCGTGACCGCATCACCAAGCACCTGCTCAAGCTCGATGCGCGTGATCGCTATCTGCGCTTTGGTTATGCCGCCAGTGATGAGCAAGTCAGCCGCTATGTAGAGCAGCTCGACTTCGAGCGCGATGACATCTTCGGTATCTTCAATCGCCGCCTGGAGCTGATCGCCATGGCGCACCTGGCTTTTGCCGGTCATCCCGAGCATGAGAAGTGCTCAGAGTTTGGCGTCTCGGTGCTCAAAACCGCCAGAGGCAAGGGCTTGGGCGCACGTTTGTTCGAGCGTGCCGTGCTGCATGCGCGCAGCAAGAATGTGAGCATGATGTTCATTCACGCTCTGTCCGAGAACACGGCCATGCTCAAGATTGCGCGCAATGCCGGAGCCACGGTGCAGCGCGATGGCTCGGAGTCCGAGGCTTACCTGGAGCTGCCGCCTGCAGACTTTGAGACCCATGTGAGCGAGTTGGTGACCGAGCACTTGGGGGAGATGGACTACCAGCTCAAAAAGCAGGCCGTCAATTTCTGGACGTTTCTGGCCGGCGTGCAGGAAGTGCGCAAGGGCGTGCAAGAAGGTCGCCACCAGTCGGGTGAGTGAGCTGAAATTTCAAGCCTTTAAGGCTTTAGCCTAATACAGCCAAGCGCAGACAGCTATCAAATCAAATGACCTGCGATGTTAATGTTGTTGGCACTCGCATGGGCGATCATGGCTTTTGAAGTTTCGCAAGCCATTTGTCAAAACAATCCGTTATTCTTAGGGACTTGTTTGACTACCGCACGTCCTGCATTCCAAGACAGTGTCTGACCCCCATCCTGCGCGACTTCCTGAAAAGGAAGACAAGCGAAGCTTCCTGCAAAAGGTGGCTGAGTTCATTCATCCGGCACCAGAGTCTCCGGATGAACTGATTGAAACCCTGGCTGAAGCCGAAGACAACCAGGTCATCGGCACCGAATCTCGCGTCATGCTGGAGCGCGTGATTCGCATGGCTGATATGAGCGCCGGAGAAGTCATGGTGGCTGCGCCACGCATGGATCTCATCAATATCGACGCTCCGTATGAAGAAATCCTGCACCAGGTGCTGACCACGGCGCATTCGCGCTTTCCGGTGTACCAGGGCGAGCGCGAGAACATCATTGGCATTCTCATGGCCAAGGATTTGCTCAAGCTGCAGCGCTCTCCCACTCTCAATATCCGTGCACTGGTGCGCTCGGCGGTCTTTGTGCCCGAGAGCAAGGGCCTGAACGATTTGCTGCGCGAGTTTCGAGCCAATCGCAATCATCTGGCCATCGTCATCGACGAGTTCGGGCGTGTGGCCGGTCTGGTGACGATTGAAGACGTTCTCGAAGAAATCGTGGGCGAGATTGAGGACGAGTTTGATATCCCCGAAGATGAGGGCGATATCTTTGCTCTGGCCGACAACAGCTACCGTGTGGCAGGGGATGCCACCATTGAGCATGTGAGCCAGGAGTTTGAAACGACCCTGCACGCCAGCGACCCCCACGAAGAGTTCGACACCATAGGTGGCCTGATTGCGCATGAAATGGGCCATGTGCCGAAACGGGGTGAGCAGATTCACCTGGGAGGACTGGAGTTCACGGTGCTTCACACCAAGGGCGGTGCCGTGCGCTGGTTCAAGGTGGTGCGTGACCCCTCGCCCGACAGCCTGGTGCGTAACTGATCACGATTGACGTCAATACGGCTTAAGGTATGGTGCTCTGTCGATAGACGATAGAAATACCCGCTAGGTATCCTGGCCGAATGACTCTTGCTGATACCTCGTATGCCCGAATTCACCCAACCAGCCGGTTGGGTGTTTTGTGAGGGCCTTTCGATTTGCCATGACCATGACCTCTGCGACAACACGGAATAGCGGCTCCTCTTTGCCTGGCTGGATGAGCTGGCTGGCTGTTGGGGTGGCGGGTTGCCTGCAGGCATTTTCCCTGGCCTGGCCCTGGGCGCGCGGGCAAGGCGACGGCTGGCTGACGCTGGTGGGGGGCTATGGCCGCCCTCTGTGGTGGCTGCAGATTCTGTCGCTGGCAGCGCTGGCTTATGCCTTGCTTGCTGCCCGCAGTGCACGGCAGGCGGCAGGCCAGGCATGGCTGTTTGGAACGGCCTGGCTGACCGGAACTTTCTGGTGGCTGTTTATCTCCATGCACACCTATGGAGGGCTGGCGGCACCACTGGCCGTGGCTGCCGTGCTGGCGCTGGCGGCCTTTCTGGGCAGCTATTACGCAGTGGCTTCATGGTGTTTTAGGCGTCTAACGCAGACCCCATCAACGCTGTCAGCTATGGTTTTTGCTGCCCTGTGGACTTTGGCTGAGCTGGGCCGTGGCTGGCTGTGGACGGGCTTCCCCTGGGGCGCGAGCGGCTATGCCCATGTAGAAGGTCCGCTGTCAGTGCTGCCGCGCTGGATTGGCGTGTATGGCACGGGACTGATAGCGGCCTGGGTGGCGGCCTGCCTGGCACTGCTGGCATGGCGTGCGCAGACTCGGCAGCAAGTACTGGATTTCAAACCTGCGCAGGCAGGCCTGCTATCACTGGCTCTGGCTTGGAGCGGCCTGTGGTGGGCGCGTGATACGGCGGTGGATGCGCCCAGTCAGCAACCCGGCATGAGTGTGGAGCTGCTGCAGGGCAATATTCCGCAGGATGAAAAATTTGAGATGGGCTCGGGGGTGGCCGTCGCGCTTCGCTGGTATGCCCAGCAGTTGCATGATTCCAAGGCCCAGCTGGTGGTGGCTCCCGAGACCGCGATCCCTTTGCTGCCTCAGCAACTGCCGCAAGAATATATGGACTTTGTGCGTGCACCATTTGTTGCTCAGGATTCTGGCCGGGCGGCTCTGGTGGGCATTCCGCTGGGTAACTGGGACGACGGCTTTACCAATACGGTAGAGGGCTGGCTGCCCGGGCAGGCTCAGCCTTATCAATATGACAAGCATCACCTGGTGCCGTTTGGTGAATTCATTCCCCCGATGTTCCGCTGGTTCACCGAGATGATGAACATCCCTCTGGGGGATTTCAATCGCGGTGAGCTGGGCCAGCCTTCCATGAGCTGGGCTGGTGAGCGGCTATCGCCCAATATCTGCTACGAAGACTTGTTTGGCGAAGAGCTGGCAGCCCATTTCGGCAATGCGGGGACGGCTCCCACCGTGCTGGTCAATCTCAGCAATATTGGCTGGTTTGGCGACACGGTCGCCATTGATCAGCATCTATCCATCAGCCGCATGCGTGCGTTGGAGTTCGAGCGGCCCATGCTGCGTGCCACGAATACCGGAGCTACCGTGGTGATCGATCACAAAGGACAGGTGGTCAGTGCACTGACGCCGTTTGAACGCGCTGTGCTGCAGGGGCATGTAAAGGGGCGAGACGGGTTAACACCTTATGCCCGCTGGGTGCATGCTCTGGGGCTGGTGCCGCTGACCGTGCTGTGCCTGCTAGTTTGTGCTGTGGCTTGGCTGCGCGGGCGCAAGCGCTGAGAGCTGGCTTATAGCGTAGCCAGCTAACGGGAAATAGTAGACAGGCCTCAGGGTTTGCCACATTTGTGGCAGAGTTTTGGGCCTGATCATGGGTATTGTGGGCTGGCCATGTGCGTCAGCCTTGATAATGCCCGGTTGTACCGCCCCGCTGGGTGTGAGTTGCAGATCCCCCAATAAAGTAACAGGTAGCTCCTGCGGGCTGCCGTGGAGCATTTGAGTAAATGGCTGAATCTTTTTCCTACGAACAACTGATCGCCTCCGGTGAAGGCAAGCTGTTTGGCGCCGATAGCGGCCGTCTGCCCCTGCCACCCATGCTGATGTTTGATCGCATCACACACATTTCCGAAGACGGCGGCGCCCATGGTTTGGGCAAGATTGTTGCCGAACTGGACGTCAAGCCCGATCTGTGGTTCTTTGACTGCCACTTCCAGGGCGACCCCGTCATGCCCGGTTGCCTGGGTCTGGATGCCATGTGGCAGCTGATTGGTTTTTACCTGACCTGGCTGCGCCTGCCCGGCCGTGGCCGCGCTCTGGGTGCGGGCGAAGTCAAGTTCACCGGTGAAGTGGGCCCCGACGTCAAACTCGTGACATATGAAATTGATATCAAGCGAGTGATCAAGCGCAAGCTGAACATGGCCATTGGCGACGCACGCCTGCTGGCCGATGGCAAGGAAATCTACGTGGCCAATGATCTGCGCGTGGGCCTTTTTCTGCGCGAAGGTGATGCCAAGGGAACGGCAGCATGAGCAAGAAGCGGGTAGTGATCACCGGCGCGGGTATTGTCTCGTGCATCGGCAACGATCTGGCCACTGTGGAGGCCTCGCTGCGCGAGAGCCGCAGCGGCATCAAGGCCATGTCCCAGTTCACCGAGCTGGGCATGCGCTCGCAGGTGGCTGGCATTCCTGAGATCGATGTCGAAGCGCGCATTGACCGCAAGCAACTGCGTTTCATGGGCGATGCTGCGGCTTATTCGCAGATCGCGCTGGAAGACGCCATTGCACAAGCTGGTTTGACGCCCGAGATGGTGTCCAACCCGCGCACAGGTCTGATCATGGGTTCGGGCGGCGGCTCGCCGGCCAACCAGATCGAAGCAGCCGACACGCTGCGCGAAAAGGGCATTCGCCGCGTGGGACCGTACCAGGTCACGCGTTGCATGAGCTCCACCGTCTCTGCCTGCTTGGCAACCAACTTCAAGGTCAAGGGCATCAACTACTCCATCACCTCGGCCTGCTCCACCTCGGCCCATTGCATTGGAGCTGCGGCCCAGCAGATCGCCTGGGGCATGCAGGACGTGATGTTTGCTGGCGGCGGCGAAGAGCTGTCCTGGGGCATGTCGCTGCTGTTTGATGGCATGGGTGCCATGTCCAGCAAGTACAACGAAACGCCCGAGAAGGCATCCCGCGCCTATGACGCCAACCGCGACGGTTTTGTGATCGCCGGCGGCGGTGGTGCGGTGGTGCTGGAAAGTCTGGAGCATGCTCTGGCGCGCGGTGCCAACATCCTGGCCGAAGTGGTGGGCTTTGGTGCTACCAGTGACGGCGAAGACATGGTGGCCCCCTCGGGTGACGGCGCCATTGCCTGCATGAAGCAGGCCATGGAAACCGTGGATGCTCCCATCGACTACATCAACACGCACGGCACATCAACCCCCGTGGGCGATATGCAGGAAGTGCGTGCCATGCAGTCATTGTTTGGCGACAAGGTGCCGCCTTTCTCGTCCACCAAGTCGCTGACCGGCCACTCGCTGGGCGCCACCGGTGTTCAGGAAGCCATCTACTGCCTGATCATGCTGAACAAGGGCTTCATCGCAGGCTCAGCCAACGTGGAAACCCCCGATCCTCTGCTGGGCGATATGCCGCTGGTCACCAAGACCCGCGATGCCGAGCTGAAAACGGTTCTGTCCAACAGCTTTGGCTTTGGTGGCACCAACGCCTCCCTGGTGCTCAAGCGCTGGGAAGGTCAGTAAGAGCTCCTGCATGGATCGCAAGCCCGCTTGGCCTCGAGGTAAGCGGGCTTTTTTCTGTCCCTGACTACTGGCACTTTCATGAAGATTGCAATTCTGGATCGTGATGGCACTCTGAACCAGTGGAGTGCGCAAGGCTTTATTGCCCACCCCGAGCAATGGGTGGCAGTTCCCAGTGCGCTGGAGGCGGTTTCGCGCCTGAACCGCGCGGGCTGGCATGTGGTGATTGTGACCAACCAGCCAGGCTTGGGGCGCGGGCTGTTTGACGTGATTGAGCTCAATGCCGTACATGCCAAGATGCACAGGGAACTGGCAGCCGTAGGTGCCAGAGTCGAAGCGGTTTTCTTCTGCCCCCACGCCAGCGACGAAGAGTGTGCGTGCCGCAAGCCAGGGCCCGCATTGTTTGAGCAAATTGCCGATCGCTATGGCGCAGAGGGACATGAGATCTGGGCCATAGGCAGTGGGGTCGAACATTTGCAGGCAGGTAAGGCTCTCGGGGCTCATCTGGTTTTTGTGGAGTCCACCGCCCGGCCGGAATGCTGCAGCGATGCAGACCTGCCCGAGGGCTGTGAGCGCTATCCTGACCTGGAGGCCGTGGTGAACATGTTGCTGCCTTTGAGTGATGACGATGATGCTCAAGGCGTAGCTCCAGGAGTCTCTGCTTCACATTGAAGCCGGGTTTCAGGTCAAAATAGCCTCAACGGCAAGACAGTGCAGCGCTAGCTGCTATGTTTCTTGCTGACGTTTGTGCCAAATTCATAGGCCAGCCTGAGAGGTTGGGCCTCTTCATTCGATTGCTGCCATGTCTCTGATTCGCTCCGTTCTTCACATGTTGTGGATGGTCGTTACTGTCATTCCCTATACCATGGCCGTGCTGCTGACCAAGTGGTTCGGAGGCTCTACGCTCAAGACGTATCGCGTAGCTCGTGCCTGGCTCAAGCTCTCGGTGGACAGCGCCAAGATCATCATGGGCGTTCAGTACAGAGTGCAGGGCATGGAGAATCTGCCTGCGGATCCCAAGCAAGGTGTGGTGCTGCTGGTCAAGCACCAGTCCACCTATGAAACCTTTCTGATGCCGGCCATCATGCCTCGCCCCCTGGCCTATGTGTTCAAGAAAGAGCTGCTGAAAGTTCCTTTCTTCGGCTGGTCGATTGGTGCGCTAGACATGATCCACATCGATCGTGCCCATGGCTCGCGCGCTTTTCACAAGCTGGTGGAGCAGGGTAAGCGTCTGCTGGATGAAGGCACCTGGGTCATCATGTTTCCAGAAGGCACACGCGTAGACCGTGGCGAAAGGGGTGAGTACAAGACCGGAGCCACTCGCCTGGCCATCATGACGGGCGCACCAGTGGTACCGATTGCAGTGACATCGGCCAAGTGTTGGCCCCGCAAGGCTTTTGTCAAAAAGCCCGGTGTGGTTGATGTGTCCATTGGCAAGCCTATTGCCTCCAAGGGTCGCAAACATGATGAGCTGATGGCCGAGGTCGAGGCCTGGATTGAGTCGGAAATGCACCGCCTGGATCCCGAGGCATATCGCGACTAAACCAAGGTCGCCCCATGTCCGCAGGTGATTCCTTGCAGCAAGCCTGGCGATGGCTGGTTCCGCCTCAGGTCGAGGATGGGCTAGGAGGTTTGATCCCACGCAAGCGCCAGCGAGGAGGCTCCTCCAGATTTGGGGAGCATCAAAGTCAGAACATGGCAGGTTCTGATGAAAAAACGGCTTTAGCGCTTGTTAGGTCTGGGGATTTAGCTATTGAAATAGGTGCAAAAAAACCAGAATTGCTGAGCCATCCGAACGCGACGCATCGGGCTCAGTTGCAGAAGCATGAGGTGGCGTACTGCCTGCGCCGTTCAACACGCCGCAGTATTGGCTTCAGCATAGGGCCTAAAGGGCTGGAGGTGACGGCACCACAGTGGGCCACCATGGGTAGCATTGAATCTGCCCTGCAGACCAAGTCTGGGTGGATTGTGCGCAAGCTGCAGGAAGCTGCTCAGCGTCAGAGTATCCGGCAAGAGGCGCGAATTCATTGGCAAGATGGCGGTGTGCTTGACTACTTGGGCCAGCCCATGGCGCTGCGACTGACGGGAGATGTCTTGCAGCCGCTGCGCACGCGCCAGGTGCATCGGGAGCAGAGAGCCGATGGCTCACAACGCCTGCACTTGCCGTTGGATGAACAGGCATCCGAGGCTCAGGTGCGTGCTAGCGTGCAAGCGTGGATACTGCGCGAGGCGCGCACGCATTTCACGGCTCGTTTGCTGCACTTTGCTCCACTGGTAGGGGTGCGCTGGAATGCACTTCGCTTGAGCAGTGCTGCGACTCGATGGGGAAGCGCCAACAGCGAAGGTGTCATCCGCCTGAATTGGCGGCTGATGCAGCACAGTCCGCGGATCATTGATTACGTAGTGGTGCATGAGCTTGCACACTTGCACCACATGGACCACAGCCCGCAGTTCTGGGCCGTGGTGGCCGGGGTTCTGCCTGACTGGAAGCAGTTGCGCAGTACGTTGAAAGACAAGCCGCTGCCCGCATGGAGTCCGGAAAGAGAAAGCAGCGGCGAACTAGACGAGGAATGACATGAGCAATACCAATTCCATCCATCCCGCTACCGGCTACGCGGGTGATGTATCGGCTGAGCTGGCCTGGCAATGGCTGCAGGCTGGAGAGGCTGTGCTGGTCGATGTGCGCACCGATGCAGAGCGCGACTGGGTGGGCAAGGTGCCAGGGGCGATTGCCGTGGCCTGGAAGCAATGGCCCGGCATGGCGGCGAATGCCAGCTTTGACGAGCAATTGCGCGCCGCCGTACCGGAAGGCAAGAAAGTCGTTTTGCTTTGCCGCAGCGGTGTTCGCTCCGTCGCGGCGGCGCAGCGCGCAACAGGCTTGGGCATAGAGGCCTATAACATTCTCGAAGGCTTTGAAGGCGATGTCGACGCCAACGGTCAGCGTGGTCAGCTGGGTGGCTGGCGCAAGCGTGGACTGCCCTGGCATCAGTAATACCAGGGCCGTGCCTGCTTTTGCTCAGGCTGTGCGATAGCCGTTGGGGTTCTGGCTTTGCCAGCGCCATGTATCGGCACACATGGCGTCCAGATCGTGCTCGGCCTTCCAGCCCAGGGTCTTCAGGGCGTGTTCGGGGTTGGCGTAGCAGCTGGCCACATCGCCGGGGCGACGCGCTGCAATGACATAGGGCAGGGTCTTGCCGCAGGCTTTTTCAAATGCTTGCAGAACTTGCAGAACACTGTAGCCGTTGCCGGTGCCCAGATTGACGGTCAGCAGTTCGGGCTGTGCCAGACCAGCCAGCTTTTCCAGGGCTTTGACGTGGCCGCGGGCCAGATCCACGACGTGAATGTAGTCACGTACGCCTGTGCCATCCACGGTGTCGTAGTCGCCGCCGAAGATTTGCAGCCTCTCTCGGCGACCTACGGCAACTTGCGCCACGAAGGGCAGCAGGTTGTTGGGAATGTCCGAGGGGTCTTCGCCAATCAGGCCACTGGCATGGGCGCCAATGGGGTTGAAGTAGCGCAGCACGGCCAGTGACCATTGGGCGTCTGAGCGGTAGAGATCAGACAGAATCTCTTCCACCATGAGCTTGCTGCGGCCATAGGGATTGGTGACCGAGGTGGGGTGCTCTTCGTTGAGCGGCAGATACTGCGGTGAGCCATAGACCGTGGCTGATGAGCTGAAAACCAGCTTGCGCACATTGTGCTTTTTCATGGCACGCAGCAAAACCAGCGTGCCGTTCACATTGTTGTCGTAATAGTCCACTGGCTGGGCCACCGATTCGCCCACGGCCTTTTTTCCGGCAAAGTGCACAACACTGTCAATGCCGTGCTGCTGCAAAGCTTGCTCCAGAGCCGCTTGGTCGCGTACGTCTCCCTGAATCACAGGAATGGAGCGTCCCGCAATCTTCTCCACACGGTGAATGGCCTCGGGGTGGCTATTGCTGAAATTATCAAAGATGACGACTTCATGGCCGTGGCTGAGCAGTTCTATGGCGGTATGGCTGCCGATATATCCAGCGCCGCCCGTGAGCAGAGTTTTCATGAAATGAAGTTTATCGATGTCGGATATAAAAAAGCG
>NZ_JBXXZI010000015.1:0-68108 GCF_057369555.1 Comamonas sp. FUJ_7
TGAACGACAGCCCCCAGCCTAGACCTGCCGCTCACAGCTACTGACCGGACGACAGCTTCTGGCCGTATGCCGACACATGAGGCTACGCTCTGGCAATTGGTACTTCTTCAATTTTTGTGGTGTAGCGTGGTGTGCGGCGCTCCTGGCGCATGCGCCAGCCGTTTTCATCCTGCTCTGATACTCCGGTGCTCGCTACATGCAAAGTGCCTTTGCCAAAGCGCGCGTTGACCTTATCCATGACCTCCATTAGCTTGCTTTGATTGCGGGAAGTTTCCTCAAACAGCAGATCGCCTTGCTCTACCGTGGCCGAGCATAGGTCCAGCAGCATGACCCCGGCCTTGGAGAGTTGATAACCAGGCTCGTAGATCTGGCGTAAACCGCGCACGGCCGCAGTAACAAGAACTTTGGTGTCGGAGGAGGGGGGCTGCAGTTGAATCACTGCCGATTTGTTGAACCTTCGGCCGGGGCGAAATGGCGATGTATGCGCGAAGACAAGCAAGGCTCCCGCGCGCAGCCCATCGGCGCGCAGTTTCTCGGCAGCTCTGGTTGCAAATTCGCTTACGGCTTCGATAAGGGGCGGCAGGGTGCAGATCGGATGGCCGAAGCTGCGGGTGCATGCAATCTGCTTTTTGGCGGAGGGAGCCGTCTCCAAGCTCATGCAGCTGACGCCCTGCAGCTCGCGCACGGTGCGCTCCAGCACAACGCTCCACCCATTGCGTGCGGCATGGGGCGGCATCCTGGCCAGATCCAGCGCAGTCAGCACACCTTGCTCGGCGAGCTGGGCAGAGATATGCCGGCCCACGCCCCAGATCTCTCCGGCAGCGGTGCGGCCGAGAATGTCGGTGCGTTGCTGCTCGGACAGTTCGGCCCAGTTGCACACCCGCTGGAGCTCGGCAGGGTAGCTGCCAGGCTTGCGCTCCGAGTCTTTGGCGACATGGTTGCAGAGCTTGGCTAAAGTCTTAGTGGGGGCCAGGCCTACGCAAGTGGGGATGCCGGTCCATTTCAGGATGCGAGCGCGAATGGCAAAGGCGCGCCGAGTCAGATCGCGGACGCCAGCAAGATCCCCAATGAATGATTCATCGATGCTGTAGATCTCCTGGGTGGGTCCCAAGCCTGCAGCCAGCGACATCATGCGGTCGCTCATATCTCCATACAGCTCGAAATTGGCCGATAGGCAAACCAGCCCCTTGTGTTCAACCAGATCGCGCAATTGAAAAAACGGTTGCCCCATCTTCACGCCCAAGGCCCTGGCCTCGTCAGAGCGTGAGATAGCGCAGCCGTCGTTGTTGCTCAGGACAACAACAGGAATGCCTTGCAGTGATGGGCGAAATACCCTTTCACAGCTGACATAGAAGCTGTTTCCATCAATGAGTGCAAACATGGGAAGCCTTTACAAGGGGATGATCTTGGCGCTGCCGCTTAGGATGGGCCGGCACAAGATCTTGTAGCCATCGGCGTCGAAGCCTTTCACCATGGTGTTCAGTTTCTTTGCTTCAGACACTGTTGGTACGCTTCCCAGATAGCACCAGTTATTGATGACATGGATCTCTCGCAACTCCTGCCATTGCTCCTCAATACCGATCGCACCCGGATAGGGCCAGGTCATAACGCGCAGCTCTTCAAGAGCAGCCTTCAGACGGGCATGGTGTTCCTCTATCGTTTCAGCGCCGCGGCAAACGCCAGCACATTTATCGATCATGCTGCGAAAACAGGGGCGTCCTTGGGCCAACTTTTCCAGCCCAAGAGCGCCATAGCAAAGCTTGTACATATCGGCCAAATCACGTAGAGCCTCCAGCGCTGAGTGACGACTGCCGTACAGGCCAAAAATATCAGGCGTGTTTGCAAAATCAATATCACGCGAATAAACCACCTCAGGGCCCTCGTTGCCGAGCTGAAGAGAGCACAGTTGTCGGTTTCGTCGTAGCTTCTGATTAAACAAGGGCTGCTGCTGCTTGATGAGCTGCGCTTCCAATAGCAGCGCTCCAATCTCGCCCGCCGTGCAGGTGAAGCTTATGCGTACTGTTTGACGGAGCATGCGGGCCTCGTCTTCGCAGCGAAAGTGCGATAGCAAACGAGCGCGCAAGTTAATGCTCTTGCCGATGTATAGCGGCAACTCGCCTTCAGCTGCGTGAAAGATATAGACGCCAGGTGCTGAGGGGACCCCCTCTAGCCATTCAAGAAGGTGCTCGGGATATTCGTACATGCACGTCTCATCAAACTGATGCCGACGACTTGTAGGTTTACGCATGATTTCAAGTCCTAAAGCGTTTGATGCAGGATGTGACTACGCCCCAAATTTCAAGTTCTTGGTCTTCTTTGGGCACGATATCGGGATAGCTAGGGTTGCCAGGCCTGAGCTTGAAGCAGCCGCCTGCGTTGTGAAGAACTTTGACAGTGAACTCATTGTCGAGAACAGCTACAACAATGCTGCCATGGCGCGCACCAAGCGCTCGATCAACCAAAATTATGTCCCCGTCATCGATGCCATATTCGCGCATGGATGGCCCTGCAACGCGCAGCAGGAATGTTGCTTGAGGGTGCTCAATCAACAGAGAGGCAATATCGAGGCGCTTACCTGCAAAGTCGTCAGCGGGGCTAGGAAAGCCTGCAGCCACAGAGCATCCTGCCATCTGCAAGGCAAAGGGGGATGCTATGACGGGCACCGGCGTGCCTATCGGCAAAATACTGCTGTACATGTATACAGTATATTCCTGCCGGAATTCTTTACTATTTCGACCTGTCGGCTCACCCTGACTATCTGGGCAGCTAGGACACCTTTTATGTATGCACGATCAAGGGGGTGGGCCCCATCTACCCGCATACCTTCGTGGACACTTATTCCAAGTGGGGTCCAGTTAAGCTATACACCACCAAGAGACCAATCACAGCGGTTGATCTACTCAATGACCGGGTGCTAGCACTCTTTGCTGAACAAGGCATGGGAATGCTGCGCATCTTGACGGACAGAGGCACGGAGTATTGCGGCAAAGCCGAGCCGCATGATTACCAGCTGTACCTGCTCATCAATAACATCGAGCACACCAAGCCAAGGTGCTTCTGCCGCAAACCAATGGCATCTGTGATGCGCTTCCTCAAAACCATCTAGCAAAAGTTCTATCAGGTAGCATTCCGGGGCAAGATTTACAGATCTATTGACGAATTGCAGGTGGATTTGGGTGACTGGATCAACTACCAACACCTGCGCACCCATTAAAACAAGATGTGCTGCGGCGGGACGCGGATGCAAACGCCGATGGACGCAAAGGATGTCTGGGGCGAGAAGGTAAAAGTGCTGTCTGACAATCGGCCCAGTCGAAACGGGAGCCACGGTCAGATCAGATCGCAACCTCTACACTGCACTTGCTCATGGATTGGTGCGGTACTCGGAGAAGGAATGAAGTCTGTGGAGGCTCCATCAGCAGCTCAATTATGTCCAGTCGTTTGCCGGGTCAGTCCTTGGCTGGGGAGGGAAAGCTTGCACGCACGCTGCAATTTTTTAGGGGCAAAGCAGCTGATGATCAGTGAGCTGGATGGGCATTCCGCTCAATAGGCGATGGCTCTACATGCATGTAGATTAATTTACCACTGCTCGATGTGGCCTGACGCTTTCGGTGGCGTAGGCATGCGGGCTACAGGTTGCGCAATGAGAGTACTGAAGCAAGGCATAATAACGGCTGGTCATATCAGACGGTAAATGACCGATGTGGAGCGCTCCGCAAATCTAGGTTGAGGGTAGGCCAGAAAAAACCTAGTGAAATCAAGCATCTGCCCGTAGCTCAGTTGGATAGAGCAACAGCCTTCTAAGCTGTGGGTCACAGGTTCGATCCCTGTCGGGCAGGCCAAGCTAAAAAGCCACCCAAGCAATTGCTTGAGTGGCTTTTTTGCGGAAGTTACTGCCAAATTTTATCTGGTTTTTTGCGGCAAACTTATATCACTCGATTTCCTCATCAAAAACTACAGATGGAGCTGCAACCACTCTTGCAATGTTGGCTGGACTATTGATCAGATTTTGGCTGACATAGCTGTATGAAGTATCTGGCTCCAAGGCTGCTGCAATCAAATTTGATTTGGCTTGGTTGAGTGTGATGTAGTAGCTGCCAGCAGGAGCATCGACCCCCCCTCTAGTGAGTAAAGGTGTATGGTTTCCAGCCTGGGGCGGGTTGTAGCTTTCCACCATCATATGACCTGTCTCTCCAATCTGAAGCACTTGTACACCTTGCAGGCGAAGGCGGTCAACGGCACGACCAGAGTCAGAGGACAGCCAGTAACCGCATGGTCGGGTGCGGGTTTGAATTGGTTGAATCTTTAATGAAGAGTTCCAGTCCACCCGGGCTTGAATTTGCTCACCAGACTCTGCTTGCAGCATCTGGATTGTGCGCTGCTCCTGGGTTTGCTTGGCTTGAACGGTCAGTGTATTGCGGCAGGCGAGCGCAGAGATGTCGCGGGAGACAAACGATTCCACTTGCAGTAAATTGCGTGACTTTTCTGCGGTGGCCCGAAGCGCTGCAGTCGTGGCAGTGACCAGACCGTGAACACGGCGTTGAATATGCATGCGCCCTAAGTCAGAGCCGCGACTGGCAATCAGTAATGCGGCAGAGTTTTTGAGGCTGCTGGCATTGATAAGAGTGTCTGGATTCAAACTTGCCATGGAGAGTGATTTGTCCTCCGGCTCTGGGCTGGGTTGAAAAAACCACTCGTTGCTGATTTCTGCCTGGTTCAGAGCTGCACGAACGGGCTGGCCAAGCCATTCTAATGCGGCTTTATTGATGAATTCATGAGTGTTGACGGTGCCTGCAGGCTGCACCAAGACATCGTAGCTTTGCACGGCCTGAAACTTCTGCAGTAGCAATCCGCCTGCGGTTACTTCCTGGAGGTCAAGGACTGCCGCCGGGCGGTAATTGCGGATTATGCGTGCAAGGGCTTGTGCTTCGGGCGTGCTGAGCAGCAGGTGATCATGGGCAAGGTCTGTTCCATCGGCCGTGAGGCGGCTGGCTGTGGCTGCTGCATCAGGGTTGGCCCTTGGCACAATCAAGATGTTGATCTGTTGCAGCAAGGGGGCGAGCAGCCCGCCTTGACTGAGCTCGCGTGCGATTAAAAGTAGCGCTTCTGTACTCGCAGGCTCATCGCCATGTTGCCCCCCGACCAAAAGCACTGTCGGCTTACCGTTGCTGTTAAGGGAGGTGGCTTGACTGCCTGATCCTTGGGTAGCGATCAAGGCCTGAATGGGGAGGCCTTTTTGAGAGGTGCCGATGGTCAATGGAGCTAGCAGGATCCCATTGTCTGCCTTGTTGCTCAGTGTCTGAAGCCAGGCGCTGATTTCTGTGTGTGTGCTGAATTGCTGGCGATTGATGCCAAGCCCTGGTGTGTCATAGATGGTGGTTGGCGCTGTAAAGCGAGACTCTATGGCCGGGTTGTATGGGACAGCTGTGAGTTGGGGGGCTACTGGTTGACTCGTGGCTGGAGTTGCTGCAGAAGCCGGTGCAGGGCTAGGTACGCTTTGGCCTGGTGCCCTGCTTGACATTGCTGACCATGGCGGTAACTGCACATTGGCACAAGCCGTTAACAGCACTGCTGAGCTCACTGCAGTCAGCTTGAGCATGCTTGAGCTCCATAGAGGCAGGTTGCGTCTAGCATGAGAAAAAACGAGCTGGGTGAGAAATGTCATAAGTTCAACACAAATAAGAAGAATAGGCTTGGAGCGAAATCCTAAGCTTCGCATATACGCGTCTCATATTAGGCCTGCTGGCTTGCGACCGCCTGTCAGCGTATGGCGATGCTGTCACTGAAAAGCAAAAGGGCTGCAATGCTGTTGATTGCAGCCCTTAAGGCGTTTGACCGAGAGAGTGTTATTCCTCGGTTGTTGAAGGAGGGTTAACGACCGTAGCCGCCTCCAAAGCCACCTCGATTGCTACCTCCACGATTGCCTCCGCCAAAGCCCCCGCGATTGCCGCCAAACCCACTGCGACGGCCACGATCTGCCATGCTGTCCACGCTGGTGCGCATTGGGTCAGGCTGGCCACCATTGCTGCCGCGAGAGTTGCCATTACGTGCATGACCTTGCTGGGTTCCCAGGTGGGCGTCAGGGCGTGGAGGCTGGTCATCGTAGCGGTTGCCGCGTTCGCGATCGCCGAACTGACGGGCGCCGCCGCGCTTGGGGGCTCGTTGTTGCTCATTGCCATTAGGGCGTGGAGCGCGCTCGCTTTGAGCAAACGAGTTGGCACGATCACCATGCTCTGGATGGCGGTCGTTGGTGCGTGCAGTGCGCTCAACGCCAGCTTGACCGCGTGAGCTGTTGAGGCGGTTGTTGCTGCGTGGCTTTTGCGGGCGCGCAGGGCGCTGCTGCATTTCGCCTTCCGCTTCGCCTTGTTGGGAGTCTCCAGCAGGACGACGGCCACCACGGCTGCCATTGGGCGCCTTGTTAGAGCGAATGCGCTCCATCATTTCCTGACGGGCTGCCTTGGCTGCTGCCTGCATGACATCGCGGCTGGGAGGCTTGCCTGCACCGCCCCACAGGGTCTGGCGGCCCATGGCGATGGGCTCGGCGACTTCACCTTCTTCAGGGCCAAAGCCTTCGATGGGCTGTACCGGGATCTCCTGCTTGGTGAAGCGCTCAATGTCCATCATGAAGCCTTCTTCGTCCATGCAGACCAGGCTCACTGCATTGCCTTCACGGCCCGCACGGCCGGTGCGGCCAATGCGGTGCACGTAGTCTTCCGAGATATTGGGAATCTCATAGTTGACCACGTTGGGCAGCTCATCAATGTCGATGCCGCGTGCTGCAATATCTGTAGCTACAAGCGCACGCAGTTCACCGGTCTTGAAGCCTTCCAGGGCTTGAGTTCGCGCGCTCTGGCTCTTGTTGCCGTGCAGGGCCATGGCGCTGACGCCATTCTTGGTCAGGTACTCGGCCACGTTGTTGGCGCCGAACTTGGTGCGGGTGAACACCAGCACTTGGCTCCAATTGTTTTCCTGGATGATGTGCAGCAGCACCTGCTTTTTCTTGCCGCGGCCCACGGGGTGGATCACTTGCTTGATGCGCTGCACGGTGGTGTTGCGCGGAGTGACCTGAATGGACTGAGGATTCTTGAGCAGGCCATTGGCCAGTTCACGGATTTCATCGCTGAAGGTAGCCGAGAACAGCAGGCTTTGCTTGTCCTTGGGCACCAGGGCGAGAACCTTCTTGACGTCGTGGATGAAGCCCATGTCGAGCATGCGGTCGGCTTCGTCCAGGATCAGCATTTCGACGGTGGACAGGTCCATGAAGCCCTGTCCGGCCAGGTCCAGCAGGCGGCCGGGCGTGGCGACCAGAACGTCCACGCCTTTTTCAATGCGGGCAATCTGGGGCTTCATGCCCACACCACCAAAAATAACGGTGGAGGTGATGTCCAGATACTTGGCATAGCTGCGCAAGTTTTCTTCGACCTGAGCCGCCAGCTCACGGGTAGGGGTCAGAACCAGCGTACGGATGCCTTTGCCGCCAAACTTGTTCTTGGGGGCCGTGCCGGTAGACAGGCGTTGCAGCATGGGCAGGGTAAAAGCTGCTGTCTTGCCTGTGCCAGTCTGAGCGCCTGCCAGCAAGTCGTGGCCGGCGAGAACCAGAGGAATAGCTTGTGCCTGAATGGGGGTCGGGTTTTCATAACCCTGTTCTTGGACGGCCTTCAGAATGGCTGGGGCCAGATTCAGTTCTTCAAATGTCATTTGTGATCAATTGCGCCAATCCTGGGCGCGGGGTATCAGCCTGTCATGGTGCCCGTTGGGCAGCCTGGCCAGTTGTAGGCAGATATAGTTTGCGTGTCGGGAGCTTGGAAACGCTTCCTTTGTCCCCAGCTGAAGTGCTGCTGCTGCAGGCAACTGGACGCCTGTTGCGAGGGGTATTGTCGCATGCACCGATAATCATGGCTGGATTGCCGTGCAAAGCGGCACATTTTTTTGCATAAATTTAAGTAACTCAAAGCAATTCGGACATGGCTCAATACGTTTTTTCGATGAACCACCTGACCAAGACGGTGCCGCCCAAGCGCCAGATCTTGAAGGATATTTCACTGAGTTTCTTCCCCGGCGCCAAAATTGGCGTGCTGGGTCTGAACGGTTCGGGCAAGTCTTCGTTGCTGAAGATCATGGCTGGCGTGGATAAGGAGTTCGAAGGCGAAGCCATTCCTATGGCTGGCCTGTCGATCGGCTACTTGCCCCAGGAACCCCAGCTCAACCCTGAGCACACGGTGCGTCAGGCCGTAGAAGAGGCCATGGCGGAGGTCAACAACGCCAAGGCACGCCTGGAAGAGGTCTACGCCGCTTACGCTGAAGAAGACGCGGACTTTGACGCACTGGCTGCCGAGCAAGGCGAGCTGGAAGCCATCATCGCTGCAGCGGGCACCGATTCTGAGCACCAGCTGGAAATTGCGGCTGATGCACTGCGCCTGCCTGCATGGGATGCCAAGATTGGCAACCTCTCGGGTGGTGAAAAGCGCCGCGTGGCGCTGTGCAAGCTGCTGTTGTCCAAGCCCGATATGCTGCTGCTGGACGAGCCTACCAACCACTTGGATGCTGAATCTGTGGACTGGCTGGAACAGTTCCTGCACCGTTTCAGCGGCACAGTGGTGGCTATTACCCACGACCGCTACTTCCTTGACAACGCTGCTGAGTGGATTCTGGAACTCGACCGTGGCCACGGTATTCCCTACAAAGGCAACTATTCCGAGTGGTTGATCCAGAAGGGTAACCGTCTGGAAGCCGAGCAAAAGGGTGAAGAAGCCCGCGCCAAGGCCTTGAAGAAGGAATTGGAATGGGTGCGTCAGAACTCCAAGGGGCGCCAGGCCAAGTCCAAGGCCCGTATTGCACGCTTTGAAGAGCTGAGCGATTACGAATACCAACGCCGCAACGAAACACAGGAAATCTTCATTCCTGTGGCGGAGCGCCTGGGCTCCAAGGTGATCGAGTTCAAGAATGTCTCCAAGGCGTTTGGTGATCGCTTGTTGATCGACAACCTGTCGATGAACATCCCCGCTGGCGCGATCGTCGGCATCATCGGCCCCAACGGCGCCGGTAAGTCGACCTTGTTCAAGCTGATCGCAGGCAAGGAACAGCCTGATTCAGGTACCGTGGAAATCGGTCAAACCGTGAAGATGGCGTTTGTAGACCAGCACCGCGATGCACTGGCTGACGAAAAGACCGTGTGGGAAGACATCTCCGGTGGTCTGGACATGATCAACGTGGGTAAGTTCACCATGGCTTCGCGCGCCTACGCTGGTCGCTTTAACTTCAACGGTCAGGACCAGCAGAAGAAGGTGGGCATGCTCTCTGGTGGTGAGCGCGGTCGTCTGCACCTGGCAAAGACCCTGATTCAGGGCGGCAACGTGCTGCTGCTGGACGAGCCCTCCAACGACTTGGACGTGGAAACTCTGCGTGCCCTGGAAGATGCGCTGCTGGAGTACGCGGGTACGGTGATGGTGATCTCTCACGATCGCTGGTTCCTGGACCGTATTGCTACGCACATTCTGGCTGCTGAAGGTGATTCTCAGTGGGTATTCTTCGACGGTAACTATCAAGAGTACGAAGCCGACAAGAAGAAACGACTGGGTGAAGAAGGTGCAGCACCCAAGCGTATGCGTTACAAGGCGTTGAAGTAAGAGACAAAATGCTTCCAGCCTCGGCTGGAAAGGGTATTCTTGGAGGATGAGCCTCGCCCATGCATCCGTCTCCGTGTTACGCACCTGCCTTGTTCAGGCGGTGCGTAGTGCTGACGCCTTCGCCCTGCGACTGCTCCAGCGTACCGAATATGCGCTGGAGCAGTCGCTTTCAACGGGCTTGCAATCAGCGAGAAGGGATGTGCTCGGTGCTGCATTGCATAACTTGCAGCAGCATCGGGCTTCATTGATTAACAGCTTCCCGCAAAACTTGCTCGAAGCTCTAGTGCTTTCTGCACGCCAGCCTTTTTCATTCAGCGCACAGACGCTGGATACCGGCAGCGGCCAGCTTCTGCCCCTGGCGTCCATGGCGGAGTCTGCCAATCGACAGCTCAAGGTTGAACACCGGCTTGTGCAGCTGATAGAGCCTCAAGTCGAACTGGCGTTAGCAGACCTGGATGCTCTGATGAGCGGTGCGCAGGGGCTGGAAACCGCACAGCCACAGTGCAATCCGCTGCGCTTGCAAAATTATGTACGGGCCTGGAGTCAATCACTGACGGCCGTACAGCCCGCAGCGGAAGTGGCCGAGTGCTGGCATGAGTTCATGTCCCAGCAACTGGGGCCTATCCTGGTTTCAGAATACTCACGAGCCGCCAATTTGTTGCGCCAGCAAGGCGTGCAGCCGGCTCGGTATGGGGCAGATAAAGTCAGCCCACCGCAATGCCTGCTGACATTGCGATTGCTGCAGGAACTGGCTTCAGACTTGCGCTGGATTGACGACATGCGCTGCACGGTGCCGCAGTCGTTAACCGACTCTATGCTTGCGGGCTGGCCTGTGACGGAGCCTGCTTTGCAGGATATTGGCCTAGAGCCTGGCTGGACGTCATTCTCCGCCAATGCTCTGCAGACCTCGCTGCAGCCATGGGTGCCCAGCGTTCTTGGTGAACTGAAGCCATCCCCCTCAAGCCAGGCACCAAGCTCTCTGATTCAGATGCGCACCTTGCAGCGCATGATGAGCCACATGACCAGTGATGGGCGTCTGTTGCCGCCTGTGCAAAAGGTATTGCACAAGCTGGAGCCTTTGCTGAGTGAGCTGGTGGTGCATGATCCCTCTTTCTTTGAAGACAGAGCCCATCCGGCACGCCAGCTGCTCGACGAAATGACCGCCCGCAGCTTGTGGTTCGCCAGTGAATCGGCGCTGGGCTTTTCCCACTTCATCGCAGTATCTGAAGCTGCGGCAAACAAGCTGGCCAGCATGGGATGCGTGAATGCACATGCCTTTGCGCTGGCTCTCCAATATGTGCGGGAGCAGTGGCCGCCAGAGGGGCGCATGAGTCGCCTGTCGGGCTTTGCTGCACAGGCCGAAGGTGAGCAATCGACCCAGCAGGGCTTGATGAGTGGGGCCGTGGGGCTGGCAGACCGGCAGATCGTGGGAGCTATTGCGCAGACACAGCCCGATGCGGAGCAACTGGCCAGCATGATCCGCAGTCTGCCCAGTGCCAAGGGTGTTCCAGAGGATATTCTGGACTTTGTGACCGGTCCTTGGGCAGATGTGATTGCCCAGGCGCAGCAGCAGGCTGGCAGTGGCCAGGACGAGAGAGATCCCGGAGGCTATCTTGCCCTGGTGCCCAGTCTTCTCTGGAGTGTCTCTCCCCAGGCCGCTCAAGATGTACGGCGACTGGTGGCCATTGCTCCCAAGCTGCAGCGCCGCTTGGCGCGAGGCCTGCGCAGTGTGGGGCGTACGGAAGTCGAAATTGCAGCGTTGGCAGCGCGGTTGGGCAGCTTGCAGCAGCGTGTGCTGGATGCTGCAGAAGTTGCGAGCCGGGGGCGCAGTGACGGCTTCCCAGAAACGGATGTCCTGGATGAGTTGCCCAGCATGCTTGGCACTCTTGAGGGCGCTGCGGAGACCGTGCATGCGGGCTTGGACATCACACTTCCGGTATTGACGGAAAAAATTGAAGAGGTGCAGCGGGCCCCGTCTGTACAGCAGCCAGAGGGGCATATCGCCCCAGTGTTCGTGACGGCTCCGCAGCGCAGTGAAGAGCCCTCCAAGGCCAAACCTGAAGCTGCTGTGCCATACCTCGGCGTTGCAACTGCAATGCTACAGGAACCCGCTTCAGCCCCTGTCTCTGTGAGTCAGCTTCAGGATGCCGAGTGGCCTCTGGGGACCTGGGTGGAGCTGCGCAGCGAACGCCAGCAGGTGCGTACCAAGCTGACCTGGGTCAGTCCGCAGCAAAGCCTGTTTCTCTTTACGGCAGAAGATGGCAGCACGCAGTCCATGACACGCCGCATGCGCGACAAGCTGCTTTCTCAAGGGCAGCTGCGACGTTTGGAGGCAATGGCTTAGATCCATCATCCGCCGCAAGCGCTGCCTACGCTGCCATGCTGATCTGAGTGCAAGCTTTATAAAAAATCTTGATAGCTGGGTAGCGTTGCTTGGCCTTGCGTTGGCATTGATTGGGCCAGCAATACGGCTCGGGCCGTAGCTACGGCAACAGCCTCGGCAGCCAGCGTGCTCAGTGTCATCATGCCGAGTGTTTGACCGCTTTGACCGGTGCCCAGCGCAAACAGGCTGTCGCCATCACTCATGGTGTGAACGGGGTTGATGGCGCGGGCCAGGCCATCATGAGCCACCACCGCAAGGCGGTGCGCCTGGGCCTTGGTGAGGACGGCATCCGTGGCCACCACGCCAATGGTGGTGTTGCTGCCTGCCAGCACGGGCCTGGGTTCCTCGCCTGCCAGCAGCGCATCCCGTGTGCCGCGCAAAAGCTTTCCGTCGGCAGTGCGTGCCCCGGCCAGCAATTGCCCGCTGAAGGGGTTGAAGACATCGCCCAGCGCATTGCAAGCGATGATGGCGCCCACCGTCACGCCACCGATGGTAAAGCTGGCTGTGCCAATGCCGCCCTTCATGGCGCGATCATGGCCAAATACCTTCCCCACTACAGCGCCAGCACCTGCGCCCACGCTACCTTCTGCGGGCCGTTCACTGCTGCTGTGCCGGAATGCGCTACGGCTGGCTGCGTAGCCGGCCGAGGCGTCAGGGCGAATGCGCATGTCACCCATCATCACGTCGAAGAGCACGGCGGCGGGCACCAGCGGAATGCGGCCGACGCCGATATTCAGGCCTGCGCCTTGCTCCTCCAGCCAGCGCACGGCACCGGTGGCGGCATCCAGTCCCCAGGCACTGCCGCCGGCCAGCATGATGCCGTGAATTTCCTGCACCAGATTGCTGGGATGCAGCAAATCGGTCTCGCGCGTACCTGGTGCGGCTCCTCGCACATCCACGCCGCCAACCGCTCCCTCAGGGCACAAAATGGCGGTGCAGCCTGTCGGGCGGCGGCTGTCGGTAAAGTGCCCGACGCTCAGGCCTTTAACGCGGGCGATATGCCCGCTGTGGTCGAGCAAATCCTGAATGGAAGACAAAGTCGTCATGGGAAGAAAGCGCTCCTTGGGCTTGTTATATGCAGCAGTGGATAAACAGATCGCTTTTTATTCTTTAGAGAGCGGGTCAATGCGATTCATACTCCCAGCATTGTTGCAGTGCAAAACGCCTTCGTGTGGCGTTGCTGCATGGATTGATTTCAAGGAGTGATAAATGTCTGCACGTTTTTCCTTTGCGGCCAGTCGCCGCGCGGTTCTGGCCACAGCTGCCGTGGCTTTGTTGGCAACGTCCGGTGTGCCAGCTATGGCCCAGGATGCGACCAAGAAAAACCTGCTGATCGGAGCGACTGCTGGCTCCAACTATGACCTGCTGCAACAAGGCATCGTGCCCCAGCTGCAGAAAAAGGGTTATCAGGTCAAGCTGATCGAGTTCAACGACTACGTGCAACCCAATCTGGCGCTGAGCGATGGATCATTGGACGCCAACTTCTTCCAGCATCGCGCCTACTTTGATCAGTTCACCGCCGACCGCAAGCTGGCGCTGAGCGCGATTGCGCAGGGCCCTGTGGCCCCCATGGGTGTGTACAGCCAAAAGCACAAGTCGCTGGCTGGCATCAAGAACGGCGCCAAGGTGGCGTTGCCCAATGACCCCAGCAATCTGGCGCGTGCCTTGCTGGTGCTGCAGCAGGCCGGTTTGGTCAAGGTCAAGGAAGGTGTGAATCCGGCCCGCATTTCCGAACTGGATTTGGCCGCCAACCCCCACAAGCTCAAGTTTGTAGCGCTGGAAGCAGCGCAACTGCCTCGCGTTCTGCAAGATACGGACTTTGTGGTGGTCAACGGCAACTTTGCCGTTTCCTCGGGCCTGAAGTTGACGGAGGCTGTGGTGCTGGAAAAGACTCCCGACTTGTACCTGAACGTGGTGGCGGTGAAGACGGGGAACGAAAACACGCAGTGGGCCAAGGATTTGTCGGCAGCCTATCGATCGCCTGAATTCAAGGCCGTGGTGGACAGCCAGTTCCCTGGTTATTCCAAACCTGCTTTTCTGAAGTAAGCGCCTGAAATGGCACAGCAAGGGACTGCAATGCAGTCCCTTTTCATGGGGTAAGAGGTTTTGTCTCTGGCCACCCTCACAGCACCAGGGCCTGAATTTCGGCTTCCAGGAGCTGTAATGCACGCAGCTCTATCTGCTGCAGCGCCGACTGCTGCTCCAGAGGCAGGTCCCGGAGCACGGCTGCTGCGCCCATATCGCTGAGCACGGCATCACCACTGCACAGATCGCACAGCGTGTTGTGCGCATACAGGTCTCCATGCAGCAGCCCGCGTTGGTGCAGATGCTCAACAGCAGCGCGAATGCACTGAATCAGCCGTTGGGCAATGTCTGCACTAACGCGCAGGCCCGGTGCATAGACATCACGCGTGCAGCTCTCGAAGCTGGGCGGCCTGGCCAGCGCCTGCATTTGCGGGCCAAGCAGGGGCAAGGCCATGGCCAGGCGACCGTCGGGTGCGCCTGCTACGGCGGCAAGCGGCGTCAGCAGGGACGGGTGAGCCCCAGCCGCCAGGCCTGCAGCCAGTTCGGACTGCGGCGTGCCGTCGCTGGTGAATGTGGCTTTGAAGATCTTGAGGGCCAGTGCTTGATCGCCGTTGCTGGCACGGTAGATATGGCCGCTGGCACCTTCGCCCAGCAACTCATGCAACTGCAGATTTTGATAAAAATAGGGCTCTAGCGCATATGTATCAAGCGCAAGTAGCTCACTTTTTTGCGTCATCGGGTTGCCGGCTAGCGCCAGCCAGCTCAGCGCGGGCAGCTGAAAAACAGGCTCTGGGACGCTGGTGAAACGATTGCTGGCAATGCGCAGCAACTCCAGTCGCTGGCAGCGCGCCAGGGATGCGGGCAGGCTGCTGAGCTGGTTGCAGGAAAGCATCAGCTTTTGCAGACGTGCGCAGTTGCCCAGAGACTCGGGCAGAGCCTCCAGCTGGTTGTCCGTCAGAATCAGCCAGCGCAGGCGCGGCGGCAGGCTGTCTTCGGGCACATGTGCAATGCGGCAGGCCTTGAAACCGATCATCTCCAGCTGCGGCATGCGGCCCAGCACGGTAGGCAGTTCGGTGAAGGGGTTGTTCGACGCGAACACAATGCGCAGCCGTTTAAAACGTGTCAGGTCATCGGGCAGCGTGGTGATCTGGTTGCTCGACAAGTCCAGAATCTCCAGCGTTTCGGTCAGCTGATACAGGGCGGTGGGGAAGTCGCTCAGCCCGTCGCTGAGCCTGATATGGTGTGCGCGGGCCAGCGAACCATCGGCCAGCCCGGAGTGAAACTGCTCTAGCGTCAACATAGGTCGCGCAGTCTAAGCCTTATGTGCGTAATGCAAGAAGTGCACGGAATACCCGCATGAAAATCTTCAAAGACTTGCCTGCACTGGTGCAGGCCCTGCCTGAACTGGCAGCAAGCGATTGGGTGGATATGCCCGCTGCAGTGGCTGCCGATCTCAGCGCGCATGGAACGATACAGCCCGTCGACGTGCTGACACAGCCTGCTCTGCGTTTTGTGCTGCGCTCGGGCGATGATGCGCTGCGCATGGGCTATGCGCCGTGGCTGCCGGTGGCTGTGTTGGCGCAGATGGGCTGGCCCTCGCCGTCAGATCAGACTGCCTAGTCCGGATTTCTGCAAGCCGAGTTTGGGCGCAGCCAGCGTTTTGCCAAACCGCAAGAGGTCTGGGTGGACGCAGAGGTGCCTGAGCCATTCTGGCTGCCAGAACCGGCAACCTCAGAGCAGCGCCTGGCCTACTGGCATCTGGGCTTGCAAGCCCATGCATGGCTGGATGAAGAAGCTGTGCAGCCTGCGCCCTTCAGCCCTGCCGAGCTGCGCCTGTGCGAATGGCGACTAGGCAGCCAGCTGCCGCCGTCACTGCGCGACTATCTGCTGCAACTCGGTGTCTTGGACTGGGTCGAGAGGTTGCTAAGCCCGCGTTTTGATCTGCAAGCGCCTGATAGCGATATGGATGCCATCGGCCCGGTCTGTGTGGTGTTCCCCGGCGTGGCAGACATTGTTGAAATGAGCAAGCCCGAGCAGGTGCAGGCTTTGACAGCGGCGCTGCAGCAGCTGGTGGCCTTTGGCGACTATCTGGGCAATGGCAACCTCTGGTGCTTTGATCGGCGCGACGGCTCTGTCTGGTATCTGGACCATGACAGCAGTGCCTTGCTGACCCGCATGTTTGATGACGTGGCCGATTACCTGGATGCGCTGGCCCTGATGGCGCTGTGCCGCGCTCATGGCATTGCCGGTGGGCGGGATGATGGGGATGAAAAGGCCGAAGCGATGCTGAGCCAGCGTTTCGGTCGTGATCTGGTCAAGAAATGGATGTATTGAGCTGTGGATACATGGTATGACCGTGCGACAGGATATTCACGCTAAAGTGATGCTGGCCATCACTCAAAGGACTGCTGTTCATGACCATGAAATTACTCAAGGCTGCGGAAAATGGAGATATCGCAGCCTTGGAAAAGCGACTGCTCGCCGGTGACGACATTGGCTTTGTGCAAAAAGGCACGGGCCTCAATGCACTGACGACGGCCCTGCATTGCGGCAATCTGGATGCTGCGCAGTGGCTGATCGAGAACTCCAGTCCTCTGGACGAGCTGTGCAAAGTCATGGGCTGGACGGCTGCTGGCTGGGCCGCCAGCAATGGGCAGGAGCAGGGCTTGCAGATGCTTAAAGAAGCCGGGGCAGATCTGGACAAGACGCAGGATGCAAAGGGGCGCACGCCTTATCTGATTGCCGTGGATTTTGGCAAGTGGGATGTGGTGCGCTGGTTCTGGAACGCGGATGTGGATTTTCTGCGCCGTGATGCCAGAGGAATGACGGCCCATGATCTGCTGCTCAGCAGCCAGCGCGAAGTACCGCCCGATTTGCTGGAGCGCGCAGCGGCTGATGCTGCCAAGACGCCAGATCGGCCAGCGGCAGCGAGCCCGTTTGACGGGGTGCAGCCTTGGCCCGATGAGCCCTGGGCACAGTTGCACTGGCCCGAGGACTTTCCGGCACTGCCCGCGCAGTACGACGAAAAAGCCGTCGCAGACGGCACGGATAAAGGCTTTTTTGATGAAGCTTTTCACCAGACCATGGCTGAAGGCCTGGCGCCCGCGCTGGCCTCACCTACGGCGGCAGTGCGTAGCTGGGTCTGGACGCAAAGCCATTGGGAGCGCGAGGCCCGTGAGGCGGTGGATGCTCTGTCGGGGGACGACCTGCCGGCCTTTATTGCCGAGTATCAGCGCCAGATGGTGGGCGGCGCCATGATCCGTCACGCATTTCTGCACCCGAGAGCCAGGCGGGCCCATCCGGCACGTTTGCCGGATTGGGTCAGCATTCATGAAGAGCTGCAACTGCTGCATGTGCAGCCCCAGGGGGCGAACAAGGTGGAAGTTGCCGCGCTGGCGCATCGCCCCTTGTCTGCCGGTGCGGACCAAGTGCAGCGGCTGAAGCTGCTGGAAGATCTGCAGGAGCTGCGCTTTACCGTCATGTGCAGCAAAACTGGCAAGGCAAAAGACAAGATGCAAAGCTGGCGCGTGGATGCGGTGGAAATGCGTATCTACGGCAGTCAGTCGGTCTGGACTCGGCTGCTGTAAAACGCTTCAAATAATTCCACTGCATTCCAAGCGCCAGGCTGGGCGCGCTTGCCTCAGGATGCGGGCTGAATGCGCGTGATCGTCAGCGAGCCGCTATCGTCCTCTGCATGAAACAGAACCTTGTCGCCGGGCTTGAAGCGGGCTGCCTGAGAGCTGTTTTTGAGGCCAAACACCATGGTCATGGGCGGCATGTCCAGGTTCTTGATTTCCTCGTGGCGAATGGTGAGCTTGCCGGTGCGGGCATCCACACGGGTGATTTCGCCGGCGGTCATCACATCGGCCGATGCAGCGCTGGCTGCGGGTGCCGCGCCATGACCTGCATGGCTGGAGTGGTCTTGCGCAAAGGCAGGGGCGGCGATGGCAGCGAGTGCTGCGCTGAGGGCAATGGCGGAGAGAATGGTTTTCATGGGGTGTTCTTTCTCTTGTGTTGATTGAACCGCTTTAGCCGCGATAGCTGGTGAAGACGCTGGTGCTGACATCGCTGCGCATCAGGCTCTTGGTCACCAGCAGCACGTCATACGGGTCCTTGCGGCCGCCGTACTCGGGGCCGTCCATGCCGGGACTGCCAATGGGCATGCCGGGTACAGTGATGCCCAGGGCCTTGGGCTTTGCTTTCAGCAGTTTGTGCACATCGGCGGCGGGTACATGGCCTTCGACCACATAGCCGCCCACCAGTGCGGTGTGGCAGCTGCCCAGCTTTTGCGGCAGGCCCAGCTTGGCGCGCACGGCGTTGTTGCCCACGTCATGCACGGTCACGGCAAAGCCCTCTTTTTCCATCAGCACAATCCAGTCCTTGCAGCAGCCGCAGTTCGGGTCTTTCCATACTTCCATGGGGGTCTTGCCAGTTACTCCAGTGTTGCCGGTTTTGCTGGCGTAGGCGGGCAGGGCGGCAGCGGTTGCGGCGGCGGCCAGCATGTGGAGAGCGTTGCGACGAGAGGTATGGGTCATGGCCTTCTTCCTTTTTGGGTAAACGGTTTATCAGTGAAATAGCCTTCTAGCGCTTATCTATCAAGCGCTGGTAGCTATGTTTTTGAGTGTTTTTGTCAGCGATGCATCAGTGATGTTCGTGGCCTCCCGTGTCCTGAGGTTTGTGCACCGTGGCTGCCCCGGGAGCAGTGCCCGGCGCGGTCTGGCGCGGTGCTTTGGCCGCTAGCGGTGCGCCTTGCCATTCATAGGCGACGGTGCCCTTGGGCTGGGTGTACCAGCCGGGGTCCTTGTAATCGTTGGCGCCCAGGTTTTTGCGCACCTTGAATGTGGTGAACATGCCGCCCATTTCGATGTTTCCGAACGGGCCCTTGCCCGTCATCATGGGGAAGGTGTTGTCGGGCAGGGGCATTTCCATGGCGCCCATATCGCCCATGCCGCGCTCGCCCATCAGCATGTAGTCGGGCACGATCTTCTGAATCTTGCCCACCAGACCTTTGTGATCGACGCCAATCATGGTGGGCACGTCATGCCCCATGGCGCCCATGGTGTGGTGGCTTTTGTGGCAGTGAAAAGCCCAGTCGCCCAGCTCGTCGGCGGTGAATTCAATCTGCCGCATCTGGCCCACGGCCACGTCGGTAGTCACCTCGGGCCAGCGCGCTGTTTTGGGCACGGGGCCGCCGTCGGTGCCCGTCACTTCAAACTCATGGCCGTGGATGTGGATGGGGTGGTTGGTCATCGTCAGATTGCCCACGCGGATACGCACCTTGTCGCCCTGTTTGGCTACCAGTGGGCTGATGGCGGGGAAGGAGCGGCTGTTGAAAGTCCAGATGTTGAAATCCGTCATCTCGTTGATGCGCGGCGTCATCGCGCCGGGCTCTACCGCATAGGCGCTGAGCAAGAAGGCGTAGTCGCGCTGCACGGTGTCGATCAGCGGGTGACCAGCCTTGGGGTGGGTGATCCACAAGCCCATCATGCCCATGGCCATCTGCACCATCTCGTCCGAATGCGGGTGGTACATGAACGTGCCGGGGCGGCGCGCTATGAATTCATAGACATAGGTTTTGCCAGGCGGGATATGCGGCTGGTTCAGCCCGCCCACACCGTCCATGCCATTGGGCAGGCGCTGGCCGTGCCAGTGGATGGTAGTGTTCTCCGGCAGGCGGTTGGTGACAAAGATGCGCACTTTGTCGCCTTCGACGACTTCAATCGTCGGCCCCGGCGACTGGCCGTTGTAGCCCCACATGTTGACGAAGAAGCCGGGAGCCACTTCGCGCACCACGGGCTCGGCGACAAGGTGGAACTCCTTGACGCCTGCATTCATGCGCCAGGGCGTGGTCCAGCCGTTGAGCGTGACCACGGGCTGGTAGGGGCGGCCATTAGGTGGCACCAGCGGCGCGGCGGTGTCGGCGCTGTGTTGCATCACAGGCTCAGGCAGGGCGGCCATGGCCACTTTGCTGACGGAGGACGCTGCAACGGCTGCTGCAGCGCCGGTAAAAAAGGATCGGCGTTGCATCTCAGTGGCCTTGCTCGGGTGCTGCAGCAGGTGCGGCGGTGGTTGAAATAGTGGGAGTCGTGCCTGGTGATGTACCCGTCAGGGCCAGTTGCAGATCTGTCTCTGCCAGCCAGAAATCACGCTGGGCCTCGGTGACATTGACCACAGCCTGCGTGGTGTTGCGCGCCTGGGCCAGCAGCTGCCACACGCTTATAAACATGCCGTTGTAGCGGTATACGGTCTCTTCCTGCATCAGCTTGGCCAGGGGCAGGACTTCGGCCTGTTGCTGCTGGGCCAGGTCGTACGCCGTGCGGTAGGCCAGCCAGTGGCTGCGCGCCTCGCTGCGGGCGCGAATGGCGTTCTCGCGCAGCAGCGATGCGCTGCGCAGCACCTGGTTTTTAGCCGTCGCGCTGGCGGCAAATCCCCAGTCAAACAGCGGCAGCGGCACGTCAAACTCCCAGCCCTGGGTTTTGTCGCTGTGGCCGGTGCTTCTTTCGGTGCTGGTGTTGCTGCTATAGGTTGCGCCAATATCGCCAAAGATGCTGCCCACCGTGGCCCAGCCCTGGCGTCCGGCAGTCACATCGAGGTCACGGCGCAGTGCGCTTAAATCCAGCCGCTCGCGCAGGGCGCTGGCTTCGGCGTCGTCGCCGCTGCGCAGCTCAGCGGCTTTTGGCAGGGCGGGCAATTGCTCGGGTAGCTTGAAGGTCAGCTGTGATCCCCACAGCCCCATGCGGCGGGCCAGTTGCTCGCGCTCCAGCTGGGCGTTCAGGCGCGCGCGCGCCAGCTGGGCGGCGGCTTGTTGCTGCTGGGCCAGTTCTTTGGCCTGGTCCATCTTGCTGAAGTTGCCTACCTGGGCCATGCGGCGTGCCAGCTCGCCACCCAGGGCTGCGGCCTCGTGCATGCGCTCGTTGGCGGCCAGCGCCTGCTCGGCGGCCACGGCACGCAGCCAGGCGCGGCGCGTGTCTGCGGCCAGCAGCAGCACCTGCTGGGCGGCGGTCAGCGTGGCTTGCTCCATCTGCCAGCCTTGCCAGCGGCTGCGCCAGGGCAGGGTGATGAGTTGCACCAGGCCAAAGCTGAGCTGACGCTCAATCTCGCGCTCGTGGCCGTTGCGAAAGTGGCCAAAGGTAAAGCTGGGGTTGGGCAGGGTCAGCGCCTGCACGCGCTGGGCATCCTGAATGCCAAGCTGGGCCAGTTGTGCCTGAAGACCAGGGTTGTTGAGCAGGGCGATGCGTACGGCGGTATCGGCATCGACGGGCTTTTGCAGCCAGTCATTGATTTGCGTATGTGCGTCTTGCTGGGCCTTGGCATCAGACGACGGCAGTTGCGCACCTGCGGGGAGCTTGCTCTCAGTGTGCTTGGTGACATCGCCACGCAGTCCGTCCGGCGAGACGCTGGCGCAGCCTACCAGCACCAGCGCCGTTAATAAGGGCGAGAGGCGAAGTGCTATGCGCTTCATCGCTGGCCTCCGTGCTGATGATGGTTGTGCTGGTCGGGTCTTGGCGCAGCTTGGCTGGGCGTAGCCGATTGGGCTTTTTCCCAATTCAGCACATCGGCATGGCCGCGCGGAAACTGGGCCACAGCCGCGTTGGCGGCCTTCCAGTCGCCAGGCTGAGCCACGATGGTGCCACTGGCGGCCAGCGGCTGGTGCTGCAAGGGGGCGGTGGGCGCAGCGGGGTTGAATACCGCTGGTGCGGCCTTTGTCCCAGTTGCAGAAGAAGATGGCTCAGCCGCGAAGCTGGGCAGGGCGCTCATCCCCCAAGCTAGAGTAAGGGCGCAGATGGTGAAGGAATGCGCAGGGCGCATAGAAGATTCCTGAAGTCGAGACCATGTTCACGACCGCAAGGTTTTGAAGTGTTTTTGGCTTCAAAGCTAGATAGCAAGGGCGGTGGCTGCTATCAAATTGCGGACGCACCTAGGGTGTCAGACCGCAGAAATGGGGGGCTTGATTTGCGCTGCAGGCGCGATGCTGGCAAAGCGATCCGCCCCGTGCGGGGCTTGGCTGCTGGCAGGCGCGGAGCCTGCAAAAATGGAGATCGACGACTGTCCCATGGCAGAGTGGCACAGGCCGCAGGTGGTGCAGTGGTTGCCATCGTGAGAGCCACAGCCGCTGCTGTCGGTCGCGTTGCATTGCGGCGCTTCGACTGCTGCATGGTTGCTGTGCTCAGCATGCTCATGGTGGGCGTGCGATTCGCTATCATCCATGTTGTGCGACATATGCATGGCCGCGGTGCTTGCAACCATGGCTGCCGGGCTTTCCATGGCCATGACATCGCCTGCCAGGCCACGTAGGGCCAGCAGCAGCATCATGAACAGGGAAAGAAAACGGCGCATGGGCTCAATGATACCGGGCGGGGCTGTTTAGTTCCCCGCAGATGGTATCTCTATTAGGGAGTGCTTAGTCCTGGCGCTTCCAGTGGCGCAGGCGCAGGCCGTTGGCCACCACCAGCAGGCTCACGCCCATATCGGCCAGCACGGCCAGCCACATGCTGGCGTGGCCAGTCAGTGCCAGGATGAAGAAGGCGACCTTGATGCCCAGCGCCAGGCCAATGTTCTGCCACAGCACGCTGTGAGCGCGCTGCGAGAGGTCAACCACATCGGGGATGCGGCGCAGGTCGTCATTCATGAGCACCACATCGGCGGTTTCCATGGCCATGTCGGTGGCGTGCATGCCGCCCATGGCAAAGCCGATATCGGCCTGGGCCAGCGCGGGGGCGTCGTTGATACCGTCGCCTGTCATGGCCGTGGGGCCAATGTCGCGCTGCATCTCGCTCAGGGTTTTGAGCTTGTCTTCGGGCAGCATATTGCCGCGTGCATCGGTAATGCCCGCCTCGGCGGCCACGGTGCGCACGGTGGTGGTGTTGTCACCGCTGAGCACTACGGGCTTCACACCCAGGGCCAGCAACTGCTGCACAGCTTCCTTGGCCTGCGGGCGCAGTGGGTCGGCCACGGCAAACAGCGCCTGCACGCCCAGGCTGTTGGCCAGCAGGGTGATGGTGCGGCCTTGCTGCTCTTGCTCGCTCAATGCGGCCTTTAGCTCGGCGCTGTCCCAACCTTGTTCGCCTACCCAGCGCAGATTGGCCAGGGTCCACAGCTCGCCATCGACCTGGGCTTGCACGCCGCGCCCGGGCAGGGCCTGGATTTGCTGTGCTTCGGCAAAACTCTTGCCCACGGACTCTTCCAGCCCCTGCGCGATAGCGCGAGAAACCGGATGGTCGGAGCGCGAAGCCAGGGCATAGGCGCGGGCTGCGGCTGTTGTGGGATCTGCTGTGTTCCAGTTTTTCCAGTCCACCAGCTTGGGCGAGCCTGTGGTCAGCGTGCCGGTCTTGTCCAGTGCGATGGCCTTGAGCTGACGGGCCGATTCCAGCGCGCTGCCGCCCTTGATCAGAATGCCGCGCTTGGCCGCAGCCGTCAGTGCGCTGACCACGGTGACAGGCGTGGACAGCACCAGCGCGCAAGGGCAGGCGATTACCAGCAGCGCCAGCGCCTGATAGGCGGCCTGGTGCCAGGTCCAGCCCATGACCCAGGGGGCCAGCACGCCCAGAGCAATCGCCAGCACCAGCACGATGGGGGTGTAGATCTGGGCAAAGCGATCGACAAAACGCTGGGTAGGCGCTTTGGAGGACTGGGCTTGCTCTACCGCATGAACGATGCGGGCAATCAGGCTGTCGCTGGCGGGGGCCGTGACGCGCAGTTGAAGCTCGCCATCTTGGTTGATAGAGCCTGCATAAAGCTGATCGCCAGGGCCTTTGTGTGCCAGAGCGCTCTCGCCGGTGATGGGGGCCTGGTTGACCGAGCTTTCGCCTTCGGTCACTTCGCCGTCCAGCGGCACGCGGGCGCCGGGCGTTACGCGTAGCACAGAGCCGAGGGGAACATCGCGCACGGCCATGCGCTGGGTGCTGCCGTCGGGTTGCAGCACATCGGCGGTTTCGGGTGCTAGTTGCAGCAGGTTGCGGATGGCCATGCGGGCCTTGTCCATGGCCTGGTCTTCAATGCGCTCGGCGGCGGCATATAGCGCCATGACCATGGCGGCTTCGGGCCACTGGCCGATGATGAAAGCGCCAGTCACGGCCACGGCCATTAGCGCATGAATGCCCAGTTTGAAGCGGAACAAATCCTTGATGCCGGCCTTGTAAACACCGAGGCCAGACAGCGCAATGCCGACCACGGCCAGCGCCATGCCCAAGTATTGCAGCACTGCATTGGTGCCGTCGCCGCCAAACCAGTGGCAGGCTTCGGCCGCCAGGGCTGCTGCTAGTGCTGCGTAAATGCGTGGCCAGCCGGGCAGCACGCCATGGTCGTGCCCGGCGTGATCGTCACGATCGTGGTCGTGACTTTTGGCAGGTTGACTGATGGTGAATGGTGCGCAGCAGTCTGTGCCGCAGGCCGAGCTTGCGGGGGCTGCTATGAATTTATTTGAAGTAGCGGCGACGACCTGTGCATGCCCATGCTCATGGGAATGCGAGTGATCGTGGCCGTCATGGGCGTGAGTGGACGGGCTTTCTTGCTTCATGGCAGTATTGAAAACAATAAAGTCACTTTAAGGTCAAGCATGGCGCTCAATTCCCCCGATCTTCCGCGCTGGCGTATTGGTGAGGCGGCCAAGCGCTCGGGCATTGCTGCTGCCAATATCCGTTACTACGAGAAGGAGCAGTTGCTTTCCGCGGGAGTGCGTGAGGACAACCAGTACCGGCTCTACACCGATGGCGATCTGCACCGTCTGCGCTTTATCCGTCTGTGCCGGGCCATGGATATGTCGCTCGACGAGGTGCGAACCCTGCTGGCGCTGGATGGCGCGCGCAAGGCCGACTGCGTGGCGGCCAATACAACGCTGGACGCTCATCTGGGTCATGTACGCGAGCGGCTGGCTGAGCTGCAGGCGCTGGAGCATGAGCTGATGCAGCTGCGCAGCCAGTGCGATGGTACGGATAGTTATTGCCACATCATCGAAGCCTTGCATGCCCAGGCCGATGAGCCATTGCCAGAAGGCTTGCAGGGCGGCCCGGCGTCAAAGCGTCATGTCTGACGGGCTGAGTGAGCGGTGACCGCGTCTGTACCCTGAAGTGGACGCTATCATTCCTGCATGAGTTGGAGCGAAACCACTGTCAAGCTGCCAGGCCGGATCTGGGCTGCGCTGGCCGCGCAGGCCTTGGCGTGGTGGCGCAGCATTTATCTGGCAGCTGTTTTGCTGGTGCTGGTGATGTCCCCGTCCAGTTACCAACGGCGTGGGCGAGCCATGCTGGCCCAGCAGATGTATGCGCAGACCGCGCCTATCCTCACCGGCTTTACTGCATTGGCAGCTCTGCTGTGTGCGGTGATTGCACGCATTGTGATCGTCACTGCCCAAAGCTATGGCCTGTCTCGCTATGCGCTGGATCTGGTGGTGCGGGTGATGGTGATTGAGCTGATCCCTTTGACTGCCGCGCTGTTTGTGGCAATGCGCTGCACCATTCCGGCTGGTGTGCAGGTGGTGCAGATGCGCACCCAGGGGCAGCTGGCAAAGTGGAAAGGGCAGGGCATAGATCCTGTTCGTGTGGCACTGGTGCCGCGTGCTGCGGCAGGTGTATTTGCGGCCGTCACCTTGGCGGCACTCAGCTGCATCGTTGCCCTGGTCACTGTGTACGTGAGTGTCTACGGCTTTAGTCTGGCGGGCTTTGGTAGCTATACCCGTATCTTTGGGCAGATTTTCACGCCGTCGCTGACGCTGGTGTTTGTGCTCAAGACCTGGTTTTTCAGCCTCGCAGTGGCTGTGATGCCGCTGGCGTCGGCCATGTATACGCCGGTGGCACGACATCAGCGCGGTGGGGCCGAGCTCGGTGGTTTTGCCCGCATGTTTGCCGTGCTGCTTCTGATCGAGGTGATCTCGCTCATGGGCAACTATTACTGAAAAGGATGGAGCCATGAGCGAAAAGCGGATGGCCGAGGAGCAATTGATTGATGAGGAGCTGCTCAGCCTCAAGCCAGTGGCCAACCTGCGAGCCAAGGCGGCAGCCTTGCTGGTGTTGACCCTGGTTTTGATTCTGGGGGCGGCTGGCTATCTGCTGTATGCGCGCGGCGTGTTCGAGCCTACCCAGCGTCTGGTGTTGACCGCTGATGACTCCGAAGGCGTGGTGGTGGGAATGGACATGACGTTCTCGGGCTTTCCCATAGGGCGGGTGCGCAAGATTGAACTGGCCGAGGATGGAACGGTGCGCATTCTGGTGGATGTGACGCAAAAGGATGCCCACTGGCTGCGTCAGTCCAGTGTGTTCACTCTGGTCAAAGGTATTGTGGGAGGCACCACCATCAAGGCCTATACCGGCATGCTCGATGATGCGCTTTTGCCGCCCGACTCCGTGCGGCCTGTGCTCAGTGGCGATGCCACGGCAGAGTTGCCACAGATCATCAATTCTGCAAAGGAAGTGCTGGCCAATGTGGCGGCAATGACCGCCACGGACTCGGCCTTGGGCGGGTCTCTGGCGGAAGTGCGCAAGCTGGCCGAGCGCATGCAGGGCCAGGGCGGAGTGCTGGGTGCAGTGCTGGGCAGTGATGAAGAAGCGAAGAAGGTCGGTCAGATGCTGGAGCGTACGAACTCCTTGCTGGCGCGCATGGATCGTATCGTGGCGCGTGCTGACAGCCAGGTATTTGATGCGAATGGCGTCATGCCTCAGGTCAAGTCCACGGTAGAGCAACTCAATGGACTGCTGGCAGACACGCGCAAGAGCATGGCCAAGGTGGATGCGGTGCTGGCAGATATGCAGGTTGTGGGCAGCAATGCCAAGGAAGCCTCTACCGACCTGGGCGCGCTGCGAGCCGAAGTCGAAAGCAACCTGCTGCGTCTGGAGTCTGTGCTCAACGATCTGCAGCGCAAATGGCCATTTGCCCATCAACCGGAGCTCAAGCTGCCATGACTTTGGAATTTAAGCAAAAAACGACTCTAGCCCAATGTGGTAAAACGTTAGTAGCTATTGCTGTGATAGCAATGGCTGGTTGCGGCAACCATCCTCCTGCACCAGATTGGTCCTTGAGTGCCGAAGCTGCGGCCCAAAAAGCGACAACCGCCTATCTGCAAGGTAAGCAGCGCGTTGAAACTCTGCAATGGCAAAAGGCCCGCGATGCCGTCGCCAGTACCGGCCAGCCCGCGCTGGCGGCCAAAGTAGAACTGATGCGCTGTGCTGCACAAGTCGCCAGCCTGGACTGGAACAATTGCCCTGGCTACCAGGCGCTGGCGCAGGACGCCAGCCCGGCAGAGCAGGCTTATGCCCGCTACCTGCTGGCGCAACTGCCACTCTCCGATATTGAGCAGCTTCCAGAGCCTCAGCGTGCCATTGCCAAAGCCATTTCTGCATCGGGTATGGAAGCCATCTCAGAGGTCAAGGACCCGCTCTCCAGATTGGTCGCAGCCGGTGTTGCACTGCGTGCAGGCAGCGTGTCAGCAGAGACTGTGAAGCTGATTCAGCTGGGCGTAGACACTGCATCCAGCCAAGGTTGGCGCAGGCCGCTGATGGCCTGGCTGATGATGAGCCGAGTCGCAGCCGTGCAGGTGGGGGATGAGGCCGCCATATCCCAAATTGACCGCCGCATGAAGCTGTTGATGTCGCCACAGAATCCATGAACGGATGGATATGAAAAAAGCGAGGCCTTGGCCTCGCTTGGGTGAATCAAGCCAGCGGCTGGCGCTGGCCGGTTCAGTCGCTTAGAAGCGGTGGCGAATACCCACGGCCACGCTGGTGCCGGACTTGGACTCTGCCCACTTCACGCGGTCATACATCACAGCGCCATACACATCGGTGCGCTTGGACAGGAAGTGGTCATAGCCCACGGTGTAAGTGGTGCGCTTGCCTTCCACTGCACCAACTTCAGACTTGGTGTGTGCGCCTGCAGCCTTGATCGTGCCGGCCGAGCTGACAGGAACATCCAGACCCAGAGAGTAGGTGGTGTTCTTGACGTCCAGGGTCTTGACCTTGGCTTGGCCGTAAGTGCCGTACAGCTTTACGACGCTGAAGTCATAAGTGCCGCCGAGCATCCAGTCAGTCTTGGAGTCTTGCACCTGCAGGCCTTGGGGGCCGGAGATCTGAACACGCTCATAGAAAGCGGCCAGGCTCAGAGGACCTGCGCCATACAGAGCATTGACGCCCACATTCTTTTTGCCGCGTTGTCCAGCAGCAGTTTGTTCGCCGAACTGGTAGTGCACATTGGCTTTCAGGCCTCCCATGTTGGGGGTCGAATACACGATCTGGTTGCTCCAGCCGGTATCGGTGCCTGTCGTGCCGTTGATATCCTTGTTCCAGCCGCCAGTGCTCATATTCGCATGCAGTACCAGTGGCGAAATGGTGAACGAGTCACCAAAGGGGTTGGTCAGGATCGTGGGCAGGAAGTTGGGTGCCATGCCGCGACCCAGACCCACGCGACCAAAACTGCCGCTCAGGCCCACATTGGCGTCACGAGCGAAGAAAGTCTCGCCAAAAGCCAAGTCATAGCGACCGGGAGTGCCGGTGTCTGCGCGGAAGAACGCTGTGAGGTTGAAGTCGGCCTTCAAGCCATTGCCCAGATCTTCCGTGCCTTTGAGGCCCCACCAGGAAGTGGTCAGACCACCAGAGCCAACGGCGCCAGCGCGCTCACCGCCGGGCGCCTTCATGGAGCCGACATACATATCAACCAGGCCGGTCAGCTGCACATTGCTCTGAGCGTAGGCAGCGCCGCTGCAGGCCAAGGCCGCTGCTACTGCGATGAAAGTGTTTTTCATGTGTGTTCTCTCGAGTTGGAATGAATTTACGTTCTGAAATATAGCGGCGGTTTGTATACAGCTTGGGCTACAGATCCGCGCAAGCCGATGAAATCATCTTTTCAAAGTGATGACAGTGGTTTTTTTGCGTCAACGATTAAGGGGAAGTACGCGTCTGAGCGGTATTGGCGCAGCTTGGAAGGTGCGTAAAACCTTTAAGGCCATGGCATCTGATGAGTGTTTGTGCTGGCTGGAGATATTGGTTGGAATAACAGAAATTCCAGTTGCAGCGTTGGTTCAGCAGGGTCGTGTTTTGAACTCTTTTTGAAAAACTGCGTGTTTTGCTCTGAGTGGGCCTTTTTCATCTCTATAATTCGACCCATCGACACGGAATGTAGCGCAGCCTGGTAGCGCACTTGCATGGGGTGCAAGGGGTCGCGAGTTCGAATCCCGCCATTCCGACCAATTTGAAAAGGCCTGTGATAAAAATCACAGGCCTTTTTCAATTGTTGGGCAGAGGTATGGCGCTTGCATCTGCTATGCAACCTGAAGCAGTAAAAGGCCGTAATCTCTTGCTGTAGTCCTGATAGAGCTGCAATGCTCTTTTTAAAATGTGATCAAAAATCGGTTACAATAACGGCAACAACACGGAATGTAGCGCAGCCTGGTAGCGCACTTGCATGGGGTGCAAGGGGTCGCGAGTTCGAATCCCGCCATTCCGACCAATATAGATAAGGGCTCCTAACTTGATAGTTAGGAGCCCTTTTTCTATGCTGGCGCGACGTACCTCCTGCATCAGAACAGCCGCTTTGGAGGGGGCGGTGAAACTGTCGCCAAGTGGTGTCAAGATGGCATCGGCAATGGGCTGAAGCTGTCTGCTTAAATAGTGGTCATAGTCAATGGGCGAGGAGCGTACTTCAAGTGGCTCGGTCCATTTCTGGTCATAACGTATTGAATCCAGCCACCGTTTTGGTATTGCCTGGGGCGTTGCATGCGTGTGTTGTATACGTCAGCAATGCGTGCAGCTCTCACTTGTGGCGGCACATTCTTGACGTACACATCCAGATGGTGGCGTAAACGTTTGCGGTAGATGAGTTGCTCATCTTTCTTCCCCATCAATGTGGCATTCACATAGTCAGCAACAAAATCCTTGTACGGCTTGCCTTTAAAGACGCGGGTGAGCAGGCTTTCCTGGAACGGGCGTGCAAGCAGTGTCCAGTCGCTGCGCGGCATCTCCAGGCCCCTAAAATCATGGCTTCCTTGCCATCTGCATCCACGCTCAGTCCCGCATAGCGTTTCTTGCTACCGACATCTGATCTTCGGATCGTCGGCATGAAGAACTTCTGGTAGTGGGTGTCGAACTCGATTTCAGGAAAGTTTTCCAATCCCTGCTCTTGGCGCAGTGGCCGCGTCCACTAGGCATTGATGCCCTGGACCAGTTCGCTCGCCACAGCATGTGCCTGCTCAGTAGTGTGTCTGCGTTTGAGCCAGATAAAAATGGAGTCGGTGTCGCCATAGATGGCTTCATAACCGCGTTGTTCTACCAGGTCACGGGTGGCTTTGACCATCGCATGCCCCCGTAATGTGATGGCAGAAATAAGCTTCGGGTTGAAGAATCTGCATTCAGATGCTCCCAGCACGCCAGCGAATGAATTCATCACCAGCTTCAGGGCTTGAGAGAGCGGCTCATTTTGACTGCGCTTGGCTTCATCACTTGCTTGCCACAAGCATCGTCACGATGCCTGGAAGGCAATGCTTATCTCTTGCAAAAAGTGTTTCCAGAGGGGCGTGGACAGGGTTGCTGGAGCCGGCTTGTGAGCCTTCGATCAAGCCCAAAGGATCTACCAGAAAGGTCCTGATGATGGAGGGGTACAGGCTTTTGTAATCCAAGACGGCGTTGTTGCAGAAATCGGCGTGTCGAAAGCGCTAGGCTCAAAGCATGAGCCAGCCCAGCAAGCCCCGCTACCGGACCACCAACTGGAAGCAATACAACGCCTCGCTTAAAGCACGAGGTTCATTGACGGTATGGCTGGAAAAACGCATGTGCTGATTTGCCGCTGCCAGCGGCAAACGCGGGCGTAGCCCGAAGTTCTAGTATGCTGCCATCCAGTTTTGCTTGACGCTCAAGAATCTGTTTGGCTTAGCCCTGCGCCAAACGACAGGACTGCTGCAGTCCGTGCTGCAATTGTCGGGGCTTGCTTGGCCAGCCCCTGACTTCAGCACTTTGTGCAGACGCCAATTAGGGCTGAACGTTCAGGTGCCGTACACACGCAGCCAAGGTGGGTTGCACCTGCTGGTGGATTCGATAAGCATTAAATTTCTAGGTGAAGGCGAGTGAAAGTGCAAAAAGCACGGACCTAAACGTCGCCGCCAGTGGCGCAAGCTGCACATTGTCATTGATGCCAAGACATTGCAGATTCGAGCCATCTGCGTGACTTCCAACAATGTCAGCGATGCTGCCGTATTGCCTGACTTGCTGCAGCAGTTACCGAAAGATGAAGTGCTCGAGAGCCTGACAGGTGGTGGCGCTTCCGACACACAGCCAGTCCATGAAGCGGTGATAAGGTGCGCAGCGACTCCAGTCATTGCACCTCGAAAGAATGCACGCATCCGCAAAGGCAGCGTCTTTGCTAGGGCTTGGGGTAGCTCGCTTCAAACAGGGTTTATGCAACAGAGCCACCGCAGGTTAAAAATTCTGTTTGCTCTAGACCCTTGATCTTCCAAGTCTTTGTCTGCGCACATTCTTGTCCTGGTGGCTTTCTTGGGGCACTGCTGTCAGTGTCCGTTCATTCAGAGGCAGCTGCAGCAGGTGCTAGGTTCTTAGCCTTTCGGCTCAGGCCTGAGCCATAGCCAGAGCAGCACGCAGGCCATGATGCTCAAGCTCATGGCCGTGATCCAGAGCTTGTAGGAGACATGCAGAATCAGCAAGCTGCTGGCTCCCATGCTTACGGTCGCTGTCCATTTAGCACGGCGGCTGACGATGCCGCCGTTATCCCAGTTGTGCAGTAGCGGGCCAAAGATTCTGTGTGCATAAAGCCAACCGTGAAGCCTGGGAGAGCTACGCACTGCGGCCCAGGCAGCCATCAGTATGAAGACGGTCGTGGGTATGCCCGGCACCACTGCTCCGATCAGGCCCAGAACGACGCAGATCAGCGCAAAAGCAATGAGCAGATAGCGCAGCGGAGCCGAAAGTGACCTGGGTTCAGGGCGCTTTGCAGATGAGGGCGTTTCGGAGGAGGGCAGTTGTGTCATGAGGCTGCGGGCAGGCCGGGCCTGCTTACACAAGCACCAGTCGCACAGGCTTCTATATTAGTCAGCGTTGGCGCTGCTCGGGCTTTATGGAGCCCGAATCTGGCGGTATTTGTCACATGCTTGTCCGCGCGTGCGCAGGGCTGCAACGCATAATCAATGTGCATATTCTGGCTGCTTGGCAGCAGCCGGCATGGTATGGATTCAAGGAGCAAACAATGACGACTTTCCCCGGAACCAATGCATCAGAGGTCATTGCCGAAGTGCGCGGCAAGCTGGGCATGATTACGCTTAACCGCCCAAAGGCGCTGAATGCCTTGTCGCTGGGCATGGTGCGTGATTTGCTGGGCACACTGCTTGCTTGGCAAAAAGACGACTCGATTCTGGGCGTGGCCATTCGTGGCAGCAACAAAGAGGGGGTGTTCGGGGCATTCTGTGCGGGTGGCGATATCCGTTTTCTGCATGCAGCAGGCAGCACCGGAAACCCGCAACTCGAAGACTTCTTCACGGAAGAATATGCGCTCAACCATCTGATTCACAGCTTTGGCAAGCCTTACATCGCTTTCATGGACGGCATCGTCATGGGCGGCGGCATGGGCATCAGTCAGGGCGGCTCGCTGCGCATTGTGACCGAGCGCACCAAGATGGCCATGCCAGAGACCGCGATTGGCCTGTTCCCCGATGTAGGTGGCGGCTACTTTCTCTCGCGCTGCCCCGGCTGCGTCGGTGAATGGTTGGCACTGACCGGCGACACCATTGGTGCAGGCGATGCGGTGGCTTTCAATCTGGCCGACGGTTGCATTCCATCGGAACAATTGCCTGACCTCTGGGAGACGCTGGCGAGCACGGACTTCGCCAATGTGGAAGCCCTCAATGCCGCGGTGCGATCGCGCTTTGTGAGCATGGAGTCCAAGAGTGCAGAGCACCGCTTGGAGATTGATGCCTGTTTTTCTCAATCCAGCGTCACAGCCATTGTTCAGGCCTTGCAAGCAGGCAGTGACTGGGCGCAGGCCGAGGCAGCTACGCTGCGCAAGCGCTCACCGCTGATGCTGCATGTGGTGCTGGAGCAGATTCGCCGCGCCCGCAAGATGACGTTGGCTGAGGATCTGCGCATGGAGCGCGACATGGTGCGTCATTGTTTCTATCTGCGCCCCGGGCAGAGCGAGACAGTAGAGGGTATACGCGCTTTGGCCGTGGACAAGGATCACAGCCCGCGCTGGAGTCCTGCCAGCATTGAGGACGTTGGTGATGCCGAATGGCAAGCATTCTTTGACAGCCCCTGGCCTGTGCACTCGCACCCGCTGGCGGCGTTGAAAGACTGATCCGCCCTGAGATGAAAGCCCTGCAGCAAGTCTTCAGGGCTTTTTTGATAGCTGTCAGCGCTTGATGGATAGGCGTTTGAGCCTGTTTTTGTATTAAATTTCAGCTTGGGTTTGTCAGACGTGCAAGTGCCTGCGCCAGCAGAGCAATGGAGCGCGGAGCACAACCCTCGGCATCGTTGCTGATGGTCACGAAAGCGGGTTGACCTGCTCCACAGATGCCGGCAATCGTGCGAGCCAGCTGCTCGCGGGTATGCAGATCTTCGCTGCGGATTTCGCTGAACGGATCGTGCTTGGCCTGCGCATCAGCATAGCCATAGGCACCAAAGATGCGATTCAGATTCCAGCGACAGACCAGTGGGCCAGGCCACAGGGCACGCAATATCGGCAACTGCTCCTCGATGGGTGGCATCTTGCCGTGCAGGCCCAGGCAGTAGGTTGCGCCATGGGCCTTGAGTGTTTGAGCCAGCGCGGGCGTCAGCAGCTCGGGGTCGCGTACTTCAACGGCCACGATGACTTCGGACTGCTTGTGCTGTGTCTGCAGTGTCTGATGTACCGCTGATAGTAGAAGGGCCAGTTTGTTCATTAGCAGACTGGGCTGGCTGAGCAGGCTCCAGGGAAGCGGGCTGAGCTGAAATACCAGCACGCCCAGCTTGGACCCCAAGCCCTCCAGTGTAGGCAACACAAAATGCTCCACGGCCAGGCAGGGATCCAGAAACGCCGGGTTGGCTTCGCGTGGCTTGCCTTCTTCGGTGCGGACCTGGGCATCGGTCACGCCTGCCGGGCACTTGACGACAAAGCGAAAATCCTCATCCACCTGCGCCGCAAACGCCGCGTACTGGCTGGCGGTCAGTGGCCGCCAGAAGGTGCGATCCACGCAGATGGTGCGCAGCAGCGGGTGCTGGTGATAGGCCGTGAGGCCTTTCTTGGCCAGCACTTCCTTGGAATAGGCACCGTCCCAGACCAGGCCTTCCCAGCCGGGGTAAGACCAAGTCGATGCGCCCATGCGTAACAGGGCTGGCAACTGGCTGGCCAGCGCTGCGTACTGGGCTGCATCCGGCGTCAGCATGACATCACCGCGCCGTGGCTTGGCAGGCGATGGGTCATCAGCAAAGAAGTCATCCTGAAACTGCTCGGGCATAGCTTTGAAATTCTAATGAAATTGCTCTCCAGAACTTAATCCAAATGTGCCCTCAGCTATTAAAACCATAGTTTTTAAGCTTTGGTTTCATTTGCCTGCAGAAATCCGGGTGAGGGCATGGCATGCATATGGCAAACTCATTGGCTTCCTGTGTTGAACGCCGTGGGGCGAGTATCGAATGCAAAAAATCATTGGTCAGATTGCTCAAGAACTGAATGTCAAACCGCAGCAGGTGAGCGCGGCAGTGGAGTTGCTCGATGGTGGCGCCACGGTTCCGTTTGTAGCCCGTTACCGCAAGGAAGCCACGGGCGGCCTGGACGACACGCAGTTGCGCGCACTGGACGAGCGCCTGAACTATCTACGCGAGCTGGAAGACCGCCGCGAGACCGTCATCAAGGCCATTGACGAGCAAGGCAAGCTGACTGACGCATTGCGCCTGGCGATTGCACAGGCTCCTACCAAGCAGGAGCTGGAAGACATCTACCTGCCGTTCAAGCAAAAGCGCCGCACTAAGGGTCAGATCGCCAAGGAATTCGGCATCGAGCCGCTGGCCGACAAGCTGTTTGCGGACCCCACGCTGGACCCGCACAAAGAAGCCGAGGCTTTCTGCAAGCCCGCCACCACGCTGGACGACGGCAAGCCCGGCCCTGACTTCAGCACCACATTTGCCGTGCTGGACGGTGTGCGCGACATCCTGTCCGAGCGCTGGGCCGAAGACCCGGCCCTGGTGCAGAAGCTGCGCGAATGGCTGTGGGACGAGGGGCTGCTCAAGTCCAAGAAAGTCGAATCCAAGAACGAAAACGACCCCGAGGTCGCAAAGTTTCGCGACTATTTTGAATACGATGAGCCGATCGGCCGCGTGCCCTCGCACCGTGCGCTGGCCGTGTTCCGTGGTCGTGCACTGGAGATTCTGGAAGTCAAGCTGGTGCAACCCGTTGAGCCCGACCCCGGCCAACCGAGCTTGGCCGAAGGCAAGATTGCCCTGCACTTGGGCTGGAGCCATGCCAAGCGCGCATCCGACGATCTGCTGCGCAAGTGCGTGGCCTGGACTTGGCGCGTGAAGCTGAGCTTGTCGACTGAGCGCGACCTGTTCAGTCGCCTGCGTGAGGAGGCCGAAAAAGTGGCGATCAAAGTGTTTGGCGACAATCTGCGCGACCTGCTGCTAGCCGCGCCTGCGGGCCAGCGCGCTGTGATTGGCCTGGACCCTGGCATTCGCACGGGTGTGAAGGTGGCCGTGGTGGACCAGACTGGCAAGCTCGTGGACACGACCACCATCTACCCGCATGAGCCGCGCCGCGACTGGGATGGCTCGCTGGCCGTGTTGGCCAAACTGGTTGAAAAGCACAACATTAATCTGATTGCTATTGGCAATGGCACGGCCAGCCGCGAGACCGACAAGCTGGCGGCCGATCTGATCAAGATCGCCGAAAAGGCGGGCAAGAAGATCGACAAGGTGGTTGTGAGCGAAGCCGGTGCTTCGGTTTATTCGGCCAGCGAATTTGCGGCGCTGGAAATGCCTGATATTGACGTTAGCCTGCGCGGTGCCGCTTCCATCGCCCGCCGTCTACAGGACCCGCTGGCCGAGCTGGTCAAGATCGACCCCAAGAGCATTGGTGTGGGCCAGTACCAACACGACGTGAACCAGAGTGAGCTGGCCCGCCAGCTGGATGCCGTGGTCGAGGATTGCGTGAACTCCGTGGGTGTGGACTTGAATACTGCTTCGGCCCCGCTGCTAACGCGTGTGTCGGGCCTGTCGGCCTCTGTCGCCAAGTCGGTGGTGCGCTGGCGTGATGCCAATGGCTCGTTCAAGAACCGAAAGCAGCTGATGGAAGTGGCGGGCCTGGGTGCCAAGACTTTCGAGCAGGCCGCCGGTTTCTTGCGCATTCGTGGTGGCGACAACCCGCTCGATATGACGGGCGTGCACCCCGAAACCTATCCCGTGGTGGAGCAAATCATTGTCTCCACCGGCAAGAGCGTGGACCAGATCATGGGCCGAGGCGAGGTGCTCAAGGCTTTGAAGCCCGAACAGTTCGCCAATGACAAGTTCGGCGCAGTGACCATCAAGGACATTCTGGGCGAGCTGGAAAAACCCGGTCGCGACCCGCGTCCAGACTTCGTGGTGGCCCGCTTCAACGACGGCGTGGAAGACATCAAGGATCTCAAGGAAGGCATGACGCTGGAAGGCACCGTGAGCAATGTGGCCCAGTTCGGTGCCTTTGTGGACCTGGGCGTGCACCAGGATGGTCTGGTCCACGTGAGCCAGATGAGCCACAAGTTCATCGAAGATGCGCGCGAAGTGGTCAGGACCGGGCAGATCGTCAAGGTGAAGGTGCTGGAAGTCGATGTGGATCGCAAGCGCATCAGCCTGACCATGAAGCTGGACGCGGCACCGGCAAGGCGTGATGGCCCGCGCGACAACCGCTTTGAAGGAGCAGGCCGTGGCAACAGCTACGGTGGAGGCAATAGTCGTGGTGGGTACGCTCAACCCCAGCGTGGCAACCAGCCCACGCAGCAAAACGCCATGGCTTCGGCCTTTGCCAAATTGCAAGGACTGAAGAGATAATCTCCCATAAGGCCGCCACTGAATCCGAATAACAGGCGGCCTTTTTTGTGGGAGAAAAACAATGCGTGAACCGAGAGGGCGGGTGATCTTGCCGGCTATTGGTGTGGTGCTTTTGGTGGTTTTTATCGCTGCCAAGATGACTTCGCGAGGCTGGCTGTCTTTGGACAGGGTTCAGCAAAAGGCACAGGCCGAAAAAATCGTTCCCTTGGTCTGGCCGCCCGCGCTGGCGCCGCAAAGTGACGCTTTGTGTCATACGGTCAAACTCAACCTGGGGCAGGTCGACAAGGCGCAGGAAGAAGGCATTGCGGTCGATCAGCAGCGGCGCTGTATTACGCGAGAGGCCATGGCCGACTATGAGTCGGCCAGCCAGCGCCATGCTGCAGCCCGCAAACAGCACGAGAGCCAGCGTGCGGAGCAGGCGCAGATTGAACAGACCTTTGAACAGCAGATTGCGAACGGCTCTATTACGCTGCAAAACCTCATGCAGGCTCGTGCCGGAAGGAGTACACAGATTGCGACTGCGTTGCTGCCAGCCGCACATAAGGCGGTGGCGGCCATGCCAAAGCCGCCTGCCCATTTGTTTGTGCCCATGGACTACCGCAGCGGTGATCTGCAACTCAAAGCCTTTGTCACACCTGACCCCAGAGACGGGGAAAAGCAGCCTTTGATGGTCTGGCTCACAGGCGGTGATACCAACAGCCTTGGCGACTTCTGGAGCGAGGGTGACGCCAGCAATGATCAAAGTGCTAGCGCGTTCCGCAAGGCCGGAATGGTGATGCTCTTTCCAAGTCTGCGAGGCGGTAATGACAACCCGGGGCAGCGGGAGTACTTTTGGGGAGAGGTACAGGATGTGGCCGCTGCAATTTTGCAGGCGGCCCAACTGCCTCACGTGGATCCCACGCGTATTTATCTCGGAGGTCACAGCACCGGGGCCACCTTGGCTTTGCTGACAGCCGCGGCCGGGCTGCCAGTGCAAGGCATTTTTGCCTTTGGCCCGGTCGATGAGATCAGCGGTTATGACTGGCCTGTTCGATGGGGGCTGATGTCTGCTGATGAAAAGCGTTTGCGTTCGCCCTTGTACTGGCTGCATGCCATCAAGAGTCCGACGTGGATCATTGAGGGCAGCAAAAGGCCGAGCAATATCCAGAGTCTTGACAATATGTGTGCTGCGCGGAAGTCGAATCAGGTGCATTGCGTCTCGGTGCAAGGCTTGGATCACTTCTCCGTGCTCCAGCCGCTGACACGCAAAATTGCCAGCCAGTTGATCATGGGGCAGCCGGTACAGCTGCAAAGTAATGAGACATTCTGACGATCGCCTGAGTTTGTCTTTTTTCTTTTATGGAGACTGCATTTGAGCAGTCACGTACTGAGCCAATGAGTCGTGTCAAGCCCTTGATCCTGTCTGCCTTGCTGGAGCAGCATCAGTCGCTGCCTAGTCAGCCGCGTACGGTTGCCTTGCTGCTCAACGAGCTGTGCAAGCCTGAGCCTGGATTGCGCAGCTTGGCTCAGCTGTTCTCCACAGATCCCGTTCTGGCAGGGCGCTTGCTGGCCATGAGCAATCGTCCTGGACACTTGCAGGGTCAAGGGGTGCACAGCATTCCAGAGGCATTGGTCGTGCTGGCGCCTGTGCAGTTGAAACAGTTGATGCAAAAGGCTGCGCCAGTCAGCGCTGCGCATGCCACGGCGGGCTGGAGTCTGGCGAACTTTTGGCGTTACAGCTTGGACACGGCACGCATGGCACGTGCGCTGGCGATGTCCGTGCAGGCCAATGCATCTCAGGCTTATGCCCTGGGCTTGCTGCATGGCTTGGGCGAGCTATTGCTGCATACCGCCGACCCGGAGACTTTTTTCCGCTTGGCCGAATTGCTGGAGCCCATGCATCCGCATCGCCCGCAGGTGGAAATGCAGTTGATGGGCTACTGCTCGGGCCAGATTACCGCACACCTAGCCAGGCAGTGGAACTTGCCAGAGTTCATGAGCGATGCGTTCCAGTTCATGCATACGCCGCTGGAGCAGCCTGTGTTTGAGCCTTTGACAGGGGTGTTGCACCTGGCGATCTGGAGGGCATCGACACGTGCGCTCAATTGGAGTGAGCGCCAGATGGCGGTCAGTTTTCCCGCCGAAACCGGGCTGGCTCTGGGAATGGATATCGATATGGTGCTGCGTCAGGCCTCTATCGACTGGCATGCAGGACAGTCTTTGGATGTGCAGTTCTGAGCTCAGTGGTTTTATTCTGAGGATGAGCGCTTGCATGTCTACATCTTGGTGCATGAGAAGCATAAAGGCTTGATCGAGCTTTAAGGCAGCGCGGGGAAAAGCCTTGTGGACGAAGAACATGACGTCAGTAAAAATGCGCCTAACAATCTTTCAAGGGCGCTTATGTCTGAACCTCGAAACGAGTTTTCTTCCAAGGGTGAATCTGCTGCACTTGAGGATGTTGGTATCGGAGCGGTAGCACCGACTAAGCCGCATGCCGGTCCTCCCGTTGAGCTGGAGCCGCTGATACAGCATTACAAAGATCGTACCGAGCGTCAGCGAGGCACTGCGGGTCTATGGAATACAGATGGTCTGCAGGGGCGCAGTCACGCCACGGGTGTGGCCGCTGGCTCTCAGCTAGTGGAAATTTTGCCGGCCCTGCGTTTGCTGACCGGATTGATGATCGCCTCCATCGTGATCCTGGCCTTGTACTTTGGGCGGGACATGCTGATTCCGCTGGCGCTGGCCATGCTCCTGGGCTTTTTGCTGGATCCTGCGGTCAGCCGCCTCAAGCGCTGGGGGCTGCCGCGTATGGCCTCTGCCATTGTCGTTGTGGCTCTGGCACTGGCTGCACTGGGCGGGCTGGGCATGTATCTGGGCAGCCAGGTGCAGCAACTCAGCGCCGATCTGCCGACCTATCAGTCCACGATTCGGGACAAGCTGCGCAGCCTGCGCAAGAGCGCCAATATGCCCAGTGCATGGGATGGCGTTTTCAAGACTTACAACACGGTGGAGAAAGAGATTTCCAGCGTTGATGGCAATACTGCGCGTGTTCAGAAAGTGGAGGTACAAAGGCCAGAGTCCAAACCCACGACACAAATGTTGCAGTGGCTGGGCCGCATTGCAGAGCCGGTGACGACGGCGGGCATCGTGCTGCTGTTTGTCATATTGATTCTGCTCGATCGGGATGATCTGCGTGACCGTCTGCTGAGACTGGTGGGAGGCAACTTGCATGTGGCCACCGATGCGCTTGACGAAGCCTCCGAGCGCATTGGCAAATATCTGCGCATGCAGTTCATCGTCAATGTCAGCTATGGCATACCCCTGGCGGCGGGGCTGTGGTTCATTGGGGTTCCGGGGGCCATTCTCTGGGGTGTGCTGGGAGCCATCATGCGCTTTGTTCCCTATGTGGGACCCATGCTGTCGGCAGTCTTCCCTCTGGCGCTGGCCTTTGCTGTAGACCCCAGCTGGAACATGTTCTTGCTCACATTGGGCTTGATCCTGCTGCTGGAGCTGATCAGCAACAATGTGATCGAGCCCTGGCTTTATGGCTCAAGTACAGGACTGTCGACACTTTCCATCATCGTGGCGGCGACGTTCTGGACTGCCTTGTGGGGACCGATTGGACTGATCTTGTCCACGCCCTTGACGGTTTGTCTGCTGGTGCTGGGGCGCTACATACCCTCGCTCAAGTTCATGGAGGTGCTGCTGGGCAGTGAGCCTGTGCTGGGACCTCAGCAGCGCCTGTATCAGCGTTTGCTGGCCGATGACTCCGAGGATGCGATCAGCATGGCGCTGGATGCAGTGCAGGAGCGCTTGCCTTCCAAGCCGACCCAGGCAGACAAGGCGGCGGCGGTGCGCAGCTTCTACGACGAAGTGGCCATCCCTGCCTTGCGCATTGCTACCCAGCAGCACCTGGAATCCGCGACGGCGGAGCACAGGCTGCGCTTGTCCAATGGCATGGCGGCTTTGCTGGAGGAGCTGGAGGAGCACTATGCCGCTCCTGTGGGGAGCGATTGCAGCAATGCAGAGGCTGAAAGCCTGGAAAAGGTGCAATTGGGGCAGCGCTGCCTGCGCATTCACTGCGCCGGGGCTCGCTGGGAAGTGGATGCACTGGGAGCGGCAATGGTGGCGCATGCGGAAAGCCTGCATGGACATGCTGTGAGCTGCTCGGAATGGGCTTTGGCTCCTGACACTCAGCTCACGAGGCTTGATGCCGGAGCGTTGGCCGAAGGTGGGCAGTGGGCTCAGGTCATGGATCAGTCAGACCTACTGGTGCTCTCCATCTTCAGTGCGCAGCCACAAAGCATGCTCAGACGCATGATGCGCCGTATTCGCAAGCGCTGGCCGCAGACGCAAGTGGTCTTGTGCCTGTGGAATGCTCCGGAGGTGGCGGCAGACCCTGATTTTGCGCGTCATACTGGGGCGCAGGCCTGCGTGACCAGTTTGCACGAGCTGCACCTGTGGGTGGAGGCCATGCAAGTGAATGCGTTGAGCGAGCATGTAATCGCAGCCCCCATCCCCGAAGGCGATGCCTTGCGCGTGCAGTGGCTGCATGCCAGCGGGGTTCTGAGTCCTGCGCTGACGCCGCTCTATCACGACACGGCCCAGAAGGCTGTCAATGCCTTCAACACCCGGTGGGCGCAGGTGGCCTGGGTGGATGCAGAGAAGGTCTGGACTCCTGGAAGCTTGCTTACGCTATCGGAAAACGTCACTGCCGAGCAAGGCTGGCCGCGCGAGAGCTCGGTGTGCTCGTATGTGGTTCATGACGCTGAAGCTCTGGTCGTGGGCGATCTGGCTCGCGATCCACGCTTTGCCAGGAATGCCACCGTGCAAGAGCTGAAGTTGCGCTTTTACGCGGGAGTGCCCCTGGTGGACAAGAAAGGCCATGTGCTGGGCTGTCTTTCCATTCTGGATGATGAGCCGCGCAACCTGTCTGATGACGAGTTGGACGTGCTGATGGGCATGGCCCGCCAACTGATGGAAGATGTGCGCGCTGCGCTCAAGCAAAGCGCCGGGCCCGAGGCCTGAAGGCCTCAAAGCGAGGTGCTCAACATGTGCTCATAGTCCTCGGCGGATGCAAGCCGGGGATTGGTCGCATGGCAATGGTCGCGCAGTGCGCCGTCAATAACGGCCCTGAACTGCGCAGACTCAACCCCAAGCGCGGCAAGTCCTGCCGGAAGGCCCAGGCGGGCGTTCATGTCGCGAATGGCGTCGGGAATATCGCTGGCGCTGCCAAGGCCCATGGCATGGGCCATGCGAGCCAGGCGGTCTTCACGCTGCACGCTTTCGGCCTGGGCATTGAAACGCACGACAGCAGGCAGAAACAAGGCATTGAGCGTGCCGTGGTGCAGGCCCGGGTTGATGCCCCCCAGGCTGTGGCTCAGGCTGTGCACGCATCCCAGGCCTTTTTGAAAAGCCATGGCTCCCTGCATGCTGGCACTCATCAATTGACGGCGTGCCTCGCTGTCTTGGCCGTTGCGGGTGGCGCGCTCAATATGGGCCCAGCCGCGCGTCAGGCCATCCAGTGCAATGCCGTCTGCGGGAGGGTTGAAGGCGGCGGCCATGAACGTCTCCATGCAATGCGCGATCGCATCCATGCCGGTGGCGGCAGTCAGCAGGGCAGGCAGGCCATAAGTCAGCTCTGGGTCGCAGATGGCGGCCTTAGGGACCAGGTGCCAGCTGTGAAAACCCAGCTTGCGGTGGTCGTTCACGATGATGATGGCGCCGCGCGCCACTTCACTGCCGGTGCCACAGGTAGTGGGGATGGCAATCAGCGGTGCTACATGATCGCTGATACGCGGTGAGCCGCCTTCAATCGTGGCGTAGTGCGACAGCGGCCCTTCGTGCGTGGCGGCAATGGCGACACCTTTGGCGCAGTCGATGGCACTGCCGCCGCCCACCGCAATCAGCCCGTCGCAGTGCTGGGCCTTGTAGACGTCTGCGGCACTCATGACCGCAGCCTCTGTTGGGTTGGAGGGCGTCTGATCAAAGACCGCATGAGGCAGATCGCCCAGTGCGTCCAGAGCCTTTTGCAAAATGCCCGCCGCCTTGACACCAGGGTCCGTCACGAGCAACGGCTTGCGAATGCCCACGCGATCGCACTCCTGGCGCAGTAGGCGGATGGCGCCAAAGTCAAACTGGATTTGCGTGACGTAATTGATGGAAGCCATGGCACATCGGTATGAAAGAGGAACAACTCCCGGAATTTAGAAGCGTGCGGCGCAGGCACACAGAAAGCTAACCCTAGGTGCGGACCCCAAACCGTCGCCCCGGAGACAAGAATGCAGATCGGCTCATGCAGACTTCGGGCTTGGCCCGCACAATGCCTGCCTGTGCTTTTGTCCCCCAATTGTTGTGATCATGTCCGAGACCTCCGAGGCTTTGCCCAGCAGCCTGACCCCTTCCATGCGCGATGTACTCAGGCGCATGGAGCGAGCAGCCCGCACCCCCATGCATCAGCTGGGAGCCGAAGGTGCCAGAGCCGCCTATGAAGCCGCAGCGGGTGTGCTGGAGATACCCAGACAGGCATTGGCGCGTGTAGAGGATTTGCAGATTCCCGTGCGCGATGGCGCAACGCTTTTGGCCCGGCTGTATGCGCCCGTGGCCCAGGAAGAAGCCCCTGACACAGGGCTGCCGGTGCTGATGTACCTGCACGGCGGCGGCTTTACCGTGGGTAGTGTGGCCACACATGATCAGCTCTGCCGCCAGCTTGCGCACCTGGCAGGCTGCATGGTCGTGTCGCTGGAATACCGTCTGGCGCCGCAGCATCAGTTTCCGGTGGCGCACAACGATGCCTGGGATGGGCTGCAGTGGCTGGCCACCCATGCCGCAAGTCTGGGTGCCGATGCCCGCCGTATCGCCGTAGGAGGCGATAGTGCAGGCGGAACTCTGGCGGCTGCCTGCGCGATTGAAGCGCGCGACGCCGGGCTAGAGCTGCAACTGCAGTTGCTGATCTACCCTGGCACCACGGCGCATCAGGATACCGATTCCCACCGTCGATTTGCCCGAGGGCTGGTGCTGGAGGAGCCCTCCATCACCTGGTTTTTTGCCCAATACCTTGCCGATCCCAAGGACAGAGAGGACTGGCGTTTTGCGCCGCTGCTAGCGCCCGATGTGGAAGGGGTGGCTCCCGCCTGGGTGGGGCTGGCCGAGTGCGATCCGCTGGTGGATGAAGGCGTGGAATACGCCGACAAGCTGCGTATGGCAGGTGTTCCCGTGGATCTGGAAATTTACAAGGGTGTCACCCATGAATTCGTCAAGATGGGCCGTGTGATTGCCGAGGCGCGTCAGGCGCATCACGATATGGCGCAGGCCTTGCGCGGCGCATTTGGTTTGAATTGAAACGAGAGCAAGCACTATGAATCGACAGGACTTTCGCAGCTTTACCCGTATCGACGTGCGCTGGGCCGAAGTGGACGCGCAGAAAATTGTCTTCAATGCCCACTATCTGATGTATGCCGATGTGGCCATCACCAACTACTGGCGCCAGCTGGCCATTCCCTATGAAAGCGGCTTTGCATCCCTGGGCGGCGAGCTGTTTGTGAAGAAGGCTGGCACCGTCTATCACGGCTCGGCCACCTTGGGCGATGTGCTGGATGTGGGCATACGCTGCGTCAAGCAGGGCAATACCTCGCTGCAGTTCGAGGCCGGAATCTTTCGCGGCATGGAGCTGCTCAACTCCGTGGAGCTGGTCTATGTGTTTGCCGATGCGGTGACCCAGACCCCGAAGCCCGTGCCCCAAGCCATGCGTGATGTGCTGACCGCTTTTGAAGCGGGCCAGGACGTCGTGAGTCTGCGCTCGGGTAGCTGGAACGACCTGGGTCGTGATGCAGAGCGCTTGCGCATGGCTGTGTTTGTGCGTGAGCAAGGCGTGCCGCGCGAGATCGAGATCGATGAGTTTGACCCGGTTGCACGCCATGTCGTGCTGTTCAACGGCTTGAATCAGCCCGTGGCCACTGGCCGACTAGTCAGCGATGCGCCGGGCGTGGCGCGCATTGGCCGCATGGCGGTGGATCGCAGTGTGCGCGGCGGCCGCTGGGGCCGCATGGTGCTGGACAGTCTGGTGGCGTCGGCCCGCGAGCGCGGTGATCGCGAGGTCGTGTTGCATGCCCAAAGCCATGCCGAGTCGTTTTATCTGCGTGCCGGTTTTGTGCCCGAGGGGGAGGTTTATGAAGAGGCCGGAATTCCTCACATCACCATGCGCCAGGTGCTGTAGTTGATTCTATTTTGATAGCTTTCAGCGCTTTGCAGGTAAGCCTTTGAGGCTTGTTTGACTGATATTTTGGAGGTGGCGTATGGGGCGAATCATGACAGTGCTGTGCCTGATCGGTGTAGTAGCTGCAGGCTATGTGGCTTACCGCTACGGAGTGTTCTGAGGCTCCAGAGAGAGAAAGGTGACTGAGCGGCTGAAGGTGGGCGCCACCCAATAGCCTGAAGGCCAACGTTTGGGCGCTGGCCTTCAGGTTGGAGGGAGCGCTCTGTGGCAAACGCCCTCGGTGGTTGTGCCGCACGCAGGTTCGAATCCTGTCCTTTCTCACCTGCGGGCGGCGCTTGCAGGATTACTGCAGCTGATCTTTGATGGCGGTCAGCGCCTTCTGTGCGCAGGCCTCGTCCAGATGGCCGCCGGGTGCACCGGCCACGCCGACGGCACCCACGGTGTCGTTAGCTATCTTCACAGGCACGCCACCGGCCAGCACCAGGAAGCCGGGAATGCGCGCCATGCCTGCAGCGTCGGGGTTGGACTGAATGGCCTTGGCAATGCCGCTGGTGGGATTACGCGAAGAGGCCGAGGTGAAGGCCTTGGCGCGCGAGGCTTCTGCAGTGTGCGGGCCAGCGCCATCGGCGCGCACCATGGCCAGCAGCACGCCGGCGCGGTCCACTACCGAGGCGCTGACGTTGTAGCCTTCAGCGCTGCAGGCGGCCACGGTCTGCTGGGCCAGCTGCACGGCGGTGGCGCTGGCAATGCTGCGCGTGGTCGTTGTTCCGGTGGTGGCCGCAGAGGCTGCGCTGGTGGCCAAAGCGGCAGCCAGAGTCAGAGTGGAGAAGGCGACGTTGCGCAGGCGTTGGTTCATGTCAAGGCTCCTAGAAGACAGGGTGATAGCAATGACTGAACTGTAGGAAAACGGGCCGCTGCTGCCCATGCGCAAACCAACGGAGGGATATCGGTAATCCTACCGAGGTAAAGCTCTCTTCATGGGCTTCACAGCGCGGCGCTGAGCAGCAGTCTGGTCTGCTCGGCCACTGAGCCGGTGCCCAGCTTCTCGGCCAGCTTGGCGCGGTGGGTGTCCACGGTGCGCACCGATATATCCAGCGTTGCGGCAATGTCCTTGCTGCCCAGCCCTTTGGTGATCAGCTCCAGAACCTCGCGTTCTCGCTCGGTCAGGCTGTGCAGGCTCTGGCGCGCTTCATTGCGTTCGGCCTGCCGGTTCAGCCGTGCCTGGGCCGACTCAATGGCCTGCAGCAGCGTCTGCTCTTCGATGGGTTTGGTCAGAAAATCGGTGACCCCGGCCTTGAAGGCCCGGCGGCAGGCGTGCAGATCGCCATGGCCGGTAATCACAATCGTGGGCCAGTCCACCCCTTGGGCCATGAGCTGCTCGTGCAGCTGCAGGCCGGACATCATGGGCATGCGCAGGTCGGTGATCAGAATGCCGGGCTGGTTGCGATCCAGGTGTGCCAGGCAGTCTGCGGGGGATGCAAAGCAGGTGACGGGCAACTCGTAGGTCTGCAGCAGCAAATGCAGGGCATCGCGTACCGAGGGATCGTCATCAATCAGGTAAATCATGGGCTGCTCAGGCAATTTCAAGAGAGGGACTTGTCCAGCGGCAAGTGCATGACAAAGCAGGCACCACCCATGCCGGGGGAGGGCGTGTAGGCAAGCTGGCCGCCCATACGCTCCATCAGCGTGGCGCACAGGGGTAGCCCCAGCCCCATGCCTTCGGGCTTGGTGGTGAAAAAGGGCTCGAAGATGCGCTGTGTCGTGTCGGCATCCACGCCTGGCCCGTTGTCTTGCACTTGGAGCAGAGCCTGTGTGTCGCCTTGCTCCAGCGTAATGACGATGGAGGCCGAGCCACTGGCTGGAGGGCTGCTGCCCAGGGCATCCAGAGCATTGCGCACCAGGTTGTGCATAACTTGCTCCAGTGCAACGGGGTCGGCCAGAACCCAGCAAGGGCGCTGCGGGGCTTGCCAGTGCAGCGCTACCTGCGCCTGACGGGCCGGCCCTTCCAGCAGCAGCAGGGCATGACTGACGACTTGACCGAGATCCAGCCTGTGCGGCTGGCTGGGGGCGTTGCTGACATAGCTGCGCATGCGCTCCAGAATGGCACCCGCACGCCGGGCCTCGCGCACATTGGCCTGCAAGGCGGCGGCCAGCAGCTCGGGCTTGCCGCGCTCATGGGCACGCAGTGCTGCCTGACTTTGGCTGAGCAGTGCCGTGACGGGCTGGGCCAGTTCATGAGCAATGCCGGATGCCATCTCACCCATGCTGTTGACGCGTGAGGCATGGGCCAGCTGTGCCTCATTGGCCAGCTGACGGGCTTGCTGCTGATGCTGCTTGCTTTGCTGGCGGCTGCTCCAGACCAGATGCACGGCTGCCACCAGCGCCGCACTGATCAGCGCGCTGATCAGCAACATGCCCCAGTTCAGCGGCTGGAACAGGCCCTGCGGGCGGGCCAGCAACTGCACATGCAGCGGCTGGTCGTAGCCATTCAGGGTGAATTCTGCAAAGGGCTGACTTTGCCGAAAGGGGCCGGTAGGCTCGAGCAAGCTCTGTTGCTTGAGCTGTATGCGAAGGCTCATGTCGGCGGGCAGGGTGTTGGGATCCAGCAAATGAGCGGAATCAATGCGAACGCACAGCCAGCCTGCCGGAGTAGCTATCTTTTTAATGAATAAGTAGTGTCCAGGATAAAGTGTGTCGGGCAAGCTGGTGCTGGCTTTGAGCTGCAAGGCCGCTGCTGCCTGGATGACCGCAGGGTTCAGGCAACTGCCTGTGGCCGGGTGGCTGGGCGTGACCAACTGCACCTCTTGAATGCGCGGGTAGATCGCTTCGATGGAGCGGACCACATGCTGCAAAGCCGATAAGGCATCCGGACTTTGCAGTGCTGCGACGGCCGTAAGCGCCGTCAGGTGGGCCTTGTGTTGAGCCACTTTTTCCAGCATCTGGCGCTGAAGGCTCTGACCGAGTTGCGCTTGCGCCTGCTGCTGCTGGTTATGGGCCTGCCACCACTGAAGGCCCACCAGCAAGGCGCACAACAAGCCCCAGGCCAGGGTCAGCAGTCCGTAGCGGTGAGTATGAGAAGTGGCTTGGCTCATGAGCCTGGACTTTCGAGAGGTGCACAAAGGGGGACAAAGCCGAGGCAAAAAAATGCCAAGGACGAGCCTTGGCATTGTGGCTGACTGAGCGGATGAGGGATTAGATATCGGCCAGAAGCTCGTAGGGCAGGGGCAATATCTGCAGAGCAATGGCCTTGCCAGCGTCGGCACTCTGACCTTCTGCCAGTGCCGTGTGGGCAAACAGGTCGTCCCGTGTGGCGGATGCAATCTGCATGGAGACGATGGCATCCCACCCGCCGTCAGGAGCGGCAGCAGCCTGCACCACGGTACCGGTGGCCTGCTCCAGGTCTTCGGCGGTAAAGACTTCCTGACCTACGCTCAGGGCCTGTTCGGCATGCACCACATAGGCGCGGCGCTTGAGCGTGCCGCGGAACTGGCTGCGGGCCACGATTTCCTGGCCCGGGTAGCAGCCCTTTTTGAAGTTGACGCCGCCCAATGATTCGTAGTTCAGCATCTGGGGCACAAAGGCATCGACCACAGGAGCCGACAGTGTGGCTACGCCGCTTTGCACTTCAGACCATTGCCACAGGCCTTCGCTCAGAGTGGGGCCTTCTGGGACCACGCCGGCAGGAGCAACCCATAGCGCACGCGGGTTGCCGGCCCCAGGGTAGAGCGCCAGCACATGGGCATCGCCCTGTTGCTGAAGAGCCCACGGGGCAGCACCGGCACTTGCATATTGCTCGGCAGCCTGGCCGCTCAGGCCATAGAGGGCAAAGTCCGCCGTAGCGTCGCTGAGCTTGCACTGCGCTCGCAGCACAAACATGGACAGGCGCTTGAGCGTGGGTGCGAGCAGACTGCGGTCGCAGATCAGCACGATCTCATCAGCGCTGCGTTTGAAGCCGATAAAGCTGGCCAGCATGCGGCCTTTGGCCGTGCAAAAGGCTGCAAGACGGGCCTGATCAAATTTGAGCAGGGCAAAGTCATTGCTGAGCTGGCCGTGCAGAAAGCTGGCTGCGTCAGCGCCAACGGCGCGGATGACACCAAGGTGGGAGAGGGGAGTAATGCCGTTCAGCGGCAGCGTCTTGGGCTGGGTCATGGCTGAATTATGATCGTCGCTCTGTGTATTAATGGATTGAGCCTGTGCGTGCCCTTATTCGAGCACTGATATTTTTGCTGTCGCTGGCCGCTTTGGCGGCGGGCGGGGCATGGTGGTGGCTGAATCAGCCACTGAAGCTGGCTCAGCCCAACCTGGAGCTTGAGATTGAACCCGGCACCACGCCGCGTGGCGTGGCCCAGAATGTGGTCAAGGCCGGTGTGCAAACCGATGCACGCCTGCTTTATGCGTGGTTTCGCTTCTCGGGGCAGGACCGTGCTATCAAGGCCGGTAACTATGAGCTCAGCGCTGGCGTGACACCGTATGAGCTGCTGCAAAAGCTGGCGCGTGGCGAGGAAAGCCTGCGGGCGATGACGCTGGTGGAAGGCTGGAACTGGCGCCAGGTGCGCGCGGCCCTGGCGCGCGAGGAATTCCTCAAGCAAGAGAGTGCTGCTCTGAGCGATGAAGCCTTGATGACGGCACTGGGTCGTGCGGGTGTGGCACCGGAAGGTCGCTTTTTTCCCGACACTTACACCTATGCCAAGGGCAGCTCGGATATGGCGGTGCTGCGCCGCGCCATGCATGCCATGGATCGCCGCTTGGCCGATGCCTGGGCCATGCGCGCGGCCAATACTCCGCTGAAATCAGCAGACGAGGCGCTGATTCTGGCCAGCATCGTGGAAAAGGAAACGGGCCGTGCGGCAGACCGTGCGCAGATTGCGGGTGTGTTCTCCAATCGCCTGCGCATTGGCATGCGGCTGCAGACCGACCCCACGGTGATTTACGGCATAGGCGCCAGCTTTGACGGCAATCTGCGCAAGCGTGATCTGCAGACCGACACTCCTTGGAACACCTATACCCGTGCCGGTCTGCCGCCCACGCCCATTGCCATGCCTGGCAAGGCCGCGCTGATGGCTGCTGTGCAGCCCGATCAGACCAAGGCCTTGTACTTTGTGGCCAGGGGCGATGGCACCAGCCACTTCAGCGCTTCGCTGGATGAACACAATAGAGCCGTCAACCGCTATCAAAGAGGTGGGCAGTAACTCGCTCTGAGGCGCTACGCACCTTCCCGAGAAGGCGCTCCTTCGCTGCAAGGCGGCTCTTGCTGGGTGCCCCTGAATGGGCGCATGCTCTTTCAGGCGCAGGCAGCAATCAATGGATGATTTTTAGATGACAAAAGGACTGTTCATCAGTTTTGAAGGCATAGATGGTGCGGGCAAATCCTCGCATATCGAAGGCCTGGCCCAGGCGTTTCGCAATCAGGGACGCGTAGTGACCCTGACGCGTGAGCCCGGTGGAACGCCGCTGGCAGAAAAGCTGCGTGCCCTGATGCTGCATGACGCCATGGACCCGCTGACCGAGGCGCTGATCGCCTTTGCGGCGCGACGTGACCATCTGGTGCAGGTGATTGAGCCCGCGCTGGCGCGTGGCGAGGTAGTCATTAGTGACCGCTTTACCGATGCCACCTTTGCCTATCAGGGCGCGGGGCGTGGTTTTGACTGGGATCAGCTATCGATTCTGGAGCGCATGGCGCAGACAGGTACTGCGCTTCAGGCTGATTTGGCTGAGAATTTCATGCGTGAGCCTGATATGACCTTGTGGTTTGACCTGCCTGCCGAGGTGGCGGCCCAGCGTCTTGCTACGGCCCGCGTGCCTGATCGCTTTGAGGCCCAGCCCGGCGAGTTCTTTGCCCGCGTGGCACAGGGTTACGCCCAGCGAGCCCAGGCCGCGCCGCAGCGCTTTGCGCGCATTGATGCCAATACCAGCCGCGAGTCCGTGTGGCAGCAGATCACACAGGCGGTGGCTGACAAGGGCTGGCCGATAGGTGGCAAGGCATGAGCGAGACCAAGGCAGAAGCGCCGTGGATTGCTGCGCAGCGCAGGCAGTTGCTGGCCCAGCGCGGCCATGCCTGGCTGTTGCAGGGACCATCGGGCCTGGGGCAGTACGCGCTGGGTTTGTCGCTGGTACGTGCCTGGCTGTGCGAGCAGCCATCGGCACAGGGCGCTTGCGGGCACTGCGCCAGCTGCCACGCCATCGATGTGCGGGCCCATGCCGATCTTTGTGTGCTCATGCCCGAGGTGCAGATGATGGAGCTGGGATGGCCGCTGTCTGAGAAAGCACAGGCCGATATTGACGACAAAAAGCGCAAGCCCAGCAAAGAGATCCGGGTGGAGGCCATGCGCGATGCGGTGGAGTTCTGCCAGCGCACCAGCGCACGCGGGCGCGGCAAGGCCGTGCTGGTCTATCCGGCCGAGCAGATGAACGCCATTACGGCCAATGCCTTGCTCAAGACGCTGGAGGAGCCGCCTGGCGACACCCGGTTTGTGCTGGCCAGTGAAGCCGCTCACCAGTTGCTGCCCACGATTCGCAGCCGCTGCCTGGCCCACACCATGACCTGGCCGGCTGCGCCAGAGGCCGCGAAGTGGCTGCAGACCCAGGGCTTGAGCGAGCCGGATGCCACTGCAGCCTTGCAAGCTGCCGGTGGCCGCCCTGGCGATGCACTGCGCATGGCGACGGATGCTGGCAAGGCTGCAGCCTGGGCACAACTGCCCAGACAGCTGGCCAAAGGCGATGTGGCTGCGCTGGCCGCTTTTGCGCCGGCGCAGGCCGTGCAGGCACTGCAGAAAATCTGCCACGACCTGATGGCACTGGCGAGTGGAGGTGCGCCGCGCTATTTCTCGCCATCCGACCTGCCGGGCAAGCCGCTGGCCATGGGCTTGCTGGCCGACTGGTCGCGCGAGCTGGTGCAGGCTGCCCGCACGGCCGACCATCCCTTTAATACAGGGCTGATGATGGAGGCGCTGGCGGCCAAAGCTCGGGCGGTGTTGATCTCGGGCAAGTCCGCAGGGCGGCCTCGTTGAGGGTTGAGCCACTCCAGCTTCGAGCGGGTGTTAACCTAGGGGCCTGTTGAAAGCACAGGCTTTCTCTAGAAACAAGCAAATCCACTATGAACGCACCCACCACTCCCCGCCCCAGTGTGATGCAGCTGGCCATCAAGGAAAAAGCGGCGCTGTACGCTGCCTATATTCCTTTGTTTGCCGAAGGGGGGATTTTTGTGCCGACCCAGCGAGACTACCGCCTGGGCGAAGATGTCTACGTGCTGCTGACCTTGCCGGAAGACCCTCAGCGCTATCCGGTAGCAGGCCGTGTGGCCTGGGTGACGCCGGAGAGGGCGCCGGGCAATCGCACGCAGGGCATCGGGATTCAGTTTCCCAAGGATGCCAAGTCTGCCGAGCTCAAGGCCAAGATCGAGCATATTCTTGGAGCGGCTTTGAGCTCCGAGAAGCCCACGCAAACCATTTAGTCTCCCCTGAGCGGCTATGCCGCTTCCCCCTCGCTCGATGCTTTGTATCGGGAGGGAGACAACAGCCTCGCTGCGGGGCGGGCCTTGCTCACTGTCTCTGAGCTGGAGCCTGCCTGTTTAATCAGAGGCTGACTTATTACAGATTTCGTGATGTTCACCGATTCCCACTGCCATTTGAATTTTCCAGAGCTGAGTGCCAACCTCGCTCAAATCCGCGAGGCCATGGCTGCTGCCAAGGTCACGCGCGCGCTGTGCATCAGCACCACCATGGAAGAGTTTCCCGATGTGCACCAGCTGGCGCTGGACCATGACAACTTCTGGGCCACCGTGGGTGTGCATCCCGACACCGAAGATATGACCGAGCCAACGGTACAGGACTTGGTCGAGCGCGCTGCGCTGCCGCGCGTGGTGGCCATTGGCGAGACGGGGCTGGACTACTACGGCATGGAAGACCGCAAGGGCGGACGCACGATTGCCGATCTGGAATGGCAGCGCGAGCGCTTTCGTGTCCATATCCAGGCCGCGCAGATCACGCAGAAACCGCTGGTGATCCATACCCGCAGCAGTTCGGAAGACACGCTGGCCATCTTGCGCGAATGCGGCGAGGCCAATACCAGCACCCAGGCCGGCGGCGTTTTTCACTGCTTTACCGAGACCGAGGCCGTGGCCCGCGCCGGTCTGGACATGGGTTACTACATCTCGCTGTCGGGCATTGTGACCTTCAAGAACGCCCAGCACCTGCGCGATGTGGCGGCTTTTGTGCCGCTGGATCGCCTGTTGATCGAAACGGACAGCCCTTACCTCGCGCCCGTGCCTTACCGTGGAAAGACTAATAATCCTTCCTACGTGCCCTTTGTCGCCAAGCAGATTGCCGAGGTGCGCGGCATCTCCATTGAACAGGTGGCAGAGGCCACGAGTGCCAACTTTGACCGTCTGTTCAAGGGCGTGACCCTGTAAGCGACTTCTGGAGCGAGTGCATGAGCCTGTTTGCTGCCCCATCTGTCCCATCGGCCCCGTTGGTTTTGAGTCGTCGCCAGAGCCTGCACTGGCTGGGCGCCGCAGTCGCCGCCGCAGGAGCTGCAGGCTTGCCGGGCGCGGCCTGGGCCAGCGCCTATGAGGAATATTCGCGGGCATTGGTCAGCGATAACTCCCGCGCCATCTTGAATCTGGTTTTTCGCGGCTTTGACCCGAATACTCTGGACAGCAGAGGTCGGCCGGGTCTGGTGGCTGCGCTGCATCAGGACTCGCTCAAGGTGGTCGATGAGCTGCTCAAGGCACCCAAGATCAATGTGAATCTGGCCTCCAGACAAAACGAGACCCCGCTGATGATGGCCTGCATCAAGGGGCATCTGGATCTGGTCAGGCGCCTCATCAAGATGGGGGCAGATGTTAATCGCGAAGGATGGACGCCGCTGCACTATGCGGCTTCGGCCGATACACCGCAAACGCTGGACATCGTCAAGCTGCTGCTGGAAGAGAGTGCCTATATTGACGCTGCTTCGCCCAATGGCACCACGCCGCTGATGATTGCTGCGCAGTACAGCAGCGAGGCCGTCGTCAAGCTGCTGCTGCAAGAGGGTGCCGACATCATGCTGCGTAACCAGCGCAATATGACGGCGGCGGATTTCGCCCGACTGGCGGACCGCCAGTACATGGTGGAGCTGCTGAGCAAGACCTTGCAGCACGAGCGCCGCACCCAGCCTTCACGCGGGACATGGTAGGAGCCGCTTGGCCTGCTCCCGATAGTTGTCAGAGGTTGTCGGAACTTACGCAAGCAAGAATGTGCCAAGGACTGCCGCCCAGAGGTGAAGCTCTTGCCCGAACCTGATTGGCTTAAGTCGTATTTTGATAGCTGCTAGCGCGCAATAAAAAAGGACTTCAAGGCTTTTTAGGCCTGAAGTCCTTTGTTTATATGCGGTTGCAGCTCTTAATTTTGTGAATCATCGGGAGCAGAGCTACGAGCCACCTGATTGTGCAGGCGTGCGTACAGGCCGCCCAGCTCCATCAGCTCGGCATGTGAGCCTTGCTCGGCAATCTGGCCGCGCTCCATCACCACCACGCGGTCGGCGTGCTCGATGGTGGACAGGCGGTGTGCGATCACCAAGGTCGTGCGGCCCTGCATCAGGCGGTTCAGGGCTTCCTGCACCAGACGCTCGGACTCGTTGTCCAGCGCCGAAGTGGCTTCGTCGAGAATCAGAATCGGCGCATCTTTGTAGAGCGCGCGGGCAATGGCCAGGCGCTGGCGCTGGCCGCCGGAGAGCTGACTGGCGTTGTGACCCACCAGGGTATGCAGGCCCTGGGGCAGGTTGCGCACAAAGTCGCCCAGATTGGCGGCCTCCAGCGCTGACCAGATGCGGGCTTCGTCCATATCGCCGCCCAGCGCCACGTTGGTAGCCACGCTGTCGTTGAGCATGACCACGTCCTGGCTGACCATGGCGAATTGCTGGCGCAGCGTGCCCAGGTCCCACTCGGCAATCGGTGTGCCTTCCAGCGTGATCTGGCCGCTGGTGGGCGAGAGAAAGCGGGGCAGAAGGTTGACCAGCGTGGTCTTGCCGGCACCCGATGGGCCGACCAGGGCCACCACTTCGCCGGCCTTGATGGCGAGGCTCAGGCGCGACAGGGCAGGTGCCTTGTCTTCGCCAAACTGCACGCTGACATTGCTGAATTGCAAAGCACCGCTGACTTTGTTCGAGGGCTTGAAGCTGCCGCCTTGTTCGTCGGTCGAGCCTTCCAGCAACGCCAAGCCGCGCTCCAGCGCAGCCACGCCGCGCGTGATGGGGTTGGCCACGTCGGCCATGCGGCGAATGGGGGCGATCAGCATCAGCATGGCCGAGATAAAGGCCGCAAAGCCGCCCACCGTCACATCCTGCACGCTGGCTGCGCCGATAGCAGCTCCGCCCTGACGGCTTTGCCACAGTGCAATGCACAGAATCACGGAAAGGGCAATCGCGGCCAGCACCTGGGTCAGCGGCGTCATGGCGGCCGAGGCAATCGTGGCCTTGGTGTTGAGGCCGCGCAGCTGGCGGCTCAGCTCACCAAAGCGCGACTGCTGGGAAGCCTGGGCACCGTGCAGGCGCACCATGCGGTGGGCCAGCACGTTTTCTTCGACCACATAGGCCAGTTGGTCGGTGGCGGTCTGGCTGCTCTTGGTGATGCGGTACAGGCGGCGCGACAGCGTCTTCATCACCCAGGCCACGCCCGGCACCATGAAGGCCACGATCAGCGTCAGTTGCCAGTTCAAGTAGATCAGATAGCCCAGCAGCGCAATCAGCGTAAAGCCGTCGCGCGAGATGCTCATCATGGCCTGCACCAGCTGCTGGGCACCGGTCTGCACCTCATAGACGATGGTGTTGGACAGCGCCGATGCGGATTGGCGCGAGAACAGGCTCATGTCAGCTGCCAGCAATCGCTCGAACAGCTTCTGGCGCAGGCCCAGCATGCCGTCGTTGGTAATGCGCGCCAGTGCGTACTGACCGGTGAACTGCGCCAGACCACGAATCACAAACAGGCCGATCAGGAAGACCGGCACGGTCCACAACGGCAGCGAGCCTGCGGTAAAGCCGCTGTCCAGCAAAGGCTTGAGCAGGGCGGGCATGGCCGGCTCTGTGGCAGCGCCAATCAGCGTTGCCAGAATGGCCAGCCCCCAGGCCCAGCGCTGGCCCGAAAAATAAGGCGTCAGGCGCTTGAGGCGCTGCATCAGCGGCAGGTCGGAGGGGTTGAATGGGGCGGTCTGCTCAGGTGCGGATGCCTTGACAGGCTCGCTTGGCGATGGTGGCGGTGTGGCTTGCATAAGCGCGTGATTTTAGGGCTTGTCCTCTGAACCACAGTGCGCAGCCCAATAGATGAGATTCATGCTGAAGTTGTAACCAACTATGCATGTTTGGATATAACGCGGCAAGCCTGCGGCAGAATCCATGCGGGCATTGCCTCTGCAGGCTGCAGACTCTGGCATGCTCTTGATTGAAAAGTTTTGTTTTGCAGGCGATTGATCCCCCTACTGAGCACGTTCTTACATCAGGAATCAGTCAGGGTGTGTAACATTCCAACCTGTGTTTGTACCGGGCAATTCCGGAAATTTTGATGGCTGCCAATGACTATTGACCGACTTCCATCCCTGACAACCTGGGCGGCAGGGCCGCGCGCTTCTCGTAGAGCCATGCTGGCAACTTTGGCTGCTGCACCTGCTCTTCCCGCACTGGCACAGTTCAGGGTTGAGGTAACAGGCGTGGGCCTGACACAGTTGCCGATTGCAATTGCTCAGTTCAAGGGCGAGGGCACTGCCCCGCAAAAGATTTCCGCCATCATCCAGGCTGATCTGGAGCGCAGTGGCCAGTTCCGAGGCGTGGATGCTTCGGGTGCGGCGCTGGATGAAACCTCGCGCCCTGATGTGGCTCAATGGCGCCAGAAGGGGGCCGACTCGCTGGCAACTGGCAGTATCACGCGCTTGGCCGATGGCCGCTGGGATGTGCGCTTTCGTTTGTGGGACGTGGTCAAGGGTGCCGATCTGGGTGGACAGGGCTTTGCCGTCACAACGGGTGACCTGCGCCTGGTAGCTCACCGCATCGCCGACTACATCTACGAAAAGCTCACCGGCGAGAAAGGCATTTTCTCGACGCGTATTGCCTATGTGACCAAGGCGGGTGCGCATTACCGTCTGTGGATTGCGGATGCTGATGGAGAAAATGCCCAGTCCGCGCTTTCCAGCCCCGAGCCCATCATTTCCCCAGCCTGGGCTCCCAATGGCACGCAATTGGCTTACGTGTCGTTCGAGTCGCGCAAGCCCGTGGTCTATGTGCACGATGTGGCAAGCGGTCACCGCCGCTTGCTGGCGAACTTCCGCGGCTCCAACAGTGCACCTGCCTGGTCGCCGGACGGCAGCCGCCTGGCTGTGACGCTGAGCCGGGATGGTGGCTCGCAGCTGTATCTGCTGAGTGCACAAGGTGGTGAGCCACGTCGCCTCATGCAAAGCAGCGGCATTGATACCGAGCCTTGCTTCTCCAGCGATGGCCGTACCATCTACTTCGTCAGTGACCGTGGCGGTGCCCCGCAGGTCTATAAGGTATCCGCATCCGGTGGCAGTGCCGAGCGCGTGACTTTCTCTGGCACTTACAACATCTCTCCGGCGATTAGCCCCGATGGCAAGTGGCTGGCCTACATTTCCCGCATGGGTGGCGGCTTCAAGCTGCAGGTCATGGATCTGGCAACCGGCACTGTGAATTCCGTGACGGACACCAACGCGGATGAAAGTCCCAGTTTTGCACCCAATAGCCGCCTGATTGTTTATGCCACCATCCAGGGCGGTCGTGAGGCTCTCATGACTACCACCTTGGACGGCAAGATCAAGGCACGTCTGGCTGGAGCCAGTGGCGATATCCGCGAGCCTGATTGGGGCCCGTTTCAAAAGCATTGATTTGAGTTAGCGTTCCTTCTTTCTTTCTAATGATGAAGTCCATTGTGGACTGTTCGGAGAAATCTCATGTTGACTATCAAACGACTTTCCTTGGCTTTGGCTGTGACTGCTCTGGTCGCTGGTTGCAGCTCTGGGGTCAAGCTCGATGACAAGCCCGTTGACGGTACGCTGTCCGGTCAAGGCGCTGGCGCCAATGGCCAAGGTCAAAGCGGTGTGTCCGGTGTGGACCTGACTGGTTCCGCTGCCTCCAAGGCCGGCCCTCAGGGCGTCAGCCGTATCGTGTATTTCGACTTTGACAGCTACTCTGTCAAGGCTGATGCCCAGCCTCAGATCGAAGCTCACGCCAAGTTCATCAAGGCCAACCCCGCTGCCAAGGTGCAGCTGGAAGGCCATACCGACGAACGCGGTGGCCGTGAATACAACCTGGCTCTGGGTCAAAAGCGTGCTGAAGCTGTGCGCCGCTCTTTGGGCCTGCTGGGTGTGAATGACTCTCAGGTTGAGGCAGTGAGCTATGGCAAGGAAAAGCCTGCTGTTGAAGGCCATGGTGAGGACGCTCACGCTCAGAACCGCCGCGTCGAAATCAACTACCGTTAATGATGAAGCAGGCTTTGTTGACTCTCCGTCACGCGGCGCTGCCCCAGTTGGTAATAGCTGGCCTGCTGGCCAGTTCCACCATTACTGCGCATGCAGCTTTGTTTGGTGATGACGAGGCCCGCCGCGCCATCATTGAACTACGCCAGCGCGTTGACGGCCTGCAGCAATCGCAGGAGCAAACTCGTCGTAGTCTGCTGGATCTTCAGTCGCAGATCGAAGCGCTCAAGTCTGATCAGGCCAAGCTGCGTGGACAGAACGAGCAATTGACACGCGATGCGGCCGAGCTTCAGCGTGGCCAAAAGGATCTGGCCAAGGGGTTTGATGAGCGCTTGCGTCAGTTCGAGCCTGTCAGTGTGACGGTGGATGGGGTGGAGTTCACCGCTGACCGCAACGAGCAGCAGGACTTCGAGCAGGCACTGGGACTGTTTCGTTCGGGGAAATTTCCCGAAGCCGGACAAGCATTTGCGGCTTTTCTGCGCCAATGGCCCAAGAGTGGCTATACGCCATCCGTGCGATTTTGGCTGGGGAATTCGCAGTACGCAACGCGTGACTACAAGAATGCCATCGCGAACTTCCGTTCGGTCATGACCAATGCGCCTATGCATGCTCGTGCGCCGGAAGCTGCCCTATCTATCGCCAACTGCCAAGTGGAGCTCAAGGACATCAAGGCGGCACGCAAGACTTTAGAAGAGTTGCTGCAGGCTTATCCGAACTCGGAAGCTGCAGGGATTGCAAAGTCCAAACTGGCGACGCTTAAATAATGGCTGGGAATTCTCGGCAACAAGTGGAAACAGCGCCCCAAACCGGCGCTGTTTTTTCTATGGAACAAGCAGATTTACAGCGCCGCTTTGGCGGTTTGGAGCGCCTCTACGGAGTGCAAGGTGCGGCCCGGATTCGTGCCGCCCATGTGGTGGTGGTGGGCATAGGTGGAGTAGGGTCATGGACTGCAGAGGCGTTAGCCCGCAGCGGTGTGAGCCGCTTGACACTGATCGACATGGATCACGTGGCTGAGTCCAATATCAATCGCCAGATTCATGCGCTGACCAGTACCGTGGGGCAGGCCAAGATTGAAGCCATGCGTGATCGGATCGCCCAGATCAATCCCGCCTGTCAGGTTGACTGCATTGACGATTTTGTTGAGCCAGAGAACTGGCTGCAGCTTTTGCCTTTAGGCGCAGACGCGGTAATCGACGCCTGTGACCAGGTCAAGGCCAAGGCTGAAATGGCCGCCCATGCTCGAAAGACCAAGCAGTGCTTTATTTCGGTAGGCGCAGCGGGCGGAAAACGTATGGCTCATCTTGTCGATATCTCTGATTTGAGTGCGACGACGCATGATCCGCTTCTGTCGCAGTTGCGCTATCGCCTGCGTAAACAATACGGTGCCCCCAAAGATGGCAAGCGAATGGGAGTGATGTGCGTATTCAGCAAAGAAGCAGTTGCCCCTCCTGATGCATCGTGCTCTATAGAAGGAGGAGACGGCACTCTCAATTGCCACGGTTACGGTTCTGTGGTGGCTGTGACAGCGACCTTTGGACAGTGTGCTGCAGGCTGGGTATTGGATCAACTAGCCCGCGCGGACGGACCTCAAAGCAACTAAATTGAGAATTTACTTTTGCGTCTAGAAAAATGGATTACAATAACTTCATTCCACTGATTAAGCAACAATGCTTCTGATGTGTGGGGGTCTTTAGCTCAGCCGGTAGAGCAGCGGACTTTTAATCCGTTGGTCGCGAGTTCGAATCTCGCAGGACCCACCAGAATTTATAACCCGCTACAGCTATTAAAGTTGTAGCGGGTTTTCTGTTTTATTCCCATCGTGGGAATATTCATCAGTTCAGAGATGTGCGCTTCGACACCTTCGTTCGGTCATAGACCCGTGCCGTAGTTGCCGTGTTTGCGTGCAATTCGGGCAGGCTGCCGTACTTCTCTTTGTGCTGGGTCGCGCAGTAAGCGCGCAGGTCATGAAAGGTGAATCGCCGGGTGATCACTCCTTCCTTGAGCGCTGCCACCATCGCTCGCTGCCATCCCGTGAGGAAATTTGCCTCGGTCATCGGGTTGCCCTTGGTGTTGTTGAAGACATGGAGCGAGTTGTCAGGTCGGGGGAGGCCAATGAGTCGCACGGTCAAGTTTTCCATGGCGGGACCCATCTGAATGGTTTCAGCTTTCGTTGCCCCTAAGTGTTGCTTGGCGCGCATCAGGCGTATGGCTTTGGCTTGCATATCGATCTGTGGGATTTGCAGCTCCAAGAACTCAGTGCGCCGTGATCCAGCCAGTGCTGCGAATTCAGCCATAAGCGCCAAGGTTCTGTTGTGTGGGCCTGATCTGAAAAGCCAGTCAAGAAAAGCGCTCAGTTCATGCGGTTCAGGGGCTTCGGTGCGAGGTCGCTCCGAATTCTTCTTGACCTGCTTGCATGGGTTGGCGTCAATGTCGCCGCGCTCAATGGCAATATTCATCAGGTTGGACAGCAGGGCCATCTCGCGATTTCCGCGCACAGGGGCGTCTGCTCTCTCCACACGCAGGTAACGAGCAATGTCAGAGGGGCGGATAACCGCCGCTGCAACATCACCCATAACCCCGAGCAGATTCACGCTGTATTTCTCATAGTCGCTCTGTGTGCGAGGCTTGAGATCTGCCCACTTCGGGCTCTTGCGATACAGGGCCCACAGCTCACGCACCGTGCCAGCCGAGTTCAATTTAGCGGCCACGCCGAGCACTTGGCGGATTGCTTCGTCGCGATCTGTACCCAGATTCACAGGCTTGCCGCCGACAGGGTGATAGCGGTAAGTTACCTTTCCATCTTTGCGCGGTCGGGCCTCCATTCTCGGCAGGAGGCCAAAGCCGGAGGCTCGCTCACGTCTACGTCCCATTATTTGCTCCAATTAAAACCGCGTGATTGTGTGGCTGCGGCTTCGTTTTTCAGAAGACGCTCCTCAGTAGCAGCTCTGCCCACAATCGGAACCCCGTCGGGGCGTTGACCGGCAACAGGAATGCCCAGCACTTTTTCGATAAATCGTTTCTGGGCAGCTCTCTGGGTAAGAGGTGTGCACAGGTCATCAATTTCTTGAGGAGTGAGATACAGGCTCATTCAAGCCTCCAAAAAAGAACCCCGCTCAGTGGCAGGGCTCGGGGTTGCGTTTCTCTTGATCGCGCTCACGGCGGGCGCGGCGTATGTCTCGTTTTTGACGACTGCAGCGAGCATGTCCAGGTAATCGCTGCTGCGCGCCAGGGCAGCCTGGGCACACTCGCGCGGCGTACAACCCGGAAATGGCCAAGCCTGGTGCCGGCCAATATCTAGCTCAGGCGCGGGCGGCACTTGAATGGTGCAGGCAAGAGCTGCTGCTGAAAACAGATCAGCTTGCATGCTGGGCTCCTTCCTTGGCTGCTGCCTGGGCATCGCGTTCTGCCGCTTGCGCCATGAAATCCTCATTGAGGAATTTGACCGGCACAAACACGGTGCTGCGGCAGCTACGTCGCTCATATGGCAGTCGCTCCAAAAGCCCGCGATGGTCAGCGAGGTGCTTCAGCCGCTTCAATCCAGAGGCGCGATCGACATTGGGCACGTCGCGGCTGCGCAGCTCCAAGCGGTAAGCGTCGGCTTTGGCTTGCAGAACTGGCACCAAGTCACCGAGCCACCACAGCGCGTAACCCAGTGGGTCTGTTTGGCGATCAGGGATCATGCTTCACCCCCTTGCGCAGCCTGGGCGGCGCGCTGTGACGCAGATGCTTCAATGGCCTTGGTGAAGTGCTCGGCCACACCGCCACGCATCACGTTGATAGGCGCTTTGATCCCGCGAATTACGAATTGCGCTCCATCGAGCAGGTTGTCTGCATCAACATGCATCAGCACTTCGCGCCAGCGTTCCGCATCACGCGCTTGATGCGCTGTTATCGCTTGAACGCGATCAACGAAAGCATAGAAGGGGGCGAAGACTTCAGGTGGCGCTACTTCAATCGGTGGCGGCGACATGCCAGTGAGCGTTCCAATGAAGTCCAGAGCGATTTGCAGAAGCTCATCGCGCTGCGAGGCTGGAGGTTTGACCATGGGCTCCTGAATCTGGTGCAGACATTGCTTTGCTTCCATCGCTGCGGCCCAGCCGTAGCGCATGGCCAGGCGCTCATTGCGCAGTTGTGGGTCATTCCAGTTTGAGTCGTACTGGCGTTCAAAGGCGGCAATCAGGGCGTCGGGGATGTTGTCTCTCATGTAGCTCTCCAGAATGAGAAAAGCCCGCGGTGGCGGGGTCAGATTTTTTCGATGAGGGCGCTGATCACATCGCGCGCCACAGGTGGGCAAACGGCATTGCCAAGCATGTGCACGGCAGGTCTGTGCTGCTTAGGCAACTGGTAATTAGCAGGAAACCCCATGGCGGCGCGGCATTCCTGTGCGGCCAGCATTCGCATGCGGTCACCGTCAACGATGGCCCAGCGGTCGCGGGTAGTGATGGTTCCGATGGGGCGATGTACGCTGCGCCCGCCTTTTTCGTTGCCCTAGTACGCAGTCAAGAAGCGGCCGCCGTGGGCGTGCCGTCCATTTTTGATGCGCTCCAGTGTTGCGGTGGCGCGTCCGGGGCGGTCGATCTGGCTCCATTTGCCTGCATTGAAATCCACGAACGAAGTGGCTGGCACATGTTCGCGGCGCTCAAGATTGAGCTGAAGGGCGGCTTTGCTGCGGGTGCCCACGAGGAACATGCGTACCCGGTTCTGCGGGACGCCATGGTCAGCAGCATCAATGATGTGCGGCGTCAGCGAGTAGCCCAGCGCATTCATAGCAGATAGCCAAGCCGGGTAAAGCTCCCAGTCCAGAAACTCAGGCACGTTCTCAACAACAACCCCCTTGGGGCGGTGATGCTCAGCGGCACTGACGACAGCCCATGCTGTGCTGCGGCTTGCGTCATGCTGCGGGTTGCCGTAGGCCTTGCCGCGAGCCTTGCTGTGACCTTGGCAGCAGGGGCTGGCCAGCAGCAGGTCATGCCCAAGTACATCATCCCAGCGGGCTTGGTGCAGGTCTTGGCATGCATGCTCAGCATCAGGGTGGTTGGCTGCATGGTACTCAACGGCCAGCGGCCAGTGATTACCGGCCCAGACAACTTGCACGCCGGCCATGGTTGCTCCGGTGCTGAATCCACCGGCTCCGGCGAAAAGGTCAATTGCTCGCATAAGACCCCAGAAAGCAAAAAGCCCGCTCAGTGGCGGGCTTGGGTTGTCGGTTGAGATGCAGCTAGTGCTTAGGAGTTGAGTTTATTGAGGGAGGATCCGTCAACCAGGAAAATCGGTCGGTTGAAATGCTCTTCCATCGAGGTAAGAGTTCATCTTGTTGCATTTTCCACCACCTGCTCGTCTAACGATGAAGTCAGTGGTGATTAGTGTGACCGGGTCATAGTATGCAGTGACACTGCAGCGCTGCTGTCTGAGTTCATTGCCAAAACTTAATCCTGTATTGATGCCGTAAGAATTTACATGCGAGCGTTGAACTGAAACTTTTTCAACTGCATCAAAATTCCAGCGGTAATAGGGGCGCCCCTTTTTATCGGTCAAATCATAGCGGCCATATTTAGGCATTGTTTTAACGACTTCCGCCACAGGTTTACCGACAAAGCGATTCGGCGAATCCAAACCGGTTGCACAACCAGATACCAAGGCTGCGATGGCTAAAGCTGCTCCTATACGCTGCATTGCTCCTCCTATGTATGAATAGGCAATGGATCCTATCAGAGCTGGGATCCAAGAGATTCACTACCGAGGCCAGCTATTGCGGGCTTGTGAGTGTTGATAGGTAGCGCGCCGGCATTCGGCCTAAAAAGTTGCCAGAGGCTAGTCTGATTTTGATGTTTGTTTTGATTGGCTACTTTTGGTCAGCATGGGAACCACGCTCAGAATCAGGAGCGCAAAGATTGTGCTGATGACGGCGGTTGCTTCCTCCCCAAGTCCTGCACATACGCCGATAGCTGCTGTGAGCCAAAGACCTGCAGCAGTAGTCAGGCCCTTCACATATGGGGCTGAGTTCTCGCCATCAGACTTCAGGATTGCTCCGGCGCCGAGAAAGCCAACGCCAGTGATGACTCCTTGAACTACTCGTGCGGTATTGGCTGTATCCACTCCAGACTGCAAAGATACCAGTACGACTAACGCAGACCCCATGGCCACCAGCATGTGGGTGCGCAAGCCAGCAGCTTTACCGTTGGCCTCGCGTTGCCAGCCAAGCAAGCCACCTAGGACGGCTGCTAAAAACAGGCGAACAACAATTCTTGTCGCTTGGGCCGCGTCTGGGACATCTGAGAACTCACTGGCAATTGTGCTGGTGATGGTGTTGATCGTGTCATTCATTGAAGGGTCCTTTGATCTGCGCTCAACCGACCATGAAACGAGTTGCAGGCAAGTATGCAAAGCCATTTTGGTGATGATGCTGATATTGGTGGGTAGGCGTAGGGCTCCAGAAAACAAAAAGCCCGCTCAGTGGTGGGCTAGGGGTTAGTCAGTGACCGCAGGGCAGAGCCTGGCCTTGGTCTTCTTTGAAATGGGGAGGAAGCGGGGCACCGCAGCTGCCGCAGCGCTTGGGGGGGGCGCGCTCATGCTTTGGACGCAGGGATTCGTCTGATCATCCAGACGCCACCACGCTGGTCTTTGGGGTAGTGCTGTACTGAGCGCACATCGAACTGAGCAGTGAGGCCGTTGTCTTTGATGTATTTGCGCAGGGCTTGTGCAATGGGCTGAGACTCAGAGGGCTCACAGGCAATGCGCTGGTTGGGCTTGAGTGCTTTGAATATTGCGTTGTACTTTGGCTCACCCATGACGCGCTTGCCGGGAGGTGGGTCGTTAGTGATCTTGAGCAGTTCAGGGTCGATAGTGCGATTGCTGATCTTTTTGGGTTTGCGTTGCTGGGCGGCTTGCACAAAAGCGTTCATGTGAGTTTTTCCGGTGATAAATAAGGACAGGGCACGCGAAGTGCATGCCCTGTGCTGATTCCCATGGCCGCGAGGGTCATGGATAGGGAGGGGAATTAGCTTCCGGTGGACAGGGAGCCGATAAGCACGGGGGGAGCGCCTTCTTCGGTGAATGCCTCACTGGTCAGTGCGGCAAACTGTTCGGCCATTTCTTCAAAGTGCTGCTCGACGCCCCACAAGGAGAAGGAGAACGTAGTTTCACGGCTAGAGGTGATCAAGTTGACCTGCACAAAGAATTCGCGCTCTGCCAGTTCCTTGTATGGTTTGGTGTTGAATTTCAGGTAGGTGGGCAGCTTGTCCTTGTCGTCCTTGACCTTGGCCATGACGCTTTCCATTTCGCTGCGCTCTGCCGAGAGCGCTTGAACGGAGTTGCTGGAGCTTTTGGTGGATTCAATCGTGACGCTGCGAATGCCCGTCACCACATTGGTGAGCAGTAGTTCCGCATGCTCGGTGTCCAGCGCTTTAACGGCTTCTTTGCGTTCTTCAATCCACTGGGCAAAGGTGCGCTGACTGATCGCGCCACCATCGCACAGTTTCAGAATGTCATTGAACAAGGCCAGCTTCTGCAGCTTTACGGTGGCTTTGTTGTCACAGTGGCCTGGGTGATCAGGAGAGCCTTGATTGAGCACAGCAGTGGCACTCATGGCATCGGCATTCACATAGATGGTGCAGCCAGCCTCTTTGTGCGAATTGACGCATTTCACGAAGTCAGCGACATAGCCGGTGGAGAAGGCATTGCGAGCGCGGCGGCGCTCTGGAAGGTAGGCTTCCAGATCCTTGGTCTTGAAGTCATCAGGGAGCACTGCAATACCCTGTGATTCAAGGGCCGCAGCTACTGCCGTATTGAGCACCTGGGAGGCTTCGGCCTTGGTCAGTTGCTGGATTGCGGATTGATCGAACATAGCGATTCCTTAGAGTCAAAAAAAAAGAGCAGGTAGCGCTTACCTGCTCTGCGTCTACGGGCTTTTTAATTGCCGGTTTTGGGGTGGCGAGGTATCAGTTCCAGTTGTGATTCAGGCATGACGGTCAGCTTTCCGTACTTGCCAACATGCATCACGGTGTCGCGCTTGACCTTTTCCATGGCTTCACCATCCATGGTGGGGCGACTGAGCTTCAGCGCATGGGTGATGCTCACTTGCTGGGTGTTGGGGATCAGCGTGAAATCCAGGTCAATGGAATCTTGCCCTTGCGCTTGTTGTCCACTACAGCGGCAGCCACGGTGCCCAGGGCGAGCGAGAGGATCAGCATGAACTGACCACCATCGAACTCGCCCAGCACTTCATTGGGGTCGTTGACGATGGAGCTGGCTGAACTGTTTGCAGCCACTTGATCTGGTGTCGGCTTGGCTGCGGGCTTTGGCGGGGTCGTTGACATTGAGGCTCCAAAAAAATGCCCGCTTGTTAGCGGGCTAGGGGTTGAGAGCTGGAGGGCTCAGGGAAGGGTTCCACCCGGCCATCCGGGTAGTGCAAAAAGTCTTCAAAGCGGCTTGGCAGATTGAAGGCTGCAAAGCGGGCCTCGGGTATGCCGCGAGTGCGGTTCATCTCCGGGCATTGGTAACTGAGGCTGGTGTTGGTGCCGCGCTCTGGCTTGGGGCGCTTTTGCTGCTGCAGACGCTCTGCACGTTCAGCAGGGGAGAGGACGATCCAGCCGCCGACGCTGAAAGCGCGGCTGGCTTCATTGGGAGAGCGCTTGTTCATGGCTTGACTTTCAGGCACTGAACGGTGTGCTCGTCCAGCCACTCAGCATGCATGCCGGGACAGGCGAAGGCATCACGAGCAGCCATGCGGATGGCACCAGGCTTCGATGCAGGCTCACTGGCTTCGGGTTCTGCCTGGGCAGGCCCTGTGGCCCAAAACATCAGCAAAGCAACAGAGCAGATGGCCAGGGCCAGTGCGTAAAGGCATTTAGTCATCGTCATGTGTTTCTTCCAAGTGGATGGCGGATCGGTGAATCAATAAAGAGCGATAGCCTGGGCTGTCGCCTGAGACGCGGCAGTCAATGCGGTGGATGGTTCCGCCTGCCCATTGCCGGGTTTCCATAAAGCTGGGAGTGCCGGGAAGGTGCTCCAGGCCTGGGATATGTGCTTTAGAGGTGAGGGGCTTGATGCCGCACTGCTTTGCCAGGCGCGCGGCCACTTTGGCGGAGAGGCCAAGAACCTCCCCGAGTCGCCTAGTTGAAGACGTGGCGCCGAACACATCCAGAAAGTCTTGCGGGTTCTTAAAGCGCATGAAATCAACCTCTAAGGAACCTCTGCATAAATCCCCAACGCATGTGCTTGCACATGCGTGCCGGGTGCGGCAGCATCCCGGCCTATGCAGCAATTTGATCTTGGCCTGAACCTTTCCACCAAAAAAACACGCAAACGCGAATTCCTGGAGCAGATGCAGCAGGTCGTGCCGTGGAAGGATCTTGTGGCATTGATTGCTCCTTACGCCCCGGAAGGTCGCAAAGGACGGCCTCCGTTTCCTGTTGAGATGCTGCTACGCATTCACTTCATGCAGCAGTGGTT
>NZ_JBXXZI010000016.1:0-16360 GCF_057369555.1 Comamonas sp. FUJ_7
TCATTTGAGCGCTTTTGTGGTGGATGTGTATTTACAGAGCAGGAATACGCAATTTCTGGCCTGGGTAAATCTTGTCGGGATGGCTCAGCATAGGCTTGTTGGCCTCAAAAATCACGTTGTACTTGTTGGCATCACCGTAGTACTTCTTGGATATGGCCGACAGCGTATCGCCACGTACCACATCGTGGTACTGAGCTTCTGGCTCTGGGTTGGTCACTGTCATCTGGTTGTCGACAGACTGGACGTTGGCCACGTTGCCGCAGCACAGGGTCACTTTTTCCTTGATGGCCTGGGTAGGAGCCGTGCCATTGACAGTGACCTTGCCTTGGGAGCCGTCAAACTGCACTTGTAGGTCGGAAACACCCAGATTCTGGGTATTGATGTAAGTGGCAATGGCTTGAGCGGCCGTGACATTCGCGTCTTCTGCTGGCGCTGCTGCGTGTGCGCTGCTGCCGCCAAACAGTTTTTCACCGGCTTCTTTGATGAAACTGAAAAGACCCATGGTTTCGACTCCTCAAAGTGATGGAAGAAAGCAGTTCACTGTAACGGGAAAAAATCATATTTTCTTGCAGAGAGTGGACAGCGTGCTTTCTTTGACAATTTCCGGACCACTTGTAATGAATGTGACTTGTTAGAGGGCGGCGCTGGCAAAAGTGCTGATAATCCGCCGCATGACATTTTTGGCCATAGACATTGGCAACACCCGTTTGAAGTGGGCCATGTACGAAGATCATCGACCAGGGGCGGCCTTGCTGGCTCATGGGGCGGAGTTTCTGGAGCACATTGAGCGGTTGGCAGAAGGTGCCTGGGCCGGACTGCCTGCTCCCGAACACATGCTGGGATGCGTGGTAGCCGGCGAAACCGCAAGGCGCCGGGTACACGAGCAGATAGAGCAGATGCTGGGCTGGGACTTTGAGCCTCAATGGGTAGTCCCTTCAACGGAGGAGGCAGGCGTGACCAATGGTTACGATCATCCCTCTCGTCTGGGAGCTGATCGCTGGGTGGCCATGATTGGCTCCCGCCACCACATGCTGCAGCTGGGTGAGGCAAGGCCTTTGATTACCGTGATGGTGGGAACGGCCGTGACCGTGGACGCCATGGATGCGCAAGGCCACTTCTTGGGCGGCTTGATCATTCCAGGTCACGGCATCATGCTCAAGGCCTTGGAGGGCGGGACGGCGGGCTTGCATGTGCCAACCGGAGAAGTCAGAAACTTCCCTAAAAATACCAGTGATGCACTGACCAGTGGCGGTACCTACGCCATTGCAGGGGCGGTGGAGCGCCTGTATCAGCATCTGGCCGAGCATTGCAAGGCCGAGCCCATGTGCATCATGGCGGGCGGCGCGGGCTGGAAGATGTCGCCCAGCATGACTAGGCCTTTTGAGTTGATCAACAACCTGATCTTTGATGGATTGCTGGTGATGGCCGAAAAGCGCTGGGGTTGAGTGCGCTTCTCTTGAGATAATCCAATTTTTGATCTCAGGCGTTTCCCATGATTTTGGTCACTGGCGGTGCAGGCTTTATCGGAGCCAATTTTGTTCTGGATTGGCTGGCGCATGTGAATGAGCCCGTGGTCAATATCGACAAGCTGACCTATGCCGGCAATCTAGAGAATCTGGCCAGCTTGCAGGGTGACGCCCGCCATGTGTTTGTGCAGGCCGATATCGGCGACAGTGCACAACTGGCGCAATTGCTGGCGCAGCACCAGCCCCGCGCCGTGGTGAACTTTGCGGCCGAGTCGCATGTGGATCGCTCCATTCATGGCCCAGAGGATTTCATTCAGACCAATGTGGTGGGCACTTTCCGCCTGCTGGAGGCAGTGCGCGCCTATTGGAATAGTCTGGAAGGCGAGGCCAAGTCCGACTTCCGCTTTTTGCATGTCTCCACCGACGAGGTCTATGGCACGCTGGCACCGACCGATCCCGCCTTTACTGAAGATAACAACTATGAGCCCAACAGCCCGTACTCGGCCAGCAAGGCGGCTTCGGACCATTTGGTGCGAGCCTGGCATCACACTTACGGTCTGCCCGTGCTGACGACCAACTGCAGCAATAACTACGGCCCACTGCATTTCCCCGAAAAACTCATTCCTCTGGTCATCGTCAATGCGCTGGCTGGCAAGCCGCTGCCCATTTATGGCGACGGCATGCAGGTACGTGACTGGCTCTATGTGCGCGACCATTGCAGCGCCATCCGCCGTGTGCTCGAAGCCGGCCAGCTGGGCGAGACCTATAACGTGGGTGGCTGGAACGAAATGGCCAATATCGACATCGTCAAGAGGGTGTGCAGCTTGCTCGACGAGTTGCGTCCGCGTGCCGATGGCAAGGCTTATGCAGATCAGATCACCTATGTGACCGACCGTCCTGGCCATGATCGCCGCTATGCCATTGATGCACGCAAGCTGGAACGCGAGCTGGGCTGGAAGCCTGCCGAGACCTTCGAGACTGGCATTCGCAAGACCGTGCAGTGGTATCTGGCCAACCCCGAGTGGGTGGCCCATGTGCAGTCGGGCGCTTACCGCGACTGGGTGCAAAAGCAGTACACCGGCGAGGCTTCGGCATGAAGCTGCTGCTGCTGGGCAAGAACGGTCAGGTCGGCTGGGAGCTGCAGCGCAGCCTCGCGCCTTTAGGTGAGGTGGTTGCGCTAGATCGGCAGACTGGTGGCGATATCAGCAATCTGTCGGAGCTTGCTCAGACCATTCGCAGCGTACGCCCCGATGTGATCGTCAATGCCGCCGCGCACACGGCGGTGGACAAGGCCGAGAGCGAGCTGGATCTGGCCTTGCGCCTGAACGCCGAGGCGCCTGAAGTCATGGCGCAGGAGGCCAAAAGCCTGGGCGCTTTGCTGGTGCATTACAGCACAGACTATGTTTTCGACGGCTCTGGCAGTGCGGCACGCACAGAGGGTGATGCGACAGGGCCACTATCGGTCTATGGACGCACCAAGCTCGAAGGCGAGAAGCGCATTGCGGCCACGCATTGCCGCCATCTTATTTTTCGCACCAGCTGGGTCTATGCAGCGCGTGGTGGCAACTTCGCCAAGACCATGTTGCGCCTGGCGCAGGAGCGCGAGGCGCTCAGCGTGATCAACGATCAATGGGGGGCGCCCACCGGTGCCGATCTGATTGCCGATGTCACGGCTCATGCCTTGCGCCATGTGAAGACTCATGAAGGTGATGACGGTCTCTACCATCTGGTTGCAGCAGGAGAAACCACCTGGCATGCCTATGCCAGCCATGTGATTGAGCAGGCAAAAAGCCTGCGTCCGGAGCTGGGCTGGAAGGTGCAAAACATTGCTTCCGTGCCGACCACGGCCTTTCCGACACCGGCCACGCGCCCCTTGAACTCCCGCCTGGACACGCAAAAGCTGCAGGCTGCCCTGCAGCTGCATCTGCCCGCATGGCAGCAGGGCGTGGACCGCATGCTGCAGGAAATTTTATAAATATCAAGGAAATTGGCTACAAGCTCTTACCAGATAAGCGCTTGCAGCTATCAATTTAAAGATCATGACGACACAGCGCAAAGGCATTATTCTGGCTGGCGGCTCCGGCACCCGTCTGCATCCTGCCACCCTGGCCATCAGTAAACAGCTGCTGCCCATCTACGACAAGCCCATGATTTACTACCCGCTGAGCACGCTGATGCTGGCGGGCATCCGGGACATTCTGATCATCAGCACGCCGCAGGATACGCCGCGCTTCGAGCAACTGCTGGGTGATGGCAGCCAGTGGGGCCTGAACCTGCACTACGAAGTGCAGCCAAGTCCTGATGGACTGGCCCAGGCCTTTCTGATTGGTGAGAAGTTTCTTAACGGCGCTCCCAGTGCTTTGGTGCTGGGCGACAACATCTATCACGGGCATGAACTGCACAAGCTGTTGCAGCGGGCCGATGAACGCACTGAAGGCTCGACCGTGTTTGCCTATCGGGTGCAAGATCCCGAGCGCTATGGCGTGGCTGAGTTTGATGCTGCAGGCAAGGTGTTGTCGCTGGAGGAAAAGCCCAAGCAGCCCAAGAGCAACTATGCCGTGACCGGCCTGTACTTCTATGACGAAAACGTGGTGGAGCTGGCCAAACAGGTCAAGCCATCGTCGCGTGGCGAGCTGGAGATCACGGATCTCAACGGAATGTATCTGCAACAAGGCAAGCTCAATGTCGAGCTGATGGGCCGCGGCTATGCTTGGCTGGATACGGGAACGCATGACAGTCTGCTTGAAGCGGGTCAGTTCATTGCCACGCTGCAGCAGCGCCAGGGGCTGAAAGTGTCCTGCCCGGAAGAAATCGCCTATCGCCAGAAATGGATTGATGCCGCTCAGCTGGAGAAGTTGGGCCAGGCGCTGGTCAAGAATGGCTACGGACAATATCTGCTGCAAGTGCTCAAGGAAAAGGTGCGCGTATGAAGTTCACGCCTTTGGCCATTCCCGATGTCTTTCTGATCGAGCCCAAGGTGTTTGGAGATGCGCGCGGCTTTTTTCTGGAAAGCTTTCGCCAGGATCTCTTCAATCAGGCCACGGGTACGAACCACGAGTTTATTCAGGACAACCACAGCCGCAGCAGCAAAGGCGTTCTGAGAGGCCTGCACTACCAGTTGCCACCCCATGCGCAAGGCAAACTGGTGCGCGTGGTCAGCGGTGCTGTGTTTGACGTCGCAGTAGATATTCGCCGCAGTTCGGCTACCTTTGGTCAATGGGTCGGTGCTGAGCTAACGGCGGAGAACCATCACCAACTGTGGATTCCGCCCGGTTTCGCCCATGGTTTTGTGGTGCTCAGTGACACGGCGGACTTTGTCTACAAGACAACGGCTTACTACGCACCCGAGTCTGACCGGGGCGTGCGCTGGGACGATACAGACATTGGTATTCAGTGGCCCACGCTTGATGTGCCTTTCTCGCTGTCTGACAAAGATCAGAAGCAGCCTTTGTTGCAGCAAGTCGACCTGTTTGATTAAAGCAGTATGCTCTTATTTTAGGAGCTGTATGCGAAGGTGCTTTCTGATTTTCAGGCTGAAAATGTCTTGAAAAGCAGAAGTAAACTGCGCTAGCAGCTATCAAATTATTGCTGCACAAACAGCGGTGCAATCAGCATCAGCAGCAAGATTACCGCCAGCACGGCAAACGTAATCTTTACCCAGCTGTATGGGCGCTCACCGGCAATCTGCCCTGTGTAGCCATTGGCCACGATCTGGTAGGTCTTGCTGCCATAGGTGTAGCCCACCAACCAGACGGGCACCAGCGTGTGCTTGAAGGTGCGGCCCGAGTACTGGCGCTGCACCTGTAGATTACGCTGTGTATCACCCGGAACTTCGCGGGCACACATATTGCGCAACTGGCCATCCATGTCCTGCTCGTTGAGCTTGGCAGCTTTCGATAAATCGACCTGGTAGCGCTCCACCGTCCAGCCGCGCACAAATTCGGGGCTGTAGGGCTTGAGGTCGGTAGTGGTGGGAAAGGGCTCGACCTGGCGCAGCAGTTTGGGATGCACGCCGACGGTGCCGGGCACCAGTTCATCGTCAAAGAAATGCTGCAGGCTGCCCGATGCAGGCTCCCAGCGCACATGCTGCACCTGCCGGGTCTGCATATTGCCGTTGGCGTCGCGGTAGGACTCGGTGGTGTAGTAGTAGTAACCGGCCTCGGCCCACCACTGGGCGGCGGCATGGGCGTCAAATGTCCAGTAAGGCAGATAGACGCCGTGCAGCGTATCCGTCAGCGCCGCGCTCTTGAGCTTGCTGGGCGCAAACCAGCGGCTGCCATACCAGGCGCGAATCTTGTCGCGGATCTGGCCGTCGCTGATCTTGAACGGCAAAATGCTTTGCGGCGTGATGGCGTCGTTGCGCTCCTCATGCGCGACGATGGCGGGCGAGCCGCAAAAGTCGCAGCGCTGGGCCACGTTCTTGCTTAGAAACACCGAGATAGCGCGGCAGTTCTGGCATTGCACCTCGTAGCGCTGGTCCGTGCCCCAACCGCGGCCAGAAGCCGGGTTCTTCAGGGCCTGTGCCAGGTCCTGCTCGACCACCTGCTGGCCCAACTCAGGCTGCGTCTCCTCGCTCCACGGCACCACCGTGCCGCAATACGGGCACTTGAGCGACTGCGCCTTGGCATTCCACTCCAGATTGCCGCCGCATTCAGGGCAGACGTGCCTGCCTACCATGGAGGGCGGTGCGGCTTCAGGTGCAGGAGAGTAGGTCGAAGAGGGGGCTGCTTTATCTGTCACGGCATGCATTTCTCAAAGGCACTGCATTGAGCCTTTGGTACTGGCGCAATCCATCAGAGAGACGCCGAGCAAGGGCCGCCCCGCAGCGAGGGCGTCGTCCCCTCCGGCGCAAAGCGCCAGAGAGGGGAAGCCGCGTAGCGGCTCAGGGGTGCTTGCGCGTTATCCGCGCAAGAATTCATCGAGCGAAGCCTGCGCAATCCGCCACTGGCTGCCAATCTGGCGTGCCTTAAGGTTGCCTGCCTGGATTTCTGCCAGCACATCGGCTTCTGCCACGCCCAGCACTTGGGCGGCCTGGGCTGGCGTAAAGACTTGCATAGCAGCTGCCGCAGGCGCAGCGGGAACGGCACCGGTTTGAGCCGCTTGCGCCGCTGCAGGCGAGAAGGGGTCAGCGGGGGCTGCTCCTGCTGCAGGAGCGCCACCGGCTGCGCCGCTTTGCATGCTCTTCATCATTTCCTGCGCCATGCCAAAGCCCATGGCCATGGTGGCGGGCATGGTGGCCGCAGCCGCGCCTTCGCCGCCATTGGCCATGGCCGCGCCCATCTGGTACTTCACATAGTCGTTGAGGTTGCCAATAGCGCCCATGCTGGAGCGCTTGTCGATGGCTTGCTCCACCTCGGGCGGCACGGACACGTTTTCCAGCAGGAAGCTGGTGATTTCCAGGCCGTATTTTTCGCTGACTGCGGGGTTGATGAGTTGCAGCAGCGCATCGCCCAGCTCGCTATAGCGCTGGGCTACATCCAGCGCAGGCACCTGCGCCTTGGCCAGCGCTTCAGAGAAGATGCTGACGATGCGCGAGCGCATGGTGTCGGCAAACTCGTCGATGCGGAAATTTTGGTCCGTGCCCGCCACCTCCTTGAGGAATAGCGCGGCGTTGGTGATGCGGAAGTCGTAGGTACCAAAGGCGCGCAGACGAATCACGCCAAAGTCCTTGTCGCGCATCATGATGGGGTTGGACGTGCCCCATTTGTTGCCCGTGAACAAGCGCGTGTTGATGTAGTAAACATCGCACTTGAAAGGGGAGTTGAAACCGTACTTCCAGCCGCGCAGCGTGGACAGAATCGGAATGTTCTGCGTGGTCAGCTGATAGCGGCCGGGATTGAACAGGTCCGCAAACTGGCCTTCGGAGACAAACTGCACCTGCTGCGATTCGCGCACGATCAGCTGGGCGCCGTTCTTGATTTCCTTGTCCTCATCGGGCCAGCGGTACGACAGCGTGTCGCGCGAATCATCGGTCCATTCGATGATTTCGATCAGTTGCTTGGTAATGATTTTCATGAAATCCATGGCGGGCTCCGAAAGGGGGGTGGCGGGAAATGAATGATTCTAGGAGTCAAACGGCAATGGCCGGTTCCTTGAGTCGGGTGCTAGATGCGGAAATTGTTAAAAAGTGAGCGCCAAGGGCTTGCTGCATCTATAAGTTGGCGACAAACACAGCTAAAGGGCTCGTCAACAGAGCGGAGTGCGCTAGCATTTTTTAATTTTCACATTTTGAAATCACCCGCGTGGCCTGATTCGTGAAAATGCCCGCTGTGGGGCTGCGTCGACAGAGTGCGCCCGTGATCAGTGGCACAGACTTAGAATCTACCGCTTAATGCGGTCGATACCGCCCAGAACACCTCTTATTGAAGATGCCGCCTGCAATCGACTGTGATTGCGGCGTGCCAACGTACCTTTAGTCATGCTGACCTTCCAACAAATCATTCTGAAATTGCAGTCCTACTGGGCCGAACATGGCTGTGCATTGCTACAGCCTTATGACATGGAAGTCGGCGCCGGTACTTCGCACACTGCCACCTTCCTGCGCGCCATCGGCCCAGAGCCCTGGAAGGCCGCCTATGTGCAGCCCAGCCGTCGCCCCAAGGACGGCCGCTATGGCGAGAACCCCAACCGCCTGCAGCACTACTACCAGTTCCAGGTGGTTCTGAAGCCCGCACCGGACAACATCTTGGAGCTGTACTTGGGCTCGCTCGAAGCCCTGGGCTTTGACCTCAAGAAGAACGACATTCGTTTTGTCGAAGACGACTGGGAAAACCCAACCTTGGGCGCCTGGGGTCTGGGCTGGGAAGTCTGGCTCAACGGCATGGAAGTGACCCAGTTCACCTACTTCCAGCAAGTGGCCGGCATTGACTGCAAGCCTGCCACCGGCGAAATCACCTACGGCCTGGAGCGTCTGGCCATGTATCTGCAGGGCAAGGAATCGGTGTACGACCTGGTCTACACCGACGGTCTGAGCTACGGCGATGTGTTCCATCAGAACGAGGTGGAGCAGTCCACTTACAACTTCGAGCACTCGAATGCCGAGTTCCTGTTCGAAGCGTTCAACGCCCACGAAGGCACGGCCAACCAACTGATCGACGCCCAGCTGGCGCTGCCCGCGTATGAACAGGTGCTCAAGGCCGCCCACACTTTCAATCTGTTGGACGCACGCGGCGCCATCTCGGTGACCGAGCGCGCCGCCTATATCGGCCGCATTCGCAACCTGGCCCGCGCTGTGGGCAAGAGCTATCTGGACAGCCGTGCACGCTTAGGCTTCCCCATGGCGCCCAAGGCCCATGCCGACGAGGTGCTGGCCGAGCTGGCCAAGGCCGCAGAGCAAGCTGCCAAGAAGGCCGCCTAACTTCAGGCTCGCCAGCCACGTAAACACGGCTTCACGCTCTTCAGAGTCCCATATATATAAGTAATTTCAGCCGCCAGCCCTTATGCATCAAGCGCTGGCAGCTATCAAAATCATCATGAACGCATCGAATCTACTGGTTGAACTGTTTGTCGAAGAGCTGCCACCCAAGGCGCTGCAAAAGCTGGGTGACGCTTTTGCGTCCGTCATCTTCGAGCAGCTCAAGGCCCAGGGCCTGCTGGCCTCGACCGAATCGCGCTTGACGGCTTATGCATCGCCCCGCCGTCTGGCTGTGCACGTGACCGAAGTGCTGCCGCAGGCCGAAGACAAGGCTGTCTCGCAAAAGCTGATGCCTGTTTCCGTCGCTTTGGATGCCGAAGGCAAGCCCACCGCAGCGCTGCTCAAAAAGCTGGCGGCGTTAGGTGCTGACGAATCTGCGGTGGCGGGCCTCAAGCGCCAGGGCGAAGGCAAGGCCGAAGCTCTGTTCTACGAGTCCACCGCCAAGGGCGTGCTGCTGACTGACGGTGTGCAAAAAGCGCTGGACGAAGCGCTGGCCAAGCTGCCTATCCCCAAGGTCATGCGCTACCAGTTGCAGGACGGCTGGACCAGCGTTCACTTTGTGCGTCCCGCCCACGGTCTGGTCGTGATGCATGGCACCCAGGTGCTGATCGGTGTGAAGGCGCTGGGCCTGACCGCTGGCGCAGCCACTCATGGTCACCGCTTTGAAGCTGCTGTTGAGCCTGTCGTGCTGCAAAGCGCTGACAGCTACGCCAAGCAATTGCGTGAAGAGGGCGCTGTGATCGCCAGCTTTACTGAGCGCCGTGCCGATATTGCTGCGCAGTTGAAGGCGGCTGCTGAACGCATTGGCGGTGGCGTACGAGCGATCGAAGATGAAGCGCTGCTGGATGAGGTGACCGCTTTGGTCGAGCGTCCCAATGTGCTGGTCTGTGAATTTGAAAAGGAATTTCTGGACGTGCCCCAGGAATGCCTGATCCTGACCATGAAGGCCAACCAGAAGTACTTTCCGCTGCTGGACGCCAATGGCAAGCTGACCAACCAGTTCCTGGTGGTGAGCAATATCAGCCCGCAAGACGCCAGCGCCGTGACTGGCGGCAACGAGCGCGTGGTGCGCCCCCGTCTGGCGGACGCCAAGTTCTTCTTTGACCAGGACCGCAAGAAGACCTTAGAAAGCCGCGTCGAAGGCTTGGGCAAGGTCGTTTATCACAACAAGCTGGGCACCCAGGGCGAGCGCGTAGAGCGCGTGCGTGCGATTGCGAAGGCAATTGCCCAGCAACTGGGTGATGCGCAGTTGATGCAACAAGCTGACCAAGCCGCCATGCTTGCCAAGACAGACTTGGTGACTGACATGGTGGGCGAGTTCCCTGAGCTGCAAGGCACCATGGGCCGCTACTACGCGCTCAACGATGGCTTGGATGTGGCAGTGGCCGACGCGATTGAAGACCACTACAAGCCCCGCTTTGCGGGTGACGAACTGCCCCGAGGCGATGTTGGCGTGGTCGTGGCCCTGGCCGACAAGCTGGAAACCCTGGTGGGCATGTTCGGCATCGGCAACCTGCCCACCGGCGACCGCGACCCCTTCGCCCTGCGCCGCCACGCGCTGGGCGTGATCCGTATGCTGGTCGAAAAAGACCTGCCATTGGATCTGCACGCCTTGCTGCAAAGCGTGGCCCCTGCATTTGGCGACAAAATCCAGAATCCCACGGGGCCATTGGAAGATTTCTTCTTCGATCGCCTGTCCGTCAGTCTGCGTGAGCAAGGCTTTAGCGCCCAGGAAGTGGAAGCCGTACTGGCCCTGCGCCCTCAGCGCCTGGCGGATGTGCAAAAGCGCCTGGAAGCCGTTCGCGCCTTTGCCGCATTGCCAGAAGCACCGGCATTGGCTGCGGCCAACAAGCGCGTGGGCAATATCTTGAAAAAGGCGGAAGCCGAAGTGCAGGCGGAGGTGAATGAGGCTTTGCTGGTGGAACAGGCTGAAAAAGACATGTACGCCGCCTTGCAAGCCGTGGCTCCCAAGGCCGAGCAGCAGTTTGAATCAGGGGATTACACCGCCAGCTTGCAAACTCTTGCTGCTTTGCGTGCGCCTGTGGATGCTTTCTTTGAGCATGTGATGGTCAATGCCGAAGATCCGGCGCTCAAGGCCAATCGACTGGGCTTGCTGGCTTCGCTCCATGGGGCCATGAATCGGGTGGCGGATTTGGCGAAGTTGGCTTAAAACTTTTTCGTAAAGGGATAGGGTCAGGTTGTTAATGACGATATGGCCCTGTCGCTAATGATTAAATAATCATTCATTTCTATCTTTAAAAATATCAAGTCATTGTTTTATTTTGGATCGAAAGTATTTTGTGATAAAAATCAAATAATATGGAAAAAGCCAGCCATAAACGTATTTTGAAAAATACGTTCATGCTTTATATTCGCATGCTTTTAGCCATGGTGGTTGGGCTTTATACCTCTAGGGTTGCCTTAGAGGTATTAGGTGTTCAAGATTTTGGTACTTATCATGTCGTCGCAGGCTTTGTAGCATTGCTTGGCTTTATGCAAGGTGCAATGACTACGGCAACGCAACGTTATTTTGCCTATGACATTGGCAAAAAATCAGGCGCCAACTTGCATCGGTTGTTTAACACCAGTGTGCAAGTTCATTTATTAATTGGTTCTTGTATTTTTCTTGTTGCAGAAACTGTTGGATACTGGTTTGTTAGTACCAAGTTGAATATTCCATCTGAAAGTCTAGGTGCTGCTTTAATAGCATATCATCTGTCTGTCGTCACTTTTTTTATTAGTGTTATGACAGTGCCATTAACAGCCATGCTGATGGCCCATGAGCGAATGAAGCAATTTGCACTTGTGGGCATATTAGATGTGGTTTTGAAGTTGCTTGCAATTTTGCTTCTGCCATATTTGACAGTTGAAAAATTGGCAGGCTATGCTGGCTTGTTGTTTTTTGTTGCTTTAATAATATTTTCAGGGTACTGTTATTTGCATCTTATGTACTTTCCTTCGATAAGGCTGAGCTGGCGATGGGATAAATCAGGATTCAAAAGTATGCTGGGTTTTACTGGCTGGAATACTTGGGGGAATCTTGCGGCTGCCATGTCGGAACATGGCAACAATATTCTTGTTAATATTTTCTTTGGACCTGCTGTGAACGCGGGGCGTACTATAGCTAGTCAAGCCAACTCTGCTGTAAACAGCTTTGTATCTAATATTCAGGCTGCTGCTAATCCGCAAATTGTCAAGCTCTACGCTAGCGAGCAGCGCGAAGAGATGCATAGAATTATTGTGTGTTTTGCAAGATATAATTTTCTTATATGCTTTGTTATTGGTTTTTTGTTTATTGCTGAAGCTGAAAAAATATTATCTTTCTGGTTGGGTGATACACCGCCTTATGCAGTTATTTTCTTGAAACTTGCAATTGCTTCTTCTCTTATAAATTCCCTCTCAGGGCCTCTAATGACGGCTGCTCAAGCAACAGGTCATATAAGGCTTTATCATACTGTTGTTGGTGGTATTTTGCTTTTAAATGTTCCTGTTAGTGGAGTTTTCCTTTATTTGGGAACTCCTCCGGAAACAGTGGCAATTGTGTTTGTATTTTTTTCTATTGTAGCATTGGTAGCCAGAATTATTATAATATCTCCTTTGATTGAGTTGCGAATAGGATTTTTTATATCTAATGCAGTCTATAAAGCATTTCTGGTTTCTTTTATTGCCTATACCATGGTTTTCTCTTTGAATTATCTTGCTGGGGGATTTAATTCATTCTTTGTCAGTATTTTTGTTAATTTTATTTTGGTTTTTTTAACAGTTTTGTTTTTTGGTCTTGAAAAATATGAAAGACAGAAAATTATAAAACTTCTTAAAGCAAGGATTAAGTGATATGGAATTACTAAGGTCCACGGTTTTGTCGAAAATTGTCGATCAGGATTTGTGTATTGGTTGCGGTGTGTGCGTTCAAGCTTGTCCAAACAATGCTTTGGACGTGCAATGGAATGAATATGGATTTTTAGTTGCTGTGGATAATGGCGGCTATTGTGATCAAGGTGGCGCATGCATTAAAGTTTGTCCTTTTAATCCAGATCCTGATAAAAATGAAAATCAATTAAGTGAGGTATTTTTAAAAGATTCTCCGGAGTTGCATGAAAAGATAGGTCGTTATCATAATTTGTATGCAGGGTACTCCAATAAACATCGTACAACATCCTCGTCAGGTGGAATAGCGACATTTTTTTATGAAAAGCTTTTTGATAAAGGCGTCATAAAACATGTGGTGACCGTTGGGGAGTCACAGGACGGTAATGCACATTACCAATACAATATAGTTAGCAAAAAAGAAGATCTTACTAAGATATCTAAAACAAATTATCATCCAGTTACACTGGCAAATGTCCTCCAAGAAATTAAAAAAATGGATGGTGCTGTAGCAATTAGCGGGGTGGGGTGTTTTATTAAGGCAATCAGGCTGGCGCAAAGTCAAGACCCAGTGCTTAAAGAAAAAATAAAATTTTTGGTTGGTATTATTTGTGGTGGTGTTAAGAGTAAATTTTTTACAGACTACTTGGCAACAAAATCTGGGGCGGAATTGAATGTTTTTTCCAGCCCTAAATACAGAGTAAAAAATGAGAAAAGCACTGCCATAGATTACAGTTTTAGCTGTTTTGATAAAGCGGAAAAAGTTACTAAAGTCATAAGAATGCGTGAAGTCGGGGACATGTGGGGCACTGGATTTTTTAAGGCTAATGCATGTGACTTTTGCGATGATGTCACCACTGAGCTGGCAGACCTTTCACTGGGTGATGCATGGCTGAGGCCTTATGATCAAGATGGCAGAGGGCACAACGTTATTGACAGCAGAAGCTATTTAGCAGAGCAAATTTTGTTGGAGGGGGAAAAAGAAGGTACTTTAAAAATTGAAAAATTGCCTTTAGAAAAATTTCTTGCCTCACAGCAAGGTAGTTTTAACCATAGGCATGATGGCTTGGGTTACAGACTTGAAATTCAAAAGCGTGAAAATAAAGCAGTACTTCCTAAACGATTTAACAATACCAAGTTGCCTCTGTATTTAAAAATTGTTCAGAATGAACGGCGAAAGACTCGTGCAAAAAGCTTGCTGATATGGAAAAAATATAGCGATCCATTTGTTTTTGATAAAAAGATGAAAAATCAACTCTTCAAGCTAAAGCTGATTACAAAATTTTCACATCTTGTCAGAAAAATTAAGAAATAAATTATGAAAATAGCCATCATGACCCAGCCCTTGGGTAGAAACTACGGCGGCATCATGCAGGCGTGGGCACTACAGCAGGTGCTGAAAAAACAAGGGCATGAGGTGGTAACAATTGATCGTCAACCGGATGATCGTGGCTGCCTGTACCATCTTTTGCGTCTGGGTTATCGCACGGTACAGAAAGCCTTGGGCAGGCGCAAAGCACCTATCAATCTAGAAAAGCATTTTCCTGAAATTTTCCAGCATACCAATGCATTTGTTCAGCAGCATTTGAGTATGTCAGAACCTCTGGACAGTACAGAAAAGCTCAAAGCCCACTTTGAACGTGAGCAATATGACGCCGTGATTGTAGGCAGCGACCAGACTTGGCGCCCCATGTATTCACCGAATATTGGTAATTTCTTTTTGGATTTTTTGCAAGATAAAGATATCAAACGAATCGCTTATGCTTCATCGTTTGGTGTCGATGAGTGGGAATTTACCGAAGAACAAACCAGATATTGTGCACCACTAGCGCAGAAGTTTGATGCAATCAGTGTACGTGAAGACTCTGGTGTTGCGTTGTGCAAAAAACACCTTGGGGTTGATGCAACGCATGTTCTGGACCCTACGCTTTTGCTGGAGCGCTCTGCATATGAAGCATTATTTGCTGGGAAAGAATTTTCGAAAAAAAGAGGTGTTTATACTTATATTTTAGATAAAACTGAGTGGAAATTGCAGGTCGTTGAGACAGTTAAAACGGAGCTAAAACTTCCTGAGTTTAACCATCAACCAAAGGAGCCTTACTCTGATCTAATTTGTAGTGATTGGATGCAATACCAGGTGCCGACAGTTGAAGGTTGGATTAAAGGATTTTATGATGCAGATTTTGTGATCACAGATTCTTTTCATGGAACTGTTTTTTCAATTATTTTTGGTAAACCTTTTATCAGCTTGGTCAATAAAGGCCGTGGTGCTTCTAGATTTTCCTCATTATTGAACGTGTTTAACTTGAGCGATAGATTTATTGAAGATAACGAAAGAGATTATATTATTGATTTGCTAGGAAAAAAAAATGATATGGAATTAGTAGATAAGATAATTTTATTTAATAAATCTAATTCTAGAGATTTTTTAAAATTGGCAATGGGATCGTAGTGATATGAAGATTTCAGTAATACTTCCATGTTTTAATGTAGAGCAATACTTGGAACGCTGTTTTTTTTCTTGCATTTCTCAGACATATCAAGATTTTGAATTGATTTTTGTGAACGATGCCTCTACGGATAGAACATTAAATAAGCTGAGGGATCTCGAATTTCGAGATGAAAGAGTAAAAGTTATTGACCTAAAATTTAACGTTGGCACTTTTCATGCTAGGAAAGCAGGGTATGAATCCTCAATAGGGAGTTATATTTTTTTTCTTGACCCTGATGATGAAATAACTCCTGTTTTTTTGGAGTTGATGTTAAATGAGTCGGTTCGGAAAAATGCTGACATGATATTTTGTAAGATCGATGTCAGACCAAAAAAGATATATAGAACAGAAATGCGGGTTCCGAAAGAATCTAAAGGAGATGAAATTTTCGAAAATTGTGTCTTAAATTTAAATTTAAATTTAATACCTAAAGGTAATCCTGGGAAATTTTATAAAAAATCACTGGTGCAGAATGTATATAATATATTAATATTTATAGAAAAAAGATTTATATATGCAGAGGATGTAATTTTCTTTTTTGCAGCATTGCTGAGTGCTAATAAGATTTCATCTATAAATGAAAAGAATTATATTTACTATTTAAATAATTCTTCAATTACTCAAAGTAGGAATATTAATAAAATTAAATATAATATTGATCAGCTTGAAATGGCAATAAAATCATTAAGGGTCATATCTGAAGACAAAAGTGATATAGTAAAAAGAACATCAGATATTTTAGTTAATTCTTTGAATTATGATAAAAAGGCACTAGAGAGAATTATATTTTCTTGTAGTAAAAACAATTCTGGATACTTTTTTAAGACTATTGAGATGCTGAGTATAAAAATATACTGGAAAAACTTGGTAAAGCTTTTTATTTTCTTGATTTCTTTTTCAAAAATTAAATTGGTGTAGATTGGCGTTGTTGCACAAATTCATTTTGGTGCGAGGCACTCCAAACCCCTGCCGTGGCTATACCACGTTGCCGTCTGAGGACGGATCAGTTCAGTGAAGCGATTCAATATGGCTGCTCGGATATGTATTGACCCAGCGGTTTTTGCACAGGTCAGGCCGCTAATGCAAATGCTTGAGCGGGCGTTTTCATCTTCAGCGCCTGA
>NZ_JBXXZI010000017.1:0-11810 GCF_057369555.1 Comamonas sp. FUJ_7
AGGAGCTGATCGCGCTTGCCCTTGCTTGATTTCAGATAGAAATCCATCTGAAACTCAATACTGGCAAGCGCTATACGCTCCTTTTATAGCAAGGATCACTTCCGTAATCCTTGTGGGTTATTACGCGTCGCGCTTCTTGTCCAGCTCCAGCAGGCGAACGGCGTTGTCCTTGAGAATGCCGGGCATGACTTCGGGCTTGAAGCCCGCGACCTCGAAGTCCTTCATCCAGCGCTCGGGCGTGATCAGCGGGAAGTCGCTGCCAAACAGCACGCGGTCTTTCAGCAGCGTGTTGGCGTACTGCACCAGCTGCTTGGGGAAGTACTTGGGGCTCCAGCCCGAGAGATCGATCCAGACATTGGGCTTGTGCAAAGCCACCGAGATCGCCTCGTCTTGCCAGGGAAAGCTCGGGTGGGCCATGACGATCTGCATATCACCAAAGTCCACGGCCACATCATCAAGCAGCATGGGGTTGCTATAGGCCAGACGCAGGCCACCGCCGCACTTCATGCCGCTGCCGATGCCGCTGTGACCGGTGTGGAAGATGGCGGGCAGCTTGTAGTGGTTGATGACCTCGTAGATAGGCCAGGCCATGCGGTCGTAGGGATGAAAGCCCTGCACCGTGGGATGGAACTTGAAGCCCTTGACGCCGCATTCGGTAATCAGGCGCTCGGCCTCGCGCGCGCCCATCTTGCCCTTGTGCGGGTCGATGCTGGCGAACGCCACCATCATGTCGCTGTTCTCGCGCGCAGCGTCGGCAATCTCTTCGTTGGGAATGCGGCGGCGACCCAGTTGCGCCTCGCTGTCCACCGTGAACATCACCAGACCGATCTTGCGCTCGCGGTAATAGGCAATGGTTTCGGCGATCGTCGGGCGAAGTGAGCTGCCGAAGTATTTGTCCGCCGCGCGGTCGTATTCCTCGCCGTAGCTGTCAAAGGGGTTGCGGCAGCTGACTTCTGCATGGGTGTGGAAGTCGATGGCGATCAGGTCTTGATGATTCATGGATGGGCCTGCTTGTGTGAGTTACGAGTCAAATCAGCCTTAAGCGCTTGTCACGCCTGCGGAACCTGCTCTCGAAATTGAATAAAGAAATCAATGCTGGATGGGTTGGCCATGGCATCGGGGCTGGCCACCTTGGCGGCGTCCGCTCCCAGCAGCAGCTTGCGCACCGGCACTTCCATCTTCTTGCCCGTCAGGGTGCGTGGAATCTCGGCCACTTGCACCACCACATTGGGCACATGGCGGGCCGAAGCCTTGGTCTTGATGGCGTTCTTGATCTGGGCAATCAATTCGTCCGTCAATGATTGCCCCTCGCCCAGCGTGACAAACAGCGGCATGAAGGAGGGGCGGCCCAGATATTCGAGATCGACCACCAGGCTGTCCTTGACGGCGTCGAGTTCCTCGACCACGCGGTAGATTTCTGCCGTGCCCATGCGTATGCCGAAGCGGTTGATGGTGCTGTCGGAGCGGCCATAGATCACGGCCGTGCCGCGCTCGCTGAATTCAATCCAGTCACCATGGCGCCAGTAGCCGGGAAAGACATCGAAATAGCTGTCGTAATAGCGCTTGCCGCCCTCGTCATTCCAGAAGAACACGGGCATGGAGGGCATGGGCTCGGTAATCACCAGCTCGCCCACCTCGCCAATCACTTTCTCGCCCTGTTCGTTGAAGGCATAGGCGGCCACGCCCAGCTCGCGGCATTGAATCTCGCCCGCGTTGACGGGCAAGATCGGCGCACAGGCTACAAAACCCGAGGCAATGTCGGTACCGCCGCTGATTGATGCCAGCCACAAATCACTCTTCACGCTCTCGTACACCCAGGCATAGGCATCGAGAGGCAGTGGCGAGCCCGTGGAGTTGATGGCGCGCAGCTTCTCGAACTTTCTGCCCTGACTGGGCTGCACGCCATCCTTCATGCTCTTGATGAGAAAAGCTGCACCGCAGCCGAAGATGCTGACGTCATACTGGTCGATAAAGTCCCAGAGCGCCGCATCATTGGGCGCTGTCGGATTGCCGTCGGACAGCACCACCGTCGCACCGGCCAGCAGGCTGCCAATCATCAGATTCCAGACAATCCAGCCCGTGCTGCCCAGGAACATAAAGCGGTCGCCGGGCAGTACATCGTGCTGCAGGCGGTTGGTTTTCAGATGCGTGAGCACAATGCCGCCATGGCTGTGGACCATGGCCTTGGGCAGGCCGGTCGTGCCAGACGAATACACCACCCACAGCGGATGCGAGAACGGGACGCGCTCGAACTGCAGCGGCGCTTCATTGCGCGTTGCATCGCTCCAGCGCATGCAGTCGCGCCAGGGGACGCTCGCATGCTCTGCATCGCTGCCAAACAACGGGCCTGGCACATGAATGACCTGAGCAATATCGGGCAGGCCTTGCAACACCTCGTTCAGCACCTCGCGGCGGTCAAACTGCTTGCCCGCATAGGTATAGCTGTCGGTGGCAAAAATCAGCTTGGGCGCAATCTGCTGAAAGCGGTCCAGCACCACGGAGACGCCCATCTCCGGCGCGCAGCTGGACCAGACGGCACCAATGCTGGCACAGGCCAGAAAGGCCACCACGGTCTGCGGCACGTTGGAGAGGTAAGCCACCACACGGTCGCCGCGCTGTATGCCCAGGCCGCGCAGCGTTGCAGCCAGGGCGCCCACATCGCGCTGCAATTGCTGCCATGACACTTCTACCGGCTGGCTGCCCTCACAGCGCGCAATGATGGCGGGGCGTTCGTCTGTGGCATTGCGAAAGATGTGTTCGGCGTAGTTCAGTGCGGTATTCGGGAACCAGTCCGCACTGGGCATCTTGCGGCTGGCAAGCACCTGCGCCGGATCGCCATCGGCCTGAATGTCGAAGTAATCCCAGATGGAGCGCCAGAAGCCATCAATATCCGTGGCCGACCATTGCCACAGCGCTTCATAGCTCGCGAAGTCCTGGCCACGGTTGCCACGCAGCCAGTTCATGTAATGCCAGAGCCCACTGTGCTCCACCTGTTGCTGCGTGGGCGCCCACAACTGCTGCCCTTGTTCCACTGCCATGCTGTCTCCGAAACCCGAAATAGATATTTCTTATAACTATAAAAACAAATCAAACTCCTGCAACCAAGGGCAATCCCTAGCATGGGTCAGAAATTCAACTTTCCTACTGCTCTTACTGCGTGGTCAGCCACAGACCTGCACTATCCATACATGAGCAGACAAGGCTTTCTGCGAAAGAGATAAAGCCTGCTTCCATAAAAAATCCCCTGACCGAATCACCAGTCAGGGGATATCAATGCAACGGGTTCCATGCGTACAGCACCCGCAGCAGGCTAGGAAATAAAGACTCAGGCGGCAGCCGCTCCCTTGGCATGTCTTGAATCAGCCATACGCTTGAGCACGCGAGGGATGATCAACACCGCCAGCACGATGATGACCAGCGTCAGCGACATGGGGCGCTGCAGGAAAATCCACCAGCTTCCCTCACCGATAGAGACTGCGTTGCGCATCTGGGCTTCGGCCAGAGGGCCAAGAATCATGCCCACCACCACCGGAGCCGTCGGGAAGTCAAAGCGACGCATGATCACACCCAGCAAGCCAATGCCATAGAGCAGGAACAGGTCAAACGCGCTTTGGCGCATGCCATAAGCCCCCACCGTGGCGAAGATCAGAATGCCCGCATACAGCTGGGGGCGTGGAATCTTCAGCAGCTTGACCCACAGGCCCACCATGGGCAGATTCAGCACCAGCAGCATCACGTTGCCGATGTAGAGCGACGCGATCAGCGCCCAGACCAGCGCCGCCGAGCTGGTAAACAGTTGGGGGCCGGGGTTGATGCCGTAGTTCTGGAAGGCCCCCAGCAGCACGGCCGTGGTGTTGCTGGTGGGAATGCCCAGGGTCAACAGCGGAATCAGGGCCGCAGTCACCGTGGCATTGTTGGCCGCCTCGGGGCCGGCCACACCTTCGATGGCCCCCTTGGTGCCGAACTCGGCCTTGTCCTCGCCCTTGGCCAGCTTCTTCTCTGCGGCATAACTCAAAAAGGTCGGAATCTCTGTCCCGCCAGCGGGAATACAGCCAAACGGCGTGCCCAAGGCCGTACCGCGCAGCCAGGCGGGCCAGGATCGCTTCCAGTCGCGGCGGGTCATATGCACGCGGGTCAGCTTGTTCTGGGATTCCTCCACCTTGCCTTCATACATGGCCGCGTACAGCACTTCGGCCACGGCAAACAGGCCCACCGCCACCAGCACAATGTCGATGCCGTCCAGCAACTCCATCTTGCCGCCGGTATAGCGCGCCGCGCCGGAAATCTGGTCCATGCCGATGCAACCAGCCGCAAGACCGACAAACAGTGCAGTCATGCCGCGCAGCGAGCTTTGCCCCAGCACCGCACTCACAGTGGTGAAAGCCAGCACCATGAGCATGAAGTATTCAGGCGGGCCCAGCTTGACCGCAAAGTCCGCCACATGCGGCGCAAACAACGTCACGATGACGGTAGCAAACGTGCCGGCCACAAAAGAGCCAATGGCCGAGGTTGCCAACGCGGCCCCCGCTCGCCCATTCTTGGCCATCTTGTTGCCCTCCATGGCCGTGACCATGGAAGCGGTTTCACCGGGCGTGTTCAGCAAAATCGAGGTGGTCGATCCGCCATACATGGCGCCGTAGTAAATGCCCGCAAAGAAGATCATCGATGCCGTGACATCGACTTTGGCGGTAATCGGCAGCAGCATGGCCACGGCCACGGCGGGGCCAATGCCGGGCAACACTCCCACCGCTGTGCCCAGTGCACAGCCCACCAGAGCCCACAACAAGTTGGCGGGCGTGATGGCCGTGGCAAAGCCCGCCATCAAAGCGTTAAAAATATCCATTACAGCCACCCCGTCTGAGTCAGGCCCGGCAGATTGATGGCCAGGAATTGCGTAAACGTCCAGAACACGGGCGCCGAAATCAGTACACCAGTGATCACATCCTTGACCCAGGTTCCTGCCGCCGATACCTCAGGCTGATGCGCAGCGCGGCGCAGGCCCTGCACCGCCAGCACATAGCAAATAGTGCAGCTCACAATAAAGCCCAGTGTGCTGATCAGTGCCGCATTCACCAGCAGGCCAGCAGACACCCAGACAAAGGGCAGAATGTCCGCCTTGGGCTGACCACCAGGATCAGCGGCATGGCGAAAGCCGCCGGTGCGCGCTTCCCAAATCAGCATGGCTCCACAAATCGCCAGTACCACGGCACACACCCAGGGCAAGAAATTGGGACCCACGCCGCCATAGCCGGAGTCAGAGGGAATGCTCAGCGCGCCAAAGGCCAGACCGGCTGCGACCAGCAGCACACCTGCTCCCACAATGGTTTGCGCCTTGGCGGAGGGCACATTGGAGCTCTGTGGCTCACCGGGATCGGCATAGGCCGACACCTGTGCAGCCTCCGCCGCCCGGGCCAGATCTTGGAAGGAATCAGACATGATGAATGCGTTTGATTTCAGTGGTTTTCGGAACCCGTAAGAACGATCTCTGCAGCAGCTCTCACGGCATCATGGGGTTGCACAAACCCTGGCTTGCGCCGTTTCGGTGCAAGCCATCAATCAGTGCGAAGGGGAAAAATGGCAGGACATCACAAGATCAGGGCAGTTGCCGCCTGCCCTGTGCCATGTCCTGAAAAGGCCACTGCAGAAAGCAGCAGCCTGAGGTGATCATCAGATCATGCCGGACTTGGCCATGGTGGCGCGCAGGCTGGCGAACTCGTCGTCAACGAACTTGCCAAAGGCATCACCGCCCAGCCAGGCAGGTGTCCAGTCGTTCTTCTGCAGTGCTTCGGCCCAGGCCTTGCTCTTGGTGGCTTTTTCAATCTGGGCCACCAACTCGTCGCGCTGTGCCTTGGAAATGCCAGGCGCTCCGTACACGCCGCGCCAGTTGCCGATTTCCACGTTGATGCCCTGCTCCTTGAGCGTGGGAACATTGGCGGCGGCTCCCTTGAGGCGCTGGCCCGAAGTCACGCCAATAGGCTTCATCTTGCCGGTGGCAATGTATTCGGCAAACTCGCTAAAGCCGCTGCCGCCCACGGTGACGTTGCCGCCCAGGATGGCAGAGATAGCCTCACCGCCCCCACGGAAAGCCACGTAGTTGATCTTGGCGGGGTCCACGCCCACTTCACGCGCAATCATGGCCGCCGCAATGTGCTCGGTAGAGCCACGCGAGCCGCCGCCCCACTTGATGGAGCCTGGGTCTTTCTTGAGCTGAGCGATCACCTCGGCCATGCTCTTGTAAGGCGAATTGGCTGGCAGCACAAAGACGTTGTATTCGCTGGTCAGGCGTGCCAGAGGCGTGGCCTGGCTCAGGTTGACGGGTGGCTTGCCGGTGATGATGCCACCCAGCATCACCGCGCCCATGACCATCATGGCATTGGGATCGCCCTTGCTGCCGTTGACGAACTGAGCCAGACCGATGGCACCGGCTGCGCCGCCCTTGTTGTCATAAGTGACGGAAGAAGCCACACCCGCGTCTTGCAAGGCCTTGCCCAGAGCACGACCCGTCGTATCCCAGCCGCCACCCGGATTGGCGGGCAGCATCATCTTGATGGCAGTTGCCGCCTGTGCCGACAAAGGCAAGGCACCGACTGCCGCCATGGCAGCCAGAGACTTCAAAAACGTATCACGACGCATGGGTTGCTCCTTATGTAATTGGTGTGATGAATCATGGACAGCCTGCCTGTCAAACAGCTGTCCAAAAGCCTAGGACTATCCCCTAGTCAAGCGCCGAGGGTTCAAGACTTGCTCTGGCCACTTCAGCGCAGTGCTATGTTCTGCGCCATGCAATTACTGCTTGTTGAAGATGACTCCGCCATGCGCACCACGCTGCAGCGCACGCTGATGCGCCGCGGCCTGAATGTGGAGGTCGCAGCCGACGGCCCCAGCGCTCTGGCCCATTGGGTCAGCCGCGAGCCTGACGCCGTGGTGCTGGATCTGAGCCTGCCCGGTCTGGACGGCCTGCAGGTGCTGGAGCGTGCCCGCTCCCAAGGTCTGCGCACGCCCGTGCTGATACTGACGGCGCGAGGCACCGTGGGGGACCGCGTGCTGGGGTTGAATGCCGGTGCCGACGACTATCTGGCCAAGCCTTTTGACCTCGACGAACTGGAGGCCCGCCTGCGCGCCTTGCTGCGTCGCAGCCAGGACAGCTTCACACCCAAATCAGCCCCAGAGGCTTTAACACTGGGCGCATTGCGCTATGAAAAAGAAAGCGGCGCCATCTACTTTGGCGATCAGGTTCTGGAGCTGACTCCGCGCGAGCTGTCCATGATGCAAGCACTGCTGGCACGTCCCGGCCATGCCGTCACCAAGGAGCGCTTGTTCAGCCTGGTCTTCCCCGGCGAAACCGATGTGCAATATGAAGCCGTCGAAGTCGTGGCCTACCGCCTGCGCAAAAAGCTCCACGGCACCGGCGTGCAATTGGTGACCTTGCGAGGGCTGGGCTATCTGATCAAGGCCGAGGCCAGCGCATGAAGCCCACCACAGCAGCCAGTACAGCAAAGGCCAGTGCGAGCCAAGCACGCGCCCAGACGGTCTGGTCATTGAGGAGGCTGCTGCTCACCGGCATTTTGCTGCCCGTGCTGCTGCTGATTGCGCTCAATGCCTGGAGCCTGTATCAGCAAACCCTGTCCTCGCTGCACACAGCGTATGACAGAACCCTGCTGGCGTCGGCCAAAAGCATCAGCGAGCAAATTGGCGTCATCGGCTATGACGATGAAGCTCAGCTGCGCGCCATGGTGCCGTACTCTGCCCTGGAAATTTTTGAGGCCGACAACCAAAGCCGCATGTTCTATCGCGTCTCCACACTGGACGGGCAATTGATCTCGGGGTTTAACGAGCTTCCCTTCTGGCACGGCAAGATCCCCCAGCGCCCCCCTTATGCGGCACTGGTGGACTTCTACGATGACGAATTTCGTGGTCGCCCTGTGCGCGTGGCCGTTCTGCTGCAGCCCGTGGCCAGTGACACCGGGCGTGGCATGGCCGTCATTCAGGTGGCTGAAACGCTGGAGCTGCGCGAATCACTGGCGCTGCAGATTCTGCGCGACACCCTGATTCGCCAGGCCCTGCTGGTGCTGGTGGTGGCCCTTATCGTCATCATCGTGGTGCAGCGCGCCACCCAGCCCATACGCCAGCTCAGCCAGGATCTGCACAGCCGCGCCCAAGGCGACCTGAGCCCTTTATCCGCCCCCGAGGCTCCTCGCGAAATCCAGCCGCTGCTGGACGCCACCAACCAGACCATGCAGCGGCTGCAAAGCCTGCTGAGCAACCAAAAGCGCTTTGTACGCGACGCATCCCACCAGTTACGCACGCCGCTGGCCGTACTCAAGGCCCAGGTGCAATCGGCCAAGCGCGGCGATATTCCTCCAGAGCAGGCTTTTGTCGAAATGGATGACACCGTGGACCGCGCCACCCGCGTGGCCAACCAGATGCTGGCCCTGGCCAAAGTCGAGCAGTTGCGGCAAGAAGACCCCAGCCAGAACAAGCAGCTGCTCGCCCCCCTCGATGAAATCGTGCGTGATGTGGCGCTGGAGCTTTCCCCCCTGATTGCCGAGCACGATATGGACTTTGGCATTGATACCCAGACCTGCTGGGTACCTGCCCATGAGTGGATGCTGCGCGAGCTGACACGCAACCTGCTGCACAACGCCCTGCGCCACACGCCAAGAGGCGGACGCTTGCAAGTGGAAGTACGGCTGGAAGACAAGCATGCCGCGCTCAGCATTGAAGACAGCGGCAGCGGCATTGATACGGAATTGAGCCAGCGGCTGTTCCAGCCCTTTTCTTCGGGCAACACGCGCAGTGGCTCGGGCCTGGGCCTGGCCATCTGCCAGGAAATTGTGCAGACCCTGGGTGGCCAGATCGAGCTGCGCAATCTCTACCAGACACCTGGGCAGGTGCGCGGACTGCAAGCGCTGGTTCACCTGCCACTTCAGACCCCTCTTTCTGAATCCATGTCAGCACCTCGGGCTTGAAACAAGGATTGCAGAAGCTCATCCAGACCTCAAAATAGCGCCATGAGTGAAATTGAATCCATGCGTCTGGACAAATGGCTGTGGTGTGCGCGGTTCTACAAAACCCGCAGCCTGGCCGTGGAAGAAATTGGCAAAGGCCGCGTTACCGTCAACAAGGCCAATGCCAAGGCCTCGCGTGAGATTCGCCCTGGCGACACCATTACCCTGCGCCAGGGCAATATTCCCAAAGAAGTCATCGTGCGCGGTCTCAGCGGCATGCGTGGGCCCGCACCTGTGGCCCAGCAACTGTATGAAGAAACCGCCCAGAGCATTGCCCAGCGCGAGCAACTGGCCGAGCAGCGCCGCCTGGCCCCTGAGCCCGCCGCCTTTCTGGCCGCACAGCACACGGGCCGCCCCACCAAGCGGGATCGCCGTGAGATCGATCGCGTCAGCAAGGACTATCGCAGCAACGGCTGGGGTGATCGCTGGAGTGCCTCGATCGACGATTAAGGCCCTTGCGCACACGGGCTAAGGCAATAAAGCCTGATGCGCCGGCACGCTCTAGTTGTTTAGTGCCTGCTCCTCTTTGCTCGAATCGGTTGTTCATGGAGATACGAGAGACAGAAGGCGCAAGCTGCGCTCAATCCATAGGCTATTCATCTGCGCGCTGTGCAGCTGCACATCCACATCTATGCATAAAATCAGAGCTGCTAGCGCAACTCCAGCAAGGATTTCAAGGAACTTTCCCTTTGAAATCCTTTCTATACCTGCGTAAGCAGCTATCTTTTTAAGATCTACCAGCACAACCCCTAGCCCGTCGTGGCAAAGCCTTGCCGTACTTTCTGTACCGCCCAGGGCTTCACGCCTCGTCTCAAGCGCCCGTCTGCGATGGGCCGGGTCATTCGGTAGCTCTCGGTGATCTGCTCAATGGCACCGCCATCAGCTTCACTTCAAAGCTGATCTGCGCTGCACCTTCACCTGCCCAAGCCTTTCTTGCTTTTCCGCATTTACGGCGAACAACGCCCTTCGGTCTTTCTCTCTCGAATGCTCTCCACTTTGACTCTGCCCGCCTCGTTCAATACATCGACAGCAGGCCAGCGCCTGGCTCGCTATACCTCCATCGCCCTGCTGTCCATCAGCTCCATGGCTTGCACGGCCAAGATGCCGTTGCCCGCCTCAGGCGCTCTGACCCTGCAGGTCAGCAACCCCACCCGCGCAACCGAAGGCTTTAGCCAGTGCCCTCAGTTCTTTGCCAATGCCAAGCCGCCCGTGCTCAGCGATCAGCCCAAGCTGCGTGCGCTTTGCTATGACGCCTTTGCCATCTTGCACAGCGGCCAGAGCAAAACGCCGGTCTTTGTCGCCCAGCGCCTGAACAAAGCCTTGGTCGACGATGCCGATGAAAAGCGTACCAACCGCTTCTACAGCGATGCCCGCCTGCCCCGCGACGAGCGGGCCGAGCTTGATGACTACAAGCGCTCCGGCTACTCACGCGGCCACATGGCGCCCGCTGGCGATATGCCTAGCGCTCAGGCCATGGCGCAAAGCTTCTCTCTAGCCAATATGGTTCCCCAAGCCATCAAGCAAAACAGCGGCCCCTGGGCACGCATTGAAAAAGACACGCGCAACTACGCCCAACGTGCCCAAGGTGATGTCTACATCATCACCGGCCCGGTTTTCGAGCCCAACGCCTCTACGGTGGGCGACAACCATGTGCGAGTGCCCAGCTTTCTCTACAAGCTGGTCTATGACGCCCAAACTCAGCGAGCCTGGGCACACTGGCAAGCCAACGATGATGCCGCCCGAGTCACCCAGCCCATCAGTTACGAAGAGCTAGTGCGCCGCACAGGCATAGAGTTTCTGCCGGGTACACCGCTGCAAACCACTGGAACACGTCACCAGGCCTCGATTCCAGGCAGCACGAGCACGCAGCAGCGCTAAAGCTCTGCCCTCACAAAAAAGCCTGCTGGTGCAACCAGCAGGCTTTTTTCATTCATACCAATGTTCCAGAACTTAATTATTTCCCTGGCTTGAACAGCTCCAGCTCATCAGCGGTCAGCCAGCGCCATTGACCCGGAGCCAGATCCTCGGGCAGCTCCATCCCGCCGATTTTTCGGCGGTGCAAGCCTTCCACCCGATTGCTCACCGCCGCAATCATGCGCTTGACCTGGTGATATTTGCCTTCCGTCAGGGTCAGGTCCAGCACATGACTATCGACCTGCTCACAGGCAGCTGCCTTGACAGGCTTGGGATCATCATCAAGCACCACGCCGTCCAAGAGCTTCTGGATTTGCTTGGCATCGACCTCGTGCTTGCAGGTCACCCGATACACCTTGGAGACATGCTTTTTGGGAGAAGACATACGGTGGATGAACTGCCCATCATCGCTGAGCAGCAGCATCCCCGTCGTATCCTGATCCAGACGTCCCACCGCCTGAACGCCTTGCACCGCTCCTTTATTGGGTCGCAAACGCAGCGGAGAAGGCAGCAAGGTGTAGATGCTGGGATGGGCCGACGGCTTTTGCGAGCACTCAGTACCGGCAGGCTTGTTCAGCAGCACATAGCCTAGCTTGTGGTACTGCCACTCCACACCCTGCACCCGAAAGCTCATGCCTTCAGGGTCAATATCCAGCGTGGAATCCAGCACCTGCTCCCAGGATTCAGTCTCCGTATTCCACAGCTCTACCCACCCCTGCTGCACCAAACCGGAACAAACGCGGCGAATACCAAAGCCCTGTGAATACAACATATCCTGCAACTGCATACCTGACTCCTTCCCTATCCACTACTGCGCAAGCAATATCAAAAAATACTGATCCATCAAGTAAAAAACCCCGTAGTCGAACGACTACGGGGTTTTTCTCT
>NZ_JBXXZI010000018.1:0-11340 GCF_057369555.1 Comamonas sp. FUJ_7
GATGTCCCAGCGGGCCACGGGCAGCAGCGATTCAGCCAGATACTCGAAACCGTAGCGGATTGGCTGGCCATCCTGGCCAGCCTCGACGTGGACGACGCGGCACACGTCGCCGCTCTTGGTGTTCACGGTGGAAACGAGGCGCAAAACGCGGCTGGCGTCCTTGGCCTGGGGATCGGCGCCGAGGTTGGCCAGCCGGTCTATGAGATAGCGTTGACACGCATTCCAACGCGGTAACGCTTGCCGCGGGATCGTGCCGTCCAGCAGCCATTTGGCTTGAATGCCGCGGCCGCTGTAGACCAGTAGCGAGGGAGCGGGGACGCCTTCGGCCGCGCAGTGGTACAGCACGGCGGCTGCAAGCTGCTCGGGCGACTTACCGGCCGCCCACGGCTGGCGGTAGGTGTCCAAGTCGGCAAACAGTAGGCCGATGCGCGCCAGATTCACTACGCGCCGGTTTGGCCGCATGAATTCGGCCTGTGTCAGCCAGGTATCGAGGGTCTGATCGACCATGCCCAAGATTACGGGCATGTCCGTGAGTTTGTAGGAGTCCTGGCGCTTTTCCTTGCCTACTGCGACCAGGAGCGAAAAAAAGCCCGTCCTGCTCGTGTCATGGTAGGTCCCGGCCTCATCGTCCGGGCTGAAAAGCGCCAGTTGTGCCGCCGTTCTAGCCATATGCCCCTGCTCACGCGAGAACGCGTGTCAACACTTGTCAATAGCAAGGTCAGGCCGTAGAATGAGGATTGCATAGACAACTGTTTGGTTGTCCTCTTTCTACGGTTCTTCGCTGAGCCAGTCGTTCGCCAAAACGACAAGCATAGCTAGACCACCCTAAGCAAAAGCCTCGTCGCCAAACGAGGCTTTTTGCTTTTCTAGAGCTCGCTACTAGCGCCAACTAGCAGCCGCAGCCCTATTCGTCCTTCTCACCCCTTAACAGGGTTCGGGGAATCCAGCCGGTCGCGTCTGCGTCCCACTGCATCACCCCATTCTGCCGTAGTGCCGCCGCCGCCCCGTCGAACGACCGGAAAAAGCGCGGGCCACCGCGAAACAACCCTAGAACGCGATCATTCGGGCCGATATGCAGGACCACAATTAAGCCCTGCTCGGCAACCCGGATGGTTGCGCCCTGGACGCCACCAGCAGCCAAAAGCTCTTTCAAAGCTGTGGGACCGACGACGCCCATCGAATCTACATCCGTAATCATGCCTTAGCCGCCCCAATCTGACAAGCAAGGTTCAACATTGCTTTAGTCTTGTCCATTATCGAATTGCCAAAATTAATTTATGTGTAAATACTCATAAACGTATTTACTCATTCCGGCAGGCTATCAACGTAATCCGTCAGCAGTTCCTTGATGCTCTTGCCCGCTTTGGCCGCGTGAATTTTCAGCTTGGCGTGACGGTCGGGCGACAGCTCGAAATTGACCCGCTTCATGCCCCCGGCATCGTCGGAAAGGCTGGCAAGGGTCACGGCCTTGGCCTTGTCGGTGCGAGCACTCGGTCGGCCTGCGCTCAGTGTGGTGGTTGGCTTGCTCATTGCTTCATTTCCTCAAAAGCTCAAATGAGTTTTTGCTTAATTTCGGCTGCGAGGGCGCGGATTTCGGCCGCAGCGTCGCTATCTGGCTCCGCCTCCAAAACGGTTGTTCCAGTGGCCGCAGTGCCGGGGTAGCTCACGCGCTGAGTGATGCGAGCATCCAAGACGGGTAACTCGTAGCCAGTCAGCGCGTCGGTGACCTCTCCCCCTATTCGCGTGCCTTTGATCGCCCGCGATACGACAAAGGCCGCCTGCAGGCGGCCGTCTGTCAGTTCGATGCGCTGCTTCACCAAGGCAACAAGGTCGGCGGCCGCCCAAATGTCGTAGGGTGATGGCTGCACAGGGATCAGCACGAAGTCAGCCGCCTTGATGGCCGATACGGCGAGGTCGGCCGCCTGGGGCGCGCCGTCGATCACGACGAAATCAACCTTTCGGGCAACGTTCTTCACGTCCCGGTCGATAGTCGGCCGGTCGATGCCCACAACGGTTAGCGGTTGATCTTCGCGCACAGCGGCCCAGTCGCGGGCGCTGCCCTGCGGGTCGGAATCGACCAGCAGCACGTCGCCGCCATCGAGTTGCAGAGCGCGGGCCAGATGCGTGGCAATTGTGGTTTTTCCACTCCCGCCCTTCTGGTTCAGCACGGCGATGACTTTCATGCGATCTCCTAATGCAAAAACGTAAATGATGATTTACTCATTTCATCATATCAAAATAAACAAATGAGTAAAGGAGCAAAGCATCATTTATTGAGGGAATTTTCTTTGTCAGTCACCGCCGCCCATATCCGTTTCACTTGAGCGGGGCTGCACCCGGCCAGCTCGGCTGTCTGGTTGATGCTGTGGCCAGAACGGCGCAGCGCGATCACCTGGGCGCGGCGCTTGGGATCAGCACGGCGGCCGCGATACTTCCCGGCCGCCTTTGCCTGCTCGATCCCCTGGCGCTGCCGCTCCCGTCTGTCCTCGTAGTCGTCGCGGGCCATCTGCAAGGCCAGCTTCAAAAGCATGTCCTGCACGGCCTCTAGGACGATCTTCGGGACGCCCTCGGCGGTAGCCGCCAGCTCGGACAGATCCACCACGCCCGGGATGGCCAGACGCGCGCCCTTCGCCTGTATCGCAGCAATGAGGGCTTCGGCCTCCGGCAAGGGTAGACGGCTGATGCGATCGATCTTCTCAGCTATGACCACCTCGCCGGGCTGCAAGTCGGCCAGCATGCGCAGAAGCTCGGGCCGGTCAGCGCGTGCGCCGCTGGCCTTCTCGCGGTAGGTGCCCGCCACGTAGTAGCCCGCCGCCTCGGCCTGCGCGCAGATAGCTTCCTGCCGCTGCAAATCCTGCTGGTCGGTGCTGACGCGCAGATAGACGCGGGCAATGTTCATTGTGCTTGCTCCCTGATGTGATTGAGTTCGCTCATGATTTCCCCTTTAATGGCGGCATGAAAGTAACCGTTACCCAAGAATTTCTAGCAAGCGCCAAGACTGCCAAAGGCGGCTATACCCGCGCCCAACTGGATATTTTCGGGATTGGCTGGCCCCCTCCCAAAGGCTGGCCAGCTCTTTTAATTGGCCGCGAAGTTGAACAGAAACAGCTCGACCAATTCATGAAAGCTCGGTCGCCTGCTGCAAGTCCTGCTCGCCGGTTCTGATGCTCGGATCATTTATGTATACCTAAATGATCCTATGAAAAGTGGATAGGCCCATTAAACAATTTGCAGTGTATATGCGCCTAGCTCATAAGAGCAATCTATATGAGCTTTCAAGACAGTTTCAGCGTACGGCCGCTGTCGTGATGCTACGGTTTCGGCTGGGAATGTTCCCGGAACGAGGATGCACCATGGCTGCACATTGGACGTATGAAGGCGGGCGACTGATCGCCCGGAATGAAACCGGCGCGGAGCTGCGCACCTGGACTACGGAAACCGACGCCATGGGACAGGGCATGGCCCTGCTACTGAACCAAGCCTGCGACCTGTCCAGGCTGCTCCTTTGGCCGCTGCTGGAATAGTCGCAAGACAATTTCAGCGCAGAATCGTAATGACATTGACATTACGAAATGCTATACTGGAGAAAATCACAGGAGATTGAGCCATGCCCGCTTTGAGCACCGCACCCGCCAAGCGTGAAACGCTGAACCTTCGTATCAAGCCGGAAGAGCGGAGCCTCATTGACCGCGCCGCCAAGGTACGCGGGAAAAATCGCACCGACTTCATGCTGGACGCCGCACGCACGGCGGCCGAAGAAGCCTTGCTTGACCAGGCCATCATTACCGTCAGCCCGGAAGCCTATGCCACCTTCCTGGCACGGCTGGACATGGCACCCCAGCCGAATGAACGCCTGCGCAAGACAATGCAAGCGCCGGCCCCCTGGGAGAAGGCATGACAGTTTCAGCGCCTGAGCCACTGGCGGCGCATCATGACGTCGAATCCTTCGCCTCGGGCGTGGAAAGCCTGGACCACTGGCTAAAGCGCCGTGCCCTGAAAAATCAGACGACAGGCGCATCTCGCACCTTTGTTGCCTGCGATGGCAGCCGCGTGTTGGCCTACTACGCTTTGGCATCGAGCGCGATTACGGTCGATACCGCGCCTGGTCGCTTTCGCCGCAACATGCCGGACCCGATTCCGGTGGTGGTCCTCGGCCGTCTTGCCGTGGACCATTCCCTGCACGGCAAAGGCTTCGGCCGCGCCTTGGTACAAGACGCGGGCCGGCGCATCGTCCAGGCGGCCGACACTATCGGAATTCGGGGCATGCTCGTGCATGCGCTCTCGGATGAAGCAAAGGCTTTTTACGAACGCCTCGGCTTCGAGCCGTCACCGCTGGACCCAATGACGCTGATGGTCACGCTAGCAGATTTGAAAGCCAGCCTTTGAGCTTGTAAATAAATAGGAAACAGCACGTAGATGAAGAAAATTTTGCTCGCACTAGCCCCTGCAATTTTTGTGGGCCTGCCTTATTTCTCTCCCTCCAATGCGGCGCAGCCAGTGCGCGCGGTTGATGTGAAGTCCTTTGATGTGGGCGGCGTGAAAACCGGCATGAGCATTGAAGAAGCTCGCGCTGCAATGCAGAAAAATTTCGGGGTCTCCCCCGACAAAATTCGGGTCACCAAATCTGGAAAAAACCATGTTGCTTACGCCGTGACCGGGAGCGAGCAAGTCCTATATCTTGTCTACGAAAACAACGGCACCCGGATGCAAGTGAGCTTCGAGCCCCGTGTACCTTACGACAAGAAAAATCCCATGGCCGCCGCCTTGGTCAACTATGAGGTCCCATGGACGAAGGACAATGAAACCGCGATGAATCAGGCCGCGAGTGCGAAATACGGTCCAGTTTCGACCGGAAGCATGGGCCTGCTATGGTGTGAAAAGCCGATGCGTTCATCCGGCATGGGATGCGAAATCGGTTCGGCCGAGCTGAGCCTGGCAGGCACCAAACTGAAGTTGATCGACCCTGCTTGGCAAAACGCCCGGATCAAATTCATGGACCAGCAAAAGTCCACGAAACCGCAATTTTAGTTTCGATAGGAGGCTGAGATGACCCGCATTTCGGTGACTGTCGATAGCGAACTGAAGCGGGAATTTCTCGCGGCTGCGCGTGAGCACGGATGCAGCGGCGCAGCTCTCCTGCGCGCCTTCTCATGCAGGCGGTCGTAGACGGCGGCCGCGATCTGGAAGGCCTGCGCGCTCAGGTGCGCGCGGATCTGGAACACCCCGCGCCGGGGAACACGCCAGCGGCGGCGCTTCAGCTCACGCGCCGGATTGCCGCTGAAATGCGCGCTACACCCTGGACGAGCTGCTGGCCGCCTCCGACTATTCGCAACCGCTTTCCCCTGAAGAACAAGAATGGATAAGCGCTCCAGCCGTGGGCCGCGAGGTGTTATGAAAACGCACCCCGCCACTGATGGCGAATTCTTTTCCTACCAAACCCACGACCGCGAAGCGCTGGCCATTGCCATCGGCTCACTGCGCCTGGAAGGTATCGAACCAGATGCCGAGGACGTAGCTGATATGGAGCGCGTTATCTCTGGTGAAATCACGCTGGGAGAATATATTGAGCGTATCAAAGCAAGACTGAAGAACTCGCTTTGAGCTTTCGATGCATCGGATAAACAGCATCACGATAGTGCCATTGGCCCCAGCCTATAGCGCCCACGGTGATGCCCATGAGAAATAACCGGCCTGCCTCCTTATCGCCGGAAAATATGCCGCCGAGAAGACTCGGAGCTTGTGGCAATAACGCGATTACATAAATTGCTGTCAGCACCGATATAAAAATAATCGCTGCTTTTTCAGCCTTGAAACGAAATCGATCCATATTTGTCATAAATCTTCTTCCTTAGATTCCTCACGTTTCGCCCGGCGTCCCGGCTCCCACACTCCACCGCCTGAATTTCGGTAAATGTATTCGCGCATCAAATCCCGCAAAACTTGACTTGATATTCTGTCGTTCCTCTTAACTATTGTCTCGAAATCCAATTTTAATTTCTCATCTACAACGGCCCGAACAGTGGTCTTTTCATTCAATTTGTTCCCCCTTTAATTAGGCGTCCATGCCTTCATGCCTTGCCATTTCAATTCGGCTTGGGCCATTTTTATTTTCTCCGGCCCACCTATCTGCCGCAGTAACACCAGAATTTCGAGTAGCAGTGCATCATTGGTCTGGCTGGATGTCGGCACAGCGCTGCCGCTCTCTGCTTTCTCAGTGAGCATCTGACGCATGACATGAAAGCCCTGAGCAACCTCCTGCCGCAGCGCGGCCAGTTCATCCCCCATGGCGTCTCGGGCCTCCAGTCGTTCGCGTAGGTAGGTCGAAAGCGGTTTGTTCAGGCGCTGCGCCTCGTCCTCATATTGAAGGTGTTTTAATGGGTTCAATCTGATCTGAATTGGTGGTCTAAGAGCCATAGGGCCTCCGTGCTACAGGCTGTAGTGCAAAAAACACCGTATTTGCTGGGTTTCCGGGCGTTTTGTAGTTGCTGAGAACTACAATGAATTTTTCCGCATCAATTTTTCATATTTATAATCAATGACTTAGCCGCACCGGAAGGTGCGTATTGTGTATAGACCGAACTTAAGGATTAAGGAGGCTATTGGATGGCCATTTATGGCCGTCCAGGGGGTCATTTCCTATCCATCGAGCATGCTCGATGGTGAATGGTGCAGATCTGATGCAGAGATAATGCAAAGATGATGCAGCCATTCATTACGTGATGCCAAAGCGATGCAATTTTTATGCAGTGTTGATGCATATATGGTGCAACTATCCGCCCAACTTTCCACGGGCATAGTTAGCCATTTTCATAACACTCCGAACAGTAGACTTCCCAGCTTGTCCAGCGACCACACCTGCAGTCTTCCCGGCTCTTCCAGCGGCACCGGCTCCACTGCGCATCATTCGCAGTTCATACATATAGCCCAAGCCAACACCGCCAGCGAGGCCGCTTGCTATCGATGGAACTTGCAAAAGCAACATGATGGAAGCGAGGCTAATCAGGAGTGCAGCGGCCAAGGTATAGATCATGTTTTGTGAACCGTTTATATTCACGCCACCCGAGTAATTCCCGAATACATCTATAATCAGCATGAATATTATTGTAGTGAGAATAATAACGAACCCATAATTCAGCACCTGGGAAATCCATTGTTCAAATAGTTTTGCCGTCGGTTGCCAAAGCAGAGCAAAGATGAATAATGGTCCGAGCGCGGCGAGGACGGCTAAAGCCACCTTCGCGATGATTATCAATCCCACCCCAATTCCAAAAATCACCACAGCAGCGAGCAAATAAAGCACCGCGAAGGCGAGATACATTAAACCCTCCGCGCCAAACCATCCGGCCTTTTCCCAAGCCTTTGCAGCGACATCGAAGGCTTTTTGAGCGGCAGCATCGTAAATAGAGCCAGCCGTATCGCCAGCGGATGGGCCAGAAACCAGAGCCTTTGCCAAAGCATCTGGTGTAGTCATGATGGCATCGGCTATCTGGGTCTGATATAGACCGCCTGCCGTGGCTATAGAAACGATGACGCCAATGCGAAAGCAACGCCATAGAAAATCCGGCATTGGGTGATCTATCACGCCGCGAATGATCCCGAAGGCATAGACCAGAAAGCCCAGAGTCAAGCCAACAGTGATAACTGGCGTGAGGGTTGCAATCAGATTTCCGGTTATATCCGTCGCAAAAGCCGCAGTAGCCGCATCGAATTTTCTTGAAAAACTATCAAAGAATACGAATCCGGCCATGGCTATTTATTTATTTTGGAGTTGTTGAAGAAATCGTAGGGCTCGTTATTACGCGTGTTCAATTCGCTCTGCACCTGCGAGCGCTTGGCATTCACGCAATTTGGACTCTTATCTAGCTCGCCCGGATTAGTCTTGCATTCCTCCAGCTTCGCCGCTCTCTCTGTGGCGTTCTCGGTGTAGTAATCGACCGTGCGCGTCTTTTCGCAGCCCGCAAGGCTCACGGCTGCCAGCAGCGCAAAAAGGACGTTCTTCGTCAGGTTGGACGTTTTCATATAGATCAGTGCTCCTACAGGATTTCAAAAATTTTGATGTTGTCGGGGTCGGTGTCAGCGAACCGGAAGGCGCTGTCCATATCGGTGAACCGGAACGCTTCCACAGGGCCGCCCCATTCCACGTTTTCGCCTTCCCCACCCACATAAAACGGCTGTGCCAACGCCTCTTTTGGAGAAAGGCGAGCTGCTAAAAATTGACCTGTCATACGACCTCCAGAAATGGCTATTGAATGGCGGTTTCATAGTGGCATATGAATCTACTCAAAGTCAAAAAAACCTTTTAACCACAATGACTTACGTAAATAGCTGTCAACATAATTTGTACAGGTGTTTACGAAAATTGGATTGCACAATCCAAAGTCGAAACTAGCGAAGGGCAGGGTCAAGGGCGCGCCCGGAAGCCGCATGCGGAGCGCAGCCCGCTAGGGCGAGCACCGAACGGGTGAGGACGCGGGCGCAGCCGTACCCTTGACGCTGGCCGTAACGGCCAAGCCTGTGTGAGAGGGGGCAGGGACGAAGGGCAAAGCCCGCAACCCCTGCCCCCCGAGCCTGTCGGCGGCGAGACGCGGGAGTCCAGTCCGAAGGGGGCTGGTCGTGCGCAGCACGAAATGCGTCCTGGCAAATGCGGCAACAGACAAAACAAACTAACTAACAAACTAACTAACAAATAAACAAACTAACCACAGCGCGGCATGCAGGCTAGATAACTCGAATCACTGAAGAATTAGCGTTTTCACGCACGTAGACTCAAAAACTCAAATAAGTAAATGAGTAAATGATTTCTAAAAAATCGGCCACAACGTTTAATTCGGGAGCTGGTCCAGGTGCGCGCATGCGGTGTTTGGGGCACGCGGTCAGCAGTTCGCCTTTTCCCGCGCGACAGACCCGCCGCCATGCGAGAACCTGCAACTAGCGCGCCGGTCTTCGTCAAGATGCATGCAGCCAGTCAGTAACCCATGCGGCCTGCCGCAGCTCTGGCACGGCGCAGCGCCTAAACGGAAGGCGTGGCCCTGAATGCGGATTCCAGTTCAAATGGTCACTCGTTCCAATGTTTCGTGGACAGTGCTCTGATTTCATTTGGTCAGCTCTCCATTCAACTTGGACAGTCAGCTACCGGCCAGGAGCTGTCGTTCAAATTTTGGTCTTAGAAGACTCGGAATACGCTTCAAATACGCGATTTTCGGGGTGCCTATGATGTTTTCTTGCGATTGTTCACTCTCAACATGACGAACAGATTTGTTCCTATTAAGAACGACGAATAATCTTGCTGGTCGATTAAATCCAGTTAGCGTAATGAAGTTCTTCGCCGTTCTGATTCTTCCGAAAGACATCGACTTGAACACTGAAAAGTCGGTAGAACACGCTACTTCGGCGTTGATGCGTCCATTCAAGATGTGGGAGGACGATGTCCCAGTGGAAAACGGGCGCTGGGACTACTACTGGTGCTGCACAAAAGAATGGATGAATGAGAGTCACCTCGACTACTCTGCCTACCCAAGCGCGTCAAACGAGCAAGCGCCAATTGTCTTTCCTGTTGATCAGCTTACGTCCGAAGGCGTGCCGTATTCGATCATCACTCCAGAAGGAGAATGGCATCGAAGCAAGGCAACCTATGTTGATGCAGATCCATCTTGGGAGTTAGAAGCGCTGAATATTTGCAGGTCCTTTCCAGGAAGCTTTGGTGTCCTGCTCTACTGCCACGGCTGATGACGCCGACGTCTGACTAGTCGCTCAACCGCTCCCGCAACGGCATGCCGCTTTCAGGTGTCATTTCATTCTGCCCCTTCGGCGTCCAGCAATTGCCTACCTTTATTGTTAGTGGATGACAGCTATGGGTCGTTTGCAGTCATCTGCGTTGAGCATCAAGGTGCCCACAAAAATTCGTCACGGTGCTCATTAAATTTTGGATTGCTGTCCACGAGCACTGGAACGGGTGATCAAGTAAGACTGGAATCCGCACCTGAAAAACAAATGCCGCTGAATCACTCGCTTGATAAACAGGTATTCGCGCGAAGCGCTCTGCGAGTAAATTTCAAGCCGATCCCCGTATTACTTCCTTATGCCTGCTTCCAGACGCTTAACTGCCGATACGAAGTCCAGCCGCAGCAAGTGCATAGCCAAGTCGATAGCGCCACCGCCGCCCTTCTCCGTCCGAGTGTCGTACCACTTCGGGCCCGTGGCCAGCAGCTCGACAACTCCGCCACCGATGGACACATTCACCCGCTCGGTGTGCTTGTCCTTGATCGGCTTGAAATCTGCGTCCCGCTTCCAGTACAGGCCCAGGAGATCCAGCGCGGCCGAGACCGGCATTTCACGCAAGCTCTTCAGCAGCTCAGACCGAAATGTTCGCCTTGTCCTCATGACCAGAGCTTCCATCGAGCGCCGGCAGGCTTCGCCATTAGTAATAGGGGAGGGACTTGTCTCAAAAAACGGCGACCGCCCTTAAAGCGAGGACTACTAAGGCCAGCGGCCCTCTTCGGCCGCTGCGCGGCCTGCGCGCCATGTGGACAACGCTTCGCGTTGACACACAAGGCTTGCGGGCTACTCGTGATATTGAAATCACCGGGGCTACTCTTGCCTATGGCAAGGGCGGCAAAGCCGCTAGGCTTCGCCATTAGTAATACGGTCGCACTTGTCTCACGCATCCCAACCACCCGCAGAGGCCTGTAATACGGTCGAACCTGTCTCATTGGTCGGCAGGGGTGGCTTACCGGCGCGATACCAGCTCGCCCGGCTCATTCCGAGAGCTTCCCAAGGCTTCTGACGGCTCGCCGACTGGCTTTCATAGGTGGCACGGTCTATGGCCCCTGCGGCCCGCCTGCGGGCCTCCAGGCGCGATCTGTTGCGCTCTGCAGCCATGTCCGAGCTGATGAGCGTGCGGAGCTGCCGCTGTTCCTCGTCAGTGATCTGAAACAGGCTGATAAGCGTGTCATTCTTGGGCGTGTAGAGCGGCGCAAACTCACGGCCGCCAAATGCCACCTTCTCGCCGGCCTCGTAGGCCTTGGCCTTGCTGTAGAGCGTCATCAGCTCTTTGCTACGGTAGCTCCAGGCCCTATCCAGCTCGCCGGCCAGCGCAGCCGCCTCGTGGTACATCTGGCCGCTGTTTGTCGCGCCGGACAGCAGCAGGAAATTCAACCGCCAGAAAAGGTGCTGCATACGCTCCCCTTCCCTGACGCCGCCGCGCAGGTCGGCCAGCTTGCGCAGATCCTCCAGGCGATCCCACGCGAGCTGCCGCCCGGAAAAGCCGCGCAGATTGCCGGCCTTGCCTCCTGGCAATAGCTTGAGCTTCCGGCGCTCGGCGCGCTCCTGGCGCTGCTGCTC
>NZ_JBXXZI010000019.1:0-7228 GCF_057369555.1 Comamonas sp. FUJ_7
GGCAAAGCTTCCTGCCAGGAGTGGTAGTTCAGTTGGTTAGAATACCGGCCTGTCACGCCGGGGGTCGCGGGTTCGAGTCCCGTCCACTCCGCCAGATTCAAAAAGCCGCAATCAAGAAATTGGTTGCGGCTTTTTTCTTTTCTGGAAGGTGTTTTCAATGTGTGTGGACTGCGATTTTGATAGCGAGATACCCTTTCTCTGTAGGTGTTAGGGCGATGCGCTATTCTGCGGAGCCTCACTGTTTCCCGAAGTGATTTCTTGGGAACTTTTTCACAATCTTGCACACCATCTTGTCACTTGCAGGCAATGCTTTGCTGCTTGCCCTTCTTCTTGCCATTGCTCATCTCCTCGTTTCTCTTTTAAACCTCACCATGCGTCCAGCGTCTTCTTTCTTGCTGTCGCTTCTTCTGCTTGCCTCAATTGTGGGTGTGCAGTTGTTCGCGATGTGGCCTTCGGGCTCGCAAGATGTGAGCGCTATGGTTTATGTGCCGGAATTGGAGCCGCATGAGTACGGTGTAGACGTTTTGCAAGAGTTTGAGGATGACGTAGAGGATGAGGTGGTGGAATTTTCCATTCATCGACCACACCGCACAGCTGAACTCAACTCGGCGCAAGATGATCGCAATGAATTATTTGGACCGCCAGAAGCGGTCATTGTCGACGTAGCCGATAAAAAGGTGCAGCCACAGGCGCATGTGGTGTACCCGACTTCCCCTTGGCCTCAGAGCATGCTGAGGCCGCCAAATAGTGGCCTGCCACTGGCAGGCTAGCGCTCTTTTATCAGGCCATTACGCCTTTGCGCGGTTGATGCAGCCTGTATTTGCCATTGCGATCAAGCAACCGGGTGCGACATGTGCTTGTCCTAAGCACATGGGGTAGTACCTGCTTCAAGAGCTATTCCACCAGCTCATTTCCGCCTGAATCTGTTGCAGAGCATGACTTCGCTCGTGCAGTCGGTATGGTTTTTCGACCCTTTTCTCACTTTATCTGCCCTCAAGAAGGCAGTGTGTCTATGTCTTATAGATTGATAGCGCCGGTTTCTGTGCCGGTCAGGGCTAGTCGTAACCTTTTGGGCCAAGTGCCTTTGCGCAAACTCCAGCGGTCGGCGGTGCTGAGCCTTTGCCTTGCTGCTGCTTTGGCGGCACAAGCGCAGGAGCAGCCAGCTCCTGAGCCCGTGGTCAGCAGCACCAACTCCGATCAAGCGCAACCCAAGCTGACGCTGAATCAGTTGGTTCAGGCGGTGCTGGCTCACAATCCAGAGCTGCGCTCTGTACAGCAGTCAGGGGTGACGGCTCAGGCTGCGGTCATCAGTGCCAGTGCCTTGCCTAATCCCAAGCTGGAATGGAGTCGTGGGGACAACAAGGCTAGGCTGGCCTCGGCGACGCCCGGTAATGTGACGAGCATGGGAGTTTCTGTACCCATTGAAATGCCGTCCGTACGTGCTGCACGCATTGAAGCTGCAGAGGCAGGGCAGCGTGCATCCGTGCACCAGATTGCTGCTTCGCGCAACGCACTGGTCGCTCAGGTCAAGCTCAAAGCCTATGAAGTGGTACTGCGACAAGCGCAGGCCAATGCGGCCCATGACGCAGTGAAGTTGCTGGAGCAGGCCCATGAGCGTGTAAGAGTGCGCGTCTCCAGTGGCGAAGCGGCACGCTATGAAATCATCAAGGCTGATGCAGAGCTTATCAATGCTCGACAACAGGAGCAGTCCGCCCGTTTGCTGGCGGAGCAATCGCAGTTGACCCTGAATCGCCTGGCTGCCGGTCAGTTGCCTGCCCGCTTCGATTTGGCACTGTCTTTGCAAGACCCGGTGGAGCTGGCAGAGCTGAGCAGTATCAATTGGCAGACTCATCCGGAGTTGCTGCAATTGCAGTCCGAGGTGGATAAGGCGCAAGCGCAGAAGAACGGAGCCAAGGCCAGCCGTTGGCCTGGTCTCGAGCTGCGTTACGCACAAACGCGCGAGCCCGATATCCGCAACAACACAGTGGGCGTGAGCGTGCAGATCCCTTTGTTCGATCAGCGCCGAGGCCCTATCGATGAGGCTGCCTCTGAAGCCGAGCGTGCACGACTGCGGATGGAGGGGCGCAAAGCCGAGCTGGAGCAGCAGGTGCTGCAGGCTTGGAAGGTCATGGAGATGGCGCAGGTGCGCACCAAAGCGCTGAGCGAGGGGGCGGTGCGCGAGGCTGAGTCGGCTCTGCGCGTGGCCGAGGCCGCTTACCGCTTTGGCGAGCGCGGCATTCTGGATGTTCTGGACGCACAGCGGGTACTGCGCACCGTCAGGGCTGACTTGCTGGAGGCCCGTTACCAGCTTCAGTCGGCACGCATTGAGCTGGACTTTTTGGCTGGTCGCTATGCAGATTTTTCCGCCCTTTGATGCGTCAAAGCCAAGAACAGATTTCCGTTTTTTGAATTCCATTTATGTCTTCTCATCATGACTCCAGGACTGCACGTCCTGTTTCTCTGGTTCTGGCCCTGGCACTTGCAGGGCTGACAACACTGACCCTTACGGCTTGTGGAAAGGGCGAGCAGCAAGCCGCTGCGCCCGTGGCTACTGCAGACGCCAAGGTGGATCTGGATCCTATGGAGGTCATTGTTTCGGCCGACATGGCGAGTAACTTCAAGACGGCCGCTGTGATGCAGGCCGAGGTGGCATCGGTGCGTGAAATTGCGGGCCGTATTGAAGCCAATGAGCGCAAGGTCACTCGTATCGGCGCAGTTGTGACCGGTCGTGTGACCGAGGTACTGGCAGAGACCGGTGACCGCGTCAAACCCGGCCAGACACTGGCCCGTGTTGCCAGTCCTGAATTGACAGCGGCGCAGCTTGCTTACATGCGTGCAAGCGCTACAGCAACTCTGGCTGAGCGTTCTGCCGAACGAGCACGCCAGCTGATTGCAGCGGATGTGATCGGTTTTGCCGAGCTGCAGCGACGAGAGTCTGAAGTGCAGATCGCCAGGGCTGAATTGCAGGCAGCGGGCGATCAGCTCAAGATGATGGGGCTGTCAGGGGCGGCTTTGAGCAGCTTGCGCGCGAAGGGCAGTGTGGCTCCCAATGCCGCTATCACCGCTTCTGCCGCCGGTATCGTCATTGAACGCCAGGTAAGTCAAGGTCAGGTGGCTCAGCCAGGAGATCCTTTGTTCACGGTGGCAGATTTGTCGAATGTGTGGGTTGTCGGTGCTCTGCCGGAACAGGTCGCACGCAGCGTGCAGGCTGGTCAGAATGTGGAGGTTGATGTGCCAGCGCTGGGCCTGACTGTGGAAGAGGCTCCGATCTCCGGCAAGATCATTTACGTAGGTGACACGGTGTCGCCAGATACGCGCACGGTGACCATCCGCACCCAGGTCGACAACAAGGATCTGGCACTCAAGCCCCAGATGCTTGCCACCATGAAGATTCAGGGAGCCCCTGAAAAGAAGCTGGCAATTCCTGTCCTGGCAGTGGTGCGAGAAAACGATAAAGACCATGTCTACGTCAAGAAGGCGGAGAACCACTATCGCCTGACGCCAGTAGAGCTGGGGGCTGCAAGTGATGGCCTGCGACCTGTGATCAAGGGCTTGAGTGAAGGCACGCAGATCGTGGTTGAGGGCGCCTTCCATTTGAACAACGAGCGCAAGCGCGCAGAGTTGGAGTAAGCCCATGATTGCCTCCATGATTCGTGCCGCGCTATCGCAGCGGCTAGTGGTGATCGTGCTAGCGCTGGTGATGTGCGGCTTTGGTCTGCGTGCCGCCATGAACCTGTCGGTGGATGCTTTCCCCGACGTGACCAATGTGCAGGTGCAGATTGCCACGGAAGCGCCTGGCCGCTCTCCCGAAGAGATTGAGCGCTTTGTGACCGTGCCTCTCGAAATTGCCATGACGGGTTTGCCTGGCCTGGCCGAGATGCGCTCGCTCAACAAAAGCGGCCTGTCCATCATCACCTTGGTGTTCACCGACGAAACCGATGTGTACTTTGCCCGTCAGTTGGTGACGGAGCGGCTGATTGAAGTCACACCGCGCATGCCCCAAGGGATTGTTCCGGTGTTGGGCCCTGTGTCCACCGGGCTGGGCGAGGTCTATCAGTACACGCTGGACCACCCTGATGATGGTGAACGTGCACTGACGCAGGCTGAGCTGACTGAGCGCCGCACCATTCAGGACTGGGTGGCGCGTCCACTGCTGCGCTCCATTCCGGGTGTGGCGGAAATCAACTCCCAGGGCGGCTATGTCAAGCAGTACCAGGTGCTGGTGGATCCTGCGCGCCTGCGTCACTATGACTTGAGCGTGCGCCAGGTGGTGCAGGCCGTGGCCGATAACAACGCCAACGCCAGCGGCGGCATCTTGCCGCAGGTGACGGAGCAGTATCTGATTCGCGGCGTAGGCATGATTCGCACGCTGGACGATATTGAAAACATCGTGCTCAAGGAGCAGGGTGGGGTGCCTGTCTATGTGCGCGATGTGGCCAAGGTGCAGATTGACGCCGAGGTTCGGCAGGGCGCCATCATCAAAGGCGGCTATACCGAAGGTGTGTCGGGCATTGTGCTGATGATGCGCGGCGGTAATGCCAAGGAGGTCGTGACTCGCGTGAAGGAGCGCGTGGACGAGATCAATTCCAAGGGAATGCTGCCTGGCGGTTTGCAGATCGTGCCTTACTACGATCGTACCGATCTGGTCGATTCGGCCCTTTGGACCGTGGGTAAGGTGCTGCTTGAAGGCATCTTCCTCGTGGTGGTGGTGCTGTTCATCTTCCTGGGCGATGTGCGCTCCAGCCTGATTGTGGTGGCAACGCTGATCATCACGCCGCTGACCACCTTCATCTTGATGAACAAGTACGGCATTTCCGCCAACCTGATGTCCTTGGGAGGGCTGGCCATTGCCATTGGCTTGATGGTGGACGCCACTGTGGTGGTGGTGGAGAACGTCTTTCACAAGCTGGGCCAGGCCGGAAACTCGCGCGGCGAGCGTATTCGCACCGTGTTGTCGGCCACCGTGGAAGTGGCGACGCCCACCATCTTCGGTATTGCCATCATCATCTTGGTGTTCCTGCCACTGATGACCCTGCAGGGCATTGAAGGCAAGATGTTTGGCCCGCTGGCGCTGACCATTGCCATGGCGCTGGCCATCTCCTTGGCGGTGTCACTGTTCCTGTCGCCTGTGCTGTGCTCGTACTTCCTCAAGGGTGGTGCAGACCACGATACCAAGCTAATCGCCTTCCTCAAGCGCCACTATCTGCGTTTGCTCGATGGCGCGACTGCACGCAATCGCCTGACGCTGGCTGTGGCCGTGGCCTTGCTGATTGGTTCGCTGGGCCTGTTCCCGTTCTTGGGCAAATCCTTTATGCCGACCATGAAGGAAGGGGCGCTGACGCCGCAGATCAACCGCGTGCCCAGCATTTCTCTGGATGAATCCATCCGCATGGAAATGGCTGCCATGAAGGAAGTAGCGCAGGTGCCGGGCGTGAAGTCTGTGGTGTCCAAGCTGGGACGAGGTGAATCGCCAGCCGACCCTGCAGGACCCAATGAATCCGACCCCATCGTGATTCTGGACCCCGAGTCAGGACGTACTCAGGACGAGATTGATGAAGATATTCGTCAGCGCCTGTCCAAGATTCCAGGCGTGCAGATCGTGCTGTCGCAGCCCATTTCCGAGCGTGTCGATGAAATGGTGACGGGCGTGCGTTCGCAACTGGCGGTCAAGGTGTTCGGTGACGAGCTGGAAGAGCTCAAGGACGTTTCCGAGCAGGTGGCGCGCATTTTGAAGAGCGTTTCCGGCAGTGCGGATATTCGTATTGAGCGCCTGTCAGGGCAGCAGGCGCTGACCGTGGATATCGATCGCAAAGCGATTGCGCGACACGGCCTCAATGTGGCTGATGTGCAAAGCGTGCTGGAGTCCGCGATTGGTGGCAAGGACGTGACGACCTTGTATGAGGGAGAGCGTCGTTATGCCGTGGTGGTTCGCTTCCCCGAGGCTTACCGCAGCTCTTCTCAGTCCATCGGCGCTACTTTGCTGACGACGCCCACCGGTGCGCAAGTGCCGCTGAGCAGTCTGGCCAAGATCGAATTGGTGGATGGCCCTGCGCAAATCAGCCGCGAAGGCGGCAAGCGCCGAGTGGTGGTTGGCGCCAACGTGGAAGGGCGTGACCTGGCCGGCTTTGTGGCCGAGGTGGAGCAACGTCTGGAGCAAGAGGTCAAGCTGCCCGATGGTTACTACTTCAAGTTCGGCGGTCAGTTCGAGAACATGGAGCGCGCCATGGGCACGCTGCAGGTGATCGTGCCGCTGACCATTGTGGCCATCTTCTTCCTGCTGTTCCTGCTGTTCAATTCCATCAAGCTGGCCAGCCTGATCATTCTGGTGCTGCCTTTTGCCTCGATTGGTGGCTTGATTGGCTTGTTTGTTACCGGGGAATATTTGAGCGTGCCGGCTTCCGTGGGCTTTATTGCGCTGTGGGGTATTGCGGTGCTCAATGGTGTGGTGCTGGTTTCCTGCATCCGTCACCTGCGTCAGGATGGTCTGGATGTTGCCCAAGCGGTGCGCGAGGGCTGTATTCAGCGCTTCCGTCCGGTGATGATGACTGCCACTGTGGCCTTGCTGGGCCTGGTGCCTTTCCTGTTTGCGACAGGTCCAGGCTCTGAAGTTCAGCGTCCCTTGGCCATTGTGGTGATCGGGGGGCTGATTACCTCGACGCTGTTGACGCTGGTGGTGCTGCCTACGCTGTATCGCTGGTTTGACGAAAAGCCGACCGAGGCTTGATTTGAAAAAGGAGTGATTCGATGACGATGAAAGAAATCCGAGCCATCGTGCGCCCCAGCCGCTTGGAGCGCTTGCGCACCGAGTTGCGCGCGATACCGAACTTTCCTGGCGTGACCATCTTCAAGGCAGAGGGCTTTACCGCTCCTGCCGCGGTAGACAAGCGCACAGTCAAAGATGAATTGACTGACTTTTCAGACAAGCTGATGGTCTGCGTGATTGTGGAAGAGTCCATGGTCGAGCCGATTCGCGAAGCCATCATTGCCGCCTGCCGTACCGGCCAGATTGGCGACGGCCTGGTCTGGACGGTGGATATCAGCGACATGCATCGCATACGCGATGGCGGTGCTGTGAGCTGATGCGGCCTTCGTGCTGAAAGAAAAAGGGATGCCGATGCATCCCTTTTTCATGAGATAGAGAAATATGTTGCAGGTTTGGGAAAAACAGCGAAAACCCTGTGCTACAATTTTTGCATTGCAGCAGAGAAACACTGTTTCCTTGCTTCAA
>NZ_JBXXZI010000020.1:0-5502 GCF_057369555.1 Comamonas sp. FUJ_7
GTAAGAGCCTGACGATGACCTACTTTCACACGGGAACCCGCACTATCATCGGCGCAAAGTCGTTTCACTGTCCTGTTCGGGATGGGAAGGAGTGGTACCAACTTGCTATGGTCATCAGGCATAAACTTTTTGTCAGATCGATCAGTTGCCATTCACTTCTGAATGACTTTCCTCTCGCTCCAACGAATTCATAGAGTCTTCAATCAGCTTTTCGATTGCGCCTTTTCGGCATAACTTGAACGATTTTTCAATCTGTTCAGTCTTTTATTTTCTGAGCTTTAACCCAAAGTTATAGGGTCAAGCCGCACGGGCAATTAGTATTGGTTAGCTTAACGCATTGCTGCGCTTCCACACCCAACCTATCAACGTCGTGGTCTACAACGACCCTTCAGGGGGCTCAAGGCCCCGGCAGATCTCATCTTGAAACGAGTTTCCCGCTTAGATGCTTTCAGCGGTTATCTCTTCCACACTTAGCTACCCTGCGATGCCACTGGCGTGACAACAGGTACACCAGAGGTGTGTCCACTCCGGTCCTCTCGTACTAGGAGCAGGCTTCCTCAAATCTGCAGCGCCCACGGAAGATAGGGACCAAACTGTCTCACGACGTTTTAAACCCAGCTCACGTACCTCTTTAAATGGCGAACAGCCATACCCTTGGGACCGACTACAGCCCCAGGATGAGATGAGCCGACATCGAGGTGCCAAACACCGCCGTCGATATGAACTCTTGGGCGGTATCAGCCTGTTATCCCCAGAGTACCTTTTATCCGTTGAGCGATGGCCCTTCCATACAGAACCACCGGATCACTATGTCCTGCTTTCGCATCTGCTCGACTTGTCAGTCTCGCAGTTAAGCACGCTTATGCCATTGCACTATCGTCACGATGTCCGACCGTAACTAGCGTACCTTCGAACTCCTCCGTTACGCTTTGGGAGGAGACCGCCCCAGTCAAACTGCCTACCATGCACTGTCCCCGATCCAGATAATGGACCAAGGTTAGAACCTCAAACGCACCAGGGTGGTATTTCAACGTTGGCTCCATGAGAACTAGCGTCCTCACTTCAAAGCCTCCCACCTATCCTACACAGATCCGTTCAAAGTCCAATACAAAGCTACAGTAAAGGTTCATGGGGTCTTTCCGTCTTTCCGCGGGGAGATTGCATCATCACAAACATTTCAACTTCGCTGAGTCTCAGGAGGAGACAGTGTGGCCATCGTTACGCCATTCGTGCAGGTCGGAACTTACCCGACAAGGAATTTCGCTACCTTAGGACCGTTATAGTTACGGCCGCCGTTTACTGGGACTTCAATCAAGAGCTTGCACCCCATCATTTAATCTTCCAGCACCGGGCAGGCGTCACACCCTATACGTCCACTTTCGTGTTTGCAGAGTGCTGTGTTTTTATTAAACAGTCGCAGCCACCAATTTTTTGCAACCCCTTTTAGCTCCGTTTGTACAACTTCACTGACTTGGGGTACACCTTCTCCCGAAGTTACGGTGTCAATTTGCCGAGTTCCTTCTCCTGAGTTCTCTCAAGCGCCTTAGAATACTCATCTCGCGCACCAGTGTCGGTTTGCGGTACGGTCGTATGTAGCTGAAGCTTAGTGGCTTTTCCTGGAAGCAGGGTATCACTCAGTTCGTCTGCAAGCAGACTCCTTATCACCCCTCATCTAAGCCTGGCGGATTTGCCTACCAGGCATGACTACAGGCTTGAACCAACATATCCAACAGTTGGCTGAGCTAACCTTCTCCGTCCCCACATCGCACTACATATCGGTACAGGAATATTGACCTGTTTCCCATCAGCTACGCATCTCTGCCTCGCCTTAGGGGCCGACTTACCCTACGCCGATGAACGTTGCGTAGGAAACCTTGCGCTTACGGCGAGGGGGCTTTTCACCCCCTTTAACGCTACTCATGTCAGCATTCGCACTTCTGATACCTCCAGCATCCGTTACCAGACACCTTCACAGGCTTACAGAACGCTCTCCTACCACGCACAGTAAACTGTGCATCCGCAGCTTCGGTAACTGGCTTAGCCCCGTTACATCTTCCGCGCAGGACGACTCGATCAGTGAGCTATTACGCTTTCTTTAAATGATGGCTGCTTCTAAGCCAACATCCTGACTGTTTTAGCCTTCCCACTTCGTTTCCCACTTAGCCAATTTTAGGGACCTTAGCTGGCGGTCTGGGTTGTTTCCCTCTTGAGTCCGGACGTTAGCACCCGGTGCTCTGTCTCCCAAGCTGTACTCGTCGGTATTCGGAGTTTGCATAGGTTTGGTAAGTCGCCATGACCCCCTAGCCTAAACAGTGCTCTACCCCCGACGGTAATACTTGAGGCACTACCTAAATAGTTTTCGGAGAGAACCAGCTATTTCCAAGTTTGTTTAGCCTTTCACCCCTATCCACAGCTCATCCCCTAATTTTGCAACATTAGTGGGTTCGGACCTCCAGTACCTGTTACGGCACCTTCATCCTGGCCATGGATAGATCACTTGGTTTCGGGTCTACACCCAGCGACTAGTCGCCCTATTCGGACTCGATTTCTCTTCGCCTCCCCTATTCGGTTAAGCTTGCCACTGAATGTAAGTCGCTGACCCATTATACAAAAGGTACGCCGTCACCCCTTACGAGGCTCCGACTTTTTGTAAGCATACGGTTTCAGGATCTATTTCACTCCCCTCCCGGGGTTCTTTTCGCCTTTCCCTCACGGTACTGGTTCACTATCGGTCGATGATGAGTATTTAGCCTTGGAGGATGGTCCCCCCATATTCAGACAGGGTTTCTCGTGCCCCGCCCTACTTGTCTGCAGCCTAGTACCACCGATCGGTTTTCACATACGGGACTATCACCCACTATGGTTGGCCTTTCCATGCCATTTTGTTAACCGCTCGACTATCACTGCAAGGCTCTTCCGAATTCGCTCGCCACTACTATCGGAATCTCGGTTGATGTCTTTTCCTCTGGGTACTTAGATGTTTCAGTTCTCCAGGTTCGCTTCGCATACCTATGTATTCAGTATGCGATACCTCTTGCGAGGTGGGTTCCCCCATTCAGAAATCTCCGGATCAAAGCTTATTTGCCAGCTCCCCGAAGCTTATCGCAGGCTATCACGTCTTTCGTCGCCTATCATCGCCAAGGCATCCACCATATGCTCTTAGTCACTTGACCCTATAACTTTGACGCCTCTTGCGAAGCACAAAGCTCTAGATTTCAAAGACTGGTGAGGTCTTGCACCTCACGCGTTATGCCGTAATGTGAATATCTTTGGCTGCATCTTTCGATGCAGCTTAGAGAATATTCGTCATTACTAGATAAATTTGCATTCGCAAAATATCTGTTTTGACGCAATCAAAATGTTGCTGGCGGCACGGTGCGAATATCTTTCGATTTCGCTTTCCACCAGCAACGCTGATTTCGACTCTATGAATTTTTAAAGAACAGCCTATTGAGATGAAATCTCAATACAAAAGCAGTCTTTGCAAGACTGCTTTTGTATTGGGAAGCCTTCGATTGTAGCACTACAGCAACTGCTGATCACTATCATTTTTGGTGGAGGATGACGGGATCGAACCGACGACCCCCTGCTTGCAAAGCAGGTGCTCTCCCAGCTGAGCTAATCCCCCGGGATCCTCGAACCAGACATTGGAATCTTGGTGGGTCTAGTTGGGCTCGAACCAACGACCCCTGCGTTATCAACACAGTGCTCTAACCAGCTGAGCTACAGACCCATTCCTCAACTTGGCTGCAAGAATTTCTTCTTGCTCACCAGGCTTTGGCTTGTTCCAACAACCGATAAGTGTGGACGTTCAATTGAAGCAGCATTTTTCCAGAAAGGAGGTGATCCAGCCGCACCTTCCGATACGGCTACCTTGTTACGACTTCACCCCAGTCACGAACCCCGCCGTGGTAAGCGCCCTCCTTGCGGTTAGGCTACCTACTTCTGGCGAGACCCGCTCCCATGGTGTGACGGGCGGTGTGTACAAGACCCGGGAACGTATTCACCGTGACATTCTGATCCACGATTACTAGCGATTCCGACTTCACGCAGTCGAGTTGCAGACTGCGATCCGGACTACGACTGGCTTTATGGGATTAGCTCCCCCTCGCGGGTTGGCAACCCTTTGTACCAGCCATTGTATGACGTGTGTAGCCCCACCTATAAGGGCCATGAGGACTTGACGTCATCCCCACCTTCCTCCGGTTTGTCACCGGCAGTCCCATTAGAGTGCTCAACTGAATGTAGCAACTAATGGCAAGGGTTGCGCTCGTTGCGGGACTTAACCCAACATCTCACGACACGAGCTGACGACAGCCATGCAGCACCTGTGTGCAGGTTCTCTTTCGAGCACCAAACCATCTCTGGTAAGTTCCTGCCATGTCAAAGGTGGGTAAGGTTTTTCGCGTTGCATCGAATTAAACCACATCATCCACCGCTTGTGCGGGTCCCCGTCAATTCCTTTGAGTTTTAACCTTGCGGCCGTACTCCCCAGGCGGTCAACTTCACGCGTTAGCTTCGTTACTGAGAAAGTTAATTCCCAACAACCAGTTGACATCGTTTAGGGCGTGGACTACCAGGGTATCTAATCCTGTTTGCTCCCCACGCTTTCGTGCATGAGCGTCAGTGCAGGCCCAGGGGATTGCCTTCGCCATCGGTGTTCCTCCGCATATCTACGCATTTCACTGCTACACGCGGAATTCCATCCCCCTCTGCCGCACTCCAGCCTTGCAGTCACAATGGCAGTTCCCAGGTTGAGCCCGGGGATTTCACCACTGTCTTACAAAACCGCCTGCGCACGCTTTACGCCCAGTAATTCCGATTAACGCTTGCACCCTACGTATTACCGCGGCTGCTGGCACGTAGTTAGCCGGTGCTTATTCTTACGGTACCGTCATGACCCGAGGATATTAGCCTCAGGCTTTTCGTTCCGTACAAAAGCAGTTTACAACCCGAGGGCCTTCATCCTGCACGCGGCATTGCTGGATCAGGCTTTCGCCCATTGTCCAAAATTCCCCACTGCTGCCTCCCGTAGGAGTCTGGGCCGTGTCTCAGTCCCAGTGTGGCTGGTCGTCCTCTCAGACCAGCTACAGATCACAGGCTTGGTAAGCTTTTATCCCACCAACTACCTAATCTGCCATCAGCCGCTCTAGTAGCACAAGGCCCGAGGGTCCCCTGCTTTCATCCGTAGATCTCATGCGGTATTAGCTACTCTTTCGAGTAGTTATCCCCCACTACTAGGCACGTTCCGATGTATTACTCACCCGTTCGCCACTCGCCACCAGACCGAAGTCCGTGCTGCCGTTCGACTTGCATGTGTAAAGCATGCCGCCAGCGTTCAATCTGAGCCAGGATCAAACTCTATAGTTCGATCTTAAATTTAAAGTCTTTCGACTACTCACTCACTTGACGGAATCAAGAAGAATAAATTCTTCCTCATTACTGTTTTTGTGAGCGCTTGATAACTCCGAAGAGTTTGTTCCGAAGAACTGGCTGCTTGCC
>NZ_JBXXZI010000021.1:0-4834 GCF_057369555.1 Comamonas sp. FUJ_7
ATAAAAAGCAAGATGCCCGCGAAACGCGGGCATCTTGAGTGCCAGGAGCAAGGGAACATCACACTCGTTCAAGCACTATCACGCTTGAAATCGAGTTATGCAGAGGTTCCTTAAGAGCCAAAGCTATTGCCATCTGTGATGAGAAAATTTTGAAGAAAGGCGAGACTGTAGGGCTTTCGTTTTATGCTTTCTTCGCCAATAAAAATGATGATCAAGACCTACTGATGGAAGCGGCTGAATGGTGGATCAAACTGCACAAGCTCGATCACTTTGAAAAAGCGAAAAAGATTCGACGCATGATTGCTTCAGGCGAATAGCCTTTGCTCATGTTGCTTGAATGTAGGAGGACAGGCATGGATTGTTTGCTGCCACTGGCGGCGTGTCCACGTCCACTGGAACAGGCGATCAAGTGAGACTGGAATCCGCACTCGGCGAAGTTGCAGTGATGGTTACGGAGCAAATCCACCGCTCTTTCGCGACATCTCTTCGGTCAGAACTGCAATAACTTTTGCAAATTGCCGGCTCGTCGACACATACGCATGGCCAATGCGGCTATCGAAGTACAGGGAATCACCGCCACTGAGCTTGATGAGTTCTCCAGTGGCGAAATGAACCTCGATTTCACCACTGATGACATAAACGAACTCTTCGCCTGCATGCTGAGCGAAGTTTTCTGGGCCTGTAATACTGCGCGAATGGATCGTCGCCAACACCGGGCTCATTTTTTTTCCAGAAGCAGTGGTGCCTAGGAATTCATAGGAAACAGTGCGCCCTTTATAGCCAACCCCATCTCCAGCGCGCGTTACTACGGGTTTGGCGAACGGCGCAGGTTTATGGCCCACATTCGCAAAAAGCTCTCCGACATCAATCTTCAGAGCTTGGCCGAGAGCCGAAATATTGTCATATCCCAAGGCAATCTTCCCCCGCTCCGCACGCGAAATCGTTGTGATAGAGACACCCGATATTTCCGCGAGCTTTTGCAAAGTCCAGCCGTATTCCTTGCGTGCATCCTTCAATCGCTGGCCAAATTTATGGCGATCCAACGTTTCCGTTGTAGGTGGTGGGGACGACGTGGATTTGCTAATCGGCTTCAAAACAGAACACGCAATAGAGTCAAGGGGCAGTCACTTTAACCCACGAATGCGCGCTGGAGGGTCGCTGTTGCACAACAACGTCCCAACGAGCAATTTGACTCAGTTGATCTATTTTTCCGAGATTAAATTTTGCATATATGCAAAAAATGCTAGACTTTCTCGTAGTGTTTGAACTGCTGCCTCCGCTGGGTGCAGCGCCTTGTCTTACTTAGGTCAAAAGGACATTCGTGATGCGCGTCTTTAGCGGTACCCTCGCCACTGAAACCAATACTTTTGGCCCCATGCCAACAGGGCTTGCCTCCTTCAAAGACCGTGCGTACTACCCAGCCGGGAAGCATCCCGACCGTTTAACCATGTTCTCTGGCCCCTTATGGGCCGCGCGTATTCGAGGCAAGGAACTGGGCTGGGAGTTGCACGAAGGCTTGGTTGCAGCCTCACAACCTAACGGGATTACCACCCGAGAGGCATACGAGAGCCTCCGGGATGAACTCCTCTCCGATTTAAAAAGTGCCATGCCTCTGGACATGGTCTTGCTTGGCTTGCATGGCGCAATGGTCGCTGATGGCTACGACGATTGCGAAGGTGACTTGCTGACGCGGGTGCGCGAAATCGTAGGCCCTGACGTGGTCATCGGCGCTGAACTGGACCTGCACAATCACCTGACCCCCGAGATGGTGCAGGCCGCCAATTTATTGATTTCATTTAAAGAATATCCACACACCGACATCCTGGAGCGTGGCCTGGAGCTGGTCGACTTATGTGCCGCGACGGTTGCCGGTCACATCCAACCAGTGGCCAGTGTGGTGGACTGCAACATGATTGTCATGATGCACACCACACGCGAGCCTGCTCGCTCGTTTGTAGACAAGGTATCTAGCCTCGAGGGACATGACGGGATTCTGTCGATTTCAGTCACCCATGGGTTCCCATGGGGGGATGTTCCCGCCATGGGAACTAAGATGCTGGTGTACAGCGATGGTGATGCGCAAAAAGCGCATGCGTGCGCTTTAAAACTAGCGAACGAGCTGATTGGCCTGCGGGAGCAGCTCAACACAGCGTATCCCGATATTCCCACCGCCTTTGATCAAGCGCTTACCATGGATGGCCCAGTTATCTTGGCGGATGGAGCAGACAATCCAGGTGGTGGTGCGGCAGGCGACTCGACCTTTATCTTGGCAGAGATATTTCGCAGAAATATCAAAAATGTTGCCATTGGCCCTATCTGGGATCCCGTGTCCGTGCGCATTGCGTTTGAAGCCGGTGTTGGCGCCATCATTCAACTTCGTGTTGGTGGAAAGATAGGCCCACTATCCGGGCATCCGCTGGATGTGAAGTGCCAAGTAAAAGCACTGAAGCGCGACATGGTGATGACCGCCTTGGCTAATTCAACCATGGCTATGGGCGACTCAGCACTCATTGACGTGGATGGTGTCGAAATGGTGCTCGTGAGCATTCGTGCGCAAGCGGTGAATACCGATATGTTTACGCAACTAGGGTGTGAGCTAGATAGCAAGCGCCTTATCGTGGTGAAGTCATCCCAACACTTTTATGAATCCTTCACCAAGGTAACGCCCAACGTCATCTACGTCGGAGCCCCTGGGGTGGTGTCACAAGACTACAAAACCTTGCCGTTTCAGAAGATTCAACGCCCTAAGTGGCCGATTGATGCGGCCTGAGTTTCATTCGCTTAAGAGTCGCTAACACTACCCCGCAAACCAAAGGTTTGCGGTTGAGACGAGGTGTGAAGCCGAAGGCCGTACATAAATACGACAAGGTGAAACACCAATATATCAAGGGTTGTATTAGCGGCTCTCAATGTTTGCCGCAATGCTGAGCGAAATGGGTCACCCCCACTTCGCATCTCTATGAAAAAAAAAGAAATTATTGTTTTAGGCGCAGGTATTGTCGGTGTCAGCTCGGCTCTGGCATTGCAAGCCCAAGGCCACAATGTCACGTTGCTGGATGTAAAAGAACCTGGTCAAGGGGCTTCATTCGGGAATGCTGGCCTGATTCAACGAGAAGCCGTGGAACCCTATGGGTTCCCTCGTGATCTATCGACGTTGATCGGGGCAGCGCTGGGGCGCTTGAATGCCATTCACTACCAAGCGTCAGCATTACCCGGTTTAATACGTCCGCTCACGGAATACTGGAAGAATTCTGCACCTCAGCGGTATCCCACCATCACCGCTGCGTACAGTGCATTAATTGCTCACAGCACTTCCGAACATGCTCCACTCATTGAAGCCGCTGGGGCAAATCACCTAATCCGCAAGACTGGCTGGCACCAGGCATACCGCACCAATGCCGCGTTTGATGCTGCGGCAAAGCACGCTGAGCAAATTCGCAGCGACTATGGTTTGACGGGCCGTAGCGTGCATTCACAAGAGCTTGCCGCCATCGAGCCAACGCTGAAAAAACCAATGGCTGGCTCCATCCTCTGGGAAGACCCTTGGAGCGTAGCCAACCCGGGAGAGCTTGTGCAACTCTATGCCCAATTATTTGTGCAAAGAGGCGGCGCCTTCGTGGCCGATCCTGATTTTGAATTGCTGCCGACAAACACCGGGTGGACAGCAAAAGGTCTGCAGCATGAGCTACATGCTGAACATGCCGTCATAGCGATGGGCGCTTGGTCTTTTGCCGCTATCCGAAAACTGGGATATCAGTTGCCCGTTTTTGTTAAACGCGGCTATCACCGCCATTTCAATACACCGCAGCGCTTTGGCATCTCGTTGCTCGATGCCGAAAATGGCATCATGCTCGCTCCCATGAATATGGGTCTACGCATTGCGACGGGGGCTGAATTCGCAAAGTTGGATGCACCCGCAACACAGGTACAAATTCAGCGCTCTGAGGCCTTAGCTCGAGAACTCGTGGAGTTAGGTGAACCTGTTGACGACACCCCTTGGCTGGGTGCCCGTCCATGCGTTGCCGATATGAAGCCACTGATTGGTCCCGGGTTCATGCACAAAGGGCTTTGGTTCAATTTCGGACATGGGCATCAGGGCCTCACGCTAGGCCCTGCTTCAGCGCGGTTGCTGGCTGAACAGTTTGCAGGAGAAGCGCCCTATGTGGAGCCCAGCGCTTATTTGCCCAAACGCTTTGCAGGCCAACCCACCTCGTCTCAAATTTAATTTGAATCCGAAAGAGCACCTGCTGCCTGCGTCCCTTCGCTCTGCTGCGGGCAACCTGCGGTGCTTGGCTGGAAAGTTGTTTTCAGAAACATGAGCTGCTAACGCTTGCTGCATAAGCGTTATATGCCAATTTTATGCTTATTATTTTTTAATTCAGCGACTGTCGTTCCTCCTCTTTCCGAGGCCGCTTATCGCGAGGCAGCGACTTACTTTCTTTTGCTTCGCCAAAGGAAAGTAAGCAAAGAAAAGGCGACCCTGCTACCCCTGACCCTGCGCTACGGGCAACCTGCGGTGCTCGCCCCAGCCGGGCCAGCCGCAAACTCGCCTGCTTCGCAGGCTCAAACAGCGCGTCTGGCTGCTTCCGTCTGGGGCTGTGCGCCTCGGCACGGGTAGAAGGGGGCTGAGACCTGAAACACCTTGCCTACTTTTGTGCAGCGTTGTACAGGGAGGTCCTTTTGCAGACTCCAAATTAAGCTGCACAGCTCACCACTTGCAGCCACTTCTGCTTTCGGCCGAGGCTGTGTGAAAACACCGCTTTGGCGGTTGTCCAAATTTAAAATCGTGGCATCTGTATTGAGGTTGATGCCATATGAAGCGCTTCATCGAAGG
>NZ_JBXXZI010000022.1:0-4383 GCF_057369555.1 Comamonas sp. FUJ_7
ATTTCCACACAGCCTCTACCGAGAGCAGCCATTAAGCATCCGCAGAAACTAACTATGCTTATCTAGCCCAGTGATGAGCCAAGAGTGTGCTCTCCACGTGCAAGAATGAGCATCAGGTTCCCGCCGCCAGACTCTGAATTTGTGCGATCGCATCTGCCATTCCTTTCGCCACTCCGTCTGGTTTTATATCCATACCTTCGGCATACACAAATTCGACCTTTGTAATGCCAACTAATCCCAAGACTGAACGCAGATATGGCGTGACTGCATCACTTGCTAGCCCTTGATGCATTCCACCCCAGGAGCTGAATACGATGGCACGAACGCCTGTCACCAGCCCCATCGGGTGAGTCTCTGTATAGCGGAATGTCACATGAGCGCGTGCGATCAGGTCAAACCAGTTCTTTAGCTCCGTTGGAACATTTAGGTTGTACATGGGGGCTCCGATCAGCAGCAAATCGCAAGCCTTGAGTTCGGTAATCAGTTGATCTGACAGAGCAACGCCTTCCTGGATGTGCTCTTGATGGTTCGCTTGGCCACGCAGTGCTTGGAAAAGTTCACGATCCAGCACGGGTAAACGCATGGCTGGCAGATCGCGCACTGTTACTTCATCGGTATAGCCTCGGGACTTGCGCTCAGCAAGAAATGTGTCCATCAGCGAATTGGTACGAGATTGTTTGCCGTTGATACTGGACTGCAAGACAAGAATTTTGCTCATTGAATAGCTCTATGCAAAGACATTGTGTCGATATCCAAGATCCTAACAAGACAATTATTCTCGATTGTGTATAAATTTTCGCTACATTGGTTCCAAAAAGGATTCAATAAATGGTGGTTAGTAGCTTGAATGGCATAGAAGTGTTTGTAGCTGTTGTAGAAGCTGGGAACTTTGCAGAAGCTGCGAAGAAGATGTCTCTGACTCGCTCAGCAATAGGAAAGACGATTGCTCGCTTGGAGAAGCGTTTGGGTGTCTTGCTCTTTCGACGAAGTACGCGTAGCCAGTCTCTCACCAAAGAAGGAGCACTGTTCTATGAGCACTGTCAACAGGCTATAGAGGCTGTGCGAATAGGCGAAGAAGCACTGGAAAGCGGCAAAGGCAGCATCAGCGGTCGGGTGCGAATATCCATGCCAGTGCTATTTGGACAGATGTGCCTTGCACCAATTCTGTTTGATCTTGCTAAGGAACACCCAGATTTAATTCTGGATATGTCGTTTAGCGATCGAACGATAGATCTGATTGAGGAAAAATTTGATCTCGCCATTCGCAATGGAACCCTGCCCGACAGTTCCGAATTGTCTGCAAGACAGCTCGGTGAACACCACATGGTATTTTGTGCCTCAGCTTCATACCTGCATCGTCGAGGCACACCCACCACATTAGAGGAGTTGCTTTTACACGATGCAATCGCATACACGCGTCAAGGTCGCATACACGAATGGAAGATTGAAGACAGCGGTGAGTTGAAATTTATTCGCCCGAAATCTCGAATACTGATGGATGATATGCATGCCATTGCGAATGCAGCGATCACTGGATTAGGAATCGCTTGGCTGCCGTCTTTCCAAGCCCGTAAACATCTTGATAGCATGCAACTGCGTCCGGTGCTTTCACATCTATCAAGCGTGACGCAGCCAATCAATGCATTATGGCCCTACACGCCACATTTACCATTAAAGGTCCGGCTGATCGTTGACACTTTGGTTCGAGAGTTACCGATACGATTAGCCAAAATAGGTATGTGATCTCTGCATCCCCTATTTAAAACTGGATAGACCAGCGTTTTTCAGATAGTTAAAAATCCAATTAATCAAAAAAGTCCTATGTCTGCTATGAAGCTACGAGCAGTCAGTCGGCATTGCGATATGACAGACAGCAATCGCTGCGAAGCCGCCGCTGGTTGCTGTCCTTCGACTTAAAAATTCCAATGACTGCCGATACACAGAGCAGTCGTTGAGCCGAGGCTTCTTTGTGGTTTGAAGGCCGTCTAGGAAAAGCTGGTCGATTCATGGTCCATAACCGTCGCCATGTATATACCCGCCTTTCATTGACCTCTCATCGGCACTTCGGTGCGGTAGCGCTCGACCGCACGCAGCAGAAGATCTAAAGGCCCTCCAGGCTCTGAACTTCAAGCACATCGTCAATTAGGACGAGGGGCTTTTCATCTATATCCGCCGACACCTAATCCGATGTGCAATGTTCAAGGCACTGTTGTGCGTGTCGTACTGCAAGGCACTTTGCCCTGCAGTTTTGTGTCTCGTCTTGGCCCAAACCAAACTCTTTGCGAAGAAATCGTTAAACGCAGACCGGTGTAGAAAACACCAAATGCTGTTAACTATAAAAAACGTAAGCACATTTAAAGTTTTGGCGGCCTCAGAAAGGTGTTCGAGCAATGAAAGCCATCAGCGAATGGGGCCTGTCAATCCACGAACCGATGACCGTCTCTGATCCTGGCAGTTTCACTTGGAGTGGATCCGCAGATATGGTTGTGGTGGGTCTTGGCGGCGCTGGAGTGGCCGCTGCGCTTGAGGGGTGCCAGCGAGGCATGAGCGTCATTGCTCTTGACCGATTTGCTGGCGGTGGCTCGTCGGCAGCCAATGGTGGTGTTTTCTATGCAGGGGGAGGCACCGCAATCCAAAAAGCCGCAGGCGAAGATGATGACCCTGCCAACATGTTTGCATATCTCAAGATGGAGGCAGGCGATGTAGTTGCAGATGAGACTCTTAGGGCCTTCTGCGAAAAAAGCGCGGCCGATGTTGACTGGATGATGGCTCACGGGGTGCCATTCGAGCCCAGCATTTATCGAAAAAAAACCAGCTACCCACCGCTCGACAAGTTTCTCTACCATCCGGACAGCACACTTGCCGAACCCTATCGCAGCATCGCCCGGCCTGCTGCCCGTGGTCATCGGGGGGTCATGCGTAACGGCAACAAAGCGTGGGGGCTAGGTGTATCTATTTACGACCCACTGCGTTCTGCTGCAATTGCAAAGGGCCTTGATTTTCGGCGCTTTGCGGAGGCCAGGCAACTGGCTCTCGACACCAATGGACGTGTCATCGGAGTGCGTGTTGAGCGCATCGCTGATCCAGACTCTGCGGCGGCTTTTGAGCACGCGATCGCTCGTGCAAATTGGTGGATGGCACTGCTGCCGCCAACATTTTTTGGCTCACAGATCAGCTATAGCATTGGTTCCCGATACCTTGCCAAGGCAATGCGTATTGAGCAAAAGTCGCGAGTGTCGGAATGGATTCATGCCCGTCATGGTGTTGTGCTGAGTGCCGGTGGCTTCATCCTCAACAATCAGATGGTCCAGCATTTCGCACCCAAATATGCTGCCTCAATGCCCAATGGAACATTGGGTGATACGGGTAGCGGCATCATGCTTGGCGTATCAGCCGGCGGGCATGCTGACCTTATGGAGCGCGTATCAGCATGGCGCATGATTAACCCTCCCGTGGCTTGGTCGCAAGCAATCATGGTCAACGCCCGCGGAGAACGCTTTGTCAACGAAACGCACTATGGAGCAGCGATCGGTGACGCTTTGGTCGAACGCAACGGAGGGCGCGCATACATCATTCTGGATGCGAAGCTGCGCAAGGCTGCGCTACGCCAGGCATTTGGCCCTGAGACGCTCGCATTCCAACGTGACATCACCCTACTTAACGTATTGTTCGCATCGAAAAAAGCATCCAGCCTAGATGCGATGGCCGAACGGATGGGTTTTGACCGCGAAGCATTTCGTACAACCATCGCCAACAATAATGCGGCTGCACGCGGAGAGATTCCAGACCCTTTCGAGAAATTGTCCAGCGATATGGCTGTCATCGAGGATGGCCCATGCTGGGCAATCGATGCATCGGCCGACAGTAGCACTTTCCCTCTCGCGTGCATGACAGTAGGCGGGCTGCGTGTGAACGAAGTCACCGGAGTTGTGCAGCGTGAGGACGGCTCAGAAATCGATGGACTATATGCTGCTGGTCGTACCGCGATTGGCCTGTGCTCCCATCTATACGTAAGCGGCCTTTCCTATGCTGACTGCATTTTTTCAGGCCGTCGTGCAGCGCAGGCAATAGGAAAGAATGTCTCACCTCATACCTCTTCAAATGAAGAAATACGGTCAGATCAAATCTAAAAGCTTGCAGCTAAGGAAACTCTGCAAAACTCGATTTCAAGCGTGATAGTGCTTGAACGAGTGTGATGTTCCCTTACCCCTGGCACTCAAGATGCCCGCGTTTCGCGGGCATCTTGCTTTTTATGCACCCACACCCTAAGGGTTCCTGTCATTCAGATTGGGACTGCGACTGACTCAAACTAGTCGAATTCACAGCTTAAAGCCGACTTACGGTGCCAAGGTCGGCTTTGCAGAAAATTGCGATCAGACGCTT
>NZ_JBXXZI010000023.1:0-3742 GCF_057369555.1 Comamonas sp. FUJ_7
GCGCTTGGCTGTCCAGCGTTTAACTTCTTCTTGATCTTTCATCTGTCAGGTCCTTTCTTCAAGTTTAGGACCTGTGCAGCTTTTTACTGGGTCAATACATAACTTCACTTATTCGGGCCAAAAGGGGCTTGAGTTGGATCGCCTGGCTGAGTTGGTGCAGGCGCGGCTGAAGGCGGCTCTACTGGATGTGGAGTCGGTGCGGTCATGCCCCCGGTGGCCGGTGGTCTGGTTTCCAGTTCGGGCTTGGGCATTTTGTCATCACAGGCGCTCAAAGCACCGGCAACCGCGAGGAGAGCAATTGCGGATATTGACTTCATGAAGTTGTCCTTTCTAAAGATTAAGGCGCATACCACTTCCAGGCTATTTGGCTTATTGCTCTACAGCCCTGACTCGGCTCATATCCACCCCCAACTCTTGAGCAATTCGCAGCAATTGCCTAAATTTCCGATCGGGGATGCTCTTGGTACGAGACAGCAGCCAGAAGTAATCAAGGCTGCTGCCGATGACTAGTGCAGTCTGATAACCATCGTCGAGACTCACAATGTTGTAGCCACCATAGAAGGGACCGAAGAACGAAACTTTCAACGCTGCGACGTCAGGCTCACCCAGAAAGCGAGCTTTGCCCTGAGACTCCTTCCACGCGTTCTTTTCTTCGCTGTAGCCACGGTTTATTACTGTCACGGTCCCATCTTCTTCCAGACTGTAATGCGCTGAGGTTCGTGACAGCCCCTTCTCGAAACGATGATCGATTCGAGCGAGCTCGTACCAAGTTCCCATATAGCGTTTGGCATCGAAACCTGTCACTGGCTCGATCCCACTAGGAACTGTCACAGTACACCCAGACACAGCTACGGCAGCTCCGGCTGCGACTGCCGTCAGTGCGACCACCCTGAAAACCATGCCTTTGAAAATTCTCATTTTTTTCCTTTGATCTCATTCAAATCCCGATGAAGACATCGGTGCACGCTTGCAAAGTACTCGCAGCTGGCGAAGGTTTCGGCTTGGTATCGAGCCAGTTGTCATAGCACTTCAACCTTTGCTATTTGTGCAGACTGCGTCTCCGAAATCTGCTGCTTTACTCGTTGAGCTTGCTTGATTTGACGAGTCTTTAGGAAACAAATCTTCCCGTGCTCCCTCTATTGGATTCGGACTATTGGGGTCAGAGGGATCCATCGGGTCTGCCGGATATTGAGGCCGCTGAGAAGGGTTCGGGTTGCTGGGCTTTTCAGGTGTTGGTATCGATGGAGCTGAAACCACGGATTTTGCTGAATGACTTCTAGGTGCAGTCGAAGACTTCCGGTGTTGCTCAGCAATGATGGTTGGCTCAGATGCTTGGTTCTCTCCAGGTTTTTCAGTGTTGTGATGTGAGTGCTCAATCGACTGAGTTCGTTGTTGCTCTGGCATAACAAGCTCCTAAAAGGACTGGATTGTTCAAACGCAGCACTGAGAAGCGCTCAGCCAGAGACGCTTCTCAGCTTTCAATTAGATCCACGGCACACCGTAGTAGTCATAAACGCGTCGGCCATAGTCTTCCGTGTATTCCGGCACGGTGTCCGATGCATATTTAGGCCCTTGACGCAGTTGCTCCTTGTCAAGCGATACGACGTAGCCTTGTTGGGTCACGTCATATTTGAGGGTTGTCCATGGCAACGGATAGCGATCCGTACCCATGCCCAGAAAACCACCAAATTCCATGATGGCGTAGCGAACCTGACCAGAAATTTTGTCGATCATCAGAGACTCAATCGAGCCCAATTTTTCTCCGGCTGGGTTGTACACATTCGTACCATCAACCTTAGAAGACGAGATGACGCTAGATGCTGTATTCATAATATCTCCTTGGGGGGGAAGGTATTCAAGATGGCTTAACGCCTGCTGAGGGCGAACCCAAGCAAAGCACCGACTGCTAGTGCGCCACCTACTGCTCGCCATGGTGAGTCATGCATATAGTCGTCCGCAGATTGGACTGCAGCTCGAGACTCATCTACTGCCGCAGCCGATGTGGATCTCACCTTTTCCAAGGTGGAGGCCGCTTTGTTGAAGATCATGGATGCGGCAGGGTCGGCATCACGACCTTTGGTCGCCAGGACCTCTTTCAGATCATCCAGTAGCTGGCTCAGATCCTTGGAAAGGTCTGCTGCCGTTGCTTTTCGAAATCTCATGTGAGCTCCTTTCTTGAACAGATGAGTGTTCAGACTAAGCGGCTGAGAATGCTGAGCTTGTAGGTCATGTGCGGACCAGCCACATTGAAATGTGTCCTAAGGAAACGCCTTCTTGAGCTCGAAAATGAAGATAAATCTGCCTGAGAAGCACTCGGATTTCTTCTCTAGTCCCCGCCCACAGGTATGACTGTGATAAATGCAGCGAAGCAAGTGCCTCAAGATTCGCATGAAAGTTCAGTAAACATCTTGGCATTGCACTAACAGTTGGAAACATATCCTCTTGGATGGCCTACACGGTAGCTTTTCTGTGTGCATGAGACTGATCTTTCAAAGGAGGTTCATATGAAGCCTAAAGATCAGTTGAAAGTAGCCAGCCCTGACGAAGCCAAGGTAAACCTCGCGAAAAAAGGGGATGCAGCGGCCCATGGCAGCGAGTCCATGCTTCCTCATGAGCGCGATCAGTCATTGCATTCAACAAGCGGGAATGTGCATCCTGAGATGGAACTAGCCCATGACGACCTCAAAAAAGGCTTGGTTGACACCGATGCCAGAGCGAAGGATGGGCGCCCCATCGGCAGCCGAAGAACGACTTAGTGGTTCTGTCATACCTTCTCATTACCCAACCAGCTAAGGAGAGCCAATGCCATACATTGATATTTCCCAGTCCCAATCCAAACCAGTGAAGCTGCATTACCAAGACTTTGGAGAAGGTGCACCCGTAGTTCTTATTCATGGTTGGCCGCTGAGTGGGCGCACATGGGAGCCCCAGGTCGCCGACTTGGTTGATGCTGGATTTAGAGTCATCACATACGACAGGCGAGGTTTTGGAGCGTCGTCTCAACCATGGAGCGGTTATGACTATGACTCGCTGGCCCGAGACCTCAACGAGTTGATCACTGAACTCGAGCTGAAGAGTGTTTCCTTGGTTGGTTTCTCAATGGGAGGAGGAGAGGTTGCTCGGTACATCGGCGCTTATGGAACCGCTTTTATTCGATGTGCAGTGTTTGCTGCCGCTGTTCCACCGTTCTTGCTCCAAGAGGCCTCGAATCTAGACGGTGCTGTGACTGAAGAGGACGTGTTGAAGAAGGAGCTAGCAGTCCTGGAGGACCGCATGCAATTTCTCGATGAATTCACGCATAAATTCTTCTCAAATGCGGAAGGAACCCTCTTGGTTAGCGAGGCCCAGCGCGAATACGCCAAAACCATCGCTGCTTTTGCATCTCCAAAGGCGACACATGCATGCATCGGCTCATTTTCAAAAACCGACTTCCGGGAGGACCTTCAAAAAATTGATGTGCCTACGTTGATCATTCACGGCGACAGTGACCGAATTGTCCCAATGGAGGTCAGCGGCTTACGTACACATCAGATGGTGCAAGGCAGTGAAATACATGTCATCAGGAATGGGCCACATGGATGCAACCTCTCGCATGCCAAAGAGTTCAACCGTGTACTCATTGACTTCATCAAAGCACACTGAGCGGTCTACGCTCATGCAATGAAAGGAGATAGCAGAAGTGGCTCCGGTTTTTTGAACAGCTAGCTAAGCGAGATCTTTCCCCGTAAAAATGGCCTGACAG
>NZ_JBXXZI010000024.1:0-3397 GCF_057369555.1 Comamonas sp. FUJ_7
GTAAAAAGCAAGATGCCCGCGAAACGCGGGCATCTTGAGTGTCACAGGCAAGCAAACATCACACTCGTTCAAGCACTATCACGCTTGAAACCGAGTTTTGCAGAGGTTCCCTAATGCTTGATCTGAAAGCGCTAGCAGCTATCAAATTTGAATGAAGGCTGCTCACATTGGCCACGCATCTGGCGTGAGAGCGATGATCACGGCCGCGACTACCAGGCAGAAAAGGCCGAAGGCTGTCAGTGCCCACTGAAGAGCGATCAGCAGGGCGGTGCCGTTGCCGGTTTGCGAGTGGCTGCTCATTTCACAGGCCTCCTTGCTCGCGCAGGCGCTGCACAAGGTCGTCATCGACAGGGTGGTTTTGGGTCGCGGGGTGCATGGCTGTCTCCGTTGGACAAAGAAAAAGCCCGCGAGCGATTGCTGCGGGCTTGAATAAAGAGCCGTTGACCTTTCGGGTCATGCCTGGGGAAGAAGGTGAGAGGGAGGGAGGAGATAACTCCTAGGCTCGGCTGAAAAGGGTAGATGGCGCAGCCGCTTGAGGGCCAAGCTATGCGCACTTGGATTTAAGGAAAGATTGCTGCGCCATCTGGTGTGACCACTGTTTGCCAACAACGCGGAGGCCGCGCTGAAGATCCTCATCACCGCTTGCTCTGGCTAACTCCAGAGATCAAACGTACCCGCTAGAGTGGTCACGCCGGATGGCCCCGCTATAGCCCTGCGGGAGAGGGCACATGCATGCCGCATGCTGGCGAATCGCTCACATTTCAGATTCTCCAGACATAAAAAAAGCCATCCGAAGATGGCTAAAGCATTGATTCATTTGGTGAGCTCAGTGATCCAATGGTTCTGGTTGAACCACTCGTTCAGACTCCGGATCTTGAGGAATCTCAGGGTCATTGTGCGGCACTTTTGGTGGATCTGGCTCTTGGTCCGTACCTGGTTTCAATGGCTCCTGATTGGGATACGGTTCTCCAACCGGGTCCATCTCTTCGTCCTCAGGATATGAGGGTTGGGGGGAGGTCGCTTTGATCATCTCTGCTCCCTTATTTGCGCTCAGCAGCTGACGCTTTAGAGGCCTTATCGGCTTTAACCGAGTGTGGCCCTTTATTGTTCTTGTGTTGCTGCTCAGCAATGATGGTTGGCTCAGAGGCAACCCCTTCGCCGGGTGCCTTAGTTGCATTCTTAGGCTGCGAATGCTTTGCTGCGTTGGAATCGCTGGATTTCATGACAGCTCCTTGAATGCCTGCCCTGGCATCTCTTAGGGCAGGGCAGGAGTGACAGCAGATATCACTGGGACTGACCAGTTAGTGCTGATCAGTCTGCTTGCGATTTAGGTTTTACTGCTGTTGCTGGCTCTGCTGGTCAGACTGCTTCTGTTGCCCAGGATTGTTTTGCTGCTGTTGCTGTCCTGGGCGCTGGTTCTCTTGCTGCTGATTGGGGTTTTGTTGTTGCTGCTGACCAGGCTGCTGTTGGTTGGCGTTTTGCTGATTGGTTTGCTGATTCATGACGAAGCTCCTTAAGTTAAATCGACAAGTCCGAATGACCTGCCTTGTCTTTAGGATGGTCGTCGAATAAGTGTTGAGCTGTAGTCACATACCGACAATGTATTGTCTTTATGTAAGTGGATGCTAACGCCCTTATCCTTGATGTTGCTGGAGATGTGCTGAATCATTTGGATACATCAACTGCAATGTCGTTATTTGCTTTGCTCTGATTTGTGCTCAAACCACAGCCCTGCTACAAGGCTCCGGTTTGCGCCTCTGATCCCGTTCAGGCAGGCGACTGCTGCTTGCCCGCGGTGGGTTCTCGCGACATCTGACTTGGCTTCTGCCGGCAGATCACGGGAAAAGGAATTGCGCTCATGGATTCCACGCTTGCCCATGGCTTAGCCAGAGACCACACTTGACTGGTCTCATTTGGATGGAGGTCTTATGGCAATACCTCATGCATCCCCATGCGAAGTGATCAATGTGCGACCGCTGGCTGGGTTGCTCTCTTCCGCAAAGACAAGCGCAATCTTTAAGTCGCGCGACCTTGAGCTCATCAGGCTGGTACTGAGGGCAGGGCAGTCGCTCCCGCCACATAAGGTGCCTGGAGACATAACCGTGCACTGTCTTGAAGGGCGACTAGAGATAAGCAGTGGAAGCTGCAAGTCAACGCTAAGCGCAGGAGAAATGCTTTTCCTCACAGGAGACACGGAGCATGCAGTTCTCGCTTTGGCGGACTCGAATTCGCTGGTGACCATCGCTCTCAAGTAAGCTCAGCCTTGCAAGAAAAGCAGTGGTTTGTACCCTGAGCTCGCTTAGCCAGGCGAATGACGCTTTGTGGATCTGGTCCGGCAGGGCTTGATACTTGTTCCAAGTGCTTCGTTCAGCGCTTAGTGCCAACCTGCTCTCGCTACATCTTCGGGCTTTTTCCAACGCCGCCGCTTCCCTGATGGCTTCGCTTAAGCCCTGCGAAGAAGGCGCATACAAGCTTCATGCTGATGAATCACGCATATTTCAATCTATCCAGGCGCAAAAAAACCACCTCATGGGTGGCTGGTGAAAGAAAACCGTATTTCTCGTGGCGCTGATCGCTGAGTTGCTATTACTGCTTTCGCTGCTGCTGTTGCTCTTCCCTGTTTTGCTTGAGGGGGACAAGAGGTTGGCCTTGTTGTTCTGGAGCTGCGACCCCGTCCGTAAAAAAGAACATCAGCTTCAAGGTATCCCAAAAAGATGGTGTTGAAATGGGGATAGGGTTACCTGACAAATAGATCTCCGGTCTAAGGTGGCTGGTCGAGATTGACTGCCTTGACCCACGGTACTCTTTTTAAAGACCTTAAACGGTGCCCTTGAAAAATACACGTCAGCCATATCGCATATCGGCAATCGCGATCAGTCAGTGATGCCGCGGTCACGCAGTGCTTCAGTCTCCTAGGTTTACTCCGCATCCTCGATCAGCAGCACGCCGTCAGGTCCATAGACATTGCGCTGGGGCGCGCCCATGGCTTGCTCAATGCGCTCGACTCTGTAGCCGTGTCGCTGCCAGATTTCGGTGGCGTTAATGCGTGTCATGGATTCACTTTACTCAAACCGAAGCCCTGCAAGCAAGGCTTTGGTTTGCGTCCTGATGTCGCTCAGGAGCTGGCGCTGCTTGCGCAGTGGGCTTTTCTTTTCTTGGCAACCCGGTTTGCCTCACCTATTCAGCCGTATACCGCGCTTTGGCGGACTGACTCGGGCAGGACTACCCGTGCAGAGCAGCGGCCATGTATTGACCCAGCGGTTTCTGCACAGGTCAGGCCGCTAATGCAAATGCCACAGCGGGAGTTTTCATCTTCAGCGCCTGGTGGGGACGCTGATGGTTATAGAAGCTGATCCAGTCGCTGATGACACGGCTGGCATGCTGCAAGCTCTCGAAA
>NZ_JBXXZI010000025.1:0-2476 GCF_057369555.1 Comamonas sp. FUJ_7
TTTTTTGGGTATTCGGAATAGCCGGTTGATGAAGGGAACTTCTAACCGGCTTCCGAAGGCGGTGTAGTGATGTTGATGGGAGGCTCCAAGAAGCGCTCCAAGAGCTTCCCTATAGGCACCCCCATGTCCACCATGGCGGGTGCCGCTCGTGCAAGGTCAGCGTCCGTAGGGACGCCATAGCCCATTGTGAAGGGCGATTCCCGGCGAGGCTTTTCCTTGCGCTTCATTCTGTGCTCGACCGAGAACAGCATCTTGGCCCGGAACATCTCGAACGACATGCTCCGTGCGGCCCTGTTCAGGTCTTTCATTTGCCGGTTCATCGACTCGGTGAAGGCATTGGTATTGCGCTTTCCGTCACCGAAGTAGGCGAAGATCTCCGCCTCCCAGTTGCTCATTGCCGTGGTCAGCGGCGCCCACTGGGGGCGCTCCTCCGGGGTCAGGCTGGAATGCCAGCGCCGGTACTCTTCCTTGGCGTCAGACTCGTTTTCCAGATTCCAGATGTTCAGGAACTCTTCCTTGAGACGGTAGGCGGCACCGAGTTCTGGGAACTGGTTGAGCCACGTATCGACCACCATGCGGTTCATGGGGTTGAGGTCATGCTCACGCATCAGCATCAGCTTTCGGTCGCCCTTGAGTGCCCGGCGCCGGTGCTGTGACAGTCCGGCCTTGATGCCCTTCCTGATCTTCTCCATGGCCTCATTGGCCATGCGCTGGATGTGGAACTTGTCCACCACGATGGCGGCATCAGGCATCAATGCCTTCGCCACCTCGCGGTAGGGGTTCCACATGTCCATGCACACAATCTCAATGTCTTTGCGGTCTTTGAGGCGTGACAGGTAGGCCGTGACCTGCGGCTTCGTGCGCGACTCCAACAGGTCGATGATGGTTTCCTCTTCGATATTGGTCAGCACGCAGCGGTAGGTGCGTTGCAGGTACAGCTCATCAATGCCCAGCACACGGGGCGCAGAAGGCTTGTAGCGGCCTTTCTGCGCCTCGGCATGGTCACGGAACAGCTTGCGGATGATCGCTTCATCCACGCCAACCTCGCGGCCCACGTCGCTATTGGTGCGACCCACAGCGGCCTTGATGATGTAGTCGGACAGCCGTTTGGTCATTCGGTGGCCCTCGGCCATCTCCGGCAAGGCCGGGCTGAACGTGCCATTGCAGGCCCGGCAGAGGAAGCGGCGCCGGATTAACCAGAGCGTGACCCAGCGTCCATGCAGCGGCAGGTCGCGCAACTTCATCTCCTTCTTGCCAAAGCGCACCACCTCGCCGTAAACCGCGCAGTTCGGGCAGATGACCGGATCAGGGTATTCCACTTGGAAGCTGTACTCGTTCTCTTCCTCGTGGAATCCCACGATCTTGGCCTTGAGAGGGTGCAGGATGTTGTCGGGCAGGGTTGTCAAGGCTTCATTACTCCGGTTCCAGAAGCCTTGCTGGCCTCATACGCCATGCGCTGCGCAAGGCGTTGATTGCACGCCGCAGCCAGTTCGGCCAGTTCTTTGTTGCTGGGCAGCATGCCGTTCGGCTCCAGCAGGCGGCGAGGCAATTCAGCCAGTGACACCACCATGGCTTCTCGGTCAATGGCTTTAGCCCAAGGCACCGTTGGCTTGTTGTCGCGGTCGTAGGTCAGGGAGAACATCCAGCGGTCGTGCTTCCACCCATCGTCACCCGCCATCACCGCTTCAAAAACCGTGCGGGCGGCCTGGTCAGCCACTTCGGAGGCAAGAGCAAACGCCAGCTTGAGGCGCTCAGGGTCTTGGTTGCCGTACCCGCCAGTCTTGCGAATGGCTGGCAAAACTTCGTGAGTGATCCAGCGCTTGAAGCGCTTGGCCTCTTCCTTGCGGCTGGTCAGGATCAGGCTGTATAGGCCGGACTCGCTGACGATCATGATTTCCTGCCGACCGCCGGGGGTGGATACAGTGCATACACCCTTCTCGTCATCATCGAGGCGGCCAACTGCTTGCCGAGAGCTGACGATCTCAAGCGCAGCGCAAACATCCGCTGCGATGAACCAGATTTCACCGTCGCGGTTGACGGTGCGCACTGGCAGGTGGTCGAAGTTGAAGGTCTGGTGAGGGGTGTCGCTGGAAGTGGCACCCACAGAGAGAAGATTTTGACTAGCCATGATGGCCTCCTGACATTCGTTCAATTTCGCCCCTTGTTCAGAGAGGCGGCCGGGTACTTGAACACGGTGTCAGGACCGCCCGCAGATTTCCCCCGAAGGGTCTTGTATAGCTGCGCGCTACCCGGCCATAGACCGCTATTGTCCCGCATCACGGGGCAACGCAAAACCTATGGACGTGAAAAAGCCGCTTTGACTTTCGGGAGCGGCTTCCGCCTGACAAGGTGTGTTCAGCACCTGACATGAACTCTAACGCCAAGAATGCAGGCTGTCAACAGCAATCTACGAAATCAAAATTGAAATGTAGATGCTGACCTACAACACCGAATCAACAGCCTTTTCCGAATACCC
>NZ_JBXXZI010000026.1:0-2287 GCF_057369555.1 Comamonas sp. FUJ_7
GAGGCCGGTTTCTGACGCATTGATAGACAACACAACCGACATGCAAAGCGTATCACGAACACGCCAGAATTCCGCGCGGATCAGCGCAATTTCCCAGAACACAACAGGCCCATGCGCCACCCCCGCCGCGAGGGGGCCCCGCTTGCCGGGGGAGCGTCGCGCCGGGGTGGAAGCAGGGGCCCTTGGTATTAATGCGAAATTACGAGCCCCGGACGGTTTAGCCATGGCGCGACGGGTGGAACGCTTCGCGCTCCAGTCTGTGGCCCGAGACATATTGCCGGATTCACGCACTGCCAAGTGCCTGCGAATCAGAGCCTATGGAAAAGCCATTGAAGTTTGGAAGTCCAAGCAGCATCAGACGGCCAGCTATGGTGGTTTGCAGACCTGCGGCAGTGTTTGGACATGTCCGGTGTGCGCGGCCAAGATCGCAGAGCGTCGGCGGCTGGAAATACAGGACGCAATGGCCCAGCATCGCGCCCAGGGCGGCGAAGTCCACCTTCTGACCCTCACCACACCCCACACCCGTTTCGACGCGCTAGACGACCTCCTGGCCCGTCAGTCGAAGGCGTTGCAAGCTTTCCTGCGTGACAAGACGGTGAAGAAGGTTTTCAAGGAAATGGGCCATCAGGGCCAGATCAGGGCATGGGAAGGAACCCACGGCCGCAAGGGCACAAACAACGGTTGGCACCCCCATTTCCACTTTCTCCAGTTCGTCCTGGTCAAAGCTGACCAGGCACAACTGATGGACTGGAAAACACGGCTCTATCTGCGGTGGGACGCCTACTGCCAGAAGGCGGGGCTTGGCTCCCCGAGCTTTGCCCACGGCATTGACCTTCGAGACGGCCAGCAGGCCAGCAACTACGTCAGCAAGTGGGGCCTAGAGGATGAAATGACCAAGGCCCACATCAAGAAGGGCAAGGCTGGGGGGGAAACCCCGTTCGACCTGCTGCGGGCGGTGCTGGCCGACAAGAACGACAAGCAGGCTGCTGCGCTGTTTGCTGAGTTCGCCCGGTGCTTCAAAGGTAAGCGGCAGTTGTCCTGGTCAAACGGTCTGAAGGCCCGTTTCAACCAGGCAGAAAAAGACGATCAGGAGCTGGCTGCAGAGATCGAGGACAGTGCAGAGCTTCTGGGGCTGATTCAAACCTATGAGTGGCGCGATGTGCTGAAGGTCAAGGCTCGTGGAACCTTGTTGGAGATAGCTGCTTTGGCTGGCTGGTCGGGTGTTCAGAAATTTTTGGAATTTATTTCAGGTTGCCGAGATGTTGTTTATGAGGGTGACGAAGCTCAATCTATGGTTGCCCAGGCTCGAAAACTCATATTGGAAAGAATGACCTAGGGCTTGAAACCGCGTAGCGCGAACGATTTTGCAAAGCAAAGTCTAGTGAGTACACCTTGCGGCTGTTTGGGGGTATCGGGGGCATGGCCCCTGATGTCAACCTTCCCGCAGGCAGTACCCAACCCACAAGGCGCAGCAATCGCGGCACCTCTCGCACACCAAGGCCCCCATTCGCGGGGCCTTTTTCATGCCTACCCGAGGCGTTTCCTGCGCGTCTGGAAGACAAACGGCTGTTCAGAGGCTTTCAAAACCTAAATGACACTGATATCATGAAGTTTCACTTGAAACGTCATTAATCAAACGAAGGAACTCATGAACACCCGTGAAACTCTGATTTTGAAAACTCTTGCTTGGAAGCAAACCATGACCGGCACCGGTCACGGCGATTTTGTTGATCAACTTTTGGAGCAAAACCCCGAAGGCGCGGACGAAATCACCAAGAACGTGTGTGCCCGCGTTCCTATCCAGTTGGCGAAGGAAATGGAAACGGTCGGGAACATGCTCGACCTGAACAAGCGGGAAATCATCACCATGGCCCTGATTGATTTCTTGGACAAGGCACGCGACACGCTGACCGAGTTCAAGGCATGGCCTTCTGACGTAGAGGAGACCGAATAATGGCAATGCTCACACTCAACGGACTGGTGCAGAACGTCTACACCCAGCCAGCCACGACAGACCGGGAAACGGGCGAACAACGCCCTGCAACCCTGCGTGCGCAGATCCTGGCTGAAAACATTTTGGAGAGTGGAGAAAAGCGTCTGGAAATGGTGACGCTGAAGGTTCACACTGAGGCTTTCAAGAAGCTGGTCGGCCAGAAGGTACGTATTCCCGTTGGCGCCTTTGTGAACAAGGGCGCTATCATGTTTTATGCGCTGAAGAACGAAGCGCAACCCATCTCGGCATCTTGAAAAAGAAAAGCCCCGCGAACGCTTGGAACCGTTCCGGGGC
>NZ_JBXXZI010000027.1:0-1549 GCF_057369555.1 Comamonas sp. FUJ_7
TCTGTGGCGATCTGGCCGGAGGCCGAAGACACCGATTCCACGCCCGAGCGCACCTGACCAACCACGGTGCGCAGGCGCTCTGCCATGGTGTTCAGAGATCGGTGCAGATGCCCCAGCTCGTCATTCTGACGATGCTCGGTACGCGTGCTCAGGTCTCCCTCGGCAATGGCATCGGCCAGCGCCACGGCCTGCACCAAAGGCTTGTTGATGGAGCGCATGATGAATACCGCCGTCACCAGACCCAGCAGCATGATGGCGCTGCAGGCCAAAGCAATCAGCACATAGGCTTTGGAGCGACTGGCTGCGCCCTGCTCCACCGCCTGCTGCTGGTAGCGGTCTTGCAAATGCACATAAGCATCCAGCGCCGCATAGTATTTTTCAGCAACCGGATTGAGCTGCTCTTCAATCAGCGTGAGCGATTGTGCAAAGTCGCGTGCACGACGGGCTTGATCCACGGCCTTGTTCACCGTAAAGAGCTGATCCCTGTGCAGATTGACCTCGGCCATCAACTGCTTGGCCTCATTGGTGCGCACTTGCGCCAGCACCTTGTCACGCAATTCATTGATGCTGGCAATCAGACCCGCCATGGCCTTGTACTGGTGTTCGACCAGATTTTCTTCGGTGGACATGGCTGCCGCTGTAAAGCGATCCATGCTCATCTGCGTCAGAAGGCGCCATTCCTTGGCCTGAGCTGCAGCGGCCTGCGCTTCAACGACTGCGGAGAACACGCCATCGTTGACGCGCTCTGCATAAACCAGGCTGCCAGCAACCACCAGCAGCATGCCTGCCAGCAAACCCATGACCAAAGCCCATAGCCTTTGGGCTACGGTGAACTGAAACAACTTCATGAACCAACCAATCCAGACAAAAGAAGCCACACACAGGCACGTCCGCATCGTGATCTCTGGGCTGGCTTGTCCATGACTCTGGCGGTCAATTCCTGGCCCCTGACGTCCTCCCTACATCCCAGCCGCGTTCAAGCCGAGAAGTTGAGGGCATATATTAATAATTGTTACAGGTTATGTTGATCCTGGAAATGAAGCATCTCCTCAGGACTTTCCCGGTTCTCAGGCAGTCAAAGATCGAGACTAGCCATGAAAAAGCCCGCTGCTCCCAAAAGGAAGCAGCGGGCTTGAAGAGGTTATGGCCAATGAATGGCCTTGCTTAAAAAGTCTCCCACTCACCATCATCGGCATCAGCAAGCTGCTTGAGCTTGCCTGTACTCAATGCGGCAGTAGCAGCTGCGCCACTCACTGCGGCAACCACTACCGGCCTGGCCGCTGGCTTTGCGGGTATCGCAGCGGGCTTCTTGACCGGCGCCATAGCGGGGCTAACGGGGCCAACACGGCTATCAGGCTGTCTTCCAGGTCGCTGAGGTGCAGCCGACTTGATGTAGCCGCTTTCCTGCCCCAGCCTGAAGATGGATACCACCTCGGCCAAGCGCTCTGCCTGCTCTTGCATGGACAGCGCCGCAGCGCTGGACTCCTCCACCAGCGCCGCATTTTGTTGCGTCATCTGGTCGAGATTGCTCACCGCCTGATTGACCTGA
>NZ_JBXXZI010000028.1:0-1042 GCF_057369555.1 Comamonas sp. FUJ_7
GTTTAGGGGTGATACCGCCCAATGCCATATTTGGGCGTTCATGGTTGTATCGCCACATCCATTGGGTGGCGTAATCTCGAACTTCATCAAGGTTGCGCCAATGGTACTGCGACAGCCATTCATAGCGAACGGTCCTATTGAAGCGCTCAACATAGGCATTTTGCTGAGGCTTGCCAGGCTGGATATATTCCAGCCGAATACCATTGGTACTTGCCCAGTTTTGCAGCGTTGCACTGATGTATTCAGGACCGTTGTCACAGCGAATGACTTGGGGCTTGCCACGCCACTGCATGATTTGCTCTAACACCCGAATCACGCGCTGCGAAGGCAGTGAGAAGTCCACCTCAATGCCCAGTGCTTCACGGTTGAAGTCGTCAATAACGTTGAGCAGCCGGATGCTGCGGCCATCTTCAAGCTGGTCGTGCATAAAGTCCATCGACCACACAACATCCCTGCTGGCAGGTACTGTCAGTGGTTCAGGCTTGGATCGCTCCAAGCGCTTGCGTGGCCGTATACGTAGATTGAGCTCCAGTTCCCTGTAAATCCGGTATACCCGCTTGTGGTTCCATTTGAAGCCTCTGACGTTGCGCAAATACAGGAAGCACAAACCAAAGCCCCAGCTACAGTTGTTATCCGTCAGCCGCAGCAGCCACTGCGCAATCTCGTCGTCCTCGATACAGCGCTGAGACTTGTACCGGTAGCAGGCTTGGCTGATTCGAAACGCTTGGCAGGCCAAGCGAATGTTCAGCCCTCGCTGCGCAACTGCATGTTCTGCCATCTCGCGTCTGCGAGATGGCTTCACCACTTTTTTGCCAGAGCCTCCGCCACCACCTCGGCCTTGAGCTTTTCTTCGATGTACATCTTGCGCAGACGGCGGTTCTCTTCTTCCAGCTCCTTCATACGAGCCATCAAAGATGCATCCATGCCACCGAATTTGGCACGCCACTTGTAGAACGTGGCTGCGCTGATGCCAAGCTCTCGACACAGCTCTGGCACTGCCAAGCCAGCCTCTGCACGCTTGAGCGCATCGATGATTTGGCTG
>NZ_JBXXZI010000029.1:0-685 GCF_057369555.1 Comamonas sp. FUJ_7
GGTTTCGTCATCTATTGGAAAGACACAAACTGGCCGAGCAAATTCTGAAGACGGTCACGGACTTGCTGGAGAGTAAAAAGCTGCTGCTTCGCACGGGAACTATTGTGGATGCGACGCTGATTGCAGCGCCCAGTTCAACCAAAAACAGCACCAAATCTCGTGATCCTGAAATGCACCAGACCAAGAAGGGTAATCAGTGGTACTTCGGCATGAAGGCCCATATTGGCGTGGATGCTGATTCTAGTCTGGTGCACACAGTGCGAGGCACATCGGCCAACGTCAGTGATGTCGTTGAAGCCAACAGCCTGCTGCATGGAAAAGAGGTTGATGGCTATGGCGATGCAGGCTACCAAGGTGCAGATAAACGCCCCGACATGCCGACGCCAGAACCTGAGCGCAAATTCCAATGGCATATCGCCATGAAGCGCAGCCAGCGCAAGGCTCTAGACCTTCAGCACCCGGTATCGGCCATGCAAGAGCAGCTTGAGCAGGTGAAGTCCAAAATCCGGGCCAAGGTCGAACACCCATTCAGAGTCATCAAGCGTCAGTTTGGCCACGTCAAAGTTCGCTACCGAGGCTTGAGAAAGAACACGCAGCAATTGCATACCCTGTTTGCCTTGGCGAACTTGTGGATGGCCCGTGGCCGTTTGCTGAAAAACAGCCAATCCAAGCCTGGTGTGGGTGC